>CALKOT010000011.1 GCA_938092015.1 uncultured Paracoccaceae bacterium
CAAAACATGCGCCTACTGGCAAGGTGGCTCAGGCTTCTGTGCCTCTGTTTACTGGCCTGCCTTGTCAATCAGAACCGGAAACCGGAAGCCTCAATCTGAGCACGATGCCGATCGCGAACGAAATTTGACTCGTTAGGGTGAAAATCACAGACGACTATGCTACGGTGGTGTTTGGCAGTTTATAGCGCCAAATCTCCCGAAGAGGTAATGTTTGCGGGCTCAGCAATGCGTCCGCCCGGGGGTGGGCGGACGCGGGCTGTGCTAGTCGCACGTCCCATTGGCGCGTTTAGGCCAACGTCCACAAAGCCCCCATTTGCACCCACAATCAAAGATGACTGATCTTCGCCCAAGCCTCATCGGCCGTCTTGACAAAGCTGAACAGATCCAGGTCCTCAGCCGAGATTGTCCCAGCGTCAGCCAAGTTTTCCCAGTTGATGATTGACCGCCAGAACGCCTCGCCAAACAGCAGCACAGGCGTTGGCTCCATCCGCTGGGTCTGGATCAAAGTGAGTGTCTCGAACAGCTCATCCAGCGTGCCAAACCCGCCCGGGAACACTGCGATGCATTTAGCACGCATCAGGAAATGCATCTTGCGGATCGCGAAGTAGTGGAAGTTGAAGCACAGTTCAGGTGTTACATACGTGTTTGGCGCCTGCTCGAACGGCAAGACTATGTTCAGGCCAATGGACTTGCCGCCTGCTTCGACTGCGCCGCGATTGCCCGCCTCCATCACGCCAGGGCCGCCACCAGTAACTACGACAAGTTCCTTGCCGTCGCGGGCCATGCTTTCTTTTGTGACCAAAGCTGCAAATTTCTCTGCCTCAGCATAGAAATCCGAAAGATTCGCCAGCGTTTCTGTGCGCGCCGTGTCTTTCTTGGCAGGCTCTGGAATGCGGGCGCCGCCGAACAGGACCACGGTGCTATCGATCCCGGCCTCATCCATGATCGCTTCAGGTTTTTGCAGCTCCAGCATCAGGCGTACGCCACGCAGGGCATCTGACCGCATGAACGTCTCGTCAACATAAGGCAGCTTATAAGCGGGATGCTGGGTCTGGGCTGTGACAGGCGTCGCCTCTACCCCTTTCAGATCATCCCAAATCGATTTGAAGATGGAAATCCGCTTATCCTTCTCTACGTTCATTAGCCAAGGCTCCCTCTGATTGCGCCACCCGTTCCCCCGTCGTATAGGCTGAGCCAAATAGGTCAACAAAGCCCGAAAGGTTCGCCCGATGTCCAACGCCCAGCTTGAAGCCGCAATTGAAGCCGCATGGGAAGATCGCGACAGCATCACGCCCGCCACCACCGGTGAGCAGCGCGAAGCCATCGAAGACACGCTGAACGCCCTTGATGGCGGTGGTTTGCGGGTTGCAGAGAAGCAGAGCGACGGATCCTGGCACGTAAACCAGTGGGCCAAAAAAGCCGTCCTTCTGGGTTTCCGTATCAAGGATATGGAACTGCAGGGCGGCGGCCCACAGGGCGGCGGCTGGTGGGACAAGGTGGACAGTAAGTTCGCTGGCTGGGGTGACAACGCCTGGAAAGCCGCAGGTTTCCGTGCTGTGCCGAACTGCATCGTACGCAAATCCGCTTACATCGCGCCCGGCGTGGTGCTGATGCCGTCCTTCGTAAACCTCGGTGCCTATGTCGACACCGGCACCATGGTCGACACTTGGGCCACGGTCGGGTCCTGCGCCCAGATTGGCAAGAACGTGCACCTGTCCGGCGGTGTCGGAATTGGTGGCGTGCTAGAGCCGATGCAGGCCGGCCCCACCATAATCGAAGACAACTGTTTCATCGGCGCCCGGTCTGAGGTCGTCGAAGGCTGCATCGTGCGCGAAGGGTCTGTGCTGGGCATGGGCGTCTTTATCGGCCAGTCCACAAAGATCGTGGATCGCGAAACCGGAAATGTGTCGTACGGCGAAGTGCCTTCGGGTTCGGTGGTTGTTTCTGGCTCAATGCCATCCAAGAATGGCGTAAATCTCTACTGCGCCGTCATCGTGAAGCGGGTTGATGCGCAGACACGGTCGAAAACGTCGATCAACGAACTTCTTAGAGATTAACGTTAACCGACTTGTTAATCTTAAACGGCGCAGCCTTGGGGCTGCGCCGTTTTTCTTTCCAAGAGGTTCCAAATGGCCCACATTGACTGCGCCGTCCTTGCCGTACCCACCGCCAACAAAGCCGCCTACTTGGAAATGACCAAAAAAATGGCCGCCATTTTCAAAGCGAACGGCGCCCTTTCTGTCGTCGACGTCTGGTCCGACACTGCGCCGGAAGGAGAAGTCACTTCATTCCGCAAAGCCGTGCAAGCCAAACCGGATGAAAGCATCGTCGTCTCGTGGATCATCTGGCCCGACAAGGCGACGGCTGAGGCGGGCATGGGCGCGGCGATGCAGGACACCAGCGCGATGCCGGAAAGTGGCCCTCCATTCGATGGCAGCCGTATGATCTTCGCTGGGTTTGAGATGCTGCACCAAGCTTAGGCTGCCGCGAACCTGCAGCATGCCAGCTTAGCATCGCCCAAATCATCGCTTTCTGAAATGATGTTTTCGGGTCGCTAAAGCGCATAGTAAACAGCGCAATGGCCAAGCGGCCTGTCAGATGGTGGAGGTTCGAATGCCCGCAGAAAAAGTAAATACTGTCGTCGTTGGCGGCGGTCAGGCGGGCGTGGCGGTCAGTGGCCACCTACATCGTGCAGGTGTCGATCACGTCGTTCTGGAAAAAAGCCGGATTGCAGAAGCGTGGCGCACTGCCCGCTGGGACAGTCTCGTCGCCAACGGCCCCGCCTGGCACGACAGGTTCCCGGACAAAACCTTCGACGATTGCGGCGGCGATGATTTCGCCACGAAAGACGGCTGCGCACGGTATTTTGAAGACTACGTTCGAGAGCATGACCTGCCCGTCCGCACCGGGATCACGGTTAATAGCACCGTGCATGACCCGGATGGCGGCTACATTGTTGAGACATCTGACGGCGTCATTCACGCCGAAAATGTCGTCGTCGCAACCGGCCCGTTTCAGGACCCGGTAATCCCGCCCGTCATGCCCGCCGATGCGCCGGTGATCCAGATGCACTCCCAGACCTACCGCAATCCAAACCAGCTTGCCGAAGGCGCCGTGCTGGTCGTCGGTGCAGGCTCATCTGGTTCGCAAATCGCTGATGAACTGCTGCGCGCGGGCCGCAAGGTGTTTCTTTCGGTTGGCCCTCACGACCGCCCGCCACGCAGCTATCGCGGCAAGGATTTCGTCTATTGGCTGGGCGTGCTGGGCAAGTGGGAGATGAAGACGCCCCCCGCAGGCCGTGAGCACGTCACGATTGCTGTGAGTGGCGCCTATGGTGGGCGTACGGTGGATTTCCGCAAGTTCGCTGATCGGGGCATGAACCTTGTTGGTATGACCAAGGCCTATAAGCATGGGAAGATCAGCTTTGAGCCAGATCTGGCGCAGAACGTGAACGAAGGTGACGAGAATTACCTGTCCCTGCTGGCTGAGGCTGACGCTTGGGTCGAGCGCGAAGGCGCGGATTACCCGCCTGAGGAAGAGGTCAAGATCATCGGTCCTGACCCGGATTGCCTGACTAACCCCACGCTTGAAGTCGACCTTGCCGCCGAGGGGATCAAGACGATCATCTGGGCGACTGGGTATCGGCAGGACTTTGGCTGGCTGCAGGTCGACAGTTTTGACGCCAAAGGCACGCCGCTCCACGATCAGGGCGTTTCAAAAGTAGAAGGCGTCTATTTTCTGGGTCTGCCGTGGCTTTCGATGCGAGGGTCATCATTCATCTGGGGCGTCTATGTCGATGCTGAGCGTATCGCAGGTGAGATTGCTGGCCGCGCAACCTGACGCATCTGTGAACTACATTCTGTCCGCGTGAATTGCCTTCTTCCCTTGCCGACCTTAGAACGCATGCAGAAATGTGAATGTGTACTGAGCCATGCTGGAACTGATCTTCGCCTATGGCGCAGGGCTGCTGACCCTAATCAACCCCTGCGTTCTTCCGGTGCTGCCAATCGTCCTCGTCTCAGCCCTGAACGCTGACAGGCGTGGGCCGATTGCGCTGGCCGCGGGGATGAGCCTGTCTTTTGTGGTCTTTGGCATGCTCGTCGCCAGCGTCGGTCATGCCATCGGCTTGAACGAAAAGCTTCTGGCCCAGATTGGCGCCGCTATGATGATCGCATTCGGCCTGATCCTGATCATTCCCGCCTTCGCCGCGAAATTCGAAACAGCCGCGGCGGGTCTTTCGACAAAAGCCGACAGCCAGATGACCGCCTCAGGCGATGGCGGGCTGAAAGGCCAGTTTGTTGGCAGCGTCTTGCTGGGTGCAGTCTGGTCGCCCTGCATCGGTCCGACGCTGGGTGGCGGCATTGCGCTCGCGTCTCAAGGCGAAAGCATGGGAAAGGCGCTGGCGATTATGATCTTCTTTGCCCTCGGCGTTTCGACCCTGATACTAGTCATCGGCCTTAGCACCCGCGAAGCGATCCGAAAACGCGCGAATAGCCTGCGCGCCATCGCCGAGCGGTCCAAACCCATCATGGGCGGCGTCTTCATAGCCGTTGGCGTGATGATCATGCTGGGCGTCCACCATATGATTGAGGCCTGGGCGGTGCGAAACCTGCCCTACTGGCTGCAAGACTTATCCGTATCTCTCTGACAAAAGGAGCATACCCATGAACCGCCGTACAATTATCGCCTCCACCGCAGCCGCAGCGCTGATCGCCCCCGCCGCATGGGCAGGCGCCAAAACCATCGACTACACGCCTGGCCTGATCGACGCCGCGCTGGCCGAAGGCAAAACCGTCTTCGTCGACTACGCCGCAGATTGGTGCAGCACCTGTCACCGGCAGGAGCGTGTCATCAACGCCATCCGCGAAGCGAACCCTGCCTATGACGACGCGATGATCTTTGTAAGGGTCGATTGGGACAAATACGGCCAGGACGATGTTGCTGTTTTCCGTAACATTCCGCTCCGTTCGACGCTTATTGTTTTGAAGGGTGAGGACGAGCTTGGCCGCATCATCGCCGGAACGTCTGAATCTGATATCAAGGCGCTGATGGACAAGGGTCTGGCGGCGGCTGAAAGCTGATCGCCCGACCGTCACTGACATAAAGGGCCGCCATGCCAAAGCAGCCCAAATACCGCTCCTACATGATATGCACCGCGCCCCGCAGCGGCAGCACGCTACTATGCGGCCAGCTTGCGGCGACGGGGCGGGCGGGCAATCCTGACTCATACCTCCACCGGCAATCGCTGGACGAATGGCTCAGCGATCACGACCTGACGCGCGAGGCTTATGCGTCAGACCGTGAAGCCGCCGCAGCGGTTCTCGCCGCCGCGCAAAAGAAGGGCGAGGCGGGTACCGGCATCTTCGGCCTTCGCATGCAAAGGCCGAGCTTTGCTTCCTTCATGGAGCAAGCGGCGGCGTTGTTTCCAGGCGTCCCAACGGATGCAGATCGCATCCGCGCGGCCTTTGGTGAGACGCTCTACATCCACCTCAGTCGCCGGGATAAGCTGGCCCAGGCCATATCGATGGTGAAGGCTGAGCAGACAGGTCTTTGGCACAGAAACGCAGATGGGTCTGAGCTTGAAAGATTGGCGCCGCCCTGCCCGCCCGCCTATGACGCCCGGCGAATTCGGGACAAAATCGAGACGCTCACGGCTTTGGACGCAGAATGGCCGGACTGGTTCGCGCGGGAGGGGATTAAACCGCTTTGCCTGATTTATGAAGACCTATCGGCAGATCCGCAGGACGCGCTGGCGCGGGTTCTGGCGGCGCTGGGCCTTGATCCGAATTTGGCGGAGGCGGTTAAGACGCCGACCGCCAAGCTAGCGGATGAGATTAGTCAGCAATGGGCCGCCCGGTTCAGGGCAGAACGCGCCTGAACCGGGCAGTTTTCTTAAGCCGCTACGATGTTCGCATCCGGGCCATAGGGGAAGCCGGCGATGTTCTCGGCGCCGTCATCCCCGACGACCAGAATGTCATGTTCGCGATACCCGCCTGCGCCGGGCTGGCCTTCGGGGACCCACAGCATCGGCTCCATCGACACTACCATGCCTGCCTCTAACACAGTGTCGATGTCCTCGCGCAGTTCCAGCCCTGCCTCGCGGCCATAGTAGTGGCTGAGCACCCCGAAAGAGTGGCCGTAGCCAAAGCTGCGATACTGCAGCAGGCCTTCGTCGGCGAAGAAGCGGTTAATCTCTGCGCAGATGGCTGAACAGGAAATGCCTGGCTTGATCAGGCTGAGGCCCAATTTATGCGCCGCGACATTGGCCTTCCAGATCCGCAGGCTGTCTGCATCGGGCTCTCCAAGAAACAACGTGCGTTCCAGCGCGGTGTAGTAGGCGGAAATCATCGGGAACGTGTTCATCGACAGGATGTCGCCCGCCTCAAGCGCCCGGGTCGTTACAGGGTTGTGTGCGCCGTCGGTGTTGAGGCCGGACTGAAACCAGACCCAGCTGTCGCGGATTTCGCTGTCGGGATGGGCGCGGGCGATCTCAAGCTCCATCGCATCCCGGCCCGCCATGGCGACGTCGATTTCTCGGGTTCCGACCTTGATCGCATCACGCACGGCGTAGCCGCCAACATCGGCGATGCGGGCGCCTTCGCGGATCAGGGCGATTTCCTCGTCCGATTTCAGCATCCGGGCCGCCATTGTGGCGGGGGCGATGTCGATCAGGGTGCGTTCGCCCAGCATCGCCTCCATCGTGTTGCGGGCCGCGAGGGTCAGGTGATCGCCTTCAATCCCGATCCGGGCCGAAGCGCTCACGAGCGAGCCGACAGCCCGCCAGTAATTGTCCCGTTTCCAGTCGGTATAGATGACATTGTCGCCATGGCTACGGCGCCAGGGCTGGCCAGCGTCGATATTGGCCGAGACCGTGGTGCAGGCGTCCGCCGTCACGACGCAGGCGTATGGCCGACCAAACGCGCAGTAGAGAAAGCCGGAGTAATAGGCGACGTTGTGCATGGAGGTCAGCACCACTGCGCCGATATCCTGCGCGGCCATAATCTGGCGCAGGGATGCCAGACGACGGTCGTATTCGGCCTCGCTGAACGGCAGAGAGGCCTTGTCGCCATTGTGGGAAGTGAAGGTTTCAAGTCTGTCAAAAGTATCGAACATCGTTCGCATCCTCGTACAAGGACCGGGGCGATGTGATGATCCGCGCCCGGCGTCTCATCCGGGCGTGCAGGACACAAATCATCCATTGGGCAAAGCCCGCCAGATGACCGCGCAGAGTGAACAGGTGACGACGCCATCGTCACCAACTGCGCTAAAGGCTGGTTAGTCCTCAGAGGACCGGTTCGTCAATTGATTTTCGACCAACGATCAAACGCCTATTTTCAGAAAGGCAGCGGTTACAGCATCGTGCTTTGGAAGATGGCGCGGAAGGCCCTTTGTACAGTGATCCATCCGAAGGCCAAAACCTTTCACATGTGAAAGTAGAACTAAGCCATTGAAACATATACATGTTGAGTGTGGCCGTCACAGTGTATTCATGATTTGTACCTATTTCGGGCGATCGTATCGAGGCTTGTCTCGGCTACGCGGCCAAAATCGAAAGCGCTTACCCTGATGGCGATTTGATCTTGCTGCGCCTGTGCGCCGTTCAAACATTTGACGCTTTCACATAGGGGGCGAGAGAACAGATACGTGGTTTCGATCAGCGGACTTTGACGGCAAACTTGTCGATGCAGCGGTTTCCGGCTAAGCGCTGAACCATGGATACGTCCACCAAAACCGATAATCAGACCTATCAGGTCACTTCGAGCCCACGTCGCAGTCAGGCCCAGTCACGCCAGACAGAGCGCCCATTCTAACGTGATTATCACTGCAAACATCGCAGGGGCCGGTCTGGGGGGACTCGCTTCGGCGTTGGCGCTTTCCAAGATCGGCGTGCGCGTAAGCGTCTTTGAGCAGGCATTGGCGCTGACCGAGGTGGGCGCAGGCATCCAGCTAAGCTCGAATGCGATGCATGTAGCGCGATGGCTAGGCATCGATGATCAGGTCATTCGGGTGGGGTTTGAACCTGAGACGGCTTTGATCCGGGACTACAGGACCGGAAAACGCTACATGAACGCCCCGCTGACGGATATGTGCCAGCGCAGGTATGGCGCACCCTACATCCACATCCATCGCGCAGACCTTTTGATGATTTTGACTGAAGCTGCGGTCAAGGCAGGCGTTGTGATTGAGACTGGCGCCGATGTGCAGGGCTATGATGCATCCCGCGATCGCGCAGCGTTTTTGCTTGGCGAAGGCCTTTCCGCAGACGCCGATTTGTTGATCGGCGCTGACGGACTAGGATCGAAAGTGCGTGAACAGATGCTGGGCGCAGAAGCGCCTGAATTCACTGGGCAAGTCGCATGGCGTGGTCTGATTCCAGCGCACATCCTTCCCGATGGATTGGTGGCCCCAGGCGCCACCGTTTGGGCCGGGCCGGGCCGTCACTTCGTCACCTACTATGTGCGGGGCGGTGATCTAGTGAACATTGTTGCAGTTGAAGAGCGGGCCGACTGGCGTGATGAAAGCTGGACGCATCCCGGCGATCCGGCCGCGTTGCGGACCGTGTTTGATGGCTGGCACCCTGACGTTACAACGCTGATCGATCATTTGGATCAGTGCTTTTTATGGGCGTTGTTTGGCCGCAAACCCTTGCCCACCTGGTCTGATGGTCCTGTGGCATTGCTTGGCGACGCGTGCCACCCGATGTTGCCCTTTATGGCGCAGGGCGCGGCAATGGCGTTTGAGGATGCTTTTGTTTTAGCAAAATGTGTTGAAGCCAACCCCAGCCTGACAAGCGCTTTGCAAAGATATGAAGACCTGCGCAAACCGCGTGCGACCAAAATTCAAGCGAAGGCGCGCGCCAATGCTGATTTGTTCCATATGAATGGTTTGCGCGCGAAAGCCAGCTTGCATGCTGCGTCTTTGCTGCCCGCCAGAACAGCTTTGGCGCCACTGGACTGGATATACGGATTTGACCCAACCCAACAGCCAACCGGCGCAGGCTGGCGGAGTGTGACTTAAGACCAAGGCCTGATGAAACCTTGCCTCAAATTGCGTGGCGCCCATTCGCCGTGGTCGCGAGATCAACGCTCATCTCAGCGGCTGCGACCAGCGATGCCTCACCGACGCGAGCTAGCCGATGCGCAATAGCCTGAGCAGAAACTGTCGCTTCATCCAGGCAGCATCTTTCCAGACTGGCGGTAATTTCGCTGACGCCACTCATCCCGACCTGTCCTGCGACCGCGACCAGATCATGTGCGATCGGCGCCATGGCGATAAGATCGCCCGAAGTGATGAGCTGTTCGATCCGCGCGATCCGTTCGGTCACTTCAAAGATCGCATCTTCGATCAGTTCGTCAAAAACAGCTTGCCCGACCGTATCGCGCAATTCTTTCATCGCAGCGCGTTCAAGTTGCACGCTGCCTTCACCCGCCTCCATAAACATCACCTGCGCAGACATCCCATTCTCCCGATGATTACACCGCCGATGCAGGTTATGGGGCTGAGGTCTTAATTTAGGGTGAGCTTTCGCAAACCGTCCACAGCCATCGTCTCGCCGCAGGTAATGCCCCGGCGATTGACCTGGTCAAAACTCATCCACTTGGCAACGTTGGGATCGTTGGCGTCCAGCGCCCCAAGAGCGACCAGGATTGTTGCCATCGCCGCTTCAGCCGCACGGGTTTCGCCGTCGTTTATCTTCAGTGCGATACCAAGGCCCCGGTCTGGCAGAATTGCCGTGAATGCACCCTCGGCCCCAGTCTTTACGACAAGGCCGTCGCCCGCGCGCATCAGATCAGTGCAGGCGCGACCTTCGCCTGCGACTTCGAATGGATGCAGGGCTTTCGCCTGGCGAAGGGCGATCGCAGCTTCGGCCCGGGCGCCTTTCAGCGATGTTTCGGCGGAAGCAATTCGCGACATGGCGCGGGCAAGCCCTGTCAGACTGACGCCGAAATTCGGGGCGGAGCATCCGTCAATAGCATGGGCTGAAAGGTCTTCATCAGCAAGGTCGGCGGTAACTTCTGCAACGCGCTGCTGCACGGGATGTGAGAGATCGATGTACCCTTCGGTCGGCGCCCCTAAATGGCGGGCCTGACACAAAAATCCGGTGTGCTTGCCTGAACAGTTGTTGTGCAGCTGGCTGGGCGCCTCATTCCGACCGCGAAGGTCATAGAATGTGGTCTCGTCGTTTGGGGGTTGCGGGCCGCATTCAAGGTCAGCCTCGCTCAACCCCATTTCGGCAAGCCATTCCTGCGCCTGAGATGCGTGGGAATGGCTGCCCTGATGTGATGCGCAGGACAGCGCCAGTCGGCGCCACGTCAGGCCCATGGTGGCTGCGGCGCCGCTTTCTACCATCGGGATCGCCTGCAGAATCTTGCACGAAGATCGCGGCAGCATCGGCGCGGCGACATCGCCCAGCGCGAACGCTAGGTCGTCGTCAGGTCCGACAATCGCAACGCGCCCGTGATGCGCACGCTCAACGTATCCGGCGCGGGTCTGCGTCACCAGAACAGGGTCAGTCATTCAACAATTCCTCTTTGAATTCGTTGCCGAGCGCGCCACGCAGACGGGCGGCCGCCAGGCGTAGGCGCGACTTTACGGTGCCGACGGGGGTATCCATGCTTTTGGCGACTTCTGCATGGCTGAGACCTTCGAAGAAAGCCAGATGTACGGCAGTGCGTTGATCTGTGCTGAGACTGGACAGGGCGTCGCGCACCTTTGCATTCCGCATCTCGATTGCGACCTCCGCCTCGGCGGGCGTTGGCGGATCGGGCGCATATAGCGGATCATTCGGATCAGGCATTGGCCGGTTGGTTTTCCGAAGCATGTCGATCCGCCGGTTGCGTGCGATTGTGAATATCCAGGCTGAGGCGGGTGCGCGGGCAGGATCAAAGGTGTCGGCCTTGCGCCAGATCGCCAGCATAGCTTCCTGCGCAGTTTCATCAGCCTCATCGTTTCGGGCGCCGCTTCGGATCATTGCGCCTTTGATCCGGCCTGCATATCGCTCATAAAGTTCGCGAAATGCGTCCCTGTCGCGATCTTTGGCGATGCGCAGGATCAATTTCGCGTCATCCTTGGCTTTCAGCAGCGTTTCGTCGCCATTTTCCATCGAAGATTCAATGCTGTCCCGGTTTGTCTTCCCAACCCTATATATTCGGCGCCGCAAGGCTGGCGTCCACCCTGCATTTTGTCATAGTATTGCGCGAATATCTGCACAAAGAGTGGACGTGCTACGTTCCGAGCGCAGGTTTAGGCGGAGAGCAGAAATGAACGCAGTGATCAAATTCCTTGGATTTGTGCTGATGGCGGCGCTGATGACCTCTGGCGCAGCGCGCGCGCAAGTCAGCGACGCGGTAGCACAAAAGAAAGACTGGAGCATCTTTAAGCAGGGCTCTGCGGCGGATCGTATGTGCTGGATAGTCAGCCAGCCGATTTCGTCTTCGGCGAAGCGGGCCGGTAGCCCGGTTTCGGTTAAGCGAGGCGACATCTTTCTGATGGTTGCCATTCGCCCGGGTGAGCGGGTGAAGAACGAAGTTTCGATGATGGCAGGCTATCCTTTCCGCAAGAACAGCGCGGTGAAGATGAAGATCGAGTCTGACACCTATGAGATGTTCACCGAAGGCGAAGGCGCCTGGACTGATAGCGCGGAAAGCGACGACAAGTTGGTTGCGGCCATGCGGCGGGGATTGGATGCGAAAGTATCCGGTGTGTCATCGCGGGGAACGACGACGACAGATACGTTCAGCCTGCGCGGCTTTACCGCTGCAATCAACGAGGCGCGCAAACTCTGTAAGTGACTTGAGTTATGCTATAGGAAGCGCCCTCTCCCCAATCGGAGAGAGGTGTTTTTCGTTGGAGAGCCTGATGGCCGAACAGACCGCGATTGTACCTGACAGCCGCACGATGCCCCGCATCGCGCCGAAGACGCTGAAGCCGAATCTGATCGGCCTTAGCCGTGATCAGCTGCGCGATGCGCTTCTCGCAGCTGGTGCGCCGGACAAGCAGATGAAGATGCGGGTCAGCCAACTGTGGGGCTGGCTGTATCAGAAAGGCGTTTCTGACGCTGATCTGATGACAAACCTCTCAAAAGACTTTCGGGTCTTCCTTGCGGAGAATTTCCGGATTGCCCGGCCTGAGATCGTCACGCGGCAAGTGTCCGTTGATGGCACGCGCAAGTATCTGCTGCGGATCGACGGCGGACATGAGGTAGAGGCAGTCTACATCCCCGAAGAAGATCGCGGCACGTTATGCATTTCATCCCAGGTTGGTTGCACGCTGACCTGCACGTTCTGCCACACCGGCACGCAGAAGCTCGTCCGCAATCTGACGGCGGGTGAAATCGTGGGTCAGATTCTTGTTTGCCGCGATGACCTGGGCGAATGGGAAAGCGCGGGCAAGGACGCAGCTGACAAGCGCCTACTTTCCAATATCGTCCTGATGGGTATGGGCGAGCCGCTGTACAACACAGACAATGTCCGTGACGCGATGAAGATCGCGATGGACAATGAGGGCCTGTCGCTTAGCCGTCGCCGCATCACGCTGTCGACCTCTGGCGTTGTGCCTGAGATCATTCGCGCCGGCGAAGAAATTGGCTGCATGCTGGCGATCAGCTTTCACGCGACGACCGATGAAGTGCGCGACAAGCTGGTGCCAATCAACAAAAAGTGGAACATCGAAAAGCTGCTTGAGGCTTGCCGCAACTATCCCAAGCTGTCGAATTCCGAACGCATCACCTTTGAATATGTGATGCTGAAAGATGTGAATGACACGGATGCGGACGCACGGCGGTTGGTAAAACTGATCAGCGGCATTCCAGCCAAGATCAACCTGATCCCCTTCAATCCCTGGCCCGATGCGCCGTATGAACGGTCGGACTGGGACAGAATCGAAGAATTCGCTGAGATCGTAAACCGGGCTGGCTATGCTTCGCCCGTGCGCACGCCACGTGGGCAGGATATCATGGCGGCGTGCGGCCAGCTGAAATCGGCTACAGAGCGGGCCAAGAAATCCCGCGCCCAGATAGAGGCTGAGGCAGGCGCGGCCTAAGCGCCGTGCCCCTGCCAGCGATCAAGTTTCGGGATGCCGCGCGTGAAAAGCCACGCCATGATGCGGGGCATGCCTTTGTCCGTCAGGGCCTGGACGCAGTGATGCTGAAATTCCTCGGCCGAAACGCCTTGATGCACAAATGCGCCGTCGTTGTAACAGATGGAACAGTACTGCGTGCTAAGGGCACCATCTGCTTCGGTCTCGTCACCTTTGGGATCCTTTGACAATGGCATGCCGCAGCTTTGACAACGTTGACCCATGGCGATTTCCTTTGAATACACATCAGATGATGAAACATATAGACTGCAAACCATGGACCAAAGTCAATGGTTCAGAAGCGCCATGAGAATTGGTGAACTGTCCCACCGTGTCGGCGTCAGCCGCGACGCCATTCGCCTCTATGAGCGACGCGGCCTGATCCAGTCGCAGGAAGGCGACGCTGAAACAAACAACTATCGTATCTACCCCGAAGACGCGGTTCTGACGCTGGAATTGATTCGCGACGCGCAGGCCGCGGGCGTGACGTTGGCGGACCTGTCCATACTGATCGGTCAGTTGGCGGCGGTTGATGGCGATGATTTTGACGGCGATGCGTTTCTGGCGGGCAAAATTTCTGAGGTTGAGGCGCGTATCACCCAAAGCCAGCGGTTTCTCGAAACGCTGAAGACAACGCGGCAGGCGTTGGAAGATGCGCCGAAGGATGCATCATGAAGCGTTGGCGCGCGCCGTTTATCCGCATGACGATGCTGATCGCCGTGTTCTTTGCGATCTGGGTTTGGGCGGCGAAGGACGATCTGACAGGTCAGGCCAGGATCGTGGATGGCGATAGCCTTGAGATTTCTGGAACGAAAATCAGGATCTATGGCATCGATGCGCCTGAACTGGGTCAGTCTTGTCTGGATCGCACGGGCGCGACATACGCCTGCGGACGCCTCGCCCAGCGACATATGAAAAAAGTCGCGAAAGGTCGCGTCACCTGCGAAAGCATTTAAACCGATCGCTATGGCCGCGACGTGGCCATCTGTTACGCAAGCGATACAGACCTTGGCGCAGCGATGGTTTCATCCGGCTGGGCGCGCGCCTTTCTCAGCTATTCCTTGCGATACGCGTCCGAAGAACAGGCCGCGCGAAAAGCCCGTCGTGGTTTGTGGGATGGGGACTTCGATGATCCATGGGCGTTTCGTGAAGACGGGGTGCAGGACGATCTGATCGCCATCGTCTGGCGGTGGCTTATGGAAAACTGGCGCTGGCTGCTGGAACAGGTGTTCCGAACTGGCGCGTGATAAACTTCGCTTGATCCAGACCGGCTAATCCATTCTACACCTCGCACCGATGATTAAGTGGGCGAACCTGTGCGAACCGTTCTTCTGATTTCCCCTAACGTGACCGACAAGATGGGCGGTGAGGCGATCAAAGCCCTTCAGTTCGCACTGTATCTCAAAAAGGTCGGGCGCCGGTTCAAGATCATCTGCCACGCCCGAAGCGCCCATGCGGTTGAGACCACGTTTGAAGCCGATGAATACGTGATGGTTCATGACAACTGGTTTCAGCTTTTGCTTTGGTACAGCGTTATCCTGCGCCCGTTTCTGAATCTCGATTTCAATCGCTGGGCTGCAGGAATAATCAGCCGGGGGTTCGACCCAAAGGCCGTCATCCTGCATTACATAGCGCCGGTATCGCCGGTGGTTGTTCGTCTGCCGCCTGATGGGTTCGATTTTGTGGCGGGTCCAATGACCGGCAATATCTTCTATCCACCCGCCTTCAAGCATCGCATGTCAGCCAAGGACCGCATTCGCGAGACGCTGCATGTTTCGCTGCAAAAGCTGTCAAAGGCGCTGTTCTCTGAAAAGAAGCGCGCGCTTGCGCTGCTGGTGTCGGGGTATGAACGGACACGCGCATCGCTTTTGATGGCGGGGGCGCGTGAAGATCGGTTGGTCGATGTGGTCGATGCAGGGGTCAGCCCCGACATCTCTGCCCATGACCGCATTCGAAATGAGAGGCGAAACAACCGGTTCTTCTGCTCAGGACGGATGGTTGATCATAAGGGCATCGACCTCGCCCTAAAGGCGCTGGCGAAAACGACGGACATTCAGCTCGATATTTCGGGCGACGGCGAAAAACGGGCTGAGTTAGAGGCGCTGGCGACGTCGCTCGGCGTGGTGGACCGCGTGAATTTCCTCGGTTGGCTGCCTTATGACGATGTGGTGGGCGGCTTCAAAAACTATCGCGCCTATGTCTTCCCTTCGCTGGCTGAGGCGAATGGGATCGTCATGCAGGAAGCCATGATGATCGGCCTTCCCGTCATCACCCTGCGCTGGGGTGGGCCGGGCGCGCTGTCGACTGATGATGGCGCGGTTTATGTTGAGCCGACAGATGAAGCGAGTGTTGTGGCGGACATCGCTGCTGCTATGACCGATCTCGCGGACAATCCTAACTGCGCTGAGGCGATTTCCATCAAAGGGCGCGAGCTGGCCGAAGCGCGGTTCAAGTGGGATGATGTCGCCGCCAGCTGGATGGCGGTCTATCCGGATTAGGGGCTATTCAGGCATTTCTGCGCGGCGCAGGCCTTCGGAATAGAGCTCGATATCCTCCTGCAACCCGCTAAACACTGCATCGCTGGTTAGAGAGATCGTCATTCCAGGCGCAAGCAGCGTCAGCTTATTCAGCACTTCGCGCGCCTCGTCCAGTCGACCTAATAGGCCAAGCGATCCGGCCATTAACCGCAGAGGTACGGGATTGTTTGGGTAATCACCGTAGGCGCGCTCAGCATAAAGCAGCGCATTCGCCGGATCGCTGCGAAATAATGCTGAAAAGCCGAGATGACAGATGTGAATACAGGCAAAGGCATCTCGTGGGCTCAGCCTAATGGATTGGTTTAGCAAGTCTTCAGCTTCGTCAAATTTGTGCCGCCAAACAAGCACCTGACCAAGAACCCCTAAGCCGCCAGCATGGTTCGAGTTGATCGCAATCGCACGTCGATACAGATCCTCAGCCTCCGGCAATTGCTTGGTGAAGTATTTGCAGAGGCCCAAGACGCTCAACGACCATTCGTTCTTGCGATCGAGCTCTACTGCCTTGTTCGCTGCGGCGAGGGCCATTTTCATTGCTTCCGGCGCAGGCCGGTTCCAGCCGTAAATCGTTTCCATCGCATGACATTGCGCAAGAGCACAGCAACTGTCAGCATTTTCAGGATCGAGCGCCAAAGCCTGTTCCCCAAACGCTTTGGCGCGAAGCAAGCTGTCCGGGCTGAATGCGCCTGATTCATACTCTGCCCTTGAATTCAGCTGCCAGACAGTCAGATCGACCGAGGGTCGTCTGCTGGCGCGTTTGATCTCTGCCGCTGTGACCTCTGGCTCTACAATAGATGCAATCTGGCCGCTGATATGATCCTGAAAGTCGAATACATCTTCGACATCACCGTCATACTTTTCCGCCCAGACATGATGGTCATTGATGGCGTCGATCAGCTGTACAGTTACGCGAAGACGCTTTCCGGCGCTTCGAACGCTGCCTTCCAGAACATACTGAACGCCTAACGCACGCGATACCTCACGCACATTCACATTGCGGCCTTTGAAGGTAAAGGCGGTGTTACGTGCAATTACAAAGAGGCGTCGAAACCGGCTAAGCTCGGTCGTCAGATCCTCTCTCATCCCATCGCAGAAGAACTCTTGTTCGGGATCTGTAGACATGTTGGCGAAAGGCAAGATGATAAGGAAAGGTCTATCCGGCAGCTCAAACTGCATGGGCGCAGGTGCGGCGCCCTCAATCTCAACCCGCCAGACATCGACAGGTTCCGGGATATTCTTGACCTTTTGCGGGCCCATGGGGGTCAGCTAAGTATCAACTTTGCCCCGCGACTGATCGTAGACGGATCGCGAAATGCAAGCGCCGCCGGGTGCAGACAGCGCCTTTAGCCGGGCGGCGACGTTCACTCCATCGCCAAGGACATCGCCGTCATCTTCAACGATGTCACCCAGATTGACCCCGATGCGAAAGCGTAGGCGCTGATCCTCTGGCCCTTTTTCTCGTTCATCCATCTGCGTTTGCACATCTATTGCAGCGCGCACGGCATCAACTGGCGACGACAATCGTGGTGAGGCGGCGTTTCAAAATCTGATCAATCTATCTTAGCGAAGGATCAACATGATCCCATGGCTGACCGTCATCCGTACGGATCACAGTCTGTGGCTTGAAGACAGACGGATCGTCCAAGCTGGCCGCATACACGCTAAGCGACGTAGGGAAACGGTCGGTGGATTAGAAGATCGGTGATCCGCAGGTCCCACAAAACTCATGGCTAACCGCTGCGCCGCTGTCTGCTTTGGTCGACCAACTGGCCATCTTGCCAGTCACAGAAACCTGCTCACGCTCAACTTTCATGCCTGGCGCGTGGCCCGACCCGGTTGCGCGTTGGCAGCGGCGACATTGGCAAAAGAATGAAAACCCGGCCTCGCCCTCAATCTTGTAGCGCACCGCGCCGCAATTGCATCCGCCTTCCATCGCTTTCTCTCTGTTCTGCAAGTCGGTTCCCCTTGAGGCTATATATGCTTAAGGTTGTGTATGCTAAATTTGCAACCGGATGCGGTTATCTGACAATCAGTGACCGGTCATTCTTCGTTGGTCTTTAAGCAGCAGTACGGTCGTCAAACCAGTCAGGGGTCGAAACTTCAATGCTTGGCCATGTTATCAAATCCAGGGCGGAAGAAACCCCTGAACAGGTCGCGATTTCTGTCGAAGGCCATCACCTGACATATGCCGAATTTCAGGCGACGATAGAACTAATGAGCGAGCGAATAGCACGTTTGCCTGTGCCCCTTCCATCAGCAGCCACTCTGTTCTGGCTACATCCGTGTGACGCATGGGCGGCGATGATAGCGCTGCGTGGATGCGGCATCGACACTTCTGCGACGGACGATCCAGCGCTTCTTGACGCTTTGCCGTTTGACAGACCTTTGGTTATCTACGCCAACAAAGCGCCTGCGACGGGCGGGGACATCGATATCGCCGAGCCAGCACCGCCTGGTGTCGCTTCGCAAGCATTGGCCCGGGATGGTGCGCATCACCTCATCTCTTCAGGCTCCACTGGCGGATTGAAAGTCCTTCGCATGGATCCCAGAGCTGAACTGGCCGTAGCAGAGGCCCGCGCGGCGCTTTTCAGCTTCTCAGCCGAGACATGCTTTCATATCGGCGGTTTCGGCCTTTGGACTGCCGCGGGGTACAAGTTCCCGCTGGCAGTCTGGGCGGCCGGCGGGCGGGTGGTGATCGACCGACGTCCAGACTTTACTAACCGGTTCGTGGAGGAAGGTGTTGATCAAGCGTTCTTGTTGCCTGATCAGCTTGACGCTTTCGTGAATCGGTGTGGCGAGAACGCGCTGCCGATCAGCGGGCCAAGGGTAATCACATCCGGCGGATTCACATCACCAGCGACGGTGGAGTCTGCCGTGAGTTGCGTCACGGACAGGTTAACGAACATCTACACTGCAACCGAGGTAAACAGGACCATCCTCATCGCTAATCATGCTGGCGATCCAACAGAATTCGCGTGATTGGAACCTGCACCGGGCGCAGAGGTTGAGATTGTTGACGAGGAAGATCAACCGTCAGGCGAAGGCCAGCTTCGCATCCGGCTCTCGCCTGGTGACTGCCAGGGTTATGTCGAGGCGGCTCCGAACGAGGTGTTTCGCGGGTCTTGGCTTTATCCCGGCGATTTGGCGGCGCGGCGGGATGACGGGCGGATACGGCTGTTGGGTCGCGTGGACGCAACGATCATTCTGAACGGACAGAAGCGCGCAGCGGCGCCTTTGGAAGATGCCATCCGCAACCAGTTGGCGGTTTCTGCGGTTTGTTTGTTCAGCGGGCAAAGGCGGGGCGGCGCTGCCAAGATTGTTCTGGCGCTGGAATCTGCCGCACCGCCGGATGAGCTGACAATCTGCGCGGTATTGTCAGTTCTGCCGTCTGGGCATGATGTTTCAGTCTCCTGCCTTCCTACCTTTCCACGCACGACCGGTGGTATAAACAAGATCCGCCAAGAAGCGCTGCGCAGGATGCTTTTTAAAAAACTGGATATGAATGGCTGAGGCCGTCTGGGCTGGCCCTCGACCGGATACCGTACCGCGCCGCAATTGCATTCGCTTTCCATCGCCCATCCCTTCAGCCCTAGAGTCAGCTATTCTTGACTTGCGCGAGTCTCAGGCTTATGTCCCGCCCAATCCCCGGAAGCACGGAAGCTTCCGGTCCCCATCGTGATGGGGATCGCCCCCGGTCAGCGCGTTGCGCCCGCCGGGGCGTCACTGTTTTGGGGATCGCCTTTCGGGGCGCTGGATCGCGGCGGAAACGCAAAGGAGACGAGATATGTTTGAAGGACTATCAGAACGCCTGTCAGGCGTCTTCGATAAGCTCACCAAACAGGGCGCACTGTCCGAAGGTGACGTCTCCACGGCCCTGCGCGAAGTCCGCGTAGCACTCTTAGAGGCTGACGTTTCCCTTCCCGTCGCCCGCGATTTTGTCAAAGCGGTGCAGGAAAAAGCAACCGGTCAGGCCGTCACCAAATCCGTCACGCCGGGCCAGCAAGTCGTAAAGATCGTCAATGATGAACTGACTGCAATGCTGGCGGGTGATGATGAAAATGCCGGTAATCTGAAGGTCGACAGCCCGCCCGCGCCGATCCTGATGGTTGGTCTGCAGGGCTCAGGTAAAACGACGACCACCGCCAAGATCGCAAAACGTCTGACAGAACGTGAGAATAAGCGAGTCCTCATGGCCTCGCTCGACGTCAACCGCCCCGCCGCAATGGAGCAGCTGGCGATTCTCGGCATGCAGACCGGCGTCGCCACGCTTCCAATTGTCAAAGGCCAGGACCCGGTCGCAATCGCCAAGCGCGCAAAACAGCAGGCGACGCTGGGCGGCTATGACGTCTACATGCTCGATACTGCAGGCCGCTTGTCGATTGACGAAGAATTGATGGCGCAGGTCGAAGCCGTCCGCGACGTCGCCCAGCCGCATGAAATCCTGTTGGTTGTCGATGGCCTGACCGGTCAGGACGCTGTGAACACGGCGGAAAACTTCGACAACCGCATCGGCGTCTCAGGCGTTGTTCTGACCCGTATGGACGGTGACGGCCGTGGTGGCGCAGCGCTTTCCATGCGCGCAGTTACGGGCCGCCCGATCAAGTTCGTCGCGACTGGCGAAAAGATGGACGCGCTGGAAGAATTCCACCCATCGCGGATCGCGGGCCGCATCCTGGGCATGGGCGATATCGTCTCGCTTGTTGAGAAGGCGCAGGAAACCATTGAGGCCGAACAGGCCGAGAAGATGATGAAGCGGTTCCAGAAGGGTCAGTTCAACATGAACGACCTTCAAAGCCAGCTTGAGCAAATGCAGAAAATGGGCGGCATGCAGGGCCTGATGGGGATGTTGCCGGGCATGGGCAAAATCTCAAAGCAGATGGAGGAGGCGAATTTTGACGACAGCGTCATCCGCCGCCAGATCGCCCTGATCCAATCCATGACTAAGAAAGAACGCCGCAACCCGCAGATCCTGCAGGCGAGCCGCAAAAAGCGCATCGCCAAAGGCGCAGGCATGGAGGTGCAGGAGCTGAACAAGCTGATCAAAATGCATCGCCAGATGTCCGACATGATGAAGAAAATGGGCAAGATGGGAAAAAAAGGCCTGATGCGCGGCGGCCTTTCCCAGATGTTTGGCAAAGGCGGTATGAACCCCGGCATGATGGGTGGCCCGGCGGACGTGCCAGCGGCGCCCGGTGGCGGCATGCCCGGCCTTCCGGGCCTTGGTGGTGGCGCGCTGCCCGGCGGTCTTTCAGGGTTCGGCAAGAAAAAGTGACGACTGACCTCCGCATATCGACGGAACGTCTGCGCTTGCGCCCTATCGCGCCAGAGGATTTCCCATATTGGCTGGACTTCTTCGCGACGGAGCATTCACAATACGTCGGCGGACCGTTGTCTGAGGAAGAAGCCTGGTATCGTATTGCCGGCCTGATTGGCCACTGGGCGATGAACGGGTATGGGCACTGGTCGGTAGAGACGCCGGATGGCGAATATCTGGGCCGCACTGGCCTGGATCAGCCCGCCGGCTGGGATGAGCCTGAACTTGGCTGGTCTTTCATGGCGGCTGCTGGCGGCAAAGGCTACGCCACCGAAGCGGCGAAAGCCGTGCTTGTGCGTGAGCGTGCGCGCCTCGGGAAAACGGGTGTCGTTAGCTTCATCAAGACTGACAATGCGCCATCCATCAGTCTGGCTGAACGAATGGGCGCCTTCCATGACAAGGCAACCATTGCGCCGTGGCCCGACTACCTCGTCTATCGGCATCCGGAGGCGCAGGCATGACCACATTCGAAATTCCAACGGTTGAAACCGAAAACTTCTGCCTGCGAGCCCCACAGATGTCAGATCTGGACGCTTACACTGTATTTGGTGCGTCCTACCGCTCAGCCGGTGTTGGTGGGCCATTCACCGAAGCACAATCATTCCAGCGTTTGGCGGCCCTTATCGGCCACTGGGGCCTGCGTGGATTTGGCCGTTGGATGGTTGCGGACAAGGACACCAACGAACCCCTTGGCGTTGTTGGCCTAATGTATCCATCTGATTGGTCGGAAACTGAAATTGCGTGGACGGTATTTGAAAAAGCCGAAGGCAAGGGCGTCGCATACGAATGTGCGCTGGCCGCCAGGAAATACGGTTACGACGTGCTCGGCCTCAAAACGCTGATCAGTTGCACGATGGAGGGCAACACCCGGTCTGAAGTGCTGGCGCAGCGCATGGGCGCAACCCGCGACGCTGATTTCGCGCACCCTGACTACGGCACGATGCGTGTCTGGCGCCACCTGCCGCCTGAGGCAGGCAAATGACCGTCGTATTCCAGATACCAGAGCTTGAGACGGATCGCCTCCGCCTCCGCGCGCCACATCTCGATGACTGGCCGGTGATGTGTGAATTCTTCGCCTCGGATCGCGCGAAATTCGTCGGCGGCCCAATGACGGCCGAGCAGACCTGGCGCGGCTTGGCGACGGAGACCGGCCATTGGGCGCTGCGCGGTTTTGGTCGCTGGGCCCTCGAGGAAAAAGCGACAGGCAAATTCATCGGCAATTGCGGTTTGTGGGAGCCTGACGGATTTCTGGAGATGGAGCTTGGCTGGGACCTGATGGCAGGCGCCACCGGCAAAGGCTACGCCACCGAGGCGGGCGCTGCGGCCCGCGCCCATGCTTACAATGCGCTGGGCCGCACAACTGTTATCAGCATGATCGCGCCGGGCAATGATGGCTCAAAAGCCGTTGCGACGCGCCTTGGCGCTGCGTTTGAAAAGATGTTCTCGCATGTCACTTTTGGCGACGTGGAAATCTGGCGCCATCCGACGCCCGAGGCACTTAAGTGATCCCAACCCTTTATACCCCGCGCCTGACGCTGCGCGCGCCCAACATGGCGGACCTCGACGCGATGATCGCGTTCTATGAGGCCACTGAGGTTGAGGTTGGCGGTTACGCCAAGCGCGATGCTGCAGGCGCCAAGGCAGTTCTGGAAGGCTTTATCGAAAGCTGGGAGCGCCATGGCCACGGCATGTGGCTGCTGGAAAACGCAAAAGGCGACGTGATCGGCGGCGCTGGTCTGGGCCTGCCGGACGGGTTTCCGCATCACGAACTGACATGGTTTCTGTTTCCGGATGCCCAAGGCAAAGGCTATGCCTCAGAAGCATCGAAAGCAGTCATTGCGTGGGGTTATGACGAAGCCGGATTTGACCCCGTCATGACCTACATGCGCGACGAAAACGCCCCGGCCCGCGCGCTGGCTGCGCGTCTCGGCGGCAATGTCATCCGTCGCGAAACTTTCCCAGATGGCGTTACCCGCGATGTCTTCGCGCTGCCTTATCCTGGCCAACCCGCACAGCGGATGCCGGATCGGCTGGAGACTGAGCGCCTGACGCTCCGCCGTCCTAAACCTGCTGATCTGGATGCGTTTACTGCGTTCGTTGCGACGGATCGTTCGATCTATGTGCGCAAGGACGCCAAAGCCAGCACTGCGTTTCGCGGTTTTGCCCACATCCTCGGGCATTGGCCAATCCGGGGCTATGGCCTCTATGCCATCACGCGGAAAGACGATGACGCGTGCATGGGCTGGGTCGGGCCGTTCTTTCCCGAAGGTTGGCCAGAGCATGAGTTTGGCTGGCACATCTGGGACGCCGCCAACGAAGGCAAGGGTTATGTCCGCGAGGCGGCTGAAACCATGCGCGCCGCCGCTTACCAAAACCTCGGATGGTCCACGGCCGTCAGCTACATCCACCTCGACAACGCCCGATCTATCGCGCTGGCCGAACGTCTGGGCGCAGTTCTGGACGAAAGCGCCGCGACGCCAGACGACGATCCCTGTTTCGTCTACCGCCACCCTGCACCGGAGGCTAAACAATGACCGACGCCGCAACCCGCGCCGCTGATCTGCTGATCGAGCAGCGCGGCCATATCGACAACCTCGACGCCATCCTGATCTACACGCTGGCCGAGCGGTTCAAGGCGACCCAGACCGTTGGCAAGCTGAAGGCTGAGAATGACCTGCCGCCCAGCGACCCAAAGCGTGAGGCGAACCAGATCAAACGACTGCAACGATTGGCCGAAGACGCCAATCTTGACCCCGAATTCGCGAAGAAATTCCTGAACTTCATCATCTCAGAAGTCATCAGGCATCACGAAGAATACCAGAAATAGGGCCAAGCGCCCCAAACCGAAAACCCAAGGAGAACACCAATGTCTGTTAAAATTCGTCTCGCCCGTGGCGGCTCAAAAAAACGCCCTTTCTACCGGATCGTCGCTGCAGACACCCGCATGCCACGCGACGGCCGTTTCCTTGAGAAACTGGGCACCTACAATCCACTGCTGGCCAAAGACGACAAAAACCGCGTCATCATGAACATCGACCGCGTCATGGAACTGATCGCGCTGGGCGCCAAGCCAACCGACCGCGTATCTCGCTTCCTCGAAGCTGCTGGCAAAATGGAATCGCCTAAGCGCGCCAACATGGAAAAAGCCCAGCCCGGCAAAAAAGCGCTGGAGCGTGTTGAAGAGAAGAAAGAAAAAGCTGAAGCCGCCAAAGCAGCTGCTGAAGAAGCAGCATCTGCTGGCGAAGCAGCTGCAGCCGAAGCTGAAGCAGCGCCAGCTGAAGAAGCAACCGAAGAAGCCGCCAGCTGATCGGACTAATTGCGCCTTGACGTACTTGCGTCGAGCGCAGCAAAGCCATGATGGCGTTTTCTTCAGAGTTTCAGACAGAACTGCTCGACCTGATGCGATGGCGACGTGATGTGCGCCGCTTTCGCAGCGATCCGGTCGACGACGCATTGCTGCGTGACTGTCTTGAGGCGATGCGGCTGGCGCCTTCAGTCGGCCTGTCCGAACCATGGCGGGTGATCTCAGTGCAATCTGAGACTGCCCGCGATGCGATGCTGGCGAATTTTCAGGCCGAAAATGCTGACGCGCTTGCCGATTACGATGGTGAGCGGGCGGAAACTTATGCAGGCCTGAAACTAAGCGGCATGCGTGAGGCGCCGGTGCAACTGGCGGTTTTCTGCGATGAAGACACGTCCAAGGGCGGCGGGCTTGGCGTACGCACGATGACTGAGATGCGGCGTTATTCCGTCGTCACAGCAATCATGAACCTGTGGCTGTTCGCGCGGGCGCAAGGACTGGGCGTTGGCTGGGTGTCGATTTTGGATGCTGAGCAAGCGAAACGTGACTTGGATGCACCCGACGGATGGGCTCTGGTCGCATATCTGTGCGTCGGCTGGCCGGAAGAAACTCACACCGACCCGGAACTGCAACGGGCCGGATGGGAACAGCGATCTGATGCTTTGGAAGTTGAGGTTAGGTAAGCCATGTCGACACCAGATCCGAACGAAATGCTGTGCGTAGGCGCTATTGCTGGCGCTTTCGGCGTAAAGGGCGAGACCCGGCTGAAAAGCTTTTGCGCTGATCCTGAGGCTATCGCAGACTATGCGCCACTGACCGATGAGACGGGCAAGAAGACATTCACCGTCAAGATCCTCCGCCCTGTTAAAGGCGGGTTCGCCGCGATGTTGGGCGGGATCTCAACGCGGGAACAGGCTGAAAAACTGCGCGGCCTACGCCTTTTTGCGCCTCGCCATCGGATGCCTGATCTGCCGGACGATGAGTTCTATCATTTCGACCTGATTGGCATTGATGTCTACGATACCGGCGGTGAAAAGCTGGGCGAGGTCACGACTGTAGCCGACTATGGCGGCGGTGACTTTATCGAGGTGAAGTTGCTGAAAAAGGGCAAGCTGTTGCTGGTGCCCTTCACTCAGGAAAACGTTCCGACGGTTGATCTGACTGCAGGACGGGTCGTCATCGACCCGCCCGAAGATGCGGCTGAGCCAGAGGAATAGACCTCACTCAACCGAAGCAATGTAAGCCAGCACGTTCTCGACATCCGCAGGTTTCTTCAGCCCGTTGAACGTCATTTTGGTGCCCTTCAGATACTTCTTCGGCTTGGTCAGAAAACCCGTCAATGTTTCTGCATCCCAAACCAGACCTGATCCCGCCATCGCCTTGGAATACTTGAACCCCTCGACAGCGCCAGCTTCACGCCCAATCACGCCAACTAAATGCGGGCCTACGCCATTTTTGCCTGCTTTCATCTTGTGGCAGGCTTTGCACTTTTTGAAGACTTTCTTGCCCGCCTTAACATCACCAGCCAAAGCGGCGGTGGTCACGGCGGCTGCTGGCGCAGCCTCCACTTTCTTCATGTCTGACGTAAACACCAGCCGCAACGTTACAGGAGACGTCCGCGTTATGCCGGGCAGTTTGGCCAGCTCCATCAGTTTATCGATGCCAGCTGTGACGCCCAGTTCTTCTGTGCCGACAAACACCATGTCGTTCGACAGCGCCATCACCTTGTTCTCAGCCAGCCGCACGACAACCATCTCAAGATCCAGCTCGGTCGAGACGCCCAGCAGCGACAATGCGCCTTCAACATCGACTATCGCCATCTCACCAACGGCCAGACCTTTCACTTCATCCATGTCCAGCTGAGCTGTCAGCTGCGCTTCACCCGCACCTTTGAAGACATGTTCCAACATCCGCTCATTGCGGATGTCGATATTGGTTTCCAGCGTTGTCAGATCAATTGTGACGTCGGCTTTGCCATCAGCATCAACAGTCCCCTTCAGACCGCTAAAGCTGTTCACCTCGCCAATTTTGTCTTTCTTGATGGACCCAAAAGCCAGATACGAGGCTTCGCCATCCAACGTCCACGTTTCAGCGTTCGCCATGCCCGCAAAGATGATAGCCAGCGCACTGGAGCAGAGTGCAAATATTCGTGTCATTGGTTCTTTCCTCCCCAATCCGGTGGTATTGAACCGGCTCAACGGCGGTTCATGCAAGGTTAACAAACAACTGACAGGTTTTATTCGGTGATGGCGAGAGAATTTTCTACGGTCGAGATCAGGAACAAAGCGTCTGCGCATTTGCGAGCAGTCTTGCGGTTTGGCTTGTCCCTGTCAGGAAATACTCAAACTGCTGACGATCTGGCGCAGGCCACCATGTTGCGCGCGATGGAGCGTGCGCACCAGTTTGATGGCAGTGATCGCCTGCAGGGCTGGTTAATGACCATTTGCCGCTCTATCTGGCTGAATGAGCTTCGCCGCGCCCAGATCCGCCGCACCGGCGCGCTGGATAGCGCTGAGGCTTTGGCCGTCGAAGATGTAAGTCCGAGTGTGGAAACGAATGTTTTCGCCGCTGAGGTGTTTTCAAAGGTAATGGCTTTGCCAGAGGCGCAGCGCAGTACAGTTGAGTTGGTCTATGTGCAGGGTTTCAAGTAAAGTGAGGCGGCGCGAATCCTTGACGTTCCAATCGGGACGGTGATGAGCCGTCTGTCAGCCGCGCGCGCCACCCTGGCGCCGCTGAATTCCGAAGTTGGCCCGCTAGCAGAGAAGGGGCGCACGTGATGACGTATTCCGACGATACCCTGCGCCAGTTTCTGGACGGCGCGCTTGATCAGGCGAAAACAAAAGAGATTGAGACCGCCATGCTGTCCGATGCTGATCTAGAGCGTCGGATCATGGGGCTGGATGACCTTGCCGCGTCAGTGAAGGCCGTGATGGAATCGCTGCCGTCAGAAGCGCGAATGGCTGAACTTGCGCCAGCTTTCAGCGCACCACCGACCCGGCAATCACGCCCGTGGGCGATGCTCGCCGCCGCCTGTGCTGTGGGCGTTTTCATTGGCATCGGTTCATCATGGTTCAACGCGGATGCGGCGCCTGATTGGCGGGTAGAGGTGGCGCATTATCAAGCCCTTTACACGCCCGAAACAATCAATGCGATTAACCTCGCGCCGGGTGAAGCTGAGGCGCAAGTTGGTCGCGCCGCTGCTCAGATTGGTGCGAACGTGCCTGTTGCGGAACTTGCAGCGCATGATGGATTGGAACTTCGCCGCGCGCAGGTTCTGGGCTTTGAAGGCGCACCTTTGGCGCAGATCGTATTTGCCCATTCATCCGGCGCTCCCGTAGCTCTCTGCCTCATCCGCACTGGCGGCAAAGAACAACTCGCTATGGGTGAGCGTCTGAACATGGCTTCCGCTGACTGGGCAGTTGACGGGATCGAATACTTGCTGATCGGCGACATCAGCGCTGCGGATATGGCCGCCCACGCAACCCGCATTCGAGACCTCATCATAGCGGCTAACAAGGCGTGACCCGCGAAAAGCCAACCCGCAGCCATGGTCGTGTCGCCGTGCGCCCGACACTTGTGCCGCGCCCGCTGGGGCAGGCCGACGAAGTTGCTGGAGTTTGGACAGCCCGTGTCCTCACATTGTTTCCAGGCATGTTCCCCGGCCCTTTGGGTGAAAGCCTTCTGGGGCAGGGTCTGAAAAAGGGCCTCTGGAACCTCCAACCGGTCGATATTCGCCGCTATGCCAACGACAAGCACAAGTCCGTCGACGATACGCCGGCAGGCGGCGGGCCTGGCATGGTGATGAAGCCCAATGTCGTCGCCGCGGCCATTGACGATGTGATGAAAGCGGCCCCAGACGACCGCAACGAATGGCCTCTGATCTACCTTTCCCCCCGCGGAAAACCGTTCGATCAGGGAATGGCGAAGCGATTCGCAAATGCCCAGGGCATCACCATGCTCTGCGGTCGTTTTGAGGGTGTTGATGAGCGTGTGCTGGAATCCAGGCGTGTTATTGAGGTTTCACTGGGCGATTTTGTCATGACAGGCGGCGAAATCGCTGCAATGGCGTTGATTGACGCCACGGTCCGTCTTATACCCCGCGTCCTTGGCAATGCTGAAAGCATTGCTGAGGAAAGCTTTTCGGAGGGTCTTCTTGAAGCCCCCCAATATACCAAGCCCCAGCTTTGGGAGGGGCGCGCGATACCTGAAACACTTCTGTCAGGTCATCATGCGCGGATCGCCAAATGGCGAGCCGACCAAAGCGAAAGGCTGACAAAGGAACGTCGTCCCGACCTCTGGCGGGCGCATCTGGCGAAAGCTGGCGCTGCGGACCCGGTAGAAGACCAAGAGCACTCGGACGCGCACACCATCGCCGCTAAAGGCGAGACAAAGGACTGAGCACATGAACCTGCTTGAACAGATCGAAGCCGAGCACATCGCCGAGCTTGGAAAAGACATCCCAGATTTCGCCGCCGGCGACACCATCCGTGTCGGTGTGAAGGTGACTGAGGGCACACGTACCCGTGTCCAGAACTACGAAGGCGTCTGCATCGCCCGTAAAGGCGGCGGCACCCTCGGCGCGCAGTTTACTGTCCGCAAAATCTCTTTCGGTGAAGGCGTCGAACGTGTGTTCCCGCTGCACTCACCCCAGATCGACGCCATCACCGTCGTTCGTCGTGGCCGCGTTCGTCGCGCCAAGCTGTATTACCTTCGCGAACGTCGTGGTAAGTCGGCTCGTATCGCTGAGAAAACCAACTATCGTTCCAAAACAATGGGCGCTGCTGAGTAAACCTCGCAGGATAGTTTGGAAGTTTAGGGCGGTCCGCAGGGTCCGCCCTTTTTCGTTTTGGAGGTATGAAATGCTGATCAGAGAAGCCGTCGAGGCTGACATGCCGCGCATCTGCGCGTTGAACGATGTGGTGCAGCGCCTGCACGCAGATCACCGTCCTGATGTGTATCGCCGGCCTGCGGAGCCTGAGGGGCTGCTGACGATCCTCAACAAGGCGCGGATAGAACCGGCATGGCGCTTGTGGGTGGCGGAGCCCGAAATCGATGTGCAGGGTTATGTCGCAACTGAGCTGATAGAGAAATCTGAGACCGCGCTGCGCAAACCGCATTCTGAGGGCCATATCCACCACATCTCGGTTGATCCGGCGGCCCGCCGTAATGGCGTGGGGAGGGCTTTGGCCCAACACGCGATTGCGGTGCTGAGGGAGCAACGCGCAGATCGAATTACGGTGGGCTACTGGGCGTTCAACAAGCCGTCGGAGGCGTTGTTTGGTTCGTTGGGGTTTGAGCCTGCCAGTGTTTACGCAGAGCTAGTCTTCTAGAGAGCGGGCGCTGAGAAAAGCAAAGCGATAGGCCAATGCGACGCCACCAGCGCCCCCTGCTATGTTTCCCAAGGAAACCCAAACTAAATTGCTCAAAGCATCGCTTATCGTCACGTTTGACCCGACCATCCATCCCTGAGGAAAGAACTACATATTCGCCACGGAGTGTTCGAGGCCGAGCAGAACGAAAGCGCTTATCGGCCAAAGGATCCCCAAAATTTTACCGGCGGCTGAACGGGCGGCAAAGGTCAGCCAGATTGCGAGGCAAACCAACATGTTGCACAGGGCACCTCGAATGAAAGCTTCCATAGGAAGCAAAGATGCTTTGATCTCAGGAATTGCTGTAGCCGTCGCTCCCATAGCGCCTTCCAGCAAGCCGGAAAAACCAAAGACCACGGCAAGTCCGGCAGCGCCTACAAAGTTTCCCATGTAGACGATCCCCCAACTTCGCAGCATTCGGCGCAAGGTGATCTTGCGTTCAACTGCGGCCATGATCATTAGGGCATTTCCGGTAAACAACTCTGCGCCGCCGACGATGACTAGAATGAGGCCAAGCGAAAAGACCAGACCCCCAAGCAGTCTTGACGGACCAAAGGAAGCATCTGCCCCGGTCATTACGGTGGTATAGGCAGCAGCGCCAAAACCAATAAAAGCGCCGGCGAGAATGGCGAGAACAAACATCTGCATAACTGGCAAATGGGCTTTCCCGACACCGACAATTTCCACCAAAAGTGCGATCTTGGCGGGTTTGTAAGCATCATGATTGTTATCGTCGCTCATGTAGCAGACGATAGCGAAAGTGAGTGAGAGTTAAAGATCAGGTTTACGCCAAAGTGATCGATCAGGGCAGCTTTTACCGTCTAATTAGAAGCTTAAAACCCAGCATCCGCCAGCACAGCCTCAATCCCCGCAACAACCGCCTTTGCCTTCATATCGTCCATCGCATCAGGATGTCGCGGCCCGAAATCCCCGGAGTCATTGTCAAAATACGCGCCCAATTTTCCCTCAAACTCATCTGACAATGCGGCGCGGTGCAGGATGCCGCTGCCGATCTCGATGTCATTCCCGGCAATGCCAAACCCGTCTTTCACCATGTTGGTCGCGAGCAGCGATCCGGGGTTCACAGACACGACCAACGGCCCTTCCGCCAGATCTTCAGCCATGATCCGCGACCACATCGTGATGGCAAGCTTGCTTTGCGAATACGCCTCCATATCCGCCAGCCGCGCCTTGCCCGCCAACGCGTCCAGATTGACTGGCGCTTGCGCGGCGGAGGATAGGTTCACGATCCGCCCTGCGCCATCCATTAGCGGCAGCAGCCGCTTGGCCAGCAGGTAGGGAGCATGGGTGTTGACCATGAACCGGATGTCATGTCCGTCAGTGGTTATCGTCTGAGGGGCCTTCAAGACGCCTGCATTGTTGATCAGCACATCCAGATGGTCGTGCTTTTCGGCGATTTCATTGGCCAGCTTGTCGACAGCGGTCAGGTCAGAGAGGTCAGCCAGATAGGTTTCTGACCCGCCCGCCAGCTGCGCTTTCGCCGCTTCAAGCTTTGCTGCGCTACGACCATGCAGCAGCACCTGATGCCCTTCCGCCGCCAGCAGCTTTGCGGCTTCAAGCCCGATGCCATCAGTTGCGCCGGTGATCAGAATTGTCTTGCTCATAAGGTGTCCACTTTCCACAGTTGAAGGGTCTGCTCGTTCCGATCAATCTAAGCAGTGGGACGGCGACCGAAACCTTTTATCCCGGAATTCACTATCCCAGCCCACAGGACAATCACCCAATTCCACCAGCGCCGCCAACATCTCCGCTGGCTGCGCCAGTACCGGTAAAGACAATATTCTCAGGCACCTCTCCCCTGCCTATCCGGGCGCAATTGTCGGCGACAAACTTCCAGCGCCGTTCGTGCATTTCCTCAGTTGAGGCGCTGCGATGGGCGGACAGGATCACGTTGTCGAGGTCCTGAAACGGGCGGTTTGACGGCCAGACCGGCGGGGCGTCAGGCATTTGATAATTGTACCAGACATCCAGAACGGCGCCGCCAATCCGGCGGTCGGTGAGGGCGTCAAATAGGGCGTCCTCGTCGATGATCTTGCCTCGTGCCACGTTAATGATCACGGCGTCGGGTTTCATTTTGGCCAGCGCCTCGGCGTTGATCATACCGATGGTTTCATCATTCATATCGCAGGCGACCAGCACGAAATCGCTTTGCGCCAACAGCTCATCCATCCGATCATTCTGACCCAGCCAAGCCAATTCAGCCGGGCAGGGTTGCTGGCTGCGCCGCACGCCGATGCAGCGCATGCCAAATGCGTTGGCGCGGATCGCTGTTTCGTACCCGATATGACCATAACCGATGATCCCCAGCGTCGCGCCGCGCACTTCGCGGTGGATGGGTGAGACGCCGGGGGCCAGCCCCTCCCACCCGCCAGCACGAAAATCGCAATCGAGCTGGCGAAGGCCGACCCGCATCTCAAGGATGCCAGCCATGATGAACTCTGCAATCGTCGTTTCATGCTCGTAGGTGTTTGCAACAGGGACACCTGTTGGCATTTGGGCAGGGGCTGTGAAATCGAAGCCGGTCCAGGGGATCTGGAACATTTTCAGGTTAGGAACCTCTGGCCAGGGGATAGGGACACCGCCGCCGACGATCACGTCCGCCTCCAGCGCCAAAGGCTCAAACGCCTCGACGGGGTCCGATGACGGGTCCCAGACGGTTACATCCCACCCATCTGGCGCAAAGCGTTTCAAGCGAGGGGCGTGCGGCGCCGCGATGCGGCCTTGGACTAGAACGGTGGGCATGGGCTGTCTCGCAATCTGCTAGTGTCGTCGCCACCATCCAGTGAAGACAGGGCGACGACAAGCCTGCAGCGGCGTCAGCGCAAGACGACCAGATGCGACCACGTGGCGCCGTCTGAGATTACGATATCTTCAAAGCCCAGCGCTTTCAGCAGGTCGAACCAGGTCGCGCGATCGGCTACGGTGCTGTTGCTGAAGACTTCCATCGAGCGGGCGTCAGTTGTCAGACCGGCCAGGACAGCCCTGGCGCGGAAAAGGGTGCGGAACACCTCATCATCCAGCGCAACGATGATCAGGTTTGTCGCCGCTTTTCCCTTGGCGAAAATCTCGACCCGGCGCTGGCCTTCGACCTCTGCATGGCCTTTCCTGAGCTGAGCTAGGAAAAGTTGGCGTAGGGCCCGATCTGCTGGATCATCCGCTCGGATCAATTCTCACTTAAACGCTTCGCTGCTGGTGACCGGGGGATAGTAATATCCGTTCTGATCGGCGTCAGGTTTCAGGTCCTGCGCGGCGGCGATACTGGCGGTAAAGGTGAGGAGAATGAAAGCGAAGAAAATGCGCATGGGGACCTCTTAAGGGTTTGTGGCGCGCGATCATTCGCGCGTCTTCCTTAAGAGATATTCACTGCCAAGCCGTGCGCCAGCCTTTCACGAAGATGTGCCGTACTTGGTGGAAAGATAGATCCGCGCTGCTACAGCTGTAATTAGCGCCAGCGCCGTTTTCAAGCATTCGTTGACATCAACGTCACCCACTTGCTGCAATAAATGCAGTTTGGCCGCCCAGAAGGGTTGGTAAGTGGCGACATGCTCTGCCGGGATTTCCCCCAAAAGCCGAAGCCCGACCGAAGAACCATGATGAGAGGCGTGCGCCAGCGCCCGTCCGACAAGGGCGCCGATGCTTGGGCGTCTTTCAACCAGCAGATCGTAAAGCGCGACAAGCGCGGGGGCGTTCGGCGGTTCGCCTTGGGCGGTTTGCATATGGACGGACTGGATCGCAGCCTCTGTCTGGAATCGACCGAACAGACCTGCAGAGGTGGCGCGACTTAGGTGGGTTTCGGCCTCAATCACAAGCTTAGCTGACCAGAGGTTTCGATCTTGATCACCAAGGGCGACATAGGCGCATGTGCTGCTGCGCTGGGCGCCGCGACGGGCCTCACAATATAGCATGAGAGCCTTCAGGCCGCGCGGCTCTGGCTGATCTGGCAGCATGTTCATCACCAAACGGCCAAGGTAGAGCGCTTCCTGGGTCAACCCAGCCCCTGTCTCAACACCGTCGATCATGTCCCAGCCCGTCCCGAAGGCCGCATAGATCGCCGCCAGTACGTCTTCAAGCCGATCAGGCATGTTGCTGGGGTCAGGCGTGCGAAAGGGGATGCCGGCATCGCGTAAGCGGGTCTTGGCGCGGACCAGTCGCTGGCCCATCGTCGGGCCGGGTGTAAGGAAAGCGCGGCCGATGGCGTCGGCGGTCAGGCCCAGCACGCATTGCAGCATCAGGGGCGTGCGGGCGGCGGGGTCGATGGCGGGGTGGGCGCAAGCGAAGAGAAGCTTTAGACGCTCATCTGGGAACTCTGACATGCTTCGCGCCTCCATCTCATCATAGAGTATTTCGATGGACCCGGCGGCGTTTGCGCGGGTCGCCGAACGGCGGGCGTCTTGGCCGGCGACGCGGCGGGCGGTGGTCAGCAGCCACGCCTCCGGACTGTAGGGGATGCCAGATTTCGGCCATGCTTCTAAAGCGCGGGCAAAGGCCTCAGCCAGGGCATTCTCCGCCGCTGGCACGTCGCGGGTGCGGGCAGTGATGAGAGAGAGGAAGCGCCCATAACTTTGACGGGCGGCAAGCTCAGCCGCTTTATGGACGCCTTCCTCCGTCATCCAGCATTCATCCGGTTGCGTTCATCATCACCGGGCGAATCTCAACTGATCCGGACAAGGCTGCTGGTGATTGTTCCGCCCATTTGATCGCCGCATCCAGATCATCAACCTCAAGCGTGACGTAACCGCCGAGGTACTCTTTCGCCTCGCAATAGGGGCCATCCTGAACCTTCCGCGCGCCGCCTCGGACTTTAACCGTTGTTGCGGTTGCGGGTGGCTGTAGGCCGTCGCCGTTTAGCATGACGCCTGCCTGCATCATGGAACCGATGTAGTCGCGCCAGGCACCCATCAACTTTGGTCCCTCGATAGGGTGTGCGTGAACTGCGGCTTCTGAAGCGGGTTCTGCGAAGAGCAACATAAACTGCTTTGGGTGGCCTCCTGTGCCGTGATGGTAGTCGTTTATGATCACGGCGAAAACCGCCGCTTATTGAGTAGAGCCTTGGGGCCGGGCGATTTCGACAAATGGTCGAGAAAAAACATGTCTTGGATCGAAGGTGGATTTCTTTCACATGTGAAAGTGACGTTAAGCTATTGATTTATATAGAATCGGAGTGAGGCTACCACAATTTGTTCATGTTATAGTCCTGCTCAGTGGTGTTTCTGTAGCAAGACTTCGCCGCCGTCTTGCGGCTTCACAAAGAGGCAAGAGCCGGTTCAAAGCAGCGTCTGATATCGCTTTCGTGACTTATCATTTCGGCGCTTAGGGGTGAGTGTGCGCGCGACAAGTCGGAGATAATCCATGCGCATATTCCTCGCCGCCATGATCATCGCCCTCAGTTGTGGGACAGTCGCCGCCCAGACCTGCGGTGGGCCGGGCGCGCCCTGCGTTTTGCCCGAAAATGGCGAGTACCATGTGGCGTTGCCGGATGGAGAAGTGACGGGCACGCTGATCTTCCTGCATGGCTTTGGAGGGCGCGGGGAAGGCGTGATCAAGAACAAGGGGCTTTTGAAGCCGATACTTGCGCGGGGCTATGCCGTAGTCGCGCCGCAAGGTCTGCCGTTTCGAGCCAATTCCAAAGGCGGGGCCTGGAATTCCTTCGATAATCCGAACCGACGCGATGATGTTGGATTTCTTAATGATGTGGCCGCCGACGCGGCTGCGCGGTTTGGGCTAGGTCGGGATGCGATGCTGATCGGTGGGTTTTCGGGCGGCGGTATGATGACTTGGCGTGTCGCGTGTAATCAGCCGGACAGCTTTGCCGCCTATGCGCCAATCGCGGGCCTGTTGTGGAGGCCGTTGCCAGAGACCTGCGCTGGCCCGATCCGCATGCACCACACCCATGGCTGGTCTGACCCGGTTGTTCCGATTGAAGGGCGCACGGTTGGCAATGGGTTTGCAACGCAGGGCAATCTGTTCAACGGGCTTGAGATCATGCGCAACGTCAACGGCTGCGCGAAGGATGACCCGGATGATTACGCTAAAGACGGGATATATCTAAGCCGGAAATGGACATCCTGCGCCCCTGGCACAGCGCTTGAGATGGCGCTGCACCCCGGTGGGCATCGCATCCCCAAAGGGTGGTCGACGCTAGCGATGGACTGGTTTGAGGCGTTGCCGCCTACTGTTGAAGACTAGCAAAGTTGCGCAGAGTGCGGCTCGATTCTTTCGATTGAGCCGCGCCCGATATAGACTGACGGCCAAAAGCAGGAGGCTGCAATGCTGGGACGGGCAGTGATCGGCGCAGGCGCATTAGGCGCCTATGCGTGGCGGGTGAAAGACCCAAAAGGGTCTTATGCGGTTTTCTATGACCTCTCTGACTGGCTGACAGGATTGGTGCTGACTGGCGAAGGGATCGCGGGTTATCTGCGCAATTTCGTCAATCTGATCCTGATTGATCAGGCAGATGGGTTTTTGCTGGGGATGGCGTTCTTTGCGCTTTTGTCGCTGATTTTCTGGCCTTTCAAGACGGCGGGAAAATGGGGCGCCGGCAAGGTGCGAGGTGCGATCCGGCATCGGCATGAGGGGGCCAAAGCGGCGCATGATCACGCGTTGCGGGTTGAGCCTGCTACAGATGGGCACAGTCATGATGGGAAGTGGCGATGATGATGTGGCGGTTTCGTCAAGCATAGGGAGCGCCCTACAACGTCTTGCCCCGCGCCGCGCCCTTCGCTAAACCGGCTCAACAGTTTTCGAAGGAGATCGCCATGTCAGCCCCAAGCACGCTGTACGACAAAATCTGGGACGCCCACGTCGCCCATGAAGCCGATGATGGCACCAGCCTTCTCTACATCGACCGTCATCTGGTCCACGAAGTTACCAGCCCGCAGGCGTTCGAAGGTCTGCGCATGACTGGCCGCAAGGTTCGTCAGCCCGGCATGACCGTTGCAGTGCCTGATCACAACGTGCCGACATCTGATCGCGCGCTGGGCATCGACGACGAAGAAAGCCGAATTCAGGTCGAAACCCTGAAGAAGAATGCGGAAGACAACGGCATCACCTATTACGACGTCGACGACATCCGTCAGGGTATTGTCCACATCATCGGACCAGAACTCGGCTGGACCCTGCCCGGTATGACCATCGTCTGCGGCGACAGCCACACCGCGACCCACGGCGCATTTGGCGCGCTGGCGCATGGTATCGGGACGTCAGAGGTTGAGCATGTTCTGGCGACGCAAACGCTGATCCAGAAGAAATCAAAGAACATGAAGGTTGAGATCACCGGATCTCTGCTAACGGGCGTGACAGCCAAAGACATCACCATGGCTGTGATTGGCGCCACCGGCACTGCTGGTGGCACCGGCTACGTCATCGAATATTGCGGTCAGGCCATCGAAGAGCTATCGATGGAAGGCCGGATGACGGTCTGTAATATGGCGATCGAAGGTGGCGCGCGCGCTGGCCTGATCGCGCCGGATCAGAAGACGTTTGATTACGTCGCTGGCCGCCCGCACGCGCCTAAGGGTGCAGCGTATGAGACTGCTGTAGCACAGTGGAAAACGCTCTTCTCTGACGAGGGTGCGCACTACGACAAGGTTCTGACCATCAAGGGCGAAGACATCGCGCCGCTCGTCACGTGGGGCACCAGCCCGGAAGATGTTCTGCCGATCACGTCAGTTGTGCCAAATCCCGACGATTTTGAAGGCGGTAAGGTCGATGCTGTGAAACGCAGCCTCGATTATATGGGCCTGACGCCCGGGCAGAAACTGTCTGATGTAGACGTGGATACTGTCTTCATCGGCTCATGCACCAATGGCCGGATCGAAGACCTTCGCGCCGTTGCTGCGGTTGTCGAAGGCAAAAATGTCAAGGACGGCATCCGTGCAATGATCGTTCCTGGTTCCGGTCTTGTGAAGGCGCAGGCTGAAGAAGAAGGCGTCGCTGAAATCCTCAAAGCTGCTGGTTTTGACTGGCGTGAGCCGGGCTGTTCCATGTGCCTTGCGATGAACGCCGACAAACTGGCGCCGGGTGAGCGGTGCGCGTCAACATCGAACCGCAACTTCGAAGGCCGTCAGGGCAAAGGTGGGCGTACCCACCTGATGAGCCCTGGCATGGCTGCGGCAGCGGCGCTGACAGGCAAACTGGCGGACGTTCGGGACGTTTAAGCGAAAAGCCCATGCGCATGGCGCTGGGTAGCCTATGATCGGGGGACTGTATGACTGATGCGGCAGCCCCTCTGATCTTTCACATAGGCTACCCAAAGACCGCGACTACGTTTCTGCAACATCAGATCTTTTCAAACCCTGCGCTTGGCCTCGCGCTGGGCGGCGGTAATCTAAGCCGGGCGCATCTGTTCGACAAACTGGTCCTTGATGATGGTTATCAGTTCGACGCTGCTGCAACTGCGCAAATACTTCGTGACCTTGAAGCGCCTCAGCGCGCTGCCGGCCTGACGCCAATCTGGTCCGACTAAACGCTGATCCGCGACTGTATCAGACAAGTCTACAATGGCCACGCCATCGCCCAGCGGATCACGGAGATGGGCGTGCCGGTGAAAATCATCATCACGGTCCGCGAACAGCAGTCGCTTTGTATGGCGTCATGGCGCGAATATGTAAAAGGCGGCGGCGCCCAGCCGTTTGAGCGTTTTATCGGGACAGGGCATGAACCGATGTCGTTCACGCCGCTCCTTCAGCCAGAGCATTTGATGTATCATCGCGCGGTCGACTTTTATGCCGATCAGATTGGCGCAGAGAATGTACTGGTTCTGCCTCAGGAACTGCTGAAATCCGACCCGGCGATGTTCTTTGCGCGGCTCGGCGCGTTTGTTGGCCGTGACCTCAGCAAGGCGCCCAGCACCAGCGTGGACAACAAAAGTGAAGGGCCTTTTGCGATCAACGTCCGTCGATGGTTGAACTACCTTGCGCCTCCTAAAACTGGCCAAACCAGCCGGCCGTTGCGGGCTCGGCTCGTCCCCCGGATCATCGGTCTGGCGGACAGATTGACGCCTGAAGCCGTGGACCAGCGGATGAGGTCGGCGATCAAGGCGCGCATCGCTGCGCGTTTTGACGGTCTGTTTACCGACAGCAATCGCCAGCTTGAAGCCTTCTGCGGCATACCGTTGGGCCCTTTGGGATATGCAACGTGAAGCTTGCGTTTCTTCAATACGGGGATTTCGCGAACGACCATCAAAGGCTGACCAGCGGCGGGGCTGAGACGTATCGCGATCAGTGAGCTTCAGTTGAATACATCCCAGATCTTGCCGACCGGTTTGACGTCTCAGTCGTTTCGATCGGCAAAACGTCAGAAGCACTGCTCAAAGACAATTTGAGATCAGTCGGGATCACCAACGCCGAAGCGTATAACGGTCGTGCGGTTGAACTTCTCAGTAACATTCGTCCAGCCATGCTGATCTGCCGCACGCCGCATCTAGAGGCTTTGAAATGGGCGGCGCGCACAGGAACATCCACCCTGCCCAACTTTGCAGATATTTTCTGGGGTGGTGGTCTGAAAGGCTGGGCAAAGAACTGGCGGTTCAGGCGGCTTATGTCAGCGCCGGTGTTTTCATGCGTGTCGAACCACAGCCTGAACGCCTCACGTTCGCTTGTTGATGTTGGTGGTCTTCCGGCTGATAAAGTGATCCCGTGGGACTGGTCGCGGCTTTCGATACGCAAAGCCCCGCGCCCGGCTGCGGCGGACCCTTTTGCGCCAACCTCCTTTTTTGCGGGTGGGTTGGAAGAAAGCAAAGGTGTTGGTGATTGTTTGGATGCGATCGCCAAACTGCACGGCAGTGTAAGTTCGGCAACCATGGCTTTCGCCGGACCAGGAGATCTGGACATCTGGCGCGCGCGGGCTGAGGCGCTTGGCTTGGGGCAGGCCATCACCCTTCTTGGCCGTCTCCCCCATGATGACGTGCGCCAGCGTATGGAAGCTGCAGATGGCGTCATCGTTCCTTCGCGCCACAATTATGGTGAAGGGCTGCCAAACACGATCTACGAAGCGCTGGCCGCCTGCACGCCCCTGATCATCTCAGATCATCCAGCTTTTGAGGGCCGCTTGCAGCCCGAAGAAACCTGTTTGATGTTCCGTGCAGGGGATAGTGATGATCTGGCTGCTGCGATGAGGCGTATCGCCAATGATCCAGTGTTGGCGGCGCGACTGACCGCATCGGCGCCAGTGGCGCATGACAGTCTATATATCGGGATGGAATGGACCGCGTTGATGGATGCCTATCTTAGCGATCCACAGAACCAGACAGGGTGGGTTCAACAGAACTCAATGACCGCGTTGGGTCTTTGAAATACTGACGCCTTAGCCACCTTCAGCCCGCATCTGCAGAATTTGTGCGCGAAGGATGATGAACATCCCGCTGATTGCGAACAACACAGCGCCCATGCCGATGCATTGGGTTGAGAAATCGATGCCCGCATCCAGCAAAACGCCGCTCAACCCCGGTCCCAGCGCTGAAGACAACACGCTGGCGGCGGCGAACAGGGCCTTGATGCCGCCAAGATGCTTTGCGCCGTAAAGTTCAGCAAAGATTGCGCCAACGATGATAGACACTGCGGCGGTTCCGGTTCCTGCAACGCCCAGCGCAAGTGCGCCCATCCATAGACTGTCTGCAAAGCCCAGCAGAATTGTCGCAAAGGCCCACCCCAGCAGATACAGCGGCAGCACATTCACAACGCCCTTTCGGTCCGCCAGCACGCCAAAGGCAAAGCTGGCGACAATGGCGACGACGGAATAGGCAGGATAGGCCGTTGCGGCATAGTCGAGGATGCCCCAGCCTTTTTCTTCCGTCAGTGGGGCGATCTGGAAAAAGACCGTCGTGCCGACCCAGCTTGGTGCGGCAAGCCCCGGCAGCATCGCCCAGAACAGCCAGTGGCGCATCATCTCTGGCCGTGTCCAATGGCGGTTGAACAGTCCGGGGCCGCCCTGACTTTCTGCGCTGGCCTGGGGGGATCTTTCGGCCTGCAACAGCCAGAAAATGATTGGTCCGGCGACAAACAACAGCAACGCCGCCGCGACCAGCCAGCTGTATCGCCAGCCAATGATCGGGATCAGAAGAAGGGCGCCTGCCGGGAAGATCGCCTCGGCGGCTGAGAACCCAAGATGACTGATCGCCAGCGCCCGCGCGCGCCCCGCGCGAAACCACTTGCCCATTGCGACGACCGAGATATGGCTGAGCATGCCCTGGCCGCAGAATCTGAGGCCAAACACCAGAAAGCCCAGCATCGCGACCGACTGCACAAGCGAAATTCCAACGCAGACAGCGGCGAAGCCCAAAATGACCAGCACCGCCAGTGTGCGCGCGCGGAAAAAGTCGCTAAGCCTGCCTGACTGGGTCAGAACGATGGCTGAGCAGATGGTGGCGATCATGTAAAGACCGCCCCATTCGCCGTGGCTCAGCCCGAAATCTTCGCGAAAATAAGGCGCATAGATTGAGATAAAAAACGTCTGACCAAACCCGGTCGACAAACTGATCATAGCGCCCGCGCTTAGCCATCGGGCGTTTGACCGGAAGAATTCCCATAAAGACATGGGTCGTTCTTAGAGGTGATTGCAGGAAATGAGAATGCCGCCTGTCGCAACGGCGGCATTCAGCAATCTAAGTCAAGATGATGTGTCGTCAGGCGTCTTTGCCAAAGCGACGAAAGGCGCCAAATGCCGCCAGCGCTGTCAAAAGAAGCGCACCGCCAGCAGGCAATGGCACAGCAGCCGAAGCTGCAGATACGGACCCTGAGATGACGCCACGGTCAGCAGTTGAACCCAGACATTCAGGGTCCCCAGCGCACAACCCGCCAAAGGAAAATCCTGTTCCACTGGTCAGAACGGATTCAAGAATATCGATAGTACCGCCTGCGCTGGTCATGCTTTCCGCCAGATCGAACGAATACACGGGCGTTCCATTGGCCCCGAATTCATCCGCGGTGAAGAGAAGAAAGCCGGGGTCGCTTGGCGATATCTGATTATCGAAGCTTAGTGTTTCCGCGAGGCTGGTTGTGATCGAGATGTTTGTGAACGCGCCCGTGTCTGCGTCAAAATCGTAGTAACCGCTGGCGGTTACGCCGTCATCATAGGCGGCCGACAGGCTCCATGTGATTGGCGCTGCGCTTGCGATACTTGCGAATGTGATTGCGCCAATCACATGATAGCAGCAGTCAGGCTGCTTTTGATAATATTCATCCTACCCTTACCCTCTAAAATTCACTCAGCACACAAGGACTTGGTACCGTAAAAATTGTATTGGGAAAAGTTCTTTCCTGCCTGTCTTGGATGCGCCTTATGCGCGGAACGTTCAGTTCGGTCTGCAAAGTCAGGCGAATACATGAGGTATCGAGGCCCGCAATGTCACGATGTAGGGCGTTTATTTGCAAACCGCGCCGCCGGATCATAACCGACAGAGCGTTTTGGCGTAGAGGGTCGCAAGGGCGTGGGGGCGATAAGACCAAAGTCGCCCGTGCCGGTCTTTGCAGCGCCAGATCCGGCGCCGACGACAATATCGGGGGGTGGCGCTGTCGTCGCCCCGCTTTGAACGCCGATGACAATGCGTGCTTCAGGCTTTTTCCCGGGCTTGTTTGGGAACGTGCTTTCATCCGCCGCGACAGGGGCGGCGATTAGCAATCCGGCAATGCACAAGGCGCGGTTCATTCGGGATCTTCTCCTCAATTGGTGACTTTGACAGACCAGACGTCAGAGTCCAGTCAAGCCACCTTGCCCCTGCCGCGCCCATGTGGTTTATCCGGCGCAAACCTTCAGGAGGCTCAGATGGACAAGTTTGACACTTTGACAGGCGTCGCCGCGCCGATGCCGCTGATCAATATCGATACCGATATGATCATTCCGAAACAGTTCCTGAAAACGATCAAACGATCGGGCCTTGGTGCGAACGTGTTTGATGAAATGCGTTTCAACGATGATGGTTCGGAAAAAGAGGATTTCGTCCTAAACAAACCTGCCTATCGCGAAAGCCAGATTATCGTCGCTGGCGAAAATTTTGGCTGCGGTTCGTCACGTGAGCATGCGCCTTGGGCGCTGTTGGATTTTGGCATCCGCTGCGTAATCGCACCAAGCTTTGCGGACATCTTCTATAACAACTGCTTCAAGAACGGTATTCTGCCGATCGCGCTTCCGCAGGAAGACGTTGATAAGCTGATGGAAGACGCTGAGCGTGGCGCCAACGCCACCTTGTCGATCGATCTAGAGAACCAGACAATCAAAGGTCCCGATGGCGGTGAGATTGCGTTTGAGATCGACGCTTTCCGTAAGCATTGCCTGTTGAACGGCTTGGATGACATTGGCCTGACGATGGAAAAAGAAGCCTCCATCGACACGTTCGAAGCGCAGCACAAGGCTGGTCAGCCGTGGTTGGCGGGCGCTGACGCCTGATCAGGCGGTAATTCTGGAACATGTGCAACGGCCCGGATTGATCCCGGGCCGTTTCGCGTTTCGGGGCGAATTTTGCGGTCTCGCAAAACTGCGGATTTGCGCTTAACATCCAGTCATCGTTGCGTTGAAGGTGATGTTTATGGCCGCAACACTTCGCCGAGGGGCCTATGCGGCCGGAATGCTGACGCTTGCTGTGTTCCTTACCCCAGCCTTGCTTGCGCCGGGGCCGATTGAGATCGCGAACACTGCTGGCGTCGCGCTGGCGATCTGGCTGGCGATTGACGCCTGGCGCACCTATGGCCGCCGCGATCTGCGGGCGACTTTGCCCTATCATGTAGCGCCAGTGGCGCCGGGGCTGCTGGGTTCAGCCGCCCTTATATTCATTGTCGTTCTTCTTGCAGGCTGGTTTAGCGTGGGTCGCAGCGATGGTCAGCTTGATTGGATCGCGGCCATATGCGCCGAATTCTGGGACTTCCCGTTCAGCCCGGTGGCGATGTTGGCGCGGTTTAATCCGGCGCTGCCGACAATCTCAGCCGAGACCATGCTAAACGTGACGCTGTGCCTGTCGGCTGCGCTCGCGTTGGGGTTGTTCTTTGGCCTTTTCTCGCTGTTTGGCCGGATTGATGACCGCGACACGCTTCGCCGTCATGCGGTTCTATGGCGTGGCGGCGAATCCAGTGCGCCAGAAGACAGGCTGGCGAAACGCGTCGCGCGTGGACTGAAACCGGTGCGTTCAGCCGACTATGGCGTGACGGGGGCAAAGGTTTCAGGACGTCTGGCCTTGCGGACGGTATCGATGGTGGTGGCGATCATCTTTCTGCCTTTTGCGCCATTGTTCCCGCGGTTCCTCGCCGGGTCTGGATTTCCGCAGGTTGAGGCGTTCTTTTCCTCACAGCTGATTGATAACGGTTTCTTCAACATCTGGATTGTAGGTCTGTGGGCGATGATCATCGCCTCAGCCATTATCCTGTTCTTCGCCTACATTCGCCTCGCGTTTGCATTGCGATTGCGATGATCGGGCGGATCGCAGCGGCGTTCCTGATCATGACCAGCGCCGCTATTGCTGCAGATCCGCCGCAAAAGGCTGAAAGCGTCGTACGTGTGGCAGCATTCAATGTCGCGCTCAACCGACGCAATCCCGGTGAACTGGCGCAGGAACTGCGCTTGGGCGGGTCAGCCCAGGTCGATGCGGTAGTCGAGATCATTCAGCGCGTGCGGCCTGATATCATTCTGATAAACGAAATTGATCACGACGCGCGGCAGATCGCAGCCCAGCTGTTTCGCGACGCCCTGAAAGTCGGTCGTCAGGGCGGCGTCGGGATCAACTACCCCCACCTGTTCACGGCGACATCCAATACCGGTGTGTCATCAGGCTTTGACCTCGACAAGGATGGGCGGGTGTTCGGGCCAAAAGATGCATTTGGCTTTGGTTATTTTGAAGGCCAGTACGGTATGGCGCTGCTGAGCCTCCATCCGATTGAACAGCCCCGGACATTTCAGGATCAGCGGTGGGCCGATATGCTGGGCCACCTGATTCCGATGGAGTTCTATGGCGAAGCGGCGACCAGCTTGCGGTTATCCTCAAAATCCCACTGGGATGCGCCCGTAACCCTGCCTGACGGGCGCACGATCCACATTCTTGCGTCTCATCCGACGCCGCCGGTGTTCGACAGCCCGGTCAATGAGAACGGGCGCCGAAATCATGATGAGATCAGGTTCTGGGTCGATTACGTCACCGGGCGCGACTGGATGCGCGATGATGCTGGCGTTCAGGGCGGGCTAGCGCCGGGCGCAGGATGGGCCGTTCTGGGCGACCTGAATGCGGATCCATCAGATGGGGCGAGCATGCGCGCGGCGATCCTGTCGCTTCTCAATGTAGCGCAAGATCCGAAACCCGGCAGCGCCGGGGCGATTGAAAGCGCCGCCATTGGCGCAAACAGGCGGCACCACGGTGATCCCGCGACTGACACGGCTGATTGGAAAGATGAACCCGGCCCGGGAAATCTGCGAATCGATTACGTCCTGCCATCGCAGGACTGGGAAGTTGTCGGGTCGGGCGTCTTCTGGCCTGCGAAAGGCGACCCGTTGAGGCGACTTGTTGGCGATGGAGAGGTCGTTGTCAGCTCTGACCACAGACTGGTCTGGGTCGACATCCGCTGAACTGGCCATACGAAACCTAAAACGCGGTCAAAAAACGGCGAATGACGCCGCTGTCATGCTGCGCCTCTTGCGTCTATGCGCTAACGTGCTGTTATTGGCGTAGGAGCGGTTTGATCTTACGTTGGTCCAAGCGGCGTTTTGAAACCCGAAGAAATGTTTGCCTCGGCGAGCGTAGTCGGGTTCCAAAACGCCACAATGTCTGATCAAAACGCTTTAGAGCCAGATAGGGATTCCACATGCAGTACCAAGCTCCGGACAGTTTCGACGCGGCTGTCACACTGTTGAACGCAGAACAGGGCATGGCCCGTGTTCTTGCAGGGGGGACGGACGTCCTCGTCCAGCTACGCGCTGGCACGGTCGAACCAGACCTGATTGTAGACATCAAACGCATTCCTGGGGTGCATGACATCACCGCCGAAGATGGCGGCTGGCGCATCGGCGCGGCTGTTTCGGGTGTTGAGCTGAACGCACATGCTGATCTCTGCGCTGACTGGCCCGGCGTTGCCGAAGCGCATGACCTGATCGGGTCAACGCAGGTTCAGGGCCGCGCGACGCTAACCGGCAACCTTTGCACCGCATCACCTGCCGCTGACAGCGTCCCCGCGATGGTCGCTGCCGGCGCAACGGCCCGGGTTCAGGGCTCAAACGGCACACGCGACGTTGCAGTTGAGGCGGTCGGAACTGGCCCGTTCAAAGTGTCGCTGGCGCAGGGTGAGGTCATCACATCGATCTTCCTGCCAGCCCGCGGCGCAAATGGCGGCGATGCTTACCTTCGCTTCATCCCACGGACAGAAATGGACATCGCCGTTGTCGGCGCAGCCGTTTCCTTGACGCTGGATGGGGATAAAGTCGCTTCCGCCCGTGTTTCACTTGGCGCTGTGGCCCCGACCGTTCTGCTGGTTGAAGGTGCTGCGAACGCCATCATCGGCACCTCGCTGGATGATGCTGCAATGGACAAGCTTGCCGCCACCGCATCCGCCGCCTGCAACCCGATCAGCGACAAGCGCGGCACGGTTGAGTTCCGCACGAAAATCGCAGGTGTGCTGGCAAAGCGCGCCGCCAAGATCGCATACGACCGCGCGAAAGGTTGAAAATATGATCCACGTAACCACCACCATTAATGGCGACGAGACGGAATTCGTCTGCGACCCGCGCGAAACCCTGCTCGATGTCCTTCGCGACCGCCTGTCCCTGACTGGCGCGAAAGAAGGCTGCGGCACCGGCGACTGCGGCGCGTGTTCTGTCACCGTAGATGGCACCGTCGTTTGTTCCTGCCTCGTCCTCGGCGCTGAAGCTGAAGGCAAGGAAATCGGCACGGTTGAAGGCATCGCCACCGGCGAAGACCTGCACCCGATCCAGCAGAAATTCCTGGATCATGCAGCTCTGCAATGCGGGATCTGCACGCCGGGCATTCTGGTCGCGACCAAGGCGCTTTTGGAAAAGCACCCGGACCCAACCGAGACCCAGGTTCGCTATTGGCTGGCCGGCAATCTTTGCCGCTGCACCGGCTATGACAAAATCATCCGTGCCGTCATGGACGCGGCCAAAGACATGCGGAGTGCTGCATAATGGCTTTTGATGAAGCAAAGAAAGACTTCAACCTTATCGGGACGCGGCCTGCCCGCCCTGATGGGATCGACAAGGTAACTGGCCGCGCCCAGTTCGGAGCAGACAAGGCCGCACCAGGTCAGCTGCATGCGGCGATCCTACGGTCGCCCCACGCCCACGCGCGGATCAAATCCATCGACACATCAGCGGCTGAAAAGGCCAAAGGCGTCAAAGGAATCGTCACCCGCGCCGATTTCGCAACTGGCCTGAAAGGCGAGATGTGGAACAAGCTGGAAAACGTCATGGCCGGCGAAAAGGCCCTCTATGACGGTCATGCCATTGCCGCTGTCGCTGCAACCTCAGCACTCGCCGCGAAAGACGCGCTGAAGCTGATCAAGGTCGACTTTGAGGTTCTGGATCACGTCACGAATGTCGACGAATCCATGAAAGACGGCGCGCCGGTCATCCGCGAAGGTGCGGCTGGGCCTAGTACGCCCGAAGGCATGCATCCGAACGTGGTCGGCTTCTATTCTTCCGGTCACGGCGACGTCGATGCAGGCTTTGCCGACGCTGATCTTGTTATCGAAGATACGTTCACCACCGAAGCGACCCACCAGGGTTACATCGAACCCCATGCCTGCCTCGCCCAGATGGGCAAGGATGGTAAAGGTGAAGTTTGGTGCTGTACGCAGGGCCACTTCAACGTCGCAAAAGTCTGCGGTCACCTGCTTGGTACCGAGGCGTCGCAGATCCGTGTCACTGCTTCCGAGATTGGCGGCGGCTTTGGCGGTAAAACCGAGGTGTTCATTGAGCCGGTAGCATTGGCGCTCGCCAAGAAAACCAACCGTCCCGTCAAACTGGTGATGAGCCGTTCGGAAGTCTTCCGTGCATCTGGCCCAACAGCCTCTGCGTCGATGGACATCAAGATCGGCATGAAGAAAGACGGCACGATGACCGCCGGCAGGGGCGTCTTCCGCCTTCAGGGCGGCGCGTTCCCCGGCGCCCCAGGCACGTTCACCGCGATGTGCGCCTTCGCGCCGTATGCGTTGGAAAACGTCAGCCAGGAAGCTTACGACGTCATGACCAACCGCCCGAAACAGGCGGCTTATCGCGCACCGGGCTCGCCTATGGCGGCCTTTGCGGTGGAAAGCGTTGTTGATGAGCTGTGCAACCAGCTGGGCCTCGACCCCATCGAAGTGCGCCTGAAAAACGCATCGCGCGAAGGTTCCAAAGCGTCGTTTGGCATTAACTGGCCGCGCATTGGTCTGGTGGAATGCCTTGAGGCGGCGAAAGCCCACCCGCATTACTCCACCGCCATCCCTGAAAACGGCGGTCGCGGCGTATCCTGCGGGTTCTGGTTCAACCATGGCGGTGAGACGGCTGTGTCGCTTGCGTTGGCTGAGGATGGCACAGTGTCTCTCAGCGTCGGCACGCCAGACATTGGCGGGTCTCGCGCATCGATGTGCATGATGGCGGCGGAAGAGTTGGGTATCAAATACGACGATATCCGCACGACCATCGCTGACACTGCGACGCTTGGGTACAACGAGATCTCTCACGGTTCTCGCGTCACCTACGCCTCCGGTCTGGCGACCATCGAGGCTGCTCGTGACACCATCAAAAAGCTCTGTAAGCGCGCTGCTGCTAAATGGGGCATTGATGAGGATGCGGTCTATTGGGAAGACGGTTTTGCAAAACCATCCGGGCCTAATGCGGGTGAGTTTGAGCCTATGTCCCTCGCCAAGATTGCCTCAAAGATGGGCGCAACGGGCGGTCCCATCGTGGGTCACTACGAAGCGACGCCAGAGGGCGCAGGCGTATCCTTCGCGGTTCACATCGTAGACGCGGAAGTCGACAAGGAAACCGGTTCAACCTCCGTCGGTCGCTACACCGTCATTCAGGACGCCGGTAAAGCGATCCATCCCTCTTACGTCGAAGGCCAGTTCCAGGGCGGCGCCGCCCAGGGCATCGGCTGGGCGCTGAACGAGGAATACATCTACGGCGAAGATGGCCGTCTGCAGAATGCAGGCTTCCTTGATTACCGCATTCCGGTCGCATCCGACTTGCCAATGATCGACACGGTCATCGTCGAAGTGCCAAACCCCGGCCACCCTTATGGTGTGCGCGGCGTTGGTGAGACGTCGATCTGCCCACCATTGGCCGCCATCGCCAACGCGGTGTCCAACGCTGCTGGCGTTCGGATGAAAAGCCTGCCGATGTCACCGCCACGCATTCTGAAGGCGCTGGACGAGGCGTGAGCCAGAAACACAAGATAGAGGTCGCCTTATGGGGCGGCCTCAAACCCTTTGCAGACGGCAATGACAAGGTTGAGGTTGAGGCCGCTACGACAGGCCAGATGCTGGCCGCCGTCATCAAGAAACACCCCGCATTGGAAGACCATATCGAGGCTGGCGTGTCCGTCGCCGTGAATGGCCGCGTGATCGCTTCGTCCCTGACTGAGCCGATCCCGGAAGGTGCAGAAGTCGTCATCATTCCCCAATTGAAAGGCGGCTAGGTGGCTGACCCTGATCGCCTATTGCTCGCCGTTCTCATTGACGCCGACAATGTGCCCGCCGCCCATGCAGAAGCGATCATGAAAGAAATTGCCGCGCTAGGCGAACCTGCCCTGCGCCGCGTTTTCGGCGACTGGACCAATCCGGCGCTGCGAAAATGGGCTGATAAGATCCCCGAACTGGGGCTGGTCGCGCATCAGGAATCGGCGAACACCAAAGGCAAGAACGCCTCTGACATCGGTCTGGTGATCGACGCGATGGACATCCTGCATTCAAAGCGGTTCGGCGGGTTTGTGTTGGTGTCCTCCGATAGCGACTTTACTCGGCTTGCGAACCGGATCCGCGAGGAAGGCCTGCGCGTTTACGGCATTGGTGAAGGCAAGACACCGAGAGCGCTGAGAAACGCCTGTAATCGGTTCATCCTGATCGAAAACATCATTGGTGAAAACAAACCCGACGCGCAGCCTAAGGCCAAGACCAAAGGACAAACTTTGCCTGACGCAGCCCGTCTGATGCGCCTGGCCTTTGACAAGATCGACAGCGAGGATGAATGGGTTTCGCTGGGCCAGATCGGTCAGGCCCTTCAAGCGGCGGAGCCTGATTTCGACCCGCGTACATTTGGCTGCAAGAAACTCAGTGATCTGGTCGCCAAATTGACCACTGTTGAGTTGCGCAAAGAGGGTCAGAGGGCGCTGGTGCGGCAGCTGGATTAGAGTTGAAATTGCGGACGGGCTGCGCGCCTAAGTTCATGTGCCGTTCGTTAACAGTCCCTCAGGCTTTTGGATATTTAGAGACCAAAGAAACGAAAACCTCCGCCCTGGATCAGAGCGGAGGCCTTCTTCGGTCACGGTCATCGGCGTCCCCGCCTGTACCGCAAGGTGAAGTAAGCATTAAAAGGTTTCTTTGGTCCTAAAATATCCCCGCCGGAGGCTTCGCCTGTTAGGGCGAATCTTAACCCCCCAAAGCGCGCCAGACCTTTTCGCGAGTTGCAGGCATATCCACATGCACCGCGCCTGACTTTGCATGTATCGCGTCAACCACTGCGTTGATGAACGCGGGCGGCGCACCGATGGCCCCAGCCTCCCCCGCGCCCTTTACGCCCAGAAGGTTGGTTGTGCAGGGCACGTTGCGCGTTGAAAAACTTATCGGCGGGAAGTCGTCGGCCCGGGGCATCTGATAGTCCATGAAGCTGCCCGACAGAAGCTGCCCGTCTTCATCATAGGCCGTGTGCTCTGTCATCGCCTGACCGATGCCCTGGGCGATGCCGCCATGGACCTGCCCTTCCAGCAGCATCGGGTTCAGCGCCACGCCGAAATCATCGACGACGGTGAAGTTGACGACGGTTGTTTCGCCCGTGTCGGGGTCCACCTCCACCTCAGCGATATGGCAGCCATTCGGGAACGTCGCCGCCTCAGCCGTGTGGTCATGTTCAGCGTCCAGGCCAGGCTCCATCCCTTCGGGCAGTCGGGCCGGGTCTTTGGCGACTTTAGCCAACTCAAACAGGTCAATGGTTCTGTCTGTGCCTGCAACGGTGAAAATGGCGTCGCCAAACTCAATATCCGCGGCGGCCGTTTCGAGGATATGCGCCGCAAGTTCACGGCCCTTGGCTATAACCTTGTCAGAGGCGTAGGACAGCGACGCCCCACCTACGGGTATGGATTTTGACCCCCCTGTAAATCCCGGTGGGGTCGAATCCGTATCGCCCTGCTTCATGCGGATCTTTTCGACGTCCACGCCCAGTCGTTCAGAAAGAATTTGCGTGTAGGCCGTTGCGTGGCCTTGCCCTGAATCCATAGCGCCCATCAGCATGGTGATGCTGTCGTCGTCTTCAAACTTGATACGCGCAGGCGACATGCCGCCGCCGCCGCACCGTTCAATGTACGTCGCCATGCCGATACCGCGCACCTTGCCCGCTTTGGCGGCTTCTGCGCGGCGCGCTTCGAACCCTGCCCAGTCAGCGCCGTCCATCGCTGCGTCCATCGCGCCAGCGAAGTCGCCGCTGTCGATCACAGCGCCAAGACCCATGGTGTGGGGCATTTCCTCTGGTGTGGGGAAGTTGAGACGGCGAAGCGCGTCTGGCGTCATCTTCATCTCGCGCGCCGCGATGTCGACCAAACGTTCGATGATGTAGGCAGCCTCGGGCCGACCCGCGCCGCGATAGGCGTCGACGGGAACTGTGTTAGTGACGACGCCTTTCACGTTCACAAAGCAATGCGGGATCCTGTAGACGCCGGTGTACATGCCAACCGCCGCCTCTGTTGGGATCAGGGCGCCGAAATTCGACAAATACGCGCCCATTGCAGCATATGTCGTGGCCCGGATGGCGAGGAACCGGCCCTCTGCATCCATCGCCAACTCACCGATCGTGACATTGTCGCGACCATGGGCGTCTGAGAGGAAAATCTCTGATCTGTCGCCTGTCCAGCGCACAGTCTGGCCCAGCCGTTTGGCGGCCCAGAGGGTCAAGCATATCTCAGGGTACAGGAAGGCCTTCGTGCCGAAGCCGCCGCCAACATTACCGGTTATGATGCGCAGGGCTGCAGCGTCTAACCCCAACATGCCCGTCAGCTGTTGGTGCATGAACGCCGGACCTTGAGATGGGGCGTAGAGGTGAAAGCGATCGCCCACAGGCTCAGCAATTGCGCTACGAGGCTCCATCGCGTTTGAGACCAGGCGGTTGTTCACCAGTTGCGCTTTGGTGACGTGAGCGGCTTTGGCGAACACATCGCCAACAGCACTTTCATCACCTTCAGAAAAGTCGAAAATCTCATTTCCGCTGATATGAGGATAAATCTGATGCGCCCCTTCGCTGGTCGCATCCAGCGTATCAACCTCTACCGGCGCCTCGTCGACATCGAACTCAATCAGATCAGCGGCTTCCTGGGCCTGATCCAATGTTGCAGCTACGATGAACGCGACGGGCTGACCGACATAGCGAACGCTATCCTTGGCCAGCAAAGGCCATGGCGCGCGCGGGTGATCTTCGCCATCGCGGTTCTTGATCTGGGTGAGGGCATGGATATCGCCGACTTTGTCAGCCGCCAGTTCATCCCGCGTCAGGATCGCCAGTACGCCGGGCGCCTCGCGCGCAGCCGTGACATCCAGCGCCGTAATCACGCCATGCGCGAAGGGTGATCGATAAACAAATCCATGTGCGGCCCCTGCAACCTGCACGTCATCCGTATATCGCCCCCCACCTGAGAGAAGGACCTGATCTTCCAACCGCTTAGGGCTTTGACCGACGCCAAATTTCATGTGGGTATCCTCCGCTATTGGTGAGTAAGGCTAATATAGGCGTGCGTTGCCGAAGGCCCAAACAGAACTTTGCGCTGGGACGTCAGGTCAGGGTCACTTGATGTTTGGCCAGGTGTCGGACAGGCGGTACCCGTTGGGAAACGGATCTGAAGGATCCAGCATTTCTTCACGCCGTCCGGTGATCCACGCACGCCCGGTAACTGACGGCAAGATCGCCTTGCGGTCGCCGACCATGGCTTCACCTTCGATTGCGCACTGAAACTCTGTGCCGATCAACGAACGCGCCACATAGCGGTCGCCTACCTGCATTTCGCCCTTGGCCGCGATCACCGCCATTCTTGCAGAACAACCGGTTCCTGTTGGGGATCGGTCAATCTTACCCGGTCGGATTGCAACCGCATTGGCCCCGGTCAGCGCACCATTTTTTTGTTCAAGTGGCCCCGCAAACTGGCAAAAGCTGAAATGCGTCCATTCGGGGTTTTCCGGATGCGAAAAGCCTAGCTGGGCATCCGCCGCCCGCGTAATCCGCATGCCCAATTCAGCCAGATCCCGCGCTTCGTCGGGAACAAGTGCAAAGCCGCAGGCCGCAGCATCGACAATCACAAAGCTGTCGCCGCCATAGGCTGTATCGACTTTGATGGTCCCCAGCCCGTCAACTTCAAGCATCGCATCCAGTTGGTCGGCAAAGCTGGGCAGATTGCGGATTGTGACCCTCTCTGCCTTGCCATCGCGGCACTGAACACGCGCTTCAACCAGCCCGCCGGGTGCTTCAAGCATTATGACTGTCTCAGGTTCTGTCATTGGCAGCATGCCAGCGTCCAGCAGCACAGTCGCTACACAGATGGAGTTTGAACCTGACATCGGCGGCGTATCCGACGGCTCCATTATGATGAATGCAGCATCTGCATGCGGGTCTTTGGGTGGGACGAGCATGTTGATATGGCGAAAGACGCCGCCACGAGGCTCGTTCAGGATGAATTGGCGCAATGTATCATCTCTGGCGATGAAATTGCGCTGATCCCACAGGGTGTCGCCCGGCGGTGGGGTTACGCCGCCGATGATGACATCGCCGACTTCGCCTTCTGCGTGGCAGCCAATTATGGTGATGGATTTGGTGCTTCTCATGATCTCACCCTAAACGTACCGTAGGCGAATTGGGAAGACCGCCTCGCTATTGTCATGGTCGAGGCCTATCTATGCGCCATGAGGATTTTTTGGCTTGGTTGTGGTTGGATATGTGTCGGCTTGGGCGCCATCGGTGCGGTTCTGCCGCTTTTGCCGACTGTGCCATTCCTGCTGCTGGCCGCATTCTGCTTTGCCAGATCATCAGAGAAAGTGCACCGGTGGCTGGTTGAGCATCCAAAGCTTGGCCCGCCCATCGCTGATTGGCAAAGTAGCGGTTCTATCCGGCGCAAGGTGAAGTGGATGGCGACAGCGTCGATTATCGTCAGCTTCGCGATCCCGGCGCTGATGGGTGTCAGGCCAATGGTTCTGGCCATTCAGGCGGTGGCGCTGATTTGTGTGAGTGTGTTTATCTGGACGAGACCTGAGGCCTAAGCGACGAGGCTTCACGCGCCTAGCACGATACGCGTCCGATTGTCTGGGAGGCGTATTCGGGCTTTAGCACTTTGTTTATGCGACAGTCCTCTGAGCCCCACTAACAGCCCTAGTTCTTCCGCAGACCTTTCAGCGAATACAGCACATCCAACGCCTCGCGAGGCGTCAGGTCATCTGGGTTCACTTCATCCATCACTTCTTCCATAGCGGATGGACCAGAAGCGGTAGGTCTTGGCGCAGGCGTTCGCGAAACGGAAAACAGCGGCAGATCGTCAATCAGCTTTTCTGTCTTGGACCCGCCTTCGCGTTCGCCAGCTTCAAGCGCTTCCAGAACATCCCTTGCTCGCGCCACAACGGCATCCGGCAGACCCGCCAACCGCGCGACCTGCACGCCATAGGATCGGTCCGCAGCGCCGGGGCGCACCTCATGCAGGAAGATCGCTTCGCCTTCCCATTCGCGCACTGCCATGGTCGCGTTGTTCAGGCTGCCCAGCTTGCCCGCCAGTGCGGTCAGCTCATGATAATGTGTGGCGAACAGGCCCCGACATCCGTTGCCATCGTGTAGATGTTCAAGAGTTGCCCAAGCGATGGAGAGGCCGTCGTACGTCGCCGTACCGCGCCCGATCTCATCCAGAATGACCAGCGCGCCTGGTCCCGCCTGGTTCAGGATGGCGGCTGTCTCGACCATCTCAACCATGAAAGTGGATCGTCCGCGGGCCAGATCATCCGCCGCGCCAACGCGGGAAAATAACTGGTCAACGACGCCAATCCGGGCGGCGCGAGCAGGCACATACGACCCCATCTGCGCCAACAATGCGATCAGCGCATTTTGGCGCAGGAACGTCGATTTACCGGCCATGTTGGGACCCGTTAGCAACCACAACCGGGCAGAGGCATCGCTGTCCGTCAAATCGCAATCGTTGGCGACAAAGGCGCCATCGCCCGCTTTGCGCAGCGCTTGCTCGACGACAGGATGGCGACCCGCTTCGATCTCAAACGCCCGCGACGTATCAACGACAGGCCGGGTCCAACCTTCTTCCACCGCTAGAACTGCCAAAGCAGAGGCGAGGTCAATCTCAGCAAGAGCGCGCGCGGCGGCGGCGATGCGGTCCGCCTCGCCGATCACCGCTTCGCGCAAGGCGGCGAAGATCTTCAATTCGATTTCAAGCGCCTCACCGCCAGCTGCAAGGATCTTTGACTGCATTTCGGACAAAGGCGTCGTGGTGAACCGGACAACATTGGCGAGCGTCTGGCGGTGAATGAATGTTTCATTCAGAGGCGGGTTCATCATCTTGTCGGCATGGCTGGCCGGTGTTTCGATGAAATAGCCGAGGACGTTATTGTGTTTGACCTTCAACGAAGTGACGCCCGATGCCTCCTGATACTCCTTCTGCATCCCTGCGATGACGGACTTGCCCTGATCACGCAGCTTGCGCGCCTCATCCAGCGGCTCGTTGTACCCTTCGGCAGTGAAACCGCCGTCGCGGGTCATCAGGGGCGGTTCTTCAACCATTGCGCGGGTCGTCAGGCCGATCAGGGCATCGTGACCTTCCAGCGCTTTCGCCGCATAGGCGATCAGGGGCGGCGCGTCATTTAGATGCTGAGCTAGCGCGCTCGCCTGTGTCAGCCCCGCGCGGATTGCGGCCAGATCACGCGGCCCACCCCGGTCAAGGGCCAGACGGTTCAGCGCGCGTTCCATATCCGGGGCGCGAGACAGCGCATCGCGCACATCATCGCGAAGGCGGGGGTTGCCCTCAAAATGCGCTACGGCATTCAGCCGCGCAGCGATCTCCGATGGATCGGTAGAGGGCGAAGATAACCGCGCATTCAACAATCGCGCGCCCGAGCCCGTCGCAGTTTTGTCGATGGCGTGCAGCAGTGATCCATCACGTCCGCCAGACAGTGACCGCGTCAGTTCCAGATTGCGCCGCGTCGCCGCGTCGATCCGCATTCTTCCGCCAAGTTCCTCTCGCACCGGTGGGCGGAGGAGGGGTAGAGCGCCCTTTTGCGTTATTTCGATATAGTCCGCGATTGCGCCTAGTGCGCTGACTTCAGCCCGCCCAAAGGACCCAAACCCATCGAGACTTTGTACCCGGTAGAGCCGCATCAGGCGCGTTTCCGCCGACGCACTGTCGAACGAAGCCGCTGACAATGGCGTCGCCGCTGCGCTGATATCCTCTATCACCGCCAGCGTTTCAGTCCCTTCGACCGAAGGCCCCACCAAAACCTCACGCGGCGCCAATCGCGCCAGGATCGGCCCAAGAGCGACCTGAGGCGCCGGCGCCACGCGCATCTCACCCGTCGACAGATCGCACCAGGCCAGCGCACCCTCACCCCTGATCTCAGCCCAGGCGGCCAGATAGTTCGCCGCGCGCGCATCCAACAGCGCATCTTCGGTCAGCGTGCCGGGCGTGACCAGCCGGGTGACATCGCGTTTGACGACCGCTTTATAACCGCGCTTTTTCGCCTCTGCCGGGTCTTCGAGCTGTTCACAAACCGCAACGCGAAACCCCTTGCGGATCAGCGTCATCAGGTAGTTTTCCGCCGCATGCACCGGCACGCCGCACATCGGAATGTCCTCGCCCGCGTTCTTGCCCCGCTTGGTCAGCGCAATGTCCAGCGCAGCGGCGGCCTGCACGGCGTCGTCGAAAAACAGCTCGTAAAAATCCCCCATCCGGTAGAACAACAGCGCGTCTTCGTAGCGCCCCTTGATCTCCAGATACTGCGCCATCATCGGGGTGGCGTCAGCGGGGATTTCTATCGCCATGTCAGCCGATGACCCCGGTCGACGCGCCATCCAAGGTCTTCTGGTTCCGGTCGCGCCAATAGTCCTGCACGCCGTCGGGTCCCTTGTTTTCAGCCCATTTTTTGAGCGTATCCCGCTCACCAGCATGCTCATAGAAAGGCACGGCGAACCCACAGGATTTCTGGGTCATTTCGACAGTCATGTCGTAGATCTGCCGCGCCTCGTACGCTTCTTCAAACATCCCGTTCAGGTCGTCCCAACCGGCATCACGGGGATGGATTGTACGTGCGGTCCCGTAGGCGCGATAAATCATCGGCTGACGCTCAAACCCGCACCACATCAGGGTCATGCGGTTGACCTGCGCCAGATGCCCGGCAGTCTCGTTCCCACTGCCCGTCATATTCCGCCAGACAACGCGGTTCGGTCCCATCACGCGAAGGCTGTCCATGCCTTTGGGTGAAACATTCACTTTGCCGTCCGCCGCCGCTGTTCCGACGAAAAAGATGTGCTGCGCTTCGATGAACTTCTGATACGGCGCGTCGATGCTTTGAAATTGCTCGCCCATTTGGCCCTCCATGGCTGGGGCCCCATGGCTATCATTCGCCACGCTATGGTCAAGGCCACACGCCCGAACATATGATATGGGATGGAGATTCACCGCGCCCGCCCTGAAGACGCCCCCTTCGTTCGTGAAATCGCGCGCGAGGCATACAAGCCCTACGTCAAGCGCATCGGTAAAGAACCAGCGCCCATGGTCGCCAATTTCCCGGCCCTGATCGAAGCGGCTGAGGTTTGGGTCGCCGCCGATTTCACCGAGATTCTAGGTTACATCGTCATGCGGCCCGGCCAGGATACTCTCCACATTGAAAATGTCGCCGTGTCCCCCCCACGCCACGGCGAAGGCGTTGGCAAAGCGCTATTGGAGTTTGCGGAGGCTGAGGCGGCCCGCGTCGGCATCCCGCGCATGGATCTCTATACAAACGCCAAGATGCGGGAAAACCTGTCGCTTTACCCCCGTTTGGGCTGGACCGAGGTCGCCCGGCGCACAGAAGACGGGTTTGAGCATGTCTATTTTGAAAAATCCGTGTCACCGCACCGCGCCAAAATCCGCTGAACCCCGATTGCCCTAGCTATGCCTTGCGACTAGGGTGCGCCACCGCCGCAGACAGGCGGCTCAGGGAAGAGATCAATGTCCGATAAAAACGCCCGCCTCGACGAAGAGGCGCTTGCCTATCATTTCACAGCGCCTGCCGGGAAACTGGAAGTGGTCGCTACCAAGCCTATGGCGACCCAGCGCGACCTGTCGCTGGCCTACTCGCCGGGCGTCGCCGCCCCCGTACGCGCCATCGCCGAAGACCCTGAAACGGCGTTCGACTACACCGCGCGCGGCAACATGGTGGCGGTGATCTCAAACGGCACCGCGATTCTGGGCCTTGGCAATCTGGGCGCGCTCGCCTCTAAGCCTGTGATGGAGGGTAAAGCTGTCCTCTTCAAACGCTTTGCCGATGTGAATTGCATTGACCTTGAGCTGGACACCGAAGACGCGGACGAGTTCATCAATGCTGTCAAACTGCTTGGGCCTTCGTTTGGTGGCATCAACCTTGAGGACATCAAGGCCCCCGACTGTTTCATCATCGAACAGCGCTTGCGCGAAGAGATGGACATCCCGGTCTTTCACGACGACCAGCACGGCACCGCGATCATCTGCGTCGCCGGTCTGATCAACGCGCTTCACCTGACTGACCGCAAGATTGAAGATGTAAAGATCGTTTTGAACGGCGCCGGCGCGGCGGGCATCGCCTGTATCGAATTGGTCAAATCCCTTGGCGCCAAACCTGAAAACTGCATCGCCTGCGATACGCGCGGCGTAATCTATCAGGGTCGCGAAAGCGGCATGAACCAGTGGAAATCGGCCCACGCGATCAAGACTGAGGCCCGCAGTCTGGCTGACGCAGTCAAAGACGCGGACGTGTTCCTTGGTGTGTCCGCCAAGGGCGCGTTGACGCCCGAAATGCTGTTGTCGATGGCCTCATCGCCGATCATCTTCGCTATGGCGAACCCGGACCCTGAAATCACGCCCGAAGACGCGCATGAAGTGCGCGAAGACGCCATCGTTGCGACGGGCCGGTCCGATTACCCCAATCAGGTTAACAATGTTCTCGGGTTTCCCTTCATTTTCCGTGGTGCGCTGGATGTAAATGCCCGCACGATCAACGAGGAAATGAAGATCGCAGCAGCTAACGCACTGGCCCAACTGGCCCGCGAAGACGTGCCGGATGAGGTCGCCGCAGCCTATGGTGGGCGCACGACCTACGGCCCCGAATACATCATCCCGGCGCCGTTCGATCCCCGCCTGATCCACGTCATCCCGATGGCCGTGGCGCAGGCCGCGATGGACACCGGCGTCGCCCGCCGCCCCATCATGGATATGGAGGCGTATGAGCTGTCGCTCCGCGCCCGTCTCGACCCTACCGCTAATATGCTAGAGGCGCTGACATCTCGCGCCCGCAACGAACAGCGGTCGGTGATTTTTGCCGAGGGACAGGACGAACGCGTTTTGCGCGCCGCCGTATCTTATGCCCGCGCCGGGTTGGGTGAGGCCATCGTCGTCGGGCGTCAGGCTGAGGTCGCCTCGATGCTGAAAGACGGCGGCATGGCCGATGCGATAAACGACATCACCGTGATGAACTCTGAGTTGACCGAGCATCTCGATGAATACACCGATATGCTCTACGCGAAGCTGCAACGGCGCGGATTCCTGCGGCGTGATTGCTATCGCCGTGTTGCACGGGACAGACACATCTTTTCATCGGCAATGCTGGCCGCCGGTCACGCCGACGCGATGGTCACTGGCGTCACCCGGAAATCTGCCGTGGTGTTGGATGACATCGGCCGCGTGTTCGACACCCGTCAGGGTCAGAAAGTCGTTGGCGTTTCGGCTGTCCTGACGCAGGGCCGGACAGTTTTGGTCGCCGATACGATGGTGCATGAAATGCCGACCGGGCCAGAACTGGCTGACATTTCAGAGCAAGCCGCAGGTGTTGCACGGCGTTTGGGGTTGGAGCCTCGTGTGGCCCTGTTGTCTTATTCGACCTTTGGCTATCCCACGTCAGAACGTTCAGACAATCTTCGCGAAGCCACGCTTTTGCTGGAAGAACGCGGCGTTGATTTTGAGTTTGACGGCGAAATGGCCGCTGATGTTGCGCTGGATCCAGATGCAATGGCGGCTTATCCGTTCTGCCGTCTGACTGGCCCCGCGAACGTGTTGGTTATGCCTGCGCGCCACTCTGCTTCTATCTCAACCAAGATGTTGCAGCAGCTGGAAGGCACGACTGTGATTGGGCCGATCCTTACTGGGCTAGAGCGTCCGGTGCAGATTTGTGCGATGAATGCGACTGTGTCCGACATCCTGAACATGGCCGTGATTGCGGCGACAAAGGTTGGCTGATGGCGCTGTCGTTCCTCATTGTTCATGATCAAGGCGCTGATATCGCACCCGCAAAACGTGCAGCTGAGTCTGCGGGCGCCGCAGTGACGTTCCATGTCGCGCGCGACCCGGAAACGTTGATGGAAGGGATGGACACTGCCGAAAATCACGACGCCCTTATCGTAACCCCGCCTCAAGAGGCGGCTGGAGGCGACGCCTACCAAGCAGCCTTGGCGGATCTGACGGCTGGCAGTTTTCCTGTCGTTGAGATGACGCCTGAAAACCGCGCTGCGACACAGCCCGACGCCCCTGGCCCAATCGGGTCAATGGCGACGATCGCTGGATTTGGCCCCGAAGGATACGCCCTGGCCATCGAATTGCTGGCGGAACGTTTGTCATGAGCGCCAAGCAAAAGATCATGCTGATCCACGGGCCCAATCTAAACCTTTTGGGCAAGAGAGAGCCTGAAATTTATGGTGCGGATACCTTGGCTGATGTTGAAGGCTGGTGCCGCGAAGCAGGCGCAGATGCAGGTCGCGATGTAGATTGCCGTCAATCAAACCACGAAGGTGAGATTGTGACGTGGATTCACGAAGCGCGTGATACAGCCGCCGCCATCGTGATCAACGCAGGCGCTTATACTCACACCTCTATTGCGATCCATGACGCCTTGAGGGCCTTCGAAGGCGTGATTGTTGAACTTCACATCTCAAATCCGCATCTGCGTGAAAGTTTCCGGCATGTCAGCCACATCGGCCCAACCGCAACGGCCCAGGTCGCCGGGTTTGGCGTGAAAGCCTATCCAAAGGCGATCAGCGCTGTCTGTCGCATGCTCGGCTAAGCACCGGCTTGCGGCTGGGTTGAACCCGGTGCGGTTTGATCGGGTGTATCGGTTCAAGAGCAACTGATAACTGGACGAAACAGTAGGTTTATCGCGGCCCTTGCACCGGGACATCGCTGTGTCTGGATGGTTGGAACCTAGTTTCACACCCGCCTGTATCGTGCATGCCCCCTTTATCTACGCTTATAAGCAAACTCAGCCAATGGCGGCGTGAACAGGCTCCTTCGCGGCATAGGATTTGATCCATTCAGTCGCCGCCACCGCCGACATCGGCCTTGCAATGCCGTAGCCTTGCAGGAACTCGCAGCCAATCGAAGCCGCTTGAGCATACTCACCCTCTGTCTCGATACCTTCAGCCAGAACGGAAACGCCGAGAGAATGGCTAAGATAGATCATCGCACCTGCAATTTTCTGCTGGTCCGAGTTTGTATCAATGTTCGAGATAAACGATCTATCAATCTTGATCCGATCGACGTTGAACTGCTTTAACGTAGCGATTGAGGCATGGCCTGTGCCGAAATCATCGAGGTCAATCTGAAAGCCACTGCGGGAAAGGCCCGCGATGTTCTGGATAACCTCATTTCCTTCTTCCTCCACCAATACGCTTTCAAAGATTTCGATACAGACATCCGAAGGGTCCAGATCATGTCCTTCCGCCGCCCATTTGATCCTTTCGATCATGAACGGGTCGCGCAGCTCAGCCGTTGTGATGTTGACGCCAATTCTTGGAACAATCAGGCCCTTGGCACGCCAGCTGGCCAGCGCGCTGAAAGCTTTGTCCATGATGATTTCATCAAGCTTCTCTCCCAGGCCAAATTCAGTGGTGGCGTTGAGGAAGTGGAACGGCGTCAGGACGCCCTTTTCCGGATGCCGCCACCTTGCCAATGCTTCGAACCCGTCCAGCTTGCCGGTGCGGACGTTGATCTGTGGTTGAAAGAACGGTTCAATCTCATCGGCTGCAAACGCCCGCTTGAGATCTTTGCGCAGGTCTTCACGTCCTTCGAACGCGTTCCGCAATTCTGGCGAAAAGATAACGCTGGCGCAGCTGCCCTGCAGTTTTGCTTCGCTCAGCGTTATGTCGACGTCATTCTGCAGGCGGATCGGGTCTACCTAACCCTCGTCAGGAGAACGATCGCAGCTGTGCATTTTAGTTCGCAAGCGACGTCTTCGATTTCGAAGGGTTCAGTGATCAATTGGCAAATCCGCTTGGACAATGCGTTTAAATCGTCGAGGTCTTTTGCGAATGAGCAGATTACAGCAAATTCATCGGCCTCAATTCGCGCAATAAAGTCGCCTTTGCGGCTTTCACACCTGATCAGCCCCGCAACGCGCTGCAGAACGAGGTCACCAATCGCGTGCCCCCTTGTTTCGTTAAGATTGCGAAAACCAACCAGATCAATCTGAAACAGGCCAACCCGATGGCCGTAACGATTGGCCTGGGACAGCGACATGTCGAGGAATTCGCGCATGTAGCGACGGTTGGGCAGGCCCGTCAGCTGATCGTGCCGCAAGGAATGCTGTAGATCTTCATTTGATTTCAGCACTTCGTTGGCCGACCGCATGACCTGGTTGCTTAAGGGACGGAAAATCAGAAATCCTTCGCCCAGCAGTATGATGATCGTTGCGATCAGCAGCCAAAGATCGACGTTCTGGATGAATTCCAGCCCTTGCCGGGCCTCAAGTTCCTGTCGTTTCACCACAGCATCCAGCCCGGTGAGCAGAGGGCCCTTGGCAAGCAAAGTAGCCTCCGCCAGAATTTCTGCAGGCAGCGGGGCGCCGGACAGCAATGCGCGGTCAGCGGCGAAGATTAACGCCTCGGCCCGTTGGTTCACCAGATGCGGTTCGTAAAAGTAGATTGCGCCCAGTTCTTTTGAACTGACGCCATTCAGTCGCATTACCGGATCGCCGTTGATCAGTCCCAGATGTGCTGCGCGGAACTGGTCACTAGCGATACGCAAGTCGGCCAGCGTGGTTTGCCGATCTTCAGTGTCCGCCAGTTCAGTCAGCAGTAAAGCGATACGCTAGGACAGCATTTGCTGTCCACCTGAGATGTCGATTTCATTTGCGGCGTCAACTTGCGAGGCTGTGACAGTCGCCGCGATCCAGTGGCTGGCGCCAGTCATGACGGCAATGAGAGACAATGCCAGCACATAAGCCGCGACAAAGCCTGTCAGATTTCGCTTAAGTGCCTTGCGATGCTGGCCCACGACCTGATTCCTGTTACCAATCCAAGGGCAATCTAGGATGCGTGCGCCGCCGGACAGTTAACGCGTTCCGGCTAAACATTTAAAATTTAACGAGAATTCATCGCGGTAGTGGGTTCAGCCCAGCTTTGTACAGCGACCAATCCTTGATGTGCGGATAGTGCCTTTTCCGCCATGCCTTTACCCGCCGGTTCATGACGCGAAACCATAGCGGCGGGGTCAGGGCGAACAGTACCATCAAAGGATAGCCGAATGGCAGCTTTGGGGCGTCATCTTCGGAATAGGTTTGCAGCAGTGGATAGCGCCGATCGGGTTTGTAGTGGTGGTCCAAATGGCGTTGCAGATTGATCAGAAACAGGTTTGTCGCCGCCTGCGTGGCGTTCCAACTGTGATGCGGTTTGGTGTGCTCGTACTTGCCACCGCCCAGATGTTCGCGCGTCAGACCATAGTGTTCAACGTAGTTCACCGCCTCAAGCTGCACGATGGCGACGGCGACGGCGCACATGATCAGATAAAGCGCCGCGCCCCACCATCCCAGCATTGCCCAGGCGATACTCAGAAACCCGAAACTGATAATCAGGTGTGTCCACCACGGGTTCGACAGCGAAAGCACACCCAGACCCCGCCGCCGTTGCCTGTCTGCGTCGATTTCCCAAGCTGACGTGGCTGTGCCTATCACAGCGCGCGGAAGGAACCGCCAGAACCCTTCATTGTAACGCGCGGTAACCGGGTCCTTTGGCGTCGCGACATAGAGATGGTGATTGTACAGATGCTCAGTCGTGAAATGCCCGTAGAAGACCGACGACAGCAACCATTCGCCCGCCCACTTTTCAATCTTTGGCCGCTGATGGATCAGTTCATGCGCATAGTTGATCCCGATGGAGCCTGTCGCCACCCCCAGCCCCATAAACAGCCAGACCTGCTGGTTCAGCGGCAAATGCCCCAGAGAGGCGGCGTAAAGACAACCGATGATGGTGATGACCTGAATAGGCGCCCAGACGATTGTAATGACCCGATGCCAGAAGGTGTCTTGTTCTGGCGTCTGAGGGTCAGGGTTGTCGTTGTTTTGCCCAAGAATACCATCAAGGAATGATGTTACACCCCATGCATAGATCGGCACGCCCGCCAGAAACGGCCCGCCGTAGATCGCCGCCAGCGCGATAAGGGCGGGCAGAGCGAACGAGATCAGAAAGGCGTAGGCGGCGACAGGCATGTCGGAGTTTTCCCTCAGATATGTGAAGAAAGTGAGGGCAAAAGGCCGGCGATGCAATTGGGCGTGGGGTCGCTGGTAACTCATGCGCTGCTGCCAATTTGTGTGAAGATTGCTCGTATCAGTAATTCTTTCGATTTGGCTGGCCAGGCTTTTCCACCCCACCAACATCAGACCAAACACCGAAGCTGAGTAACGGAACTGTCGGGTGATCAACCACAGATTCGCCGCAGTTAGGCGGCCAGTTGTTGATTGATCTGTTGATGAAATACGCACTGGTAAGTTGGAGATTTGGTAAATATATCACGTAGCCTTCAAGAAGATAAGGGTGAAACATATCCCTTAGCTGTTCTCCCATGCGGATGAGCCCAACAGTTACAAAAACATATCAATCAACTGTATTTTTGATGAAATCACGCTCCCGGGCGACTTTCTCCAATTTGGTGTTTTTAGAGGGCATACAGCAAGAATTCTCGAAAGCTATATCCTGCCTGGCCGCAAGCTACATCTGTTTGATAGCTTCGAAGGACTGCCCGAGGATTGGTCTGATACCAAGTTCAAGAAAGGTCATTTTTCAGTCACGGCAGATGAAATTTTTGCATTTGATCCCTCTCGGACAGCTGTACACAAAGGGTGGTTTTCAGATACCATTGGACCTTACAAAGAAACGTACAGCAACCCAGTTTCAATGATCCATTCGGATGTTGATTTATACTCTTTAACGATTGATGTGCTGGAAGGGCTGAACGATCAGATCGTTCCCGGAACCATTCTTCTTTTGATGAAATTTTTCTGCCCGGCAGTGGTCAGGTGTCGGATGATGAAGCGAGGGCCCTAACTGACTGGGCTCAAAAGTTTGATCGCGAATATCAGATTCTCTGGCGCACACGCTGGGTTCAGTGCGCAGTTTCCGTTCTGCAATAGTCAGAATTGGCAGGGAGGCGGCGCTGGGCTGCAGAAGCAGACTTTCGGACTTCTAACGCCGACCTGCCATCGACAATACTGATGCGTTCAGAACGCTCAGTTGCTCATGTAGCTTGCCCTTGTCGCCTTCGGTCTTTTTCAGGTTCAGACTTGTTGAGACGATCAACTGCGCCAGCCTGTTTGCTGTCGTACCCGCGCGTTCCAGCTTTTCAGCGCAGGGGGCAAGTTGTTCGGCCCACATTGCGGCGTGCTGCTCGCACACTTCCTGATAGGCGGCGCGCTCGGCTTCGTTATGATTGCTGACAAGAACCTGCGGGTCATCTTCGCCCGTCATCTCATCATACGCGTCCAGAACTACGATCCTTGCATAGGCCTGCAATTTTTCAGTGAGGTTGGCGCAGTATTCCCATGCGACAGATACCTGAGACATGTGCCGCTTGCCGATAAAACGAACGGTTTCTGCCAGTACATTGTCCTTGCCGCCAAAGCTTGCATAGACGGTTTGGCGGGTCAGGCCCGCTGCCTCCGCTATGTCATTCATTGTGGTTTTTCGCGGCCCGAATTTCAGAATGACTTCGATTGCCGCGTTGATGATGCGGGTCTCAGTATCCGTCAGGTCGCGTGGGGCGACGTGCATGTTCATGAGGGTGTTCATATTTGGATGAAGACGAATTTACAAACTATGTCATAGTGTTAGACTGAATTTTTTACAAAATACGTAAAGTTGTAATATTGACAGTGAAGAAGGCTGCCACCGCGGCCAGAAACAGGGCGTTTCGCAAAAAACGGCCATTTCATAAATATAATGATTTCAATAGTTTAGCATAGGTTTCATGCGTGAAATCATCCCAAACTCACTTATGGCGAAGAACATCCATCGCCTTCTTCATCACCGTGGGCGACGCCGCTTTTGCGCCTTCCAAAGGCAGATATCTGCCACCTTTCAGGGGGGGACCTGACGCTTCCATCACAGTGAGAACCAGATGGAAGTGGGTAAAAGTGTGCCGGGCTTCGCCTACGATTCGCCAGTTTGCGGGCGTTGGGGCCGCGGCGGCGATTTCACTTTCGGTTGGGCCGGGCACTGACCACTCCGTCCCGGGCAGACCGATCATGCCGCCCAGCAGACCTTTGTCGGGCCGGGTCTCAACCAACACGCCCTGATCTGAGATGTGCGCGTAGGCGACGCCAAGTCTGATTGGCTTTGCCTTCTTGGGGGCTTTCAAAGGCAGGTTGGCGGCGATGTCGCGGCCGTCGCAGTCGTCACGCCAGGGACAGATCAGGCAATTTGGCGAGCGGGGCGTGCAGACGGTGGCCCCGAGATCCATCAGCGCCTGGGCGAAGTCGCCCGGACGGGCGCCCGGGATCATCGCTTCTGTCCGCGACTTGATCTCAACCTTGGCCTCAGGAAGTGGCGTTTCAATGCGAAACCGGCGGGACATCACCCGTTCCACATTGCCATCAACCGCCGCCTCAGGCTGATCAAAGGCGATCGCAGCAATGGCGCCTGCCGTGTAGGGGCCGACGCCGGGCAGGGCCAGCAAACCTTCACGCATCTCGGGAAACACACCACCCAGTTCATTGGCCACAACCCCTGCGCATTTATGCAGGTTCCGGGCGCGGGCGTAGTAGCCAAGCCCCGCCCACTCAGCCAGCACGTCTTCGCGCGGGGCGTTGGCCAGCGCTTCTACTGTAGGCCAAAGTTCGAGGAACCGGGCGAAGTACGGCTTAACCGTCGCAACGACAGTCTGCTGCAACATGATCTCGGACAGCCACACCTGATAGGCAGGCGTCCGCCCTTTTCCTGGAGGTGCGCGCCAGGGCAGATCACGGGCGTTGCGGTCGTACCAGGCCAGAAGATCAGCGGCACTCACACCCACCTCACGCGGGTTTGAGCAGTTGTCGGGTGCGAAGACGCGATCGATGCGGATTCGTCCTTCCTCAAAGAGGCGGGATTGTGCGAAAGAGAAGCCATGGTTCGTGATCCTGCAAAGCCCAACCAAAAGCGCAAGCCCGCGCCTGCGCCACAGCCAAAGCGCCGCGGCAAAGGATTCCGGAGCGTCGCCCAGCTGACGCCGAACGCCCTCAAACAGGCCGGCGCCAAACGAGGCTTTGCTGAAGCACGCCTGCTGACCCACTGGACCGAAATCGCGGGTGAGGCGTTGGCTGCGATTTGCCGGCCGATCAAGGTTAGCTACGCCAGCCGGTCCGCCAGTCTGGGCGCAACATTGGTCCTTGCCGCAGATGGCGCGCGGGGGCCAGAGATTGACGCCCAGAAACCCCGGATTATCGAACGTGTGAACAGCTACTACGGCTATCGCGCTATCAGCCGGATCAGCATTGACCAGACAAGATCGCCTGTCCGGATGACTGGTTTCGCTGAACCAGCGGCAACTTTCGAAGGCCCGAAACCAACACCCCGCCCAGTTGAAGGCGTGACAGATGAACGTCTGGCGCTGGCCCTTGGCAGGCTGGGCGCCAATATCAGATCGAAGGCCGCGCGAAAGCCGCGTGCCGACAGAGGAGAGACTATCAAATGAAAATCACACGCCGCTACGTTGTCGCAGGCCTCAGCGCTGCTGCCGTCGCCCCAGCCCTTCCAGCCTTTGCACAGAGCTTTGAGGAAAAAGGCTACGTCATCGGCGACGTCCCGATGGGCGATGAAAACGCGCCTGTCACGATCATTGAATACGCCTCGCTGACATGTCCACATTGCGCCGCCTTCCACCAGACGAACTGGGAACCGCTTAAGACTGACTTCATCGAAACTGGCAAAGCCCGGTTCATCATGCGGGAAATCTATTTCGATCAGTTCGGCCTGTGGGGCGCGATGCTGGCCCGCAGTGCTGGTGAGATGAATTACCATCGCATGATCGACATGCTGCTGAGCCGCCAGCAGGAATGGTATCAAGCGCATGTCCGGGCCTATCAGCAGACCAAGAACCCTCGGCCGATCGTAGATAGCCTGATGCAGATCGGTCGCCTGACCGGCATGTCGAACCAGCGCATGACCGAAAGCCTGCAGGATGCAGCTTTCCTTGAGAAGTTGGTCGCGGACTACAAAGAGTACGCAGAGGCTGACAATGTCCGGTCTACCCCGTCCTTCCTGATCAACGGAGACATGGTCACTGGCAACATGTCGCCAAGCGCCTTTGCGGAAGAGATCAACAAGCGCAGTTGATCTGTTTCACGTGTGAAACCTTCGCGGGTTTCACGCGTGAAACAATAGCTAACCCATTGAATACATTAAATTTGGAGAAACTGCCTTAATTACCTGCGCCCGAATTCAATCTCACAGCTTCTAAGCCAGACTTGATCTGAGCACGCCGGAAGGACCTGCCAACATAGGGTGCTTCGGCAGGGTTCATCGCGGGCTGTTCAACAGATAGCGGCGCAAATGTGAGGGCTGGAAAGCCCCGTATTGCTGGGCGAGAATTGAGAAATTCCAAATAAATCAGATCCTTCAACATCTAAAAGTAAGGTATGATGGGCGTTGCTGTAGAGATAATTGTTGATGTTCAATGGTTTAACTGTCTTTCCAGCGTTCGAAAGCGGATGAATGTGAGATCGCATGATGAAAGCAGACCTGACCAAGTGGATTGACCGGACAGAGACGCTGAATGGCGCTATCTCGCCTGAAATGGCCGCGATGGCGCACGTGACACTCAGCATCGATCAGGATGCCATGCCGGGTTTGGGCGATGCTGCGCCTGCCCTGTGGCATTGGACTGCATTCAACCCAGCACCCGCAATGGCGACCCTGGCGGATGACGGGCATCCTCACACTGGCGGATTCTTGCCACCGATAAACTTGCCACGCCGCATGTGGGCTGGGGGAGATGTCACGTTTCACGCCCCGGTCCGTGTTGGCGCCAGCCTTCGCAAAACCTCAACAATCCTAAACATCGAAGAAAAGTCTGAGACGCTGATATTTATCATCGTTGGGCATGAAATTTACGAAGGCGATACGCTGCTGATCACTGAACGGCAGGACATTGTCTATCTGCCGATCCCAGACAGGTTTTCGCCGCCAAAGGCGCGCCCGGTTCCAACCGAAACAACCTTCGATGTCGCGCACCCTGTGACAACGCCACTGCTGTTTCGCTATTCGGCGATTACGTTCAATGCGCACCGCATCCATTATGATCTGCCCTACGCACAGGGCGTCGAAAAATACCCCGGCCTTGTGATTCATGGTCCGCTGCAGGCCACGCTGCTGCTAAATGCAGCGATCCGTCATGCCGGGCGCCAGCCGTCCACCTTTAGCTATCGCGGCGTTCATCCGATGTTTCACACCGACCCACTGCACTTGATTGGCTATGAAGAAGGGCCAGACAGTATGCGCCTTTGCACCGGTGTTCTCGGCGCGCACCAAGGGATGCAGGCGACTGTCAGCTGGACCAATCGCTGAATAAGACAATCCTAAGCGAATTAAGCCTTGTAGAGGCCTTGCCTGTGTTGCGGCCCCTCTTGCTGGCCAGACTAAGGGTCTTTGAACTTTCAGATTGCTTCACGTTACAGGAAAAGGCACGGGGCCAGGCCGGATAGTATGGAGCGGCTGGCTCAGCTCACGCCCTTCTCGTGACCCTCCCAATGGGGGGCGCGCAGCTCAAACTTCTGAATTTTCCCAGCGCCTGACTTCGGCAGCGCCTCTGCCCGCACCTCAACTGTACGCGGGCACTTGAACGCAGCGATCAGGTTCCGGCAATGGGCGATCAGGGCGTCGGGGTCGGGTGTCTGACCCTCTCGCGGAACGACGATGGCGTGGACAGCCTCGCCCCACTTTTCATCCGGCACGCCGATCACGGCGCATTCCGACAGGCCGGGGAATTGCATGACTGCGTTCTCAACCTCGGCTGAGAATACGTTTTCCCCACCGGTGATGATCATGTCTTTCACCCGGTCAACGATGTAGATGAATCCGTCCTCATCCATATACCCGCCATCCCCAGTATGGACCCAACCATCCTTTAGCGTTGCTGCGGTCTGTTCGGGCTTGTTCCAATAGCCGAGCATGGTGTTGGCGCCACGGGCGCGAACCTCACCCACGGTGCCGCGCGGAACTTCTTTGTCGTTCTCGTCCACAATCTCAACTTCAACGGTGACGACGGGGCGACCAACGGACTGGATTTTCTCAGCATTAGGGCCCTCCAGCACGTGGTACTCGGGGCCAAGAGCAGTCACCAGCGGTGACAATTCAGTCTGCCCATAGAGGTGAACAAATTTGGTGCCTGGCAGTTTCTCCATCGCTTCCTTCAGGATCGCCTGTGTCATCGGCGAGGCGCCGTAGAACATTTGCCCCAGGGATGAAGTATCGGCGGTTTCCAGCGCCGGTTCCTGTAACAGCATCCCGATCATGGTGGGCACGAGGAGGGTGTTGGTCGGTCTGTACGTCTCAACCGCTTTCAGAAACACCTTTGGTTCAAAACCCGGGATGAAGGTCTGCGTGCCGCCAAGAATGACCTGATTGAACGCCGCGGCGCAGCCCGCGATGTGGAACATTGGTGCGGCGTGCAGGTTGATGTCGTCAGGCGTCAGACGAGCGGCGTCGGCGAAACCGATGGAACTGGTCCAGAGGCCCCGATGCGGCAGCATCACGCCTTTGGGAAAACCGGTCGTGCCGCCAGTGTAGAAGACACCTGCGAGATCGTCGCCGCTGAGCAAGGCGTCGGGGACAGCGGCATGGTTGGCGATCAGGTCATCGTGGCTGTGCATATTGTCGGCAGGTGCGCCGTCGGTGGCATGGATCAGAACCTCGATTGAGGGCACGCCTGCCGTGATGTCCGCTGCGATCCCGGCAAACGCATCATCCACGATCAGCGCTCGGGCGCCGCAATCGTTGAGAGCGTAAATATGCTCGGCCACCGCCCAACGGATGTTCAGAGGCACGGCGGCGACGCCAGCCCAGAAAGACCCGTAGAAGAATTCTACATACCGGTGAGAGTTCAGGCCAAGCATCGCGACGCGGTCGCCCTGTTTGAGGCCGAGTTTGGCAAAGGCGCCAGCAAGGTGTGCAGTACGGTCCTGAAACTCAGCCCAGTTGATCGACAGCCCATCGCCTAGCATCGCAATATCGTTTGGTTTCAGCTTTGCGGCGCGGCGCAGGCCCTGCGTCATGTACATTGTGGCGGCTCCCCATTTCCCGTTTTGTTCAGCTTAGGCGGGAATAGGGTGGGATCAAGCGCCGATGTGGAGGGTTTTATCCACAAGATATAGGGTCATACTGGGGATAAGCCCCGACATCCGGCGCCCTCTTCTTGACGGAATCGGGGTCTAGGCTTACGCATTCTTCGTTAAACCTGTCTGCAAAGGCCCATTTCGCCCGTGATCTTCAACCGCCTCAGACTGCAAGGCTTCAAAAGCTTCGTCGACCCGACGGAGCTTGTGATTGCACCCGGCCTGACGGGCGTCGTGGGGCCGAACGGTTGCGGCAAGTCAAACTTGCTAGAGGCGCTGCGCTGGGTGATGGGGGAAACCTCAGCCAAGTCCATGCGCGGATTGGGGATGGAGGATGTCATCTTCGCGGGCGCCTCAACCCGCCCGGCCCGGAACTTTGCTGAGGTTTCGCTGGGGATCGACAACACCCAGCGATTGGCGCCTGCGGCGTTCAACAAAGACGACAACCTTGAGATAATCCGCCGGATCACGCGGGATGCGGGATCTGCGTTCAAAGCGAACGGCGACGACGTGCGGGCGCGCGATGTGCGGATGTTGTTCGCTGACGCCGCCACCGGCGCGCATTCGCCTGCGTTGGTGCGGCAAGGGCAAATCTCTGAACTGATCAACGCCAAGCCCAAGGCGCGTCGGGCGATTCTTGAAGACGCAGCGGGTATCGGCGGGCTGTATCAGCGCCGCCATGAGGCTGAGCTGAAATTGAATGGGGCCGAGAATAACCTCGCCCGCGTTACGGACGTGATTGAGCAGCTTGACAGTCGCCTCGGCCAATTGGCGCGCCAGGCGAGACAGGCTGAACGGTACCGCCAGATCGCCGATGCGCTGCGCAAGGCCGAAGCGACATTCCTGTTCATCAGGTGGAAAGGCGCTGACGAAGAACGTCTTGCCTCAGAAACGGCGCTTACTGAGGGCGTCGCTGCGGCGGCGGCGGCCGAGAGGGGGGCCGCCGCCGCTGTTCAGGCCCGATTGGAGACTGAAGGGCTGGTCCCGCCCCTGCGCGATGAAGAGATGACCGCAGCTGCGATCCTGCAACGGCTGACGGTGGAGCGGGATACGCTGGCGGAACGTGAGGCGGCTGCGATCCGGGCGCTTGAGACGCTGGCGGCGCGGATTGAACAGCTGGAGGCTGATCTGGAGCGTGAAAGCCAGCTGGGCGGGGACGCGGCCCGCGAAATTGAGCGGCTGTTTGCTGAAGAAGAAGAGCTCGTCGCCGCGCGTGACGGTCATGACAATGCGCAGGCAGAGGCGGATGAAGTTGCGCGCGGGGCTGCATCGGCGCTGCGCGACCGGGAAGTTGAAGCCGACAAACTGACCGAAGAAGCCGCTCGTTTGGCCGCTGCCGCTCAATCGGCGGAACGGCGTGTAGCGGAAACGCGAACTGCGGCGGAGCGATCGCGCAAAGGCGCGGACGAGGCGCAGTCAGCCGCCGCCGCACTGGACGCAGAGATCGAAAGCGCTCAGACGCGGCAGACCCAAACAGCCACCGTCGCGGCCAGTGCGAAAACGGCTGCTGAGGCTGCCGAGGCGGCGCTGGCCAAGGCGGAAACTGAACGCGCTGATGCGCAAAGCGCTGAGGCTGAGGCGCGGGCGGCAGCATCTGAAGCGGCCGGTGAGCTGAGCGCGGTTCGGGCCGAAACGGAATCGCTGGAACGTCTGCTGGCGCGCGAAGCGGGTGAAGAAACGACGCTGCTGGATCAGGTCAGTGTCGACCCGGGGTTCGAATCCGCGCTGGGCGCTGCACTGGACGATGAGTTGCGCGCACCACTTACGACTGATGGCACCGGTTGGTCTGAACTGCCGGACTATGCCGATACTCCGGACACGCCTGATGGTGCCGCGCGTTTGGCAGGACACGTGAAAGCGCCAGCGGCGCTCGCACGGCGTTTGAACCGGACAGCGATTGTGGATCGGGCGGATGGCGCGCGGCTGCAAGCCTCGCTTGGTCCGGGTTGGTCTCTGGTCTCGGCTGAGGGTGATCTCTGGCGCTGGGATGGATATCGCGCGTTGGCGGAGGATGCGCCGTCTGCGGCGGCTGAGCGTTTGCGCCAGCAAAACCGCCTGATCGAAATGCGCAAAGCGCTGGCTGAGGCTGAGAAAATCTCGCACGCCAAGGCCACTGCCCATGGTGAGGTGAAAGCCCGGCTTGAGGCGGCCACAGCGGAAGATCAGGCGCGCAGGCAAGCCCGCCATGCGGCGGATGGCGCGGCGTCGGATGCATCCCGTGCTGCAGCTAAGGCCGAAGCTGATCTTGATATGGCGCGGGGACGGCGTGAGGCGCTTGAGGCTGCGCTGGTCCGTCGCCGTGAAGAGCTGGAAGCGGCCGAGGCTGTGTTGGCTGAGGCCGATGCCGCCCGCGCCGATGTCGCCGATCCTGAGGACGCCTGGCGCGCGGCTGAAGCGGCAAAAGCGGATGTGGAAGAGGCGCGCGGCGCCATGCTGACCACACGCGGCGCGGCGGATGATCTACGCCGTGCAGGCGCACAGCGCGAACAGCGGCTGGCTGAGGCGTCGGAAGAACGGGCTGGCTGGCGCGCGCGGGCTGACAATGCGACGCGCCGGATTGCCGAACTTGAAACGCGGGCAGAAGAAGCGCGGACAGAGAAATCGCACGCCGCTTCTACCCCTTCAGAAATCGCGGCGCGCCGTGAAGCGCTGGCGCGTGAGATCGAAAAAGCCGAACTTCGTCGTAACACCGCCGCCGATGCACTGGCTGCTGGCGAGACCGCGATGCGGGAAGCTGTGACGGCAGAGCGGGACACAGAGCGCGCCGCCGCCGACGCGCGTGAGCGTCGCGCGCGGTTGGAAACGCTGGCTGAGACGAACAAAACCCGTGTCGAAGAAGCCGCCGAACGTATCCGCGACGAAGCGGAATGTGAGCCTGATGAACTGCTTGAGCGGATTGATGCGGAGCCAGGCAAGCTGGCAGACGCGGAAACGCTGGAAATCGAAATTGCGCGCCTTCGCCGTCAGCGGGATTCGCTTGGTGCGGTGAACCTGCGCGCAGAAGAAGACAGCGCCGAAGCGACCGAAGAACGTGATCTGCTGGCCGCTGAAATGTCAGACTTGCAAGAGGCGATCGACAAGCTGCGCCTTGGCATTGCGGAACTGAACTCAGAAGGCCGTGAACGCTTGCTGGCCGCGTTTGACGAAGTAAACACATCCTTCACGGCGCTGTTTCGGCACCTGTTTGGTGGCGGTGACGCCAATCTGGTGCTGGTCGAAAGCGAAGACCCGCTGGATGCCGGGCTTGAGATCATGTGCATGCCACCGGGTAAAAAACTGTCCACGCTGTCCCTGCTGTCAGGTGGAGAGCAGACGCTGACGGCGCTGTCGCTGATCTTCGCGGTGTTCCTCGCCAATCCGGCGCCGATCTGTGTGCTGGATGAGGTCGATGCACCGCTGGATGATTCGAATGTGGGCCGTTTCTGCGACCTGCTGGATGAGATGACCCGGCGGACAAACACCCGGTTCCTGATCATCACCCACCATGCCGTGACGATGAGCCGGATGGACCGATTGTTCGGTGTGACGATGGCTGAAAAAGGCGTATCTCAGCTGGTGTCAGTTGATCTGGCCAAGGCTGAAGCGCTGGTTGAAGGGGACTTTGGCTAGGCCTTTCAAGCGTTGAAATGCCTTATCCCAATATCTCTGACAGATGTTTTTCCATGTAGATGCGCAGCCAGGGCGTAAAGATCATGGGCGTTGCGGCGACCTCTGCCGCCAGATCTTCAAAACTGATCCATCGGGTATCCATCACTTCGTCCGGATTTAGGGCCATTGTTATCGGCGCGTCTGACGTGGCGCGAAAGATATCGACCAACTCATGCTCAATCAGGCCGCCGCCAACATCGGCGCGATATTCAACCTGATTAACATGGGTGAGAGTGACGCCTGTGATGCCCAACTCTTCCCCCAAACGCCTATCGGCGCAATTCAGCGCGGGCTCATCCCAATCAGGGTGGGTGCAGCAGGTGTTCGCCCACAGCCCGGGCGTATGATATTTGCCCAATGCGCGGCGCTGGATCAGGGTTTTGCCGCCCTCAATCAAAAAGACGCTGATTGCCTTGTGGCGCAGGCCGCGTTGGTGCGCCTCTAACTTTTCAACGGGCGTGAGGACGCCGTCGACCCAGGTGGGGATCATGATGGTCATGTGGTTTCATCCGGATGATGGGTTGGCAGGCGGGCGTACCCGTCGAACATCTTGCGAATATCGACACTGGACCGAACACCAAGGTAATCGAAACTTTCCGCCAGCCAACGCTCAGCCGCATCGCGGCCAATGCCGAACAGGTGTTTCAGAAATGCCCATTCGGTGTTCAACTTGGACGACGCATCCAGCGGTCGCATGCGTTTGCGCGACTGGATCATATGGATGTTCATATGGCGATACTCTGCCGGGTCCAGCTTGCCGCTTTCCAGCAGGCGGCTGACGAAATCGATCGATCTGAGTTCGTGCATCAGCGCACTGTTGAACGTGATCTCGTTCACCCGGTTCTGGATCTCTGCTGCTGTTTTCGGTGCGCCTTCGCGAAAGATCGGATTGATCTGAACAATGATGATGTCGTCGGACGGGCTGTTGTAGAAAAACGGATATAACGGCGGATTGCCGGTATAGCCGCCATCCCAATAGTGCATCCCATCCATCTCAACTGCTTTGAAAAGCTCTGGCAGGCAGGCGGAGGCGAGGACAGCGTCACAGTCAATCTCGCTTCGTTCAAACACACGGGACCGGCCGGTTTCGACGTTTGTCGCGCCCAGAAACAGCTCCATATCCTGACAGGCGCGGACCTTGGCGAAATCGACCTGCTCATTCAGCATGATGCGTAGCGGGTTGATGTTCAGTGGGTTGAAATCGTTTGGCGCAGCGAAATTCTGGACCAGGTTCATCCATTGAAACATCGGGTTGTCGTCCAAAGACCACGACCCCTGCATCCGCGCCAAGGGGGTGCGTTGGATCGGGCTGAACTGCCCAGACGCACTGACCGATTTCCAGAACTTCACCAGTGCGACGCGGGCGCCTTTTGCGCCGTCGTCATACATGCCCTGTGCGGCGACCACCGCGTTCATCGCGCCAGCTGAAGTGCCTGAGATAGCCTCCACCCAGACCCTGTCATCCTCAAACAGCTTGTCGAGCACGCCCCATGTGAACGCGCCATGGCTACCGCCGCCCTGCAAGGCGATGTTCACTGCTTTTACGTGGCGGGCAGCGCGGCGAGATTTCTTTGGGGGTGAGGCAGGCATGATCGCTTTCTGATGATTCTGCCTATCATACCGCACCAGTCGACAAGATGGCGCCAGCCGTTATGGTCTGAGAATGCCTCGATTATATCCTGATACCGCTTATGCCCCCACGCCCGCGCCCAGTTATTGGCAGGCGACCGTTCCGGATGCAGTCCCGGGCCCGTCGCTTGAGGGCGATACGACCATCGACACTGCCGTTATCGGCGGTGGCTTTACCGGCCTGAACGCCGCGATCCGCCTTGCGGAACGGGGGGAAGAGGTTGTGGTTTTCGATGCAGGCTATCCAGGTTGGGGTGCATCTGGCCGCAATGGCGGGTTTGTCTGCACTGGCGGATCAAAGGTAGAATACGCTGATCAGATCAAAGCACATGGCGAGGACCAGACACGGGCTTTTGTCGGGCGGCAACAAGCCTCAATCGATCATGTGGCCGATAACCTAAACCGGTTTGGCATTGATGCCGACCGCCATTCGGATGGGGAATGGTTGCTGTGCCATTCGGCGAAGAATTTTGCGGAATCTGCTGCCTCGGCAGAGGTTGAGCGTCGTCTGGGCATTCCTGTGACAACCTACTCTCAACCCGAATTGGATGAGCGTGGGATGGCAGGGCCAGAGTTTCACGGCGGCTATCACAACGGTTGGGGGTTCGCGATTCACCCGCTAAAATACGCCCATGGTCTGCGCCGCGCAGCAGAAGGGATGGGGGTGAAGACCTATTCTTTGTCCCCCGTGACCGATGTGCAGCGAGAGAACGGTTATCACCTGACAGTGAATGGCCACACCGTTCGTGCCCGCCGTCTGATCGTGGCAGCGAATGGATATGCCAAAGATGGCTGGATCGACTGGTTGAGTGGGCGGTTTCTGCCAGTCGTCTCATCCATCATGGTGACACGTGTTCTGACTGATGACGAACTGGCGGCGCAGGGCTGGACGACCGATCAAGCGGCCTTCGACAGTCGCGCGCTGGTTCATTACTTTCGTCTGCTACCGGAAAAGCGGTTCATGTTCGGGATGCGTGGCGGGTCATCATGGGGCCCGGCTGCGGAACAGCGACGCGACAAGATAATCCGACGAGAGTTTAACCGCCTGTTTCCGGCATGGAGCCACGTTGAAACCGATCATACCTGGTCAGGTCTTCTGTCCCTATCGTGGAGCTATTCGCAATATACAGGCCGCCTGGGCGATTGGCCCGACGCCTGGACCAGCTTTGCCTATCACGGTAATGGCGTCGCTATGGGCAGCTATGCTGGCAAGTTACTAGCTGACATGGCGCTGGGTGATCTGCGGCAGCAGGATCTGCCAATGATCATGGCGACGCCGCCAGCAAAGTTTCCGATGCCAAGCCTGCGTATGGCGTACATCAAAGGGTATTACGTGGCTTGGGACCTGAAAGAGCTGTTGCGCGGGTAGGTAGGGTTCAGATCGGCTTGTTGCCGTTGCAGCTGCAGCTGCCAGCGGCGCCTATGCGCGACAACCGGATCGTCAAGGGTTTCGAAGTGCTCTTTATCGGGCATCCTCTGCACGGACGTTTGACCCGGTAACGAAGTTGTAGCCATCGACGATCAGCGAGAAGACGACGTCCAATTCCTCCATTGTCCGTGGCGTGTACAGCATGACAAACCCTTCCAATCTGGCGTGATACTGCGCAGATGGATGGCGAACCGCCTAACCCGCAGCGACGGCTTCGAATGCTCGTTTCGGTGGAAGAGATGCGTGCAGGCTGCCGTCTGTGTGAAGGTGTGCGTACTCTCGCCCATGAAATATCACTTCGGGTCGGGCTAATGTAAGGCCCTCAAGCAACCAGAACCCTTTGGCGCCAAACGTTCCGATTACGGTTGGGCGAATTTCGATTTCGGGCAATGTGGACACACGGCGCAGCAACTCAGATTGAAGCGCTGGAATGGCTTCCACACCTATCTGCACATGTGGAACGCCTTCGCTCGTTTCGATCTGTGGCGCAGATCTTACCGATAAGTCGGCATGTGCCACCGGCGAATACACAAAGAAGAAGCAAGCGATTGCCAAGGTCGCCAATGTGCGACGGTGAATTTCACAAAACCGTCGAAGAATAGCTGAAACTTTCATCATCTATTCGCATCTTTCAGTTTCTGACCATCTAAGGCAAATGCTGAGTGTGGCCAATTCGCCCTCGGCCTAGGCACTATCCGCCCCCTAACGATCTGTGGCCATCTCCATAAGCCCATCGAGAGCAAGCGCGCCTGCACCGCGGGCCCAAAGGCCATCCCCCCACCGATGGACCGTGATCGGTGTTTGTAGCCGGTCTACGGAAATGGCGTTCGCTTTTAGCGTTTTCTCGATTTCCGTTTCGAGAAGCTGGTGATTGCGGATGCGTTCGCCGGCCAGAACAATCAGTGCAGGATCAAAAAGATTGATGAGATTGGCGAGACCAAGGCCAAGCATTCGGCCTGCACGTCGATAGATCGACGCAGGTATTTCTATCCCCTCAAGCGCTTCAACCGCCAATTGATCAAGCAGCTCAGATGCGCCAAGTGCTGAAACATCATCGGTTAAGGCGGCGCCTGCCTCACGCAGCAGCGCGAAATCGGCGACATATGCTTCAAGGCAACCGCGTTGACCACACCTGCAAAGCGCCCCGTCGATTTGAACTTTCGTGTGACCGAACTCCGCACCTAGGCCTCTTCCGCCTCGAAAGATGCGTCCATCGATGACAACGCCAAGACCCACGCCGTGTTCAACCGTAACGACGAGGAAGTCGCTTTCCTCGCGCCCCAGACCGAACCAAAGTTCCGCCAGGGTCGCTAGGTTAGCGTCATTATCAACGAAGATAGGGCAGTTTAGCCGCTGCTGAAGAATGGCTCTGACGTTCATTGGGCCTTCGGCGAGAAGGGGGCTCCAGTGGCACATGCCTGTTTGGGTTTCGATAAATCCGGGCACACCCATTCCGAAGGCGTCAATTTGATCCTGCCGCAAGTTGGCGGCGGCGAGGGCGGTATCCAGCGCTTCGTCCACTTTGGCCTTGAGGGTATCGCCGCTGATCTTGCGCTCGCTGAAAGGGGCGACGCCTTCGGATATAATCTCGCCCTTGAAATCAAGGATTGCGGTCGTAATCGAGCCATCGTTCAGCTTCGCTCCCGCCACCCGCCGGGCATCAGCGTTCAGAGACAGCATCATTTGTGGGCGGCCCCGGCCCGGGCTGGTTGCCGCCCGCTTTTCGACGATCAATTCCTGTTCAAGCAGATCGCCAATCACCGCAGTCACGGTCGCCGGGCTGAGGTTTAGCGCCGCCGAAAGGTTCACGCGGGAGGTTTCGCGTCTGAGGCGCACCTCACGCAGAACCCGCGCCATGTTTCTCGAACGCAGGCTGGCTGTATCCGCAACTGGCGTCAAATCATGCCACCATCGACAATGAAATCCTGCGCCGTACAGGCGGCGGAGGCGTCCGAGGCGAGGAAGAGAGCCATCTCCGCCACATCGCGCCCACTCAGCTCGCGTGCAAGGCATTGTTTCGCAACTACCGCGTCGATGGCGCTTTGATCTTTGTACCAAAGCTGGCGCTGCCGCTCTGTCAGGATCGCACCTGGCAGGACAGAATTTGCACGGATGCCGTACGGGCCAAGTTCGCGCGCCAGCGACCGGGTCAGCCCCCTGATAGCGGATTTACAGATTGAATAGGCGGAGAGGTTTTCGATCATCATTTCCGGCGCAACTGAGGCGAAATTGACAATCGCGCCACGCCGTCGCTTCTTCATCGCGACGGCGGCATGCCGAGCCGCGAAAAACTGATGGCGGAGGTTTACGTTAATCGAACGTTCCCACGCCGCTTCGTCAGTCTCCGAAATCGGGATGCGGGTGTCGTTGGCGGCGTTGTTGATCAACACATCAGTCGGAATGCGCGCCTCAGCTGCATCGAGCGCGGCGCAAAGCGCCTTCGTGTCCGTCACATCGCAATAGCTGAAAACCACGCCTGGCAAGGCATCAGCCAGCGCTTCACCGGCGCCTTGGTCGATATCCACGAAACTGACTTTGGCCCCTTGCTGGTGAAACGCTGTCACCAGATCCAGCCCAATGCCCGTTGCGCCGCCTGAGATGAAAACGCCACGATTCGTCAGATCTGCGTAAGAGGCGAGGTGGCGCAGCGTCATTCTAAATTACCCGCAAAGGTTGTGTATTTATTTTTATACTGAGTGAAAAATACAATCATCACATAGATTTCCCGGCAGTCTTGGCGGCAAATTCCGTATGAATTGCCGGATATCACCCTAATCTGGGCTATTGGCATCGTCAATTAATTTGACACACAAAATTAATTTGGCATGATGTGGACAGCGGCAGGCCCTTTGGCTTGCGCCGCGCTTCGCTGGCAAGGTCGGCGATCACACTAAGGGAGGTTCCATGTCCATCACAAAGATCATCGCCGCCGCAGCCGTTACGATTGGTGTCGCCACTGGCGCCTTTGCGGCAGGCCACGAAAAAACAGTAGTTGGCGTAAGCTGGTCGAATTTTCAGGAAGAACGCTGGAAAACTGATGAAGCTGCGATCAAGGCCGCACTAGAAGCCGCTGGCGCAACTTATATCTCGGCTGACGCGCAGTCGTCGTCTTCCAAACAGCTTTCCGACATCGAAAGCTTGCTTGCGCAGGGCGCCAACGCGCTGATCATCCTCGCGCAGGACGCTCAGGCAATCGGCCCGGCAGTTCAGGCGGCATCTGACGAAGGTGTGCCGGTTGTCGGCTATGACCGATTGATTGAAGACGCCCGCGCCTTCTATTTGACCTTCGACAATGTCGAGGTTGGCCGCATGCAAGCCCGCGCCGTTCTCGCCGCCGCCCCGAAGGGCCGGTATGTGATGATCAAAGGTTCTCCCACCGACCCGAACGCGGATTTCCTCCGCGGTGGTCAGCAGGAGATAATTCAAGCCGCTGTTGATGCGGGCGACATCACCATCGTTGGTGAAGCCTACACCGACGGCTGGCTGCCCGCGAACGCGCAGCGCAATATGGAGCAGATCCTGACAGCGCAGGACAATGGCGTTGACGCGGTCGTCGCCTCAAATGACGGCACTGCAGGCGGCGTCGTCGCTGCGCTGACAGCGCAAGGTCTCGACGGCATTCCGGTATCGGGACAGGACGGCGACCACGCCGCTTTGAACCGTGTCGCCAAGGGTACACAGACCGTTTCCGTCTGGAAAGACGCGCGTGAACTTGGCAAGGCCGCTGGACAGATCGCCGTTGCGCTGGCCAAAGGCGTTCCTGGCAATTCAGTCTATGGTTCGAATGAATGGACCAGCCCCGGCGGCACGACGATGAATGCGATCTTCCTCGCGCCGAACCCGATCACCGCCGCCAATCTCGATGCGGTTGTCAATGCGGGCTGGATCGCCAAAGACAAGCTCTGCCAGGGCGTCTCTGGCGGCCCGACGCCCTGTAACTAAGGGCCTATCTGTCCCGGGCCCGGCCCGGGACCTTCCTCTCGTGGCGCTGGCGTAGCGAGAGGTCCCGGATCAAGTCCGGGGCGGTTGATCTCCCATTTCTTAAGCGAGGCTGACATGACCGACGCCGCCGACACGGGCGCCGCCGCGCCCAAGCGAAGATCACTGATCGATACGCTGGAGCTGGACACCCGCCTTCTGGGTATGATCGGCGCTTTCATCATCCTCTGCGTCACCTTCGATCTTGTGACGGATGGGCGGTTCCTCACGCCGCGCAATATCTTCAACCTTACAATCCAGACCGTCAGCGTCGCGATCATGGCGACGGGCATGGTCTTTGTGATTGTCTGCCGCCACATCGACCTCAGCGTCGGCGCGCTTCTGGCGACATGCTCTGCCTCGATGGCGATGATCCAGACTTCGATCTTGCCGCAGTATTTCGGGATGGAACTGGGTGGCCCGATGATTTGGGTCATCGCCGCGGCATCTGGCATCGTCGTCGGTGGACTGATCGGCGCGTTGCAAGGTTGGCTGGTCGGCTATTTGACCATCCCAGCCTTTATCGTCACGCTCGGCGGCTTGCTGATCTGGCGAAATGTCGGCTGGTACATGACTGACGGACAGACCATCGGCCCGCTCGACCCGACCTTTATGATGTTTGGCGGCACCAATGGCACGCTTGGCGCTGGCGCCTCGTGGGCGATTGGCGCGCTTGCCGCCGCCTTTTGCGTCTATGCGATCTGGCAGGGACGGCGGCGCAAGCAAAAGCATGGCTTTACCGTTAAGCCGCTATGGGCCGAATTCGCACTTGGCCTGATCGCGGTTGGCGCGATCATGGGCTTTGTCGCCATCCTCAACAGTTATGAAGTGCCGACACGCCGTCTTGCGCGGATGTTTGCGGCGCGCGGCGAAGAGATGCCCGAAGGATATACAGAGGCGTATGGCCTGCCGATATCTGTCCTCCTTCTCATCATCGTGGCCATCGTGATGACGATCATCGCGCAGCGCACCCGCCTTGGGCGCTATATATTCGCAACAGGCGGCAACCCGGATGCGGCAGACCTTTCCGGCGTTAACACGCGGCTTCTGACGGTGAAGATTTTCGCCCTCGTCGGTGTGCTCTGCGCGATTTCGGCGGTTGTCGCCTCAGCGCGCCTGATCAACCATTCGAACGATATTGGCACACTGGATGAGCTGCGCGTCATCGCCGCCGCAGTGATCGGCGGCACCGCGCTATCAGGTGGAATCGGCACGATCTATGGCGCGATCCTCGGTGCGCTGGTCATGCAGTCGCTACAATCGGGCATGGCCATGGTTGGTGTCGATGCGCCGCTGCAGAACATCGTTGTCGGCCTTGTGCTGGTCGTCGCGGTGCTGATCGACATTATCTACCGCCGCCGGACAGGAGACGCATGATGACCCCGCTTGTAGAAATGCTCGACATATCCATCGCATTTGGCGGCGTGAAGGCCGTCGACAATGTCTCCGTCGATCTCCATGCGGGAGAGGTTGTTGGACTTCTCGGCCATAATGGCGCCGGGAAATCGACGCTGATCAAGATCCTCTCCGGCGCTTATCCCAAAGACAGCGGGGAGATCCGGATCAACGGCGAGGCGGTTGAGATCCACAATCCCCGCGACGCCCGCGCGCTGAACATCGAGACGATCTATCAGACGCTGGCGCTGGCTGATAATCTCGACGCCGCTTCGAACCTCTTTCTGGGGCGAGAGCTGACCACCGCTTTCGGCTTTGTCGATGATGACGCGATGGAGGCCGAAACGCGAAAGATCATGGGTCGTCTCAACCCCAACTTCCAAAAGTTCAAAGACCCGGTGAAAGCGCTTTCCGGTGGTCAGCGCCAGTCCGTCGCCATCGCCCGGGCGGTCTATTTCAACGCCAAGATCCTGATCATGGATGAGCCAACCGCCGCCCTCGGTCCCCAAGAGACCAAGATGGTTGCTGAGCTGATCGGGGAACTGAAAAAGCAGGGCATCGGCATCTTCCTGATCAGCCACGACATCCACGATGTGATGGACCTCTGTGATCGTGTTTCCGTCATGAAAAATGGTCAATTGGTGGGAACGGAAAAGGTTGAAGACGTCACTGACGACGAAATTCTGGCCATGATCATCCTCGGCAAAAGGCCGGAACGCACATGAGCGGGGCGGCTATGCAGGCGGACCTCCTTGTCGATTGCGCGAATCTTCTGGGTGAGGGCGTGCAGTGGAACGAGGATCACCAGCGCGTCTGGTGGACGGATATTCACGGGCGCGCGCTGTGGTCCTGCGATGCGGATGGCGGCGATGTAGCGAAAATCGAAACCGCTGAACGGCTGGGCAGTTTCGCGTTTGACCCGGACAACAACCTGCTCGCCGCTTTTGAAAGTGGCCTCTTCCGCTGGGATCTGGACCGCGACCGACTGGAACGGCTCACCGATTTTGAACCCAAACATCCGACCAGCCGCTACAATGACGGCCGCTGTGATCGGCAGGGCCGGTTCATCGTCGGCGGCATCGATGAGAAGGACGTGCGACACCAGACCTCTACCCTCACCCGGTACGATGGTGCGGTGGAAACCCTGCGCGAAGGCATCGGCTGCACAAATTCCCTCTGTCTTTCACCCGATGGCCGCTGGATGTATTTCACCGACACACCGACGCTCAAAATCCTCCGTTTCCCATATGATCCGGCGACCGGCGCGCTTGGCCCGGAGGAGGTTTTCTTCAGCGTGGACGCCGGCGAAGGTTTCCCGGACGGGTCCTGCGTGGATGCCAAAGGCGCGCTCTGGAACGCCCGTTTCCATGGGCGGCGCGTGCAGCAGATCCATGCCGATGGAACAGAGGGGCTGCGTATCGATGTGGACGCGCCGCAGGTGACCTGCGCCTGTTTCGGTGGGGCGAAGCTTGACCGTGTGTTCATCACGACCGCCCGCGAAAACATGACCGAAAACGCAATCGCGCGTGCACCGCTATCGGGCGGGCTTTTCGTCGCCGAGCCGGGGGTGACAGGCTTGCCGGAAACCCGCTATGCGACGCGGCTTTTCACCCGCTAAGATGCGGCTGGCGGCGCTCTTCCTGCTGATCGCCGCGACGGAGCTGTCCGCCGCGCCGCTCTTTGTGGAACGCGCCAAATCGCTAAATATCGACCACCGCTACACCGGCGGCTGGACGCATTTTGTTGGCGGCGGGGTCGCAGTTTTTGACTGTGACGGCGACAATCTGCCTGAGGTTTTCGCAGCGGGCGGCGCGGCGCCGTCCCTTTTCCTACGCAATCGTTCAACCCCTGAGTTGGTTCGCTATGAGGTTGAAACCCACGCTGCACTGAACCTGAAGGCGGTCACCGGCGCTTATCCAATCGACATCGATTCAGATGGCTGGACGGACCTTGTTATCCTGCGCGTCGGGCCAAATGCGATCCTGAAGGGCGGGCCCGACTGCGCTTTCGCCCCGTTTGAAGGGCTGCATTTTGATGGCGGCGACGGCTGGACCGTCTCCTTTTCCGCCACATGGGAGGCGGACCAACGACTACCGACCCTAGCGTTTGGCAATTACGTGGATCGGGATGATCCGAATGGGCCATTCGAGGCTTGCGACGACAATGACCTTTTCCGCCCCACTGGTGGCGCCTATCTGCCAGCCGAAAAGCTTGCGCCAGGGTTCTGCGCACTTTCCCTGCTCTTCACCGACTGGAACCGCGTGGGGCGCGCCGATCTTCGTGTCTCGAATGACCGCCATTACTACGTTCGCGGCGGGGCGGAGCAGATGTGGGCGATGGAAGCGACGCCCCGACTATACAGCGAAGCGGACGGATGGCGGCGCCTGCCGATCTGGGGCATGGGCATCGCCACCCGTGATGTGAACCGCGACGGCGCGCCCGATGTCTATCTGACCAGTATGGGTGATCAGAAACTTCAATATCGCATTACTGGAGACGGGCCGTCTTATGAAGACGCTCTCTTCGCCGTCGGCGCCGCCGCCCATCGCCCCTACTTCGGCGACGATGGGCGCCCATCCACCGGCTGGCACGCCGAGTTCGGCGATGTGGACAATGACGGGCGTGATGATCTTTTTGTCGCTAAAGGCAATGTCGAACAAATGCCGTCAAATGCGATGGAAGACCCAAACAACCTCCTTATGCAAACAGAGGACGGACGGTTTGAAGAATGGGGCAAGGTAGCGAAAATCGCTTCCACAGCGCGCAGCCGTGGCGCAGCGCTTACGGATCTCAACCTTGATGGTGCGCTCGACTTAATCGTCGTCAACCGCTATGCGCCACTAGAAATCCATCAAAACATCTCCGCCAATAGTGGAGGGTGGCTCCTCATCGATCTTCAACAGCCGGGCAAAAATCGTAATGCTGTTGGCGCCTGGATCGAAGTGCGGGCGAATGGTGTCGTACAGGCGCGTGAAGTCACCATCGGCGGCGGTCATGCAAGCGGTTGGCTTGGCCCACACCATTTTGGGCTTGGGCGCGCGAAGAAAGTCAGCATGCGGGTGATCTGGCCCGATGGTGAGACGTCAGAATGGCGCGATATCGAACCCCGGTCTCATATAACGCTGGCACGTTGACGATCAGGGAACTTGTAGGCCGCTTGGTACGTTATCTGGCCGACCCAATCGCCCTTTAGCGCCGCTAGCATCAGTAAGCGCATGCAGAAATGTGATCAGCGACGCGACCTCCTCATCTGACAGGTGAATTGGCATAAGTTCATTCGCCGCTGCGATCCGATCCATTTCCTCTGGATCGTTCAGAATCCGAAAATCATCAGCGGTGCTCAAGGGGGCCAGTCGCACAACGCCCGGATCATAGGCGCGAAGAGATGCGACTGGATCGAGATGATGACGCACAACGTCTTCCAGATCTGCGTATGCGCCAACATGCCCATAGGGGGCTGTTAGCGCGACATTGCGAAGACTAGGCGTGCGAAAGCGATAAGCGTCATCCGCGTCGCCGGTCACGCGCTGGCGCCCTGTATCACGGGCATGGCTTTCATACCGTTCTGCTTTTCCGGGGCCAATCTGCGGCATCGCGATGGCATGAAATCCATGATCGGTTTGGAACCGGCCTGAATGACAGGCTGAACATTTTGCTTTCCCGTAGAACAGCTGCGCACCGGTTATTGCGTGGGCGGACAGCGGTTTTTGTTGGCAAATGTATCGATCAAATGGGCTGTCATCGGCTTGCCATTCGGTTGCGATAAAGGCGCCGAGCGCTTTGGCGATCTGAGTGATGTTCTGCTCACTCGACAACTGGGCAAAACGCTCAGCATATTCCGGAACAGCGAAAACCCGGGCTGCAATCACCGCCCAGGCAGCTTCAACCTCGCCACGCCGGACAGCCTTGCTGATAGCATTTTCACTATAGTGACCCGCCATTTCATCCGGCGATAGCAGTGGCAACAACGCCTGTGCGGCCAGCATTGGTAGATCATGGGCGATAGTGCCCGGCGCGAAGGGCGTGCGCCTTGCTTCACGTCCCTCCTCCAATCGGCCATCATGAAACATTACGGTGAATTCTGCTGCGCCGAGATTGAAAAGCGCCGGTGCGTTGCGCGGAATCCGTTGCTCCGGCAGGTTGGATGGATCGAAAGTCTGTTCAGGTCCAATGCCTTTGCCGCCATCCCCCAATCCAAGCGCCACGCCATCCGCTGTCGCGAAATCAGGATGATGGCACGTCGCGCATGCAACACTTTGGTTGCCGCTGAGAATGGGATCGAAGAACAGCAGATGACCTACATCGACCAGCCGTTCTTCAAACTTTGAAAAGTTGGGGGCTGTGCAATAATGGCTGAGATCGGTCTGCGCACTGACACCACTGGCAGCTAGGCAGACAGTAAAGAGTGCGGCGAGAATGCCCGCACCTTTTTGGGTTTTCGGCGTGTTCATGGGTGGCTTTTCGCTAAGTTAACGGCCCGGAGAGTCCGAATTTAGGTCAATCTACACCCTACCACAAGCATGCTGAAACGGCTGCAAAAAGAGGCGTAGTGAGCAACTATGAAATGATTGGTCGATGCTACGCTTTGGCCGGTCATGATCGCAAAGCTTTCGCGATTAGCCTAGGATCGTTTTGGGCGCTTTCCAAGCGCCCTAAGACGCAGAGCGCTTGTCACTATTACATCTCGCATACCCAACTGGCTTAGCCTGGGTGATCGTCTACTAATCCCTAAGCCGCATCCCAAACTGGCGAAAAATCAAAATCGCAAATTCGGTGGCCCGCGCCTCTCAACGCGCTGATCGCCGCCATTTCCGCAGCTGTCAGCTCAAAACCGTCAATGTTCAGATTCTCGCCCAATCTATTGGGATTGCTTGTGCGTGGGATGGCAATGACGCCGTCCTGCTGAACGTGCCACCGAAGTACGATCTGCGCCGGGGATGCCCCCGTGCGGGCCGCAGGCCCCGTTACTGCGGGGTTAGAGAACAGATCGTCACCGCGCGCCAGTGGGCAATAGGACGTGACCGCAAGGCCATGTTTGCGGCATGTCTCAATCACGCGCGTCTGGTTCAGCAGCGGGTGATATTCGATCTGATTGCAGGCAAGCGGCGCGCCGGGCAAAGCGACAACTTCTTCAATCTGATCGATCGTGAAGTTTGAGATGCCAATGGCCTTAGCCCAGCCCTTTGCATGCACCTCGTTCAGCGCCGCGATCGTTTCAGCAAACGGTACGGTTTTTGATGGCCAATGGATCAGAATCAGATCGACATGGTCAGTTCCGAGGCGATCAAGGCTGGCCTCTGCCGAGGCGATGAAATCCTCTGGCGCGGCTTCGGATGGCCAGACCTTGGTCGTCAAAAAGAAATCATCGCGCGCAAGCCCGCTGTCTTTCAGACCCTGTCCGACTTCGTTTTCGTTCTTGTACATCGCTGCGGTGTCGATGTGGCGATAGCCACTCTCAAGCGCTTTGGCGACCAGACTGCGGGCCTGATCGCCTTCCAGCGTCCAGGTCCCCATGCCGATTGCAGGAATATTTGTCCCGTTTGCGTTCACTTCATGCATGATCTTCCCTTTCTCTGAACATACTTAGGCGTCATTCTTGGCCAGCAGCGTTAACCACGCTTACATTAGCCACGTAATAGACCCGAGTCGCGATGATCCGCCAGTTTGAATTGCTGGAACTTGTGCAGGCGTACAATCCGAACACGGATGTGGCGCTGCTGAATCGCGCCTATGTTTATGGCGCAAAGGCGCATGCCAAACAGACCCGCGCCAGTGGCGAACCATACTTTGGTCACCCGCTTGAGGTCGCCGCAATCCTGACGGAACTGAAGTTAGACGACGCGACCATCGTTACGGCGCTGCTGCACGATACGGTCGAAGACACCGAAGCGACGCATGACGAACTTCGCACTTTGTTTGGTGAAGAGATCGCCGGCCTCGTCGATGGCGTGACCAAACTGAACCGTCTTGAGATGACCTCGAAAGAGCAGGAGCAGGCGGAAAATTTCCGCAAGCTGCTGCTTGCTATGGCAAAGGACGTGCGGGTCATTCTGGTGAAGCTGGCTGATCGGCTGCACAACATCCGCACGCTGGGTCCGCTGCGCCAGGAAAAACGCGAACGCATCGCCCGCGAAACGATGGAGATTTTCGCGCCGCTTGCTGGCCGAATGGGTATGCAGAAGATCCGCGATGAGCTTGAGGATCTGTGTTTCGAGGTGCTGAATCCCGAAGCGCGCACGTCCATAATGCGGCGGTTTCTGAAACTGCGCCGCGAAAAAGGCGATATCATTCCCAACATCACCGCGATGATCGAAGAGACATTGTACGATGCGAAGGTGCCCGCCATGGTAATGGGCCGGGAAAAGAAGCCATACTCCATCTGGAAAAAGATGGAGGAAAAACAAATTCCCTTCTCGCGCCTGTCTGACATTTACGGGTTTCGGATCGTCACTGAAGATGAGGCGGCCTGCTACGCCGCAATGGGCGCTGTCCACAAAAAGATGCGGGTGATTCCGGGGCGGATGAAGGATTACATCTCGGGGCCTAAATCCAACGGTTACCGGTCGATCCACACCACGGTCTCAGGGCCGGGGGCAAGTCGGGTTGAGATTCAGATCCGCACGCGCGACATGCACGAGGTCGCCGAAAGCGGCGTCGCAGCGCACTGGTCCTACAAGGATGGGGAACGGTCGCAGAACCCTTTCGCGGTTGAGCCATCGCATTGGCTGTCGGGCCTGCTGGAGAGGATCGAAAAGGGCGATACCCCATCAGAGTTTATGGAACAGGTGACACTGGACATGTTCCATGACCAGGTCTTTTGCTTCACCCCCAAAGGCGATGTTTATGGGTTGCCTCGCGGGGCCACGCCGATTGATTTCGCGTACGCGATCCACACTCGCGTCGGCGATAGCTGTGTTGGCGCCAAAGTTGATGGCCAGCGCGTGCCGTTGTGGACGCGCCTTCGAAACGGTCAATCGGTCGATATCATCCGGGTCGAAGCATCTCGTCCTACGGCGGTCTGGATGGACATGGCCAAAACCGGTCGCGCCAAGGCAGCCATTCGCCGCGCGCTGCGGATGGATGAACGGGGCGAGCATATCCGCCGGGGCCGCGAGATTGCTCGCCAGTCTTTCGCCCGACGAGAACTGGACGGTGGCGAAAAGGCGCTTGAAACGGCTGCACGCAAACTGTCCATGCCGTCAGTCGATGAAATGCTGGCAAAGCTGGGCGCCGCCGAAATTTCTGGCAGGCAGATTGTCGGTGCGGTTTATCCGAGGATCTTGGAGAAAGAGCCTGATATTGCGCAACTTGGTGCACAAAACGGGAAAGCCCGCGTGCTTGTCGTCGGCGCCCCGGCCAGCCTGCCCTTTGTCTTCGCCCCGTGCTGTGAACCGATCCCTGGCGACCGGATCGTTGGCATTCGCGATCAAGGGGTTGTGACTTGTCATTCCATAGACTGTATTGAGCTGACGAGCCACGAAGACCATATGGATAGGTGGATCGATCTGAAATGGGATGAGAACGCCATCCACATTGGCAGGGCGACCAATGTTGATATCTCGCTGGCGAATCAGGCTGGCGCGCTCGGCTCAATCGCTACGCTGATCGGCGAACATGGGGCGAATATCGAAAACTTCGCAACTTTGGACCGATTGCCCGATTTTTGGCGCCTGCGCGTCAATCTTGCAGTTAGAGATGTAAAGCATCTTAGTTCCATTCTGACCGCGTTGGAGGCGCAGACCATTGTGACCGATGTCAAACGCGTTCGGGCCGAATCGCGGTAATGAAATGGAACCTTTTTGGGTGGCTGCAAATTTGCTGAAAGATCCGAATGTCGGCCCGTGCGATCTAATGGCTGAAATTCAGGATTGCCTTGTGGTGTGGGAGTTAGACTGAGTTGGTTTTCAAAAGGCGGGATAAGCAGCCTTGGGGCATACGCTTTAAGGAATTCTTCGCGCCCCGAAAGGGATGGAAGCGTGGGATTGAATATCTGTCCTTGCGCATGCAGCGGCTGCCGGATTCAGCAAACTCTATCGCTATCGGGTTCGCTTGCGGGGTGTACACCTCGTTCACGCCATTCTTTGGGTTTCACTTTGTCGTAGCCGCAACATTGGCGTGGTTGTTCAGGTCAAATCTATACGCCAGCGCTGTCGGAACGTTCTTTGGCAACCCAATCACGTTCGGTTTTATCATGTGGTCCAGCCTAAGCTTTGGCGAATGGATCATGGGGATCGACACAGCGCTTGCCGATCATATGAAAACGCTTGGTTTCCTCGATAAGGTAATCCTGCTGCTGCAGAACATCCCGACGTTGGTGGTCCCCTATTTTGTCGGTGGACTGATCCCTGGAATAACGTGTGCAGTGATATGCTATTTCCTGATCAAGCCTGTCGTCAGGGCGTATCAGCAGCGGCGACGCAAACGTCTGATGGCATTAGCCCGTAAGCGTTTGGCCGAACAGCTGAACGCGTCAAAGCCCGCCAAACGGGCGTAAGCTGGTCGTTCAGACTGCGCCGTAGGGGCGGCGGTCTTGCAATGATCTAGCTGACGGAACAGAACGACCGTGCCTTCCGAACAACGCGGGTCATAGGCGAACCCTTTGCGGCGCATCGTGTCGAACAGATTCGCAGCGCCGCTCAGGCCAGGGATATGATCATGTAGCTCTACGACAACTCGGTCGACGCAGCCCAAATCTGCGCCCTTCAGCAGTTCAACTTCACCGCCTTCGATATCGCAGACGATGCAGGTGATCGCGCGATCCCTTAGAAGGGTGTTCAATGGCATCACTGGGACGGTAACGAACTTTTCGTAGGGAACGTCAGTTTCGAACATCGAAGACATCCAGAAATCCGGCCGCCGATTGAATTCCGCCGTATCGCCTGTCGACGCCTCCGGGGCGAGTACGGCGTTGATTACCTCTGCGCCTGTGCAGCCGTTTAGCGCCAGTGTCGACGCCGCGCGTTTTGCAAGGCGCGGATCAGCCTCAAAAGCGACAAGCGATGCAACGCGTTCATCACGGGCGATCAGTGTTGTGACAAAGCCCAGACCGGACCCGATCTCAAGCACGCGGTCGTGTGGTTTCAATGAAAGTGAGACGATGCGCGCCTCTTCAACTTCGTATGAGCCTGATGTCAGTGCTTCGGCTATGGCTGGGGTGATCACATCGCTAGGCGCCTGAATTTGCACGCCGCTCAATTCAAAGGCCAAGCCACGGCCTGGTTCAATCGACATTTTTTAACAAGCCCACATATGGTTGATTCCGATGTAAGCAATTCTTCTAAAAAGGTATTAATCGAACGTTAATCTGTAAGGTCCCCGGTTCATCTTTCTTGTGATTTCAGTACAGATCATCAGCGTTTCCATGCTGAGCCGCACAAACAAAAAGGGCCGAAGAAAACGCTCCGGCCCTTTCGCAATGCCGCTTCCTTGAAAGCTTATTCGCGGGCGGCGCCCATGAACTGCAGCAGGAACATGAACATGTTCAGGAAGTTGATGTAGAGGCTCAGCGCGCCCATGATTGCGCCTTTGGCTAGGTATGCTGCGCCTTGCGAACCCATCTGCGCATAGTGCAGGTACTCGTTCTTAAGCCGCTGCGTGTCATAGGCGGTCAGACCTGCAAAGATCAGAATACCGATGATCGACACCGCGAAGCTAAGGGCTGAACTTTGCAGCCAGATGTTCAGGATTGAACAGACGACCAGGCCGATTACGCCCATGATCAGGAACGATCCCCAGCCGGAAAGATCTTTCTTTGTCGTGTAGCCGTAGAGCGACAGGCCAAGGAACGCGATTGCAGTCGCGAAGAAGGTCTGCGCAATCGACATGCCGGTGAAGGCTGCGAAGATCCAGGATATCGACAGCCCCATCATGGCTGAGAACACCCAGAACACGATCTGTGCAGTGCTCGCGCTCATTTTGTTGATCATCGCCGCAAAGGCAAAAACAAAGATCAGCGGACCAAACATCACCGCGTATTTTAGCGGCGTGTTGAAAATCGTGATCAGCAAGCTGGCCGGCACGATCGCCGTTTCCTGACCGCGCATCACTGCATAGAGGTCATTGCCGAACACGTACGCCACAATTCCCGTGATGATCATCGCCACGCCCATGAGGGAGTAGACTTTGTTCATATAGGCGCGGAGGCCCGCATCCATGTCCGCCTGGGCGACGCTACCGGGGCGCCGGACGACAGATTCGTAGTTAGCCATGGTTCATAACCCTTTTCGATCAGTCACTATTTCTTCACCGGGATGGAACCCATCTCGGCCTTGGTGGGAATATTGGGATTTTCGCGTGGTAATTCAAGCAAAACCGACTGCGACAGAGCCTAATCCCCTACAGTTTTTATCATATTTACTCACGTGAGCGTAAAACCTGGGCCGGTCGGGCCGATAGTGGCCGCCAGGCGAAGACCAGACCAGCCAGCAAACTGGCCAGTGCGCCGCCGATAACGACGCCCAGTGCAGATGGCAGGTCAAAGGTGAACCCGGTCCCCATCACATGCGCCATTACAGCCCAGGACGCTGCTGCACCGAACCCAACCGCAACAATCCCGGCTGATGCGCCGATCAAGCCGGACCTAAGGGCAAAACTGCTGAGAATGCGGGCCCGGCTGGCCCCCAGAGTTTTCATAATAGCCGCTTCATAGGCCCGCCGCCGTTCGCCTGCCGCCGCTGCGCCAATCAGCACGACTATGCCTGTTATCAGCACCGCCGCCGCGCCCCAGCGGGTGGCGGAGGCAAGGTCAGCAAGGCCAGCCGACACCCGGTCGACAGCGTCTTTCACGCGGATCGCGGTAACATTCGGGTACGCTCCGCCGATCTGGCGCAGCAGGGGCGCTTCGGCTTCTTCGTGGGCATGAACGGTAGCGATATGGGTATGGGGCGCGCCGCGCATGGCGCCGGGGTCGAGGATCAGCAGGAAGTTGATGCCAAGGCCGCGCCAGTTGATCTCACGGAAATTGGCGATGGTGGCGGTCAATTCGCGCCCCAGGATGTTCACTGTGATGGTGTCGCCCAGTTTCAGGCCCATCTCAGCGCCCTCTTCAGCGGAAAAGCTGGCCAGCGGCGGGCCATCGTAATCTGCGTCCCACCATTTGCCCTGCACTATTTCAGCACCGTCAGGCGGCGCGGCGGCGTAAGAGACACCCCTGTCACCGCGCAGCACCCAGCGCGCGGCTGGATCGATCTGGTTTATAGCTTCCTTTGATGGCACATCATTCAGCGCCGTGATCACACCGCGCAGCATCGGGGCGGTTTTGACCTCTCCCACGCCATTGACCTCGCCTAGACTGCCGTTGAAATCGCTTAGTTGACTGTTCTGGATATCAACAAAGAAGAATGCAGGGCTGTCTTCGGGCAGTTGGTCATTGATGACCGTCCGCATGTTGAAATCGATCTGTCCTATGGCCGCCAGTACGGTCAGACCAAGGCCGAGGGACAGCGCCGCCCCGGTTGTCTCACCGCCCGGCCCGCCGATAGAGGCAAGCGCAAGGCGTAAAGTGGGTCGGCTACGCAGCAAAGACCCACGCGCCAGTTTCGCCGCCGCCCAACTGATTACTTTGGCCATGACCCATAGTGTCGCCAGCGCCGCCGCCACACCAGCCAAGAACCACGCCGCCAGCATGATGATGCCAGAGAACCAGAGGGCCGAAGCGATCAGCAGGCCAGCCACGATGCCGATCAGGACCAAGTCGATCAGGCGGGGCCACCACCAGCCGCTTTCCGCCACATCGCGAAACAGGGACGCGGCGCGAACCTCTCGGGTGCGGGCCAAGGGCCAAAGCGCAAACAGTAGCGCGGTGAGCACGCCGTAGATCGACGCCTCGGCGATCGGCGCGGGGTAGAGCGCGAAGAGGGCTGGAACGGGCAGAAGATCTTCCAGCAACGGACCCAGCATTGCGGGCAGCCCAGCCCCAAGTAACAAGCCCAGCGCGACCCCGATGAAGGTGAGAATGCCGATCTGGATCAGATAGACCGCAAAGATACCGCCCCCCGTCGCGCCAATGGTCTTCAGCGTTGCGATGGTCTCGGTTTTTTCGCTTAGGTAAGACCGGACTGCTGACGAAACGCCAACGCCGCCCACGGCCAGCGCCGCCAGACCTACCAGGACCAGAAACGCGCCGACCCGCTCCACAAACCGCTGTACGCCGGGCGCGCCATTGCGCCGGTCGCGCCAGCGCCAGCCGGTTTCTTCGGCCTTGGCGTCCACGTCATCCTTTAGCAAAGCCAGCGATGTCCCCGGCTCAACCCTCAGCCGCAGAGCGCTTTCATAGAATGATCCTGCGCCCAGCAAACCGCTTGTCTCCAGCGCGTCACTCAGCACGATGATGCGGGGGCCAAGACCGAACCCGGCGCTGACGCCGTCTGGCTCCGCTGTGAGAGCAGCGCGGAGCTGATACTTGCCGACGCCCAAGCGGACTTCGTCGCCAATCTCAAGCCCCATCTTGTCGATCAGCAATGGCTCCATCACCAGCCCATAAAGGCCATTGTCAGGCGCCAGCGCATCGGCCAGCGGCATAGCGGGTTCCAGCTCAACAGCGCCGTACAACGGATAATTCGCATCGACGCCTTTGACTTGCGTCAGGCCGCGCTCATCCTGCCCGGTGATCCGGCTGGCGCCGACCGCCATAGACCTGAAATCGACGATTTCGGATGTCGCCAGGGATCGATCTTCGATCCAGCGCCTTTCATCCTCCGCCACGCGCCTTGCAGTGAACCGCAGCTCAGCATCACCGCCAAGGATTGCGCGACCCTGATCGTTGAGGCCTTGTTCAATTGCGGCGCGCAATGACCCTACTGCTGCAACCGCCGCAACACCCAAAGCCAAACAGGCGAGGAAGACGCGGAACCCTTTCAGGCCGCCGCGCATTTCACGAAGGGCTAAACGAAATGCGAGCGACAGGTTCACGCCACCGCCTCAACGCGGCTTTCACGGGCAAGCCCGTCTTCGATTCGGATCGTTCGGTAGCACATGTCGGCAAGTTCTGGTGCATGGGTGACCATCACCAGCGTCGCGCCGTGGCGTTTTTGCAGATCGAACAGCACATCGACGATCACGGCGCCGGTGTTGGTGTCGAGGTTTCCCGTAGGCTCATCCGCCAGCAGGATCTTGGGGCGGGGGGCCGAGGCGCGGGCAAGCGCGACGCGCTGTTGCTCCCCGCCAGACAACTGCGCAGGATAGTGATCACCCCGATCGCCAAGACCTAACGCCGCCAATTCTTCCGCCGCGCGATCAAACGCATCGCGGTCGCCTGCCAATTCCAATGGCGCGGCGACATTCTCAAGCGCCGTCATAGTCGGGATCAGGTGAAAGCTTTGGAACACCACGCCCATGTTATCGCGGCGAAACCGGGCCAATTGATCCTCACCCATCGCCGTCAGATCGGACCCATGCGCCAGAACCGACCCGCTGGTCGCACGCTCTAACCCGCCCATGATCATCAACAATGAAGATTTGCCCGAACCAGACGGCCCAACAATGCCCAAACTTTCACCCGGATTGACGGTCAAATCGACGCCTTTGAGAATATCGACCCGCCCGGCCTTGCTCGAAAGGCTCAAATGCACATCTTTAAGGGCGAAAGCAGGGTCTGACATTATGAAGGGCGTCCTTATGAATACTCAGGTTTTACGTGGATATGGCGCTCACGCATGGTTGCGCAAGGCGGCCTTAGGCCTTTTCACGTCGCTCACACTGGTTTCCGGCGTTTTCGCCGCGCCTGTCACGATCGTCGCCCTCGGCGACAGCCTGACCCACGGCTACGGCTTGCCAGTCGAAGACGGCTTTGTACCGCAGCTTGAGGCCTGGTTGCAGGACAATGGCGCGCCTGACGTTATCGTGAAGAACGCGGGCGTCAGTGGCGACACCACCCGTGGTGGGGTGGAGCGGTTTGAGTGGTCACTGGCCGAAGGCGGCGATGCGGTCATCGTTGAATTGGGCGGTAATGATCTTCTGCGCGGGATTGATCCGGCTTCGTCCCGCGTGAATCTCGATGGCATTCTAATCAAAGCGGCAAAGCAAAACCTTCCCGTCCTGCTGACCGGCATGCAGGCGCCGCTAAATTACGGACCTGAGTACAAGGAAGCGTTCGATGCGATGTACCCAGAGTTGGCTGAAGAGCATGGCGCAATTTACGATCCGTTCTTTCTGGAGGGCATGATTGATCGGCCAGAACTGTTTCAGGATGACGGCATTCATCCGAACAAAGACGGCGTTGCGGTTCTGGTGAGCCGGTTTGGCCCAATCGCGCTGCAACTGATCGAACGGGTAGAAGCCAGCCGAGAATGATCCGTCTCTTCGCAGCCCTGTCTTTGCCTTCTGAGGTCACAGAACGCCTGCTGGCGCTGCAAACTGGCCTTAGCGGCTGGCGTTTGTCGCCAGAACGGAACCTGCATGTGACGTTAGCCTTCTTTGGAGAGATTGACCAAAGGCAGGCTGAGGATGTGGATGCCGCCCTACGGTCCATCACCTCACCCAGGTTTGATCTGTGGCTTGATGGCGTCGATGTCTTCGGCGCCCCGAAACCTCGCATCGCTTATGCGGCCGTACGCCCAGATCCGACGCTGTCCCAGTTGCGCGACAAAATCAGACAGACAGGCCGGACTGCGGGGCTTGAATTGACGTCCGAACGGTATGTGCCGCACGTCACGCTGGGCCGAGGCGGCGCGCGGGCCGATCAGCGGCTGACACGGTGGCTGGAAGGCGGGGCGGCGTTCATGGCTGGGCCTGTCTCAATCAGCAGTTTTCAGCTGTACCGGTCGGACCTTGGGCGGGGCGGGCCGACATATTCTGAACTGGCCAGCTATGACCTCACCTAAATGAAAAAGCGCGGATCAGACTGATCTGATCCGCGCCATTTTCGCCTTGTGATTGTCAGGGTGCAATCAACGTGACGAAACATTCCAGAAGGATTTGTGTGCTTCGCGGTCAGCCGCGTTTGGATTCACACCGATATCTTCCAGGCGCGAATAGGGCATGTTGCGCAGGGCGTTACGCTCACGTTTCGCATTTACCCACAGCTTTACCGTCTTGAAAACGGCGATCCCGGAAGGGGCGGAAACGAAGGATTCGGTCAAGTAGGCCATGATGCTATCCATAAGCAAAGTAGATGAAAGCGCCCGAACTCATCATCGGACCTGATCTATCTAGGTGTTCGTGGTCCATTAGTTAAATGAATTGATTTCATCTGAATCATCACGGAGTGTGATATGATTAGGAATATGGATCTGACCGCGCTGCGCAGCTTTGTGACTGTCGCGGACACTGGCAAAGTGACGGCGGCGGCGACACGGTTGAACCTGACGCAGTCGGCAGTTTCAATGCAGTTGAAGCGGCTTGAGGATATGCTGGGCCAGCCCCTGCTGGACCGCGCAGGCCGGGGCGTGGCGCTGACATCGCAGGGTGAACAGCTACTGTCGTACGCCCGCCGCATGGTTGCGCTGAATGATGAGGCATGGTCGCGCCTGACTCATTCAGAATTTGAGGGTGAGCTGATCCTCGGCGTCCCGCACGACATCGTCTATCCGCACGCGCCAGAAGTACTGCAGCGGTTTGCACGTGAATTTCCACGCGTGAAAATCACTCTCGACAGTTCCTACACAACTCGCCTGAAGGAACGTCTTGCGAAAGGTGAGGCTGATCTGATCCTGACTACAGAAGCGTGCGATACCACAGGCGGCGAAACGCTGGTGACCAGCCAGATGGTTTGGGTTGGCGCGCCAGGCGGATCGGCATGGCGATCGCGTCCCTTGCGGCTGGCGTATGAGCGGGCCTGCATCTTTCGTGGCCCGGTCCAAGCACGGTTGGATCAGGCGGGCATCCCATGGGAGATGGCGGTCGAATCCGATTCGACCCGGTCGGTTGAGGCAAGCGTATCGGCCGACCTCGCCATCCATTCCTCAATCGCTGCGGCGATCCCGGAGTATTTTGAAACGATCCCCCACAGCGGCGCCTTGCCCGCATTACCGTCGATTGCAATCAACATGTACCTAGGCGACGGGCCGAACCGTCCTTTGATCGAGAAGTTGGCCCAGGTGGTGCGTGAGGCATACGGTGCGCATCGCGTGGCAATTGCCGCTGAGTGAAGGGTTTGACGCTTTGCATTGTCGGTCCGTGCGATGAGCACGGGCCGCCCCATTGGCGGTAGCCACTTCCAGAGAATTGGTGCGAGGTCAGGTCGAGAAGCCGGAAACAGGCCTCACCAACTATTTCTTCTTTTTCTTCTTACCCGGCACCAAATGCGCCACAGCAGCCCCAGCTTTCATTACAGAGGTGATCTGGCCGGGTGATAGCGCGTTCATCTGGCGTCCCCAGTCATCAACCGCATCAGCAAATTTGCTTATCTTCTGCAGCCGTTTGGCAACCGGTTTCGCCACATCAACCGAAGTCACTGCCTTTAGCGCAGCAACGGCTGGGTCAAACTCCCGCGCTTTTCGATAGGCGGCCACACGGGACGCAATCTCAATCGGGTCATCCAAAGCTGTGAACCGCTCTTTGCGCCCGCCGATCGAAGGTTGCGTTTCGACCAGACCGATGGCGCGCAGGTCCTTCATGCTCATCGAGACGTTGGACCGGGCGATATCCAGCCCGGCGACGATCTCGTCCGCTGTTAGCGCCTTTTCAGACACCAGAAGCAGGCCGTGGATGCGCGCGGCAGACCGCCCGATGCCCCATGCTGATCCAAGTTCACCCCATTGCATGACGAACGGGGCCAATTCCGGCGGTAGTACTTTTTTGTCGCTCATTGGTGAAATCTAGCGCAGGTGAGCATGATTGTAACCGGTCAATCCACCTGCCAGTCATGTTCCTTGATTTCGATCACAGTCGGGGCTGAACCTTTCCGCCCACCGTCAACCGCCGCCAAAAGAGACGCGATGTTCGTTACGGCGGCGTATTGCGCGCCAAACCCTTTCGCGAGTGCCGCGAAATCAATGGGCGACAAGTCAACACCAGCAGTCTGGATCTGATTTGACTGCATATAGCTGCGGATCTCGCCGTAGCCGTCATTGTTCCAGATCAGCAAGATGACAGGCGCGCCTGCCTCAGCCGCCGCTGCAAGTTCGGGAATGGTGTAAAGCGCGCCACCGTCACCCGCGAGGGCGATGACAGGCGCATCCGGGCGCGCGATCTGCGCGCCTATTGCGGCGGGCAAGGCATAGCCCAGCGTCCCGAACCCGGTAGAGCCGGTGAACCACTGGCGCGACCCCGGCGCCCGACCTGCGCAAGTGGCGGTGTAAGATGGCTCAGCGCTATCACCGACAAGGATCGCGTTAGGGTACGCCTCCCAAAGCGCTTCAATCATTGGCAGGTGGCGCGTGTAATTCTCAGCGAGATCCTTTTGGGGGGCGGCGGCACAAGCGTTCAGATCTACGTCGGGCGCGGGGGGGCGATTGATTGCGCTCAAAAGCGCTTCGGCAAACGCTGAGGCATCTGCTTCGATAGCGAGGTCTGGTTCGATGTTTCTGTTAAGCTGACTGGGATCGATATCAACGCGGATCAATGTCCCGGTCACTTGAGGCGGCTCATCAGTGTAAAAGGTCCACTCTGTGTCGCCAAATTCTGCGCCGAGTGACAAGACGACATCAGCCTTGCTCAGCAATTCGCGTTGCCCGGAGCCGAACAGCATCCCACCAGCATTCAAAGGGTGGTCATGCGTCAGCAGTCCCTTGGCGTTTGACGACGTAAGCGTTGGGGCGCCCAGCGCCTCAGCCAGCGCCGTCGCTGTCTCTGCGCCCATGCGGGTTGCGCCGCCACCCAGCACGAGGACGGGCCTCACGGAGCGGTTCAAAAGGCCCAGGGCCTTGTCGAAAGTAGCAGCCTCAGGCGTCTTGACCGTAGCCCGCACGCGTGGGTTAGGAACATCGCCGGCGTCCAACGACAAACGATCAATAGGGATCTGGATATGAACCGGGCGCGGGCGTTCAGTTGCAAACAGGTCCATCGCATCGTCCAGCGCCGTGGCAAGCTCGGCCCCGTCCCGCACCTGTCGCGACCACGCAGAAACGCCATCGATCAGCGCTTGCTGATTCTGCATCTCGTGCAGGCGACCTAAGCCCTTGCCGATATGCTCTTCAGCATTCACGGACGAAATCACCAGCATCGGAATGCTGTCGCCGTAAGCCTGCCCCATCGCTGTGGCGATGTTGGTCATTCCCGGCCCGGTGATGATGAAGCAGGCGGCGACTTTGCCGGTGGCGCGGTAGTACCCATCCGCCATGAACCCGGCGCCCTGTTCGTGGCGCGGGGTATGGTGCGTCAGGCCAGACCCAGGCATCCCGCGATACATCTCAACTGTATGCACGCCGGGGATGCCGAAGACAGTATCAACGCCCCGCTCAACAAGAAGCTGCGGGATCAAAGCGCCAAGGGAAGCCATCGGGCGGACCTTTCTCAGACAGGCCGCAGGGGCGCGGCGTTACGCCGTGATAGCTGATCCCTTGGCCGGGGCAAGAGGCCCGGTGTTTGGCCCGTGCAACTGGCCACAGCCGCTTAACGACGCGCGCACTGCGTCGATAGGTTCGGTCGGTTGGAAATCGGGCAGCACGCGGTCAAATTCGGCTGCTTCGATCCCATGCGGGCGGTTCCAAAGGTAACGCATCGCGGCGACCTCTCGTATCAGCGGATTGAACAGGCCCATGATGTTCAGCACAAACCACGGCATACCGCCGCGTTTCAGCGGGCGTCCGGCGGCGCGTTCAATCAGATCCATCTATTCGTCGCCTGTCAGCGCGTATCCCGGAAAGCCGATGTCGGCGAATTCTGGCAGCGTGCCTCGCCGCGCCGCCAGCATCTCAGCCGCCCGCGCCATGTTAGGCAGGAAGGCCCAAGTGTGCTTCAGGTTTGTTGGTCCCAGATACACCACCTTGCCCTTCGCGACCTTCGCCATCATCTGCCCTTCGAACCAGTTGTCGCCAGGGGCTGTGTCGATGAAGTCACCACCCCGCAGGATGATCGTTTTCACACCGTTGGACCGATAGGCCGCCTCCATCTCAATGCGCTGGCGGGCCTTTTTGTGATCGCCAATATGCGGCGTCGCTGCGGACAGGCGCGGCGGCAGATTCTGGCCGTAGTTATAGACATTTCCCGGGATCAAAACTGTCGCGCCCATGGCCTTCGCTGCATCAATTACGGCTGCGTTCATCCAGGACAAATCAACCTCCCAGTCCGTATAGGCAGGGTTGAGGGCATTGACGATCACATCAACTTCAGCCGCCCGGTGCAGCGCATCACGATTTGTCAGATCACCCCGGATAACGCTGGGCATGGCCGCAGCGCCCGGGTCAAGGCGGCGCCATTCCGTAACCTTCCACCCTGCGGCGCGGCCAAAACGGCCGGTAGAACCAAGGATGAGGGCTGAACCTGACATAATAATCTCCGTTTGTTGGTGTCAGAGTGAATGTGTCTATTCAATATCAAATACATAAGACCCACTTGCGCATCCTACTTATTCATATTTGAATATCAAAATGCCCGACTCTTTTGACTGGAACGATGTAAAGACACTGATCGCCGCGGCGGAGGCAGGCTCTTTATCCGCCGCCGCAGCCAATACCGGGATCAGCCAGCCAACGCTCGGTCGCAAAATCGACTCGCTTGAGGCTTCGCTGGGCCTGAAGCTGTTTGAACGCGGCCCGCAAGGCATGACACTGACCGACAGTGGCGCCGATATGCTGGCCCATGCGCAGCATATGCAGGAAGCCGCCTCTCGCCTGTCTCTTGCTGCAACGGGACGGGCCGAAACGCTTGAAGGAACTGTCCGCATCACCGCCCCGCAAGTGATGAGCGCACATCACCTGCCCGCCATCCTGACCCGCTTGCTGGATGAAGAGCCGGGGGTTGAGGTTGAATTGGTCGCCACCAATGACACTGAAAACCTGCTGCGGCGCGAAGCAGAAATCGCCATCCGCATGTTCCGTCCGACGCAGGCTGACTTGATCGCCAAGAAGGTCACTGAAATGCACCTTGGCCTCTTTGCCGCCAAAACCTACCTCGCCGCGCATGGAGAGCCGACGCTAGAGACTTTCGCCGATCACCGCATGGTAAGCTATGACCGCAACCCATTGATTGCCGACTGGTTGCGGAAGTACGGGATTGAGCCGCCTTCAGGTTTCCTTTGTCTCAGAACCGACGATCAGGTTGTACACTGGAATATGGTCGTCGCGGGCGCCGGTATCGGCCCAAACCAAATCGCTGTCGGCGAAGCAGAACCATTAGTCAGCCGCATCTTGCCTAATTTGGACCTGCCACCGCTGCCTGTCTGGCTGACAGTGCACGAAGAACTCAGAACCAGCGCGCTGATCCGCAGGGTCTATGACTTCCTCGCGGAAGCTTTGTCAGACCTTAGTTAGAGCAATGGGCGCTTAGTCTGGGTCAGTTTTCCTATGAAACGCCCGCCCTTGAGGCAATTCACGGATCAGAGTTTGTGCCCATTGCTCAAAGCTTGACCTTACGCCCCTCGCCCGCTACCCGGCTGGCAACCAAAGATAAGGAGCGCTCTGATGTCCAATTCCCTTCTGATTCTGCCCGGTGACGGCATCGGCCCAGAGGTGATGACCGAAGTGAAGCGGGTCATCGACTGGCTCGGCGCCAACAAGGGCGTCCATTTTGATGTCAGCGAAGACCTTGTCGGCGGCGCAGCCTATGACGCGCACGGCACACCGCTGCATGACGACACGATGGCCAAGGCGCAGGAAGTCGACGCTGTTCTGCTGGGCGCCGTTGGCGGCCCGAAATATGACAACCTGGATTTCTCGGTTAAACCCGAACGCGGCCTTCTGCGCCTGCGCAAGGAAATGGACCTTTTCGCCAACCTCCGTCCTGCGCAGTGCTTTGATGCGCTTGCTGAGGCATCCAGCCTTAAGCACGACGTGGTCGCCGGCCTCGACATCATGATCGTGCGTGAGCTGACATCAGGCGTCTACTTTGGTGAGCCTCGCGGCATCCACACCGAAGGGAACGAGCGTGTGGGCATCAACACTCAGCGCTATACGACATCTGAAATCCAGCGCGTCGCGCGGTCAGCGTTTGAGCTGGCCAAGAAACGCGGTGGCAAGGTCTGCTCGATGGAGAAGGCCAATGTGATGGAATCGGGCATCCTCTGGCGTGAAGAAACCCAGAAGATTGGTGATGACGAGTATCCGGAAGTCGAGCTGACGCATATGTACGCCGACAATGGCGCCATGCAGTTGGTGCGCCAGCCAAAGCAATTTGACGTGATCGTCACAGACAACCTTTTTGGCGATATCCTTTCTGACATCGCGGCGATGCTGACTGGCTCTCTGGGCATGTTGCCGTCTGCATCCCTCGGCCTTCCAATGGCCAACGGTCGCCCGAAAGCGATGTACGAACCCGTCCACGGTTCCGCCCCTGACATCACAGGTCAGGGCATCGCCAATCCGATCGCCTGTATCCTTAGCTTTGCGATGGCTCTGCGCTATTCCTTCGACATGGGTGAAACCGCTGATCTGGTCGAAAATGCAGTGAATGCGGCACTGGCTGACGGCCTGCGTACGCCCGATCTGATGACCGTCGAAGGCGGCACCAAAGTCGGCACTACGCAAATGACTGACGCGATCTTGGCGAAGATGTCCGAGGCGTAGTACTATTCCCTTTGTGGAGAGTGTGGATGTTACCCTGAAAGTCGGCTTACCGATGGAGTTGCGCCGCGATGCGGCACAACTTTATCTCGACGCGTTCGACAGAAAACTCGGCCCTGTTCTGGGCCGGGATGAACGCGCCGTCGGCTATCTGGCGCAAACCCTGCAATTGACCAAATCCATCGCTGCGTTGGGGCCAGATGGCGAACTTCTGGGCCTTGCAGGATTTCACGACGATCGTGGCGGATTTGTTGGCGGCAGTTTTGGCGACCTGAAGCAACACTACGGGCTGATAGGTGCGACCTGGCGTGGCGTATTGCTCAGCTTGTTCGAACGCTCACCGCCAGACGATCAGTTGTTGATGGATGGTGTCGTCGTGTCCGCCGCCCGCCGGGGCATGGGTATAGGTACAGAACTGCTGAACGGTGTCGCAGAAGTCACCAAAGCGCGTGAGTTATCGATTATCCGGCTGGATGTCGTTGACACCAACCCCCGTGCCCAAGCGCTGTACGAACGGCACGGATTTACACCAGCGGGCGAACAAAGCGTTTGGCCACTTCACTGGCTGTTCGGCTTTCGCAAATCAACTATGATGGAAAAGACGCTGGAAGGTGATGACAGCAACGGGCCGAAAGGCGATGCTTTCAAGAGCCTGGATGCGGGTGATCATGATGACTATTAGCCCAAATAAAGGGCGCGCAAAGTTCGTTCCTGGACCGGCCAAATAACCTTTCATCCTTCGCATCAGGTTAGATCAAAACAAGAACATAATGTGACGATTAGATAGACATTTGTTATATATCAATAGCTTATTTTTTCTTTCACATGTGAAAGCTTTTGAGAATCAAGCTTTCATCTCGGCCATCAACGCCTCAGCCTCAGCCTCAAACAACCTCTCTTCGGCGGCACCTTTGACCGGCAATTTGCCAACCTCCATCAGCAGTGGGGCGGACAACGGCGTGACATGCGGCGCCTCGACCAGCCGGATACGCCCCCGCATTCGATCCAGCATTTCTTCGATGCGGTCAAAGTCGACCATGCCGGTCATCGCCTCTTGCCGCGTCGCCTTAAGGATCAGGTGGTCGGGGTCATATTTGATCAACGTATCGTAGAGGATATCCGATGAAAACGTCGCCTGCCTGCCCGTCTTTTCCATCCCCGGCAAGCGCCGCTCAATCAGCCCTGCCACTGTCGCCGCCTGACGAAAGCTCTTCTTCATCATCAGGCTGTCCATCATCCAAGTGTCCAACCCATCGCGTAGCCCCTGCGCGTCAAACAGTGGGGCAGGGTCACGCACCGGCTCAAGCCCCCAGATCATCAACCCATAGTCGTTACAAACATAGCCAAGCGGGTCGAGCCCCGCCGCCTCCATCCGCTTGGTGACGATCAGACCCAGCGTGTAATGGGCGTTTCGACCTGCGAAACCGAACGCGGTCATGTACCAGCGATCCTTGCGGGGGAAAATCTCAACCATCAGCTCACCCTTGCGAGGGTGTGATGAAATCTGCTGTTGCAGCCGCAACCACCATTCGACCTCAGCTGGTAACCGTGCCCAACCCACCTGATCGTTCAGCATGTCGATCATGCGATGGGCCAAAAATGTCGAAATCGCCAGCCGCGCCCCGCTGAACACTGGGATTTGTGGATCGCGGCCCGGCGCAGGCGTCACGCGAACCACCATCTCGCGGATAGCGTCATATTTGACGGTTTCTCCGCCAATCAGGAACGTATCGCCGAGTCGAAGGCCTGCGGCGAAGCTCTCTTCAACTTCGCCCAGCTTACGACCGCCCCTTACGCCTCGCCCAGACCGGACTTTCAGCTTTTCCGATTCCACGATGGTGCCGATGTTCATCCGCAACCGGCGAGAGGCGCGCGGGTCGCGCAGACGCCAGACGCCTTCAACCTCCATCAGTCGTCGCCAGTGATCGTAAGCCTTCAGCGCATAGCCGCCAGTCGAACAAAACTCGAGGCACTCGTCGAACACCTCCTGCGTCAGATCTCGATAAGGGCCAGCAGCACGGACCTCGTCAAACAGATCCGCCGCTACGAACCCGCCAGCACAGGCAGTCAGCAGGATATGTTGGCAGAGAACGTCGATGCGGCCGGACGACATCGGCTCTCCATCCAGCTCATTCGCCTCAACAGCGGCAAGGGCGCACCGGCATTCCAGCAATTCGAGGCGGTTGCCGGGAACCAGCATCGCCCGGCTCGGCTGATCAAACTGATGGTTCGCCCGCCCGATCCGCTGCACCAGCCGCTTCACGCCTTTCGGCGCGCCGACCTGAATGACCAGATCAACCGCCCCCCAATCGATCCCAAGGTCGAGCGATGACGTGCAGACAACGCCCCGCAGCTCCCCCCGCGCCATAGCGCCTTCCACCCGCTCTCGCGACTCGCGGGCCAGCGATCCATGGTGAAGGGCGATGGGCAGGCCCTCATCATTCACCGCCCACAGCGCCTGAAAGAACAACTCCGCCAGCGCACGGGTGTTGATGAAAACAAGCGTCGTGTTGGCCTTGGCAATCTCGGCCATCACTGCATTCACAGCGTACCGCCCGCCATCACCGGCCCAGGGCGGCTCCCCCGCTGTTTCCAGAATGCTGATGTCGGGTTTCGGGCCGGGCGGGGTTTTCAGGATGCGGCACCCGGTAGGGGCTAACCAGTCCGCCAACGCCTGAGGATCTTCGGTAGTGGCGGACAGCCCCACGCGCCGATGGTTGGGCGCAATGATCCCCAGCCGCGCCAGACAAAGCGCCAATTGATCCCCCCGCTTGGTCCCGGCCAGCGCATGTGTCTCATCGACGATGACGGCCTTCAGCCCGCCGAACATACGCCCAGCATCTTCCTGGCTAAGAAGCAGGGCGAGGCTTTCCGGCGTCGTCAGCAGGATATGCGGCGGGTCCATCCGCTGCTTGCGCCGCGCCGATTGCTTGGTGTCGCCCGTCCGATCCTCAGCCCGGATCGTCAACCCCATCTCGGCAATCGGTGCTTCAAGATTACGCCTGATGTCCGAAGCCAGAGCCCGCAACGGTGAGATGTATAGAGTATGGAGGCCATCTCGCGGCGCCTCAGCCAGATCGATCAACGAGGGCAAAAAACCACTTAAGGTCTTACCGCCACCCGTCGGCGCAATCAGCAGGTCCGCGCCACCTTGATCCGCGCGCTTGACCATTTCCAACTGATAGTCATGCGGCGCCCATCCACGCACAGCGAACCAGTCAGCGAACTTCTGAGGAAGCGCCTGCATTACAGCTGCCACGGTGGAAAAGCACCAGCTAGCACCTATTCAGATAGAGCAGTGCGTGCTGAGGCGCCCGCCCCACGCAGCATCGGGAATTCTTTCCCGACTAAAGCGTCGCCATCCTGGAGCGTGACTTGAGTGAACGGTGGCGACGTCACGATGCCTTCGCGCCGCGCAAATCGAACATCATCGCCAAGCAGGCGCAACGAAAACGCCCTGCGTCGCATGCTTTTGCTGGTGTTTGCTGGGGCGCCGTGGATGGTGCGATAGTCAAAGGCGATGGCGTCGCCGGGCGCGACGTCCCAGCCGATGATCTCATAGTCATCGCGCAGGTTGTTGATATCTGGGATTTCCTCCAACCCATCATCGGCATTCAAAGCCTCACCGTTAAAGCGCTGCGGACGATAGTATTTGCCCCATTTATGCGATCCGGCCAGAAACTCCAGCGTCGTCTCCCGCGGTACATCATCCAGAGGAATCCATAGCGACAGCGTTTTGGGACCATCGACGCAATAGTACGGCGCATCCTGATGCCAGGGGGTTGGAACGCCCGCCGCCGCCTCTTTCACCAGTACATGTTCGTGGAACAATTGAACTGCGGTGCTATCCATCAGCTCCGCCCCGATTTCGGATGCTGTCGAGTTGAAGATGAAATCCTTGTATTCAGGTATCCGCGCCCAGTTGCAGTAATCGACAAAGAACCGCCCGCCGCCGTTTTCGCCGCGATAAATGCGGGCGTTCGGGTCCGGGTCATCCATATTGGCTTGAACACCTGCGCGAAGTGTATCCACCCAGTCAGCAAAAACGCCGCGTAGGACAGTCGCGCCGTCCTTGCGGAACTGCTGGATCGTTGCGTCGTCGATATGGCGGGGCATGATGGCGGCTCCTACAGATTTGTCAGGTAAAGAAAAACAGATTTTGCCTGCGGTGAACATCCAAAATCTGTGGGTTGGGCAATTGGCAGTGGCGGGTATAATGCCTTGGATGACAAAGCTGATCCTTTATTCCTTTCGACGATGCCCCTATGCCATGCGCGCCCGCATGGCGTTGCTGCAGGCTGAACAAACGGTTGAGCTGCGCGAAATTGTTCTGCGCGACAAACCTGCAGCTTTCTTTGAGGCGTCACCCAGCGCATCGGTGCCTTGTCTGTTAAATGATAGCGAGGTTTTGGATGAAAGCCTTGATGTCATGAAATGGGCGTTGGAGCGGAACGACCCTGACGGCTGGCTTGATATGCCGGAAGAAGGCTGGGATTGGATCGCGCGGGCCGATGGGCCTTTCAAGGATGCGCTGGATCGCACTAAATACGCGCCGCGCTATCCCGGAGTTGACCCGTTAGAGCATCGGGCGCTTGCGGCGACGTTTCTGGCTGATCTGGATGCTCAGATTGAGACGTGGATCTTTGACCGCGAAACGCTCGCCGACCACGCGATCCTGCCGTTCGTTCGGCAGTTCGCCTTCATCGACAAATCATGGTTTGAGGCCCAGCCATGGCCATCCTTGCAGGCCTGGCTGGAGCGATATCTGGCGTCGGAGGCCTTTGGCGCGATCATGCCCAAATATCCGCAATGGGCTGAGGGCGAGACGGGCGTGCCTTTTCCCTGAGGCTATCAGCCGTCGAGGCATTCCACCATCGCGCCAGCCATGCCGGTCAATAGCGCCGCATAGAATTCAGCCCCCGGCTCAAGCGATGCGCCTAGCGGGTCAAGAACGCCCGTGCGAACGTCAGAGCCGCCAAAGACCGCATTCACAACACCAGAATTGAACTGGGGTTCGCTGAAGACGCAGGCGACCTTCTCCTTAGTGGCTAGGTCCTGCAGTTCAGCAATCCGCGCCGGGCTGGGCTTCTGCGCATCGCTCAACGAAATCGCTCCAGTGGCAGGCGTGTCGAACCGTGTTTCAAAATACTGGTACGCGTCATGGAAAACGATGAATCGCGCGTCATGAAGCGGGGTCAATTGGGCAGATATCTTGCCGCCCAGTTCATCCAGTCGAGCCTTGGCGGCATTTGCATTCGCAATATAGGCGGCTGCGTTGGCAGGATCTGCATTCGCCAGTGAATCCGCAATTACATCCAGCCAGGCTTTGGCGTTTTCTGGGTCAAGCCAGGCATGTGGGTCCTGCCCGCCATGATCATGTTCATCATGCCCGTCTTCTGCATGTTCATCGTGATGTGCATCTTCAGCGTGCTCATCGCCTTCTTTGTGGTCGTCGTCCTTGGCGTGTCCGGCGTGATCATCGTCGTCATCATGATCATTATGCTCGTCATGATCCTCATGAACTTCGAAAGTTGCTCCAGTACGGGTAGGTAGCACTATTGATGCGCCTGCGCCCAATAGCTCCACCGCTTTGGCTTCACTTGCGATGGTTTCCAAGCTGCGTTCCAACCACGGCGTCAGAGACTCGCCAATCCAGAAAACAATTTCAGCGTCCTGCAATGCAGCCGCCTCGGATGGGCGCATGGAATATGCATGCGGGGATGCGCCGATGGGCAGGATCAGGTCGGGCTGGCCAACCCCTTCCATTACTTGAGTTGTGAGTGAATGGACGGGGGCAATGTCCGTCGCCACGCGGGGTGCGGCAAGTACGGGTGCTGCGGCGAGGATCAGGGCGGTTGTAAGAAAATGGTGCATCATCGACTCTGTTATGTTATAACACTTTGACGCTTGATAGATGTGATATCATAACTTATCAAGCGCCATCTTAGTGGGGGACCCGCCCGTGATCGGTTTTGAACAGCATGACCACCACGCCTGCATCGCGACAAGCGTCGCTGAGGCAGAGCGCCGCTGCGCCGCAGAAGGCCTGCGCCTGACAGACATCCGCCGTAGGGTGCTGGAAATCTTGCTGGACCGGCACAAGGCGATGGGGGCGTACGATATATTGGAAGTGCTCAGCGCAGAGGGTCTGGGTCATCAACCGCCTGTCGCATATCGCGCGTTGGATTTTCTGGTCGCCAACGGATTTGCGCACAAGATCGAACGCCTGAACGCCTTTGTCGCATGCGGTCATCCAAGCGGCGATTGCGCCCCAGCCTTTCTTATTTGCAGGGGCTGCGAAAAAGTGGCTGAGGCGCAAGCGATCCCGAACGAAGGTGCGTTGGGCGCCTCAGCATCTGCCGCAGGGTTCGTGATTGAGAGGGCGGTGGTTGAGGCTGTTGGGCTTTGCCCCGACTGTCAGGCAGGCAACACGGCGTGAACGTTCCGATGCAGAGCATCGAAGCTGAAAGCTTGATCGACATCAGCGGTCTGACCGTGCGCCATGGCGGCAATACGATCCTGACGAATGTCGATCTCAGCATCAGTCCAGGTGAGATCGTTACAATTGTTGGTCCAAATGGATCGGGCAAGTCAACGCTGCTCCGTGCGATCATTGGTGCGGTGGCGCCAGCGACCGGACAGGTGCGCACTGGCGACGTGCGCATTGGTTATGTGCCGCAAAAACTGCATATCGACCCGACGCTACCGATGACAGTGATGCGGTTTCTTGGCCTGCCGACACGTGTTTCCAAGGCAAAAGCGATAGATGCCCTGTCTGAGGCCGGCGTCCCTGATATTGGCGGTCGTCAGATGGTCGATCTGTCTGGTGGGCAATTCCAGCGGGTCTTGCTGGCCCGTGCGTTGCTGACCGATCCGGATATCTTGTTGCTTGATGAGCCGACGCAGGGCCTCGATCAGCCTGGAACGGCCGCGTTCTACCGGCAGATTGAGGATGTGCGCGCCCGCCTTGGCTGCGCTGTCCTTATGGTCAGCCATGATCTGCATGTTGTCATGGGCGCATCAGACCGGGTGATTTGTCTGAACGGGCACGTCTGCTGTCATGGCACGCCGGAAATCGTCGCCTCCGCCCCCGAATATCGCGCCTTGTTCGGAACTGGGACGGCGGGGGCGCTGGCGCTGTATCGCCACCATCATGATCATAGTCATGATGAAGATTGCGACCACGACCATACGCATCAGGCGGCGGAATAGTGCTGGATGATTTCATGGTGCGCGCCTCTTTGGCGGGCGTTGGCGTTGCGCTGGCCGCGGCGCCATTGGGGTGTTTCGTTGTCTGGCGGCGGATGGCGTATTTCGGCGACGCGACCGCCCATGCGTCGTTGTTGGGTGTCGCCCTGGCGCTGAGCTTTTCGATGTCGATCTTCATCGGCGCGCTGGTCGTGGCGCTGTTGATGGCGCTGATGGTCAACACCTTGTTGGGTCGGGGATACGCGATGGACACGCTGTTGGGCGTGCTGGCGCATTCGGCCTTAGCCATCGGTTTGGTCGCGGCCTCGTTCCTGACCGGCGTGCGGATCGACCTGATGGCTTATCTGCTGGGTGACATCATTGCGGTCGGCAAAACTGATCTTGTGGTGATTTGGGGCGGCGCCGCGCTGGTGTTGGCACTGATCTGGTGGCGGTGGTCGGCGTTGCTGATGGTCACGGTGTCCGAAGATCTGGCGTATGCCGGTGGAAGTGACCCGCGCCGAGAGCAGTTGGTTCTGACAATCGGATTGGCGTTGGTCGTAGCCGTCGCAATCAAAGTCGTCGGCGTGTTGTTGATCGCCGCGATGCTGATAATTCCGGCAGCGGCGGCGAGGACATTCGCCTCAACGCCGGAGCGTATGGCGCTTATTGCAGCTGGGGTTGGCGCAGTTTCCGCGCTGGGCGGGCTGCAGATAGCTTTGGTTGCAGATACGCCAGCTGGGCCAACGATAATTTGTGTGGCGTCGGGACTATTTGCGTTGTCGGCCTTGGCGCGGACGGTTCGGATAGCTTGAAGAAGATGGGTTTGGGGGTTTGCTGACCTTCGCCTTGCGGAGTTATTCGGGCACGCAGCACGCGTCCCCGTAGGCCCTATTCCTGCCAGTCTTCAAAACTGTCTAGGCCGAAAAGCCCTATCAAACCTCTTGAGACCCGCCACCTCTTCAGCAAAACTCTCCTCATGACAAACGACCCCCTCGCCCGCGCCGTCGCCTTGTCCTGTTTTACCGCTCCCGAAAGCGCGGAAGCGGTTAGCGGCGGCATAACCAATCTCAACGTAAAAGTCCGAGATCAGGGCCGCGACTGGTTGGTGCGTCTAGGCGACGACATCCCTGTTCATGGTGTGATGCGCTGGAACGAGCTTAGCATCAGCCGCGCAGCACACGCCGCTGGGATTGCCCCTGCCGTCTACCACCAGGAGCCCGGCGCGCTGGTGCTGGAATTCCTGACGGCTGAAACTTACACCGAAATGGATGTCGCCAACCCGGCAAACCTGCCCAAGATCATCGACCTGGTGAAACGATGTCATACCGAGATGCCAGCTCATTTGCGCGGCCCAATTTTGACGTTTTGGGTCTTCCACGTCCTTCGTGATTATGCAGCGACGTTGCGCGCCGATGGCTCCCCCCATACCCCGCACCTTAATGAGTTGCTCATTACCGCGGCCAAATTGGAACAGGCGGTTGGTGCGGTCACACTGGTTCTTGGCCATAACGATCTGCTCGCTGCCAACATCCTCGACGATGGTGAGCGGCTTTGGTTGATCGACTGGGAATATGGCGGCTTTAACTCTCCTCTCTTCGATCTTGGAGGCCTTGCTACGAACAATGGTCTAACCGAGGTGCAAGAACGCCTGATGTTGGAAAACTACTTTGAATCCCCGTCTGCAGACACCCTCTGGCATAGCTATACGGCGATGAAATGCGCTTCGTTGATGCGCGAAACCATGTGGTCGATGGTTAGCGAGATACATTCCGAGATCGACTTTGATTATTCCGTATACACTGCCGAAAACCTTGCGCGGCTAGAGGCTGCGCTAGCCGATTTCAGGAACGTTTAAGCCATGCCTGACCTGCAATCCTCCGCCAAAACCATCATTGTCGGAGGTGGGATCATCGGCTGCTCCACCGCCTATCACCTTGCTCATATGGGCGAGGAGGTAGTGTTGTTGGAGAAGGCCAAGCTGACATCTGGCTCAACGTGGCACGCAGCGGGTTTGGTAGGGCAGCTCAGATCGAACGCGAATATCACCCAACTGCTCGGGTATTCCGTCGATCTCTATAAGCGGTTGGAGGCTGAGACGGGGCTGGCGACTGGCTGGAAAATGAATGGTGGCCTGCGTCTGGCATGCAACGAAGAGCGCTGGACCGAAGTAAAGAGACAAGCGACTACAGCGCATTCCTTCGGCCTGGACATGCAGCTTCTGTCACCCAAAGAGGCCCAGGATCTCTGGCCCTTGATGCAGGTCGATGATGTGGTCGGTGCTGCGTTCCTGCCGACCGACGGGCAGGCGAGCCCGTCTGATATCGCAGCTGCGCTCGCCAAGGGCGCGAGGATGCAGGGCGCGCAGATCTTTGAGGATACACCTGTTACGCGGATCATCGTCGAAGATGGCGCGCTGGTCGGTGTTGAAACACCCGGCGGCGTTGTCGGCTGCGAGCGGTTAGTGCTGTGTGGTGGTCAGTGGACACGGGCGCTGGCGGCTACGATCGGGGTCAACGTGCCGCTGATCTCAATCCAGCATCAGTACATGATAACCGAAGGGTTCGGCGTGCCTGGCGATCTGCCGACCCTACGTGACCCGGATCGACTGACCTATTACAAAGAAGAAGTCGGCGGACTTGTCATGGGCGGGTATGAGCCGAACCCGATCCCTTGGGCGAATGGCGGCATTCCCGAAAACTTTGATTTTCAACTGCTCGACAGCGATTTCGATCATTTTGAACCAACAATGGAGCTGGCGCTGGGTCGCGTACCCTCGCTTGAAACCGTAGGCGTCAAACAGCTGCTGAACGGGCCTGAAAGCTTTACACCAGACGGCAACTTCATCCTCGGCGAAGCGCCTGAAGTAGCGAATGTCTTTGTTGGCGCCGGGTTCAACGCCTTTGGCATCGCGTCTGGCGGCGGCGCCGGGATGGCGCTGGCTGAATGGGTCGCAAAGGGCCGCCCGCCCTATGACCTCTGGCCCGTAGATATCCGCCGTTACGGCGCAGCACATCAGGATGTCGTCTGGGTGCGAGAGCGGACGTTGGAGGCGTACGCCAAGCACTACACCATGGCGTGGCCGTCTGTGGAGCATACATCAGCCCGGCCCACGCGCCGCTCACCACTCTATGACCGGCTCGCGTCGGCAGGTGCGGTGTTCGGTGAAAAGATGGGATGGGAGCGGCCGAATTGGTTTGCCGCCCCGGGTGAGGTGGCGCATGACATTTACACCTTTAACCGCCCAAACTGGGCCGATGCGGTAGGGCGTGAGCATCGGGCTGCGCGCGAGGCAGCCGCGTTGTTCGACCAGACCTCTTTCGCCAAGTTTCGCCTGAAGGGTCGTGATGCGGAGGCGACGCTCAGCTGGATTGCGGCCAACAACGTTTCTAAGCCAGTGGGCGCGCTGACCTACACCCAGATGCTCAACGATAAGGGGGAAATCGAAGCTGACCTGACCGTCGTGCGCATGGCCGAGGATGAATTTTCCATCGTCACTGGCACAGGCTTTGCCACGCGTGACTTCAACTGGATCGTGCGGAACACTCCGAAGGGAATGGATGCCGCGCTGACTGATGTGACCGATGCTGGGTCGGTGCTGTCGCTGTTTGGCCCTAAGGCGCGGAATATCCTCGCCACTGTGACGAGAGACGACATCAGCAACGCTGCTTTGCCGTTCGGCCAGTGGCGTAACATCACCATCGCCGGCCACACTGTCATGGCCTTGCGCGTCACATATGTCGGCGAGATGGGATGGGAGTTGCACATGCCTGCCGAGGCCGCAGGCGCGGTCTTCGACGCCTTGCACAAGGCCGGCGCGGCGCATGCGTTGGCGAATGCAGGCTATCGCGCGATTGAAACGCTGCGGCTGGAAAAAGGTTATCGCGCCTGGGGTGCTGATATCGGGCCCGATCACACACCTGATGAAGCCGGGCTTGGCTGGGCGGTGAAGTTGAAATCTGGCGTCGACTTCAAAGGACGTACAGCAGTGGAAGCACAGCGCGCCGAGGGCGTAAAGAAGCGCCTCGCGACCTTCACGGCATCACCAGATGTGATCCTGTCTGGTCGTGAAACGATATATCGGAATGGTGAGCGTTGCGGCTGGCTGTCCTCAGGCGGCTACGGCCACACAGTCGGTAGATCCATCGGAATGGGCTATATCCGGCATCCCGAAGGCGTCTCGCGTGACTATGTACTGACCGGCGACTATGAGCTGGAAGTCGCCACCAAACGTGTCCCGGCTGAGGTGACGTTGGCGCCGCTATACGATCCGAAGAGCGTTCGCATTAAGGGCTAACGCAGCGCCGCGCTGGCTTGACGGGCGGCGCGTCTGTAGCGTGGTCAAAAGCCTATCGCGAGGAACCGCCCATGTCCGCCCATACTATTGCCGATCCCGACGCCAGTATCAGCCGTGATGATCTGGAACTACTGGCCAGAAAAGGCGCAGCCGCCCTAGGCAACCTCGGCGCTGAACCGGACGACGCCGTCGCGATCATCATGCGCAACGACCTTGCAAGCGTTGAGATCATGCGGGCTGTCGCCCTTGCCGGCGTCGTTGGCGTCCCGCTGAATTGGCACGGTGCGGCGCAAGAGGTTTCCGATATCCTCGATGATAGTAAATCCAACATCGTGATCATCCACCGCGACCTGATCCCACCCATCGCTTCGGCGTTGGAAGGTAAAACCGTGATCGGCGTGACCCCTCCGCCAGCTTTGAAGACCGCCTACAAGATCAGCGATGAAGCCGCCGCAACCGGCAGCGCGCCAGAATGGTCCGATCTGGTCGAAGCCGCCGAGCCGGTCGCGGACCGCCCCAGAATGCGGGCGATGATGCGATATACGTCGGGGTCCACGGGCAAGCCCAAGGGCATCAAACGCCTGCCAAAGAAGGGCGCAGAGCCGCAGGATTTCTACGCAACGATGCGCCACATCGCGCCTAACATGTTCTTCTATCGCCCGGATGCGCGCTTCATGACCGCTGCGCCGCTGTATCACTCTGCGCCTTCCACCCTGGCTGCGATGGCTGTGGCGATGGAGGATATGTCGGCCTATGTCCTGCCCCGGTTTGAACCGATCAGTTTCCTAGAGACGATTGAGCGCGAAAAGATCACCCACATCTACCTTGTGCCGACGATGATGACGCGGCTTTTGAAGCTGCCAGAGGATGTGAAGGCGAAGTATGATCTGAGCTCAGTTGAGTTTTGCGTCTCAACCGGCTCTCCCTGGCCGCATGACGTGAAAGTCGCGATGATCGACTGGTGGGGGCCGGTGTTCTGGGAGACATATGGAGCGTCGGAAATCGGGTTCATGACGATGGTGTCCTCGCAAGAGGCGCTGGATCGCCCCGGCACCGCGGGGCGTATTCAGCTGGGCGGCTCAATCCGCATTTATTCGCCTGAGGGGGAATTGCTGCCGACCGGAGAGGTCGGCGATATCCACGTTCGCATGGATGTGTTTGGTGAGTTTGATTATTCGAACGACCCCGAAGGACGTCAGCATTCCGAGATCGACAGCCATGTTTCGGTCGGTGATATGGGGTGGCTGGATGAAGACGGCTTCCTGTTCATCACGGACCGGAAGAAGGACATGATCATCTCTGGCGGGGCGAACATCTTCCCGACCGAGATTGAGGCTGTGCTGATCGACGCGCCGTTCATTCAGGATGTCGCCGTCTTCGGCGCGCCCGACCCGGAGTTCGGCGAAAAGATCGTCGCAGCTGTTCAGGCAATGCCGGGCTGGGAAGCGAATGAAGCTGAGATGAGAGACTGGTTGGAAGGGCGGCTTGCCCGGTTCAAGCACCCCCGGATTATCGATTTTCATGATGCGCTTCCGCGTGAAGATAGCGGCAAGATCTTCAAGCCCCGGCTGAGAGCGCCATATTGGGAAGGCGCGGGGCGGTCGATTTAGGCTGCTCGTCCTTAGGCGCGCTAAAAGCTTTCACATGTGAAATTAGGCCTAAGTGGTTGATTTTATTAAGGTCACATGTGGATGGACACAATTTGTTCTATGTATGGACGCATTTTCTTGCGAAATGACCCCTGCCTCAAGCAGGGGCCAATCTGGTCTTGTCAGAACAGGAAGTCGTTCGCCCCAAGGACATCTGCGTCGGTGTCTTCGACAACAATGCGAACATTGGCGAATGTGATATGGGCGTTGCTGCCAAACTGATTAATAGTCAGGTCTGAAAAATCATCAGCGCCGAGGCCGATGATGAACTTGTCACGACCATCCTCGTAATCCGTCACGGTGTCGCGACCGTCGCCGCGCTTGAATTCAAACCGATCACTGCCTCGTCCGCCGGTCAGTTCATCACGACCCCGCCCACCGGTTAGGGTGTCGGCGCCACCGCCGCCAAGAACGATGTCCTTGCCGCCGCCACCATCAATCCTGTCGCGTCCACCCTGGCCGTCGACAATGTCCTTACCGCCACCACCGAGCAAAGTGTCCGAACCGCCGCCGCCTTTCAGATTGTCCTTGCCGCCGCCGCCTTCCAACAAGTCTTTCCCGCCATTGCCGAGAAGTAGATCCTTGCCGCCGCCACCGATCAGTTCGTCAGATCCTTTACCGCCGACAAGCGTATCCCCACCACCGCCACCGAGTAGTGTATCGTCCCCGCTGCCGCCATTTACGCTGTCACTGCCCCCACCGGCGTTAATGCTGTTGTCACCGTCATCGCCGTTGATGACATCCGCATCAACTGAGCCGTTTTGTGTGGGTTCAACCGGGTCTACGTCACCTGCTTCAAAGGCGGCCTGACTTAGATCGCTGAACTCAATTCGCCGATTCGGCCCTTGCGAACCTGATCCCGCACTAAAGTCAGCAGACGACAGAATCTGATTGAAAGCACTGGCCGAGTTGATTGTCAGCAGGTCTGCGCCATCCAGTGCGAACAAGGCCAGATCGAATTGATTAACGCCTGTCTCGCGGTTCAAGGCTAACGTGAAGGTATCAGCGCCATTGATAGAGATTACGCCCAGGGAAGCGTCGACATCGTCGACATCCAGAACCTGAATTCCCTTTACTGTCGCAGAATTTATGTTGTCAGCGCCACTGAACACAACATCGGGTAATTCACCATCTTGCCCAACGATGTTGTAGTTGAAAAAGCCAACATCGGCTGAGGTTGTGACAACCAATGAGACATTCTCTGAACTCAGAGAACGCGCAGAGCCGTCTGCATTTCCACAAGATCAAACAGTTGCCCTTGGAATGTAAAAGTCGCCATGATTTGCGTGCCCCGATTTAGTGTTTCAGTTCATTTTTGTGCTGAAAAAGCTTAAGAGCCGTCTGTCTGGTGCGCAAGGCAGCAGTAAGCTAGAGCCGCAATTGTGCATCTTCGTTGGCCAGAGTTGAGGGCCTTTCATTCTGCAATGTCGAGCACCCATCTAGGCGTTTCCGGTACGTATCCAGAAATCGCTGCAGCGGCGCATTCCGCCATTGCGCCAATCTTCACTTCGCGGCCAGACAGCGCTGGACCATAGTGCGCGTATTTACCGGAGTTGGTCATCACGACCTGTGCAGATGGTGGGAAAACAGGCTCCGATATTGAGCACCAGCATAGGTCGGGAACAATTGTGACCCTCAAACCACGCAGAGCTGCTTCGGTTCCGTCCGCCACAATGTCATTTAGTGTGGCGTGGCTTAAGGTGATAATGACGCTCACGTCTTTGTGGCGTTTCCTGTTATTCAGTTCTTTTAGAAATTTCCGGCATTCATTGGCAGAGGCATGCGGGCTGCCTATTGCGATCAGATCAATTTTCGCCGTGCCTGAGTTAAAGCGCCGCCACGCTTCCGCGAAATCGATAGGGGCGATCTGGACCTGATCAGCGGCTGTGGCGACCTCGCCCGCTTCGGGCGTGATCCCGGCTATGTGTAGCATGGGGGCAGCCGATGTAGTGCCGAACGCCGCGCAAAGCGCTTTGAGATCGTCTTCATCCGGATTGGCGCCTTCCAACCCTTTCAAAAGTGGAATGCGATCTGGCGACGCCATGCCCAAAAGCCAGCCCAGAAGTGGCCAAAAGGCGTCATCCGCCCCTTCCGGCATGACGACATCGACAATGCGGCGGGGCGTTCTGCCTTCATCGAAATACACACCGGATTTTGGCGCGCGGCCCGTCAGCGCCATGCAGAGATCAAGGAAATCTGGGTGCTTCACCGTGCGCGCGCCTAGCACGCTATTGGCGTAAATGACGGCGTTGGATTCCGACCATGCGATGTCTTCGCCCTGCTGTGGCTTATCCGGCAGCAGATAGGGTGCGCAGGTAAAGCTTGGCTCAGCACCCATGCGAACATAGGCGTCTGCGAGACGACTGGCGGGGCCACCAAATGCGGGATCAACGCCCTGCGATCGCCAGTTGGCGTGGTCGACTGAAATGGCGTTCATCGTTGTTGGAATGCGAACCTTTCCGCCAAGGTCCGCCATACGTTCTGCAAAGGTCAGGAACGCCGGGCCAGCGTAGATGCAGCCGTCGATATGGGCGCGGGTGACATCAATAAGCCCCGGCGCATTCAGGGCGCGGGCCATGTCGATGACAACCTCCATCGCCATCTGTACCGCCGGGCCATGTTCACCAGCCTGCATGCGGAGGTCGTTGTCCGACAAGGTCATGGCTGTGTCTGAAAGGGGCTCAAGGCTTAGCCTCAGTTGATCTGCTTCAACACCATCAGCTGTAAGCGTCGCCCGAGGTTTCGCCGCCAGAGCTTCATAATCCTGCTCACCCAATCTCAGCACCGGAATGCGCACGTCAAACATGCGGGCGGCTACGACCGCGCCAAGCGTCAGGATATCCTCCGCCTCGCGAAAAACTAACGCTGCAGGACCGGCGCCATTCAGCAGCAGGTTTAGCAACACGCCACTGCCAGAGCATGACCCGCGACTGGTCGGCATCATAACAACTTTGCCCGCCAGGCATTGGCCAAACTGAGGGTGCAGCGCGTCCTGCAAATCACCCGTATCTGCATTGACGCCGCCCCAAAAGCTGAGGCCTTCGTCACAGGCAAGGATATCGCCCTCTGCGTGGGCGGCGATGATGATATGAGACATGTACTTCCGTTCAACTGGTATCAGGGCAAGCGTAGACCTGCCTTGCTTGGTGGCCAAGACCTCAGAACAGGGCGAACCACACGCCGATGAACATCATGACGCCGCCAAGGTTCACCCACACGTGCCAGATCGAATATCTGTAGGGCATTGTTTTGCGGGCGTAGAATAGTGTGCCGATGACATAACAGGCGGCGCCGGCAAGGATGCTGTACGGGGTGGCGGCGGGAACGTTCGTCATGTCCGGGATCGCCAGCAGGCCAATGGCCCCTAGCCCAAGGTAGGAAGCCGTCGACCAGCGCGATTTTACGTTTTCGTTCGTGATCTTGTTCCACATCGCCAGAATGGTCAGCGCCCAACAGATGCAAAGCAGCATAAGGGTCTGCGTCGTGTTCGCCTGTACGAAGAAGACAGTGAACGTGCCTGTGATACTGGGATAGATCGCAGCGTGATCGATGCGCCTAAGTAGCAGGCGAGCATCGTGCCGGGGTGAAAGGTGATAGGCCCAGGACGCCAGGTTCGACGCCAGAGCGGCCAACACATAGATGATAACGGCAAGGATCAGCGGCGTTTGCAGTGTCTGAACGGCGCGTGGGAACAGGAAAAAACTGGCGACAACGATCCACACCAGACCGACCAGATGAACGCCAATGTCCGCCCGTCTGTGTGAAAGGTTCGTGCTGGGGTAGTTCGGGTCCGCCACGTGAGCCTCTGGCATGTTGATCGCCCTGATCTAGGCATCACAGGCGATTGTGTCGAGGGGTGGCGGATGGCGCCGCGCAGGGCCTTAGACAGAAACCGCCGCACTGTTGGTATAGCGCGGCGATTTGATTGATTTGTTCTGTCAGGGCATTGCCCTTTGAAGAGGTCAGGCCGACTGGCGTTTTCGGTAGATGAACAGGCCCAGAACGCTGAACGCCAGCATCGCCAGAGGCGCAGGCAGCGGTACTGGCGCAACGGATGAGAAACTTACAATTTCGAAGCCGAACCCATCGCCAGTGGCGGCAAAAGTGACGGTTGTGAAGCCAATGTTTGATGTCAGACCGAAAAAGTAAGGCTCACTGTCATCGCTGGTGGTCAAACCGCCGCCACCAAAAGCAAGGACATCTGGTTCAAAGGTCTCGCCCAGAATGCCGATTGTTGATGGATCTGGCCCGTCGCCAAATTCATCCAGATCAATACCAAAAGCGAAGATCGTCTCGTCGAACGTAAATGTCAGGAGTGAGCCTGTTGCGACCACGGCGTCACCATAGACAGATCCGTTGAAGGTCAGACCGTCGACTTCCGCCCCAGTCTGGAATGTCCCGCGACCTGCTTGGCTGATGTTACTTTGAATCGTAAATGGGCCGATATCGACGGTGCCTGCATGGAAATCACCGACGCCGTTGAAGGAATGAAAATCTTCAGTGACCAACCCTGCGACAGATGCCTCGAAGGCGACCCTGTCAGCAAAAGTATTCGTCTCAGCTGTTGCGATTGATGCCGTCGCCACAATGGCGAATGCGGCGGTGATAACTGATTTAATGATACTACCCCAAAACTACAACACAGACCAGGACCGGAGTGGGAAATGGGCGTTTGCAAGTGCTAAAGCGCACTTATTGAATAAAATGAGAGCAAGAGTACCAATTTCGCCCAAGCTGCGATCAATCGCTCAGTTAAACATGACGGTTTTTAGATGTTCCGGGATGCTTACCGCGCAGCCTACAGCATCTCCGCCAGCTTCAACCGCTGGATTTTCCCAGACGGCCCTTTGGGCAGCTCAGCCATCAAATGCACCCGGTCTGGCGCCTTGAATGCGCCGACCTTGGCAGTGCAAAGGGCGATGAGATCGGCTTCGGTCGATGCCGCTGCATCGCTTAGTCGAACCGCCGCTTCGACACGCTGGCCATAGGTCGGACAAGGTCGGGCGAAGGCGGCTGCTTCGACCACTTCATCGGAAGAATAGAGCGCTTCGTCAATCTCGCGCGGGGCAATGTTTTCACCGCCTTTGATGATCAGCTCTTTGCGCCGACCCGTGACGTAGACATAGCCGTCCTCATCCATATGGCCTAGGTCGCCGGTCAGCAGCCAGCCTTCTTGCGTAATGGTCTTGGCGGTCTCTTCCGGGTTGAAAAGATATTCCTTCATCACGTTCGGCCCGCGTACGGCGATCTCGCCAGATGTTCCGCGCGGCGCGATTTTTTTGTCGGTGATGATCTCTGTTTCGTTGCCTATCGCGACGCCGGGCGAGCCGATCTTGCGGACCCCGGGCGGCAATGGATTAGACAGCATCTGGGCCGCCGTTTCAGTTAGGCCCATGGTTTCGACGATCGGAATGCCGAAGCGTTCTTCAAATGCCCGCTGCGTTTCTATTGGCAAAGGGGCGGAGGCTGAGCGGGCAAACCTGAGGCGGCCCGACATCTCCGCCTCAGGTGTCTCCGGCGCATGCAGCAGGTGCGAGATGATCGTCGGCACCACAGAAAACCATGTCGCCTGATTGTCGCCGACCCAACCCCAGAAGCGGGACAGCGAGAATTTTTCAGCCACGATGACCGCGCCGCCAGAAACAAGCGGCCCCATCAGCGTCACGCAGAGGCCGTTGATGTGGAAGAATGGCAGAACCATCAATGCGCGGTCATCTGGCGTCAATTCATGGGCCAGCGCGACCGTCCAGCCACCGGCCAGAAGGCTGGACTGATCATGCACGACGCCTTTCGGGCGACCCGTTGTGCCGGATGTGTACATCAGAAGGGCGTGGTCTGAGGCTGTCACATCGGCCAGCGCAGCGGTCATATCGGTGGGCCAGATGATCGCCTCGCCCACTTCTATGGCGGTAGGCCTTGCTTCTGTTTCCGTCAGCGCGTCGGCGAAAGTGGTCGTCTGTGATGTCCCCACCAGCGCGACGGCCGCTTTTGAATGCTCAATGGCATAGCCCATCGCGGATGCGCCAGCAGCCAGATTCAAAGGCGTAGCGCGAAACCCGCCATAGAGAGCGCCGAACAGGCAGGTAATTCCCGCGCGCCCATTCGGCAGACAAAGGGCGACACTTTCGTCTTTCTCAACGCCCAGCCCGGATAAACGTGCTGCAATGTCAGCCGCGATGTCCCGCAATTCAGCCCAAGTCAGCGACGCGCCTTCGTCAGCAAATATGTGGCTGACAGCGTCCGGCGTTTCGGCCGCGCGGCGGTCCAGCCAATCGCGCACTGATCCTGCGGGTGGGGTCATTTTCCTGCAGCCTGCCAGTAGTCGGCGAAGATGTCATCAACACTGGGTTCTCGCGCTGGGATCGGACGGACAACCTTGGTGATGTTCAGGAAATGCTTCCAATGCAGATTCTCGTCGATGGAGTTGCCGCCCCATGACCCGCAACCCATCGACAGCGAGAATGGCAGGCCGTTGTCGAAGCTGCCGCCATTGGCGAAGCAATGCGCCTGATTGACGATGACGCGACAGGTTGGCGCTTTCAGGCCAAGACCCATGGCGCGACTGTCATCGCCAGTATGGATGCCGACCGAATGGCCAGCGCCCTGATGATCCAGCACCCGCATCGCCAGTTCTTGTGCGTGGTCATAGTCGCGCGCGCGGTAAAGTGCGACGACGAGCGATAGTTTCTCGCCTGACAGTTTGTGTTCGGGGCCGATCCCTTCGGTTGGGACAGCGACGAACTTCGTGCCTGCAGAGACTTGGTCCGTCAGTTCAAGCACCTCAAGTAGTTTGTCTGCGTCCTGCGCTAACGCTCCGCGTGCGAGGTGGCCCCTTTGCCATAGGCGATCGAGGACATGTTGTTCCATCGACGCATCCAGGGTCGCGCCACCCTCTGCCGCCATGGCTGCAACGAAATCATCGTAGATCGCGTCTACGATGACCAAGGCGTTCTCGGATGAGCATGAGGTGGAGTTGTCGAAAGTCTTCGACGCAGCGATCTTTTTGGCGGCAGCCGCCAGATCAGCTGTCTCGTCCACGATCACTGTTACGTTGCCCGCGCCTACGCCAACGGCTGGCGTGCCGGACGAATAGGCTCGGCGCACGTTGTCTTGTGAGCCTGTGACAACGACCAGATCTGTCGCCTCAAGCATCCTCTGGGCCTTCACCTTATTCACTGGCGCCGGGACCATCTGGACAAGGTCGTGGTCGGCGCCGATCTTATCGAACTCATCATAGATATAGCCGATCAGCGTCTCGCAGCCCCGTACGCCTTTGGGCGAGGGCGACAAGATGATGGCATTGCCGCATTTCAGAGCGTTGATGATGTTGTTCGCAGGGGTCGCAATGGGGTTCGTGGACGGCACGATAGCCCCGACGACGCCGATGGGGCGGGCAATCTCGGTGATACCGGCTTGGGCGTCTTCCGAGATCACGCCGCATGTTGTCACGCCAGCGATGTCGCGCATCAGGCCCAGCGTCTTGCGGTGGTTCTTAGTGATCTTGTCGCGCACATTGCCAAGACCCGTGCTTTCCACGGCAAGCTCAGCCATTTCGGCGTTGCGCGCAGGCTCCATGATCGCCCAGGCGGCTGCCTGTGCGGCGCGGTCATAGCGGGTCTGATCGGCGCCATCCTCGAACGCCGCCTGCGCAATGCGGGCGCGTGCGATGAGGGCGTCTACGGCTGCAATGTCTGCTTCTTCGGTCATGTTGGGTCCTTTGGTTGGAGCCGGGCATGATCGCCCGGCCCCGGAAAGTGGCCTTAAAGCCCTGCAAGCAGGTCTTTAAGGGTCTTCTCACGTGCTTCCCACATCGCGAGGACTTCGTCGCGGGTCATGATGTGCATTGGGGAACCACCAGCCTTCATACGTTTGGCGACGCGCTTGTTCTTGAACATCACAGGAACGGTTGCGGCCAGCTTGTCGATAACGGCCTGTGGGGTGCCTTTAGGAACCATCACACCGCGGAAGTTGACGGAAGAGTTATCAACGTCCAGGCCCTGTTCCTTCATCGTTGGAACGTCTGGCAGGAACGAAGACCGTTCCAGATCGGCCACGCCGAGGATTTTGACGTTGCCAGCCTCACGTGCGCGGAACGCGTCGGAAAGGTTGTTAACTCCGCCCAGCACGTCGCCCGCTATCACGGCTTTCATCGCCGCTGCACCGCCGCCTTTGGTCGGAATGTAAGTCATCTTCACGCCAGCCGCCTTTTCGATCTGCAGCGCAGCGATGTGGTGACCCACAAAGAGACCCGCGCCAGAGAAGGTCAGCTTGCCGGGGTTCGCCTTGGCGAAGGCGACGACATCGGCCATTGAGTTGAACTCGCTGTCCTTGTTCACGACGAACACGGCAGGGTCGGCGCCCCAGTTCGCGATAGGTTCAAAGCTGTCGCGGCTGTACTGCACGCCGCCTTTGACCGACTGCGCGATGAAGTGCGGGATGTTGTAAGCGGCCAGCGTATAGCCGTCATTTTCCGCCTCAGTCGCGAACCAGTTCCAGCCAACGCGGCCACCTGCGCCCGGCTTGTTGATGATGGCGATGGGCATGCCAAGCGCATCTTCGTTGCCTGCAGTCATAGTGACGATGCGCGCCTGAAAGTCTGTCGCGCCGCCCGCGCCATAGCTGACCATCATCAGGATCGGACGATCCGGATAGTCTGCGGCGGTCGCTGTTGTGGCGGCGCCCACAAGGCCAAGGGCCCCGATGGCTAGTCCTGCTAGTAGTTTCTTCATGGTGTATCTCCCAGTTGGTGGTGTGCGGCCTTGAGCCGTCGTTAGGTTTGGTCTGCGTTTACATGAACATCCCGCGCGGCGTGTAGACAGACAACAGCAGCGCGAAGAGGCCATAGAGGACCGCGATGATCAGCGCGGTGATGAGAATGCGGCGGACCCACGAGGATACCGCCGTCATGGGCTTGCCGTCGTACCAAGTGATCAGCAGGAACACGGCAATGGTCGCGGCAGCGTAAAAGCCAAGTGTTTTGGCCCCCCAGAAAATGTAGATGCCGGCGACGATCAGGCCCGGTGCGATAGTTTTCGCCAGCTCCAGCGAGACGCCCTGGCCGACGCGGGACCAGCCCAACAAAGCCTTACCAAAAGTCCACAGCGCCAGCGTGACGAAGACGACTGAGATCAGGCGTGGGAACAGGAACGCCTCTGCCGGTTGCTGGGTGAAACTGACATAGGCGACCCAGATGCCAACCAGGGCGATGATGCCCGATGGGATGATGTGTTGAAGGCGGCTCATGATTTCGCCCCTTTCACTTCGCCCCAGACAGAGTAGGCGATGGAGGCGACGACGACTGTGATCAGCGCCATGTTCAGCCCGCCAGAGAAGAAGTAGACGAACTGGCCGTCGGTGGCGCCAGCGATCAGCGAGCCTTGGATGTAATTGGATTCTGCGATTGGGCCAAGGATAAGGCCCAGTACCAACGGCGCGGCTGAATAGCCCCAGCGTTCAAGGAAATACATCCCGATGCCGAGGGTCGCCATCACATAGACATTGCCCATCGATTGTTGCACCGCATAGGCGCCGAAAACCGCGAGCGCGAGCACGGCGGCGGCCATGATTGATTGCGGCACGCGGCTGATTTTGGCCGCCAATGAAGCGATCCAGATGCCGAAGATGCACATCAGGATCTGGCCGAGCAGCATGGAGTTAATGAAGGGCCAGATAACCTCAGGATGGCGTTCAAACAGGTCGCCGCCGGGGAAGATGCCGTGAATTAGCAAGCCGCCGAGAAGGACTGCGGCAGTCGGAGAGCCTGGGATCGAAAGCGTTAACAACGGCACCAGAGACGGTCCAACCATGGCGTTATTTGCGCTTTCAGCGGCAATAACGCCTTCGGAATGGCCGGTGCCGAACTTGTCTTTTTCAGGCGAGAACTTCTTGGCTTGATCATAAGCGACCAGCCCGGCTATTTGTCCGCCAACGCCGGGGATCAGGCCGATGATAGAGCCGATTGCAGTGCCGATGCCAAGGGCGCGGAAGCGTTTACTGACCTCGCGGATCGCGTCGCCGATGGGGTGGCGTTGTACTTGGATGGCCTCGATCGCTGCGTCGCCGCGTCCCTTGGCGAACATGGCGATGACCTGGGGAATCGCGAAGAGGCCGATCAAGGCCGCGATGATGTTCACGCCGCCGCCGAGCGAGGGGTGAAAGATGAACCGCTGCACGCCCTGCATGTCGTCATAGCCGATGGTGCCCAACCAGATGCCGATGCAGCCGGCTAGCAGGCCTTTGACGACGGATTTGGAATCGAGCGACCCGATGATTGTGACCCCAAGGATCGCCATCCAGAACAGGTGCGAGGGGCCAAACGCCAGCGCCCATTCGGCCAGAACTGGCGTTAGAAAGATCAGTAGGAAAACGCCAAACAGACCGCCAATCAGTGATGCAAGAAAAGAAAGCTGCAATGCCCGTGCGCCTTGGCCGTTCTTGGCCATCTCATGCCCATCAAGCGTCGTGGCGATGTTGGCGGGCGCGCCCGGAATTTTCAGCAGGATCGCACTGACAGCGCCCCCTGCGACAGTCGAGGTGTAGGCCGCGCCCAGCAGGATCAGGCCGTGTACCGGTGCGAGGTAGAACGTAAACGGGATCAACAACGCAACCGCCATCGTCGGCGACAGGCCTGGTGTTGCGCCAAGGATCAAACCGCCAATTGTGCCACCTATTAGCAACGCCATCGCCATAGGCGTTGCCACTTCACCAAAGTAGTACAGAAATTCCATGTGCGGTCGTTTCCCTTTTCGTTGACAAGACGGTAGGGAATGAAAACAGTAATGCAAACGTTTTCATTTTTCATGTCGCGAGGCCTTCGATGGCGCAAAAACAGCATGCCGACATCATCGATGTCGCCAAGGCGGCGAAGGTCTCGCCTGCCACAGTCTCGCGCGCTTTTAACCATCCCGATTTGGTTCGGGCTGACACGCGGGCGAAAATCCAGCGCGCGGTGGATGAGCTTGGTTACATCCGCAATCGCGCCGCCAGCGCAATGCATGGTGAGAAATCGGGCGCGGTCGGGCTGATCGTGCCGACGATTGACAACGCGATTTTTTCGAACCTCATTCAGGCATTTTCTACAGCGCTGCAGGACGCCGGACAAAGCCTGCTGATCGCCACACATGGGTATGATCAGACAACCGAACATCAATTGCTCCGCAAGTTGCTCGAACACCGGGTCGACGGCGTTGGCCTTATTGGCCTGTCGCATCTGGATCGGACATTCGACCTGATCGAAGCCCGTGAAACCCCCGCTGTCTTGCTGTGGAGCTTTGGCGCCGATGCGCGCCTTCCCTGCGTAGGCTCTGACAATTTCAAGGCAGGCGCGATGGCGGCGGCGCATGTCTGTGACCTTGGTCACCGCCGGGTTGCGACCGTATTCCCGCCGCTTGAGGGTAATGACCGGGCGGAAAAAAGGTTCAGTGGCGCACAGTCAATTCTGGGAGAGGTACCTGAAGCATGGCGCCGGACGGCGCGTTATCACATCGGGCAGGCGCGTGAAGCCGCCCGTGACTTGCTGGCCGTCGTCAACCGCCCAACCGCCATTCTTGCGGGGAATGATGTGATTGCGCGCGGCGTGATATCCGCCGCCGCTGATCTGGATATCCGGGTGCCAGAGGATCTGACAGTTGTCGGCATTGGCGACTTTACAGGTTCCGCCGACCTGACGCCTGCCTTGACGACCGTCCGCATCGACGCCCCACGTGTCGGCCAGGTCGCAGCTGAGGCATTGCTGGCCCGTATGGGCGCCAAACCCAGAGAGGCGGCTGAGATAAGGGAAATCCCTTTGGAACTGAAAGTCAGACGAACGTCTGCCGTGCCGTTAGTTGCTTACAGCCCTGATTCAAGGATTAGTCTGTAATGTTATCACGTAACATATTTGAAATCACCCCTCTTTCCCCAATTAATTTGGGTTTGGCCCCCACGTCATGGTGCAGCTAGCGGCCAAAAGGCTCGCCCCTTACGAAAATCGTTCGTAGCGTCATCTCACTGCGAAGTGCCGAAAAGGCGCAAATGGCAAGGGAGACGACAATGCTGAATAAACTACGTACAGGCGCGATTGCCGCCGGTGTCGCGATGATGGCGACAGGCGCGATGGCCGCCACGGAATGCGTGCCTTCAAAATGGGGCGAGGGCGATACGCTTGGCTCAGCCAACCTGATTTCACCAGAAAACACGCTGAAAGCAGCAGCGCTGATCAAGCAGGGTAAATCTCATCCGCTTGGCATCGTGATCGACAGCAAAACACCTGCCTTTGCGCCGCGTACCCTGAACTTGCAGGTCGTGCAGCCCGGTCAGGCCGGTGGGAATGAACTTAATCAGTTCGGCTATCCTGCGATCTACAATGACGACATCCTGCAGACATGGGTTGGTATTGGCAGCCAAATCGATGGCCTCGGCCATCTGGGCGAAGCGGGCATGTACTATAACTGCCTGACCAACACCGAAATCAGCCAGATTACCGGCCTGACCAAGCTGGGCGTTCACGACATCCCACCGCTTGTCGGTCGCGGCATCGTGCTGGATATGACCGGCGACAAGGACATGCTGTCTGCTGGCGAGCATTTCGGTGAAGCCGAGATCAAGGCCGCTGAAGAAGCCGCCGGGATCACCATCGGCGAAGGCGACATCGTGATGTTCCACACCGGTTGGACCGAAAATATGCTTGAAAGCGATCCAAAAGCGTGGGTTTCGGGTGAGCCTGGCCTGAACGTCACCGGATCTCGCTACCTCGCTTCAAAAAACGTGATGGCGGTTGGCGCCGACACCTGGGGTGTTGAGCCTGTGCCTCCAGCAGAAGGCGACGGCGCATTCTACGGCCACGTTGTGCTGCTGCAGGAAAATGGCATCTACATACTTGAGACGATGGATACCGGCCCGCTGGTTCGCGACAACGTGACTGAGTTCATGTTCGTCCTCGGTCAGGCCCGTATTCGTGGCACGGTACAGATGATCATCAACCCGGTCGCGCTATACTAAGATCGGTTCTGACGGATTTAGGCGCCCCTGCTTTGGTGGGGGCGTTTTGCGTTTGAAGGGCGCGTTTGAGATGTTGACGCGGGCTCTCGCTGTTTCTGCGAAAAAGCTGTCTTTGGATATGGTGTGCTAGGGGGCGTTTGGGCTGCGTTTTCCGCAGGAAAAACGCTTGGTGGGACGTACTGGATTCGAACCAGTGACCCCAGCGATGTGAACACTGTGCTCTACCAACTGAGCTAACGTCCCGCTGGCCGTGTCACTAGGCGACGGCCCAGTTTCGGTCAAGCGGTTTTGGCGATCAACTTGGTCAGCAATTCTGGTAGGTCGGCATAGTCGTCAAAGATCGCCTCAGGCTTCAGGCTTTCCAAGGGTTCCACTGAAAATCCATGAGCATATAGCGCGCATGGCACACCCGCATTCGCTGCCGCCTCGCGGTCATTGTTCGTGTCACCTATCATGACGGCTTGCGTCCTATCGCCTTCGACGCGCGAGATCGTTTCCCACACATGATCCGGATGCGGTTTGCGAACGGGCAGGCTGTCGGCGCCAAGCAAGGCTGTAAAGCGGTGCTTGCCGCCAAGGCGGTCCATCAGGATGTGTGCCAGGCGCTCAGGCTTGTTGGTGCAAATGCCGACCTTCCAACCATCGGAAAGCAGCAGATCAACGGTTTCTTCGACGCGCGGAAAATATTGGCTTTGTTCATCGATGCAGGCTTCATAGGCGTCTAAAAATGGTGGGTATGCCACCAGAACTTGATCATCGGGAAAGTCGCGCCCAACTTTGGATGCGGCATGTCGCATCAACGCGCGACCGCCGCGGCCCGCAACCATTCGGGCCTCTGTATGGTCCAGCTGCGGCAGGTCAAAACGATCGGCGATGGCGTTCATGGCGGACACCAGATCATAGGCGGTGTCGACCAGTGTGCCGTCGAGATCGAAGATTGCGGTTTTGCCCATATGCGTCTCCCTTACCCCGGTTCTTAATCTGAGGCGCGGCGCGCATAAACCCAATTCGTATGTCGTTATGGTGAATGCGGCGAAAGGCGGCGTAAATCACCGTCGCGCTTCGCCCCTTAGCCGCCTATGAAGGGCCTGCAACCTGAGGGAGGCTTCCATGTCCCAAACATTCGTCTCTGATATCTCCAGCCGCCTCGACGGCATTCGCGCAGAAGGGCTCTACAAGACTGAGCGTGTGATCGCGACACCTCAGCGTGGGGTGGTATCGTTGGAAAGCGGCGAGGCCGCGATCAACCTCTGCGCCAACAATTATCTCGGCTTGTCCGACAATGCCGATATCGTCGCGGCGGCGCAGGGCGCGCTGGGTGAGTTTGGTTTTGGCATGTCTTCTGTGCGCTTCATCTGCGGCACGCAATCACCGCACAAACGGCTTGAGGCGCGGATCGCCGGATTTTTGGGGATGGAAGATGCGATCCTCTATTCCTCGTGCTTTGACGCCAACGCCGGGCTGTTTGAAACGTTGCTCGGCGAAGAAGACGCGGTCATCTCAGACGCGCTGAACCACGCTTCGATCATCGATGGCGTGCGCCTCTGCAAGGCCAAGCGCTATCGCTACGCGAACAGCGATATGGGGGAATTGGAACAGGCGCTAAAGGCCTCAGCCGATGTGCGCTATCGCCTGATCGCGACCGACGGCGTGTTTTCGATGGATGGCTATATCGCGAATCTCAGGGCGATTTGTGACCTTGCTGACAAGTACGATGCGATGGTCATGGTTGATGACAGCCACGCGGTTGGCTTCATCGGGACAGGCGGGCGCGGAACGCCCGAACATTGCGGCGTGATGGGCCGGGTGGACATCATTACCGGCACGCTGGGCAAGGCGCTGGGCGGCGCATCGGGCGGCTATACGGCGGCAAAAGTGGAGGTGGTTGATTGGCTACGCCAGCGGTCGCGGCCCTATCTCTTCTCAAACTCGCTAGCTCCGATGATCGCAGAGGCGTCGATCACGGTGCTGGATATGCTGGAAAGCCAGTCGGGTCTGCGCGATACGCTCCGCCGCAACACGGCGCATTTCCGCCAGCGCATGACGGCGTTGGGATTTGAGATCCTGCCAGGGGAACATCCGATTTCCCCCGTCATGCTGCGCGATCCGCAACTGGCGCAGGACATGGTGGCGCGGCTTGCGGAAAAGGGCGTGTTCGTCACCGCCTTTTCCTTTCCGGTTGTTCCACGCGGACAAGACCGCATCCGCACGCAAATGTCCGCCGCCCATTCCATCGAAGAACTTGACCGAGCCATCGACGCATTCGCCGAAGTTGGCCGAGACCTGAAAGTGATCTAATGAAAGCGCTGGTAAAAGCGGAGGCGGGACCAGGGTTGGTTCTGCGGGATGAGCCAGAACCGACGGTTGGTCCGTCAGATGTCAAAATCCGTGTAAAAAAGACCGCAATTTGCGGCACTGACGTGCATATCTGGAACTGGGATGAATGGTCGGCAGCGACTGTACCAACGCCGATGATCACGGGGCATGAGTTTTGCGGCGTGATCGAGGAAGTCGGCGCTTCTGTCACCAAATACACGCCCGGCCAGCGCGTGTCTGGTGAGGGGCATGTGACCTGTGGCGCCTGCCGGAACTGCCGTGCAGGACGTGGGCATCTCTGCCGCAACACGCTTGGCGTCGGCGTTCATCGCCCAGGTTGCTTTGCAGAGTATATGGTGATTCCAGAGGTGAATGTCGTGCCGATCCCGGATGATATTTCGGACGAGATCGCATCCATTTTCGACCCGTTTGGCAACGCTGTGCATACGGCGCTGTCCTTCGATTTGGTCGGTGAAGACGTTTTGGTCACCGGCGCTGGCCCCATCGGTGTGATGGGTGCTTTGGTGGCTCAGCGGTCTGGGGCCCGGAAGGTTGTGATCACCGATATCAATGACGAGAAGTTGGAAATCGCCCGCAATCTGGGAGTCGAATACTGTGTGAATCCGTCGGAACGTCCGCTTGCTGATGTGATGCCAGAGATTGGCATGACCGAAGGCTTTGATGTCGGATTGGAAATGTCAGGCGCCGCCCCGGCGATGCGCGACATGATTGAGGTCATGAACAACGGCGGCAAGATCGCGCTTCTGGGCATCGCCCCGGTTGCCTTTGCTGTCGATTGGAACAAGGTCATTTTCAAGATGCTGACGATCAAGGGCATCTACGGACGAGAGATTTTTGAAACCTGGTACAAGATGATCGGACTTGTGCAGGGTGGCCTCGATCTGACGCCATTAATCACCCACCGCCTGCCAGCGGCTGAGTTCGGCCATGGCTTTGAGCTGATGCGCCAAGGCGCTTGCGGCAAGGTTTTGCTGGATTGGGAATAATCCGCGCGAAATTGTGATCTTTTCGAGGCGCGTATTGCATGGCCTCAACTCATGCCCATCTGCGTCACGCAAACGAATGATGGATAGAAAAGAATGAATAAGATCGCACTTCCCGCCGCCGCCGTCGCCTTTCTTCTCGCCTTTGGCTTGCCTGTGCAGCCACAATCGGTTTCTGGCCCTATGGCGATCATTTCCGCGTCTGCGGCACATGCTGATTGCGCTGACCGGGTTGAGAGGCGTGAGGACATCCGCGAACACCGTAAGAAAGAAGCGCGAAAGGATCGCCGGCAAACCCGCCGGATCGTTCGTCGCACGATGCGAAGAATTGATCGCAATGACTGGTATGTCGCGAGCTTGCCTGGCGTCTGCGTAATCGAGATGGTCAGTGGAATTGATTTTTATCGTTGTGGCGGCAAGTACTATGAACCGGTTCTGTTAGACGGTCGCAAAGTCTACGTGATTGTTACGCTCTAGAAAGACGCTTCAGGCCGGAACCCGGGTGGGATGGCGTTTGATCCATCCAGGACCAGATCAGCCATGACCTGTCCGACCCGGGGCGCCATGCCAAAACCAATTTTGAAGCCCCCATTCGCGATAAACTGCCCATCGTGAATGGGGTGGATACCCAACATCGGCGTGCGTTTTCGGGTGCGAGGACGCAAACCGGCCCAACGCTCTACTACCTCGGCGCCTAAAAGGGCTGGTACAGCTTTTTTTGCCCTGGCGATGATCTCATCCAACTGAACGTCAGTTGAGTTGGGGTCAGCAAACTCACGTTCTGAAGTTGAACCTACGGCAGTTGTTCCATCTTCGTGTGGAATGATGTGGATGGTATCAGCGAAAATCTGAGGCATATCTGGTGCGCTGAAATTTAACAGAGCGCTTTGTCCTTTTACGCCCATACCAACAGCTTTGTTCTGATCAGTATTCAATTCCTCCAACCCGGCGACGCCAGTGGCATGAATGACTTTCCCTTCATGGGCGCCCTCCAAATCAATCTGCCCCCCTTTTGCGACGATCGCGGCGGCCAAGGCAGAGCAGGCCCGGCGTGGATGAACGCGGGCAGAGAGTGTGTCGTGAATTAGTAGACCTGTTGGGGTGAGCGGGGCCAAAGCAGCTTCACCTGCTTCAATTACGTGCCATGCCGCTTCGCCCCTCCACAGGGTTTGGGCGGTTTCGATGCGGGCGCGGGCCAGTGACATCGACCAGTCATCTTCGATTGGCTGAAGGCGGCCCAGACGGGCGTATCCGGGTGAAATGCCCGATACTTCAGCGATTTCAGCCCATAACCCCTTTGCCATCAGAAGGCTTTCCAGCTGGAACGTTTTCTTGTCGTTCCAGTTATCAGGCGTATGCGGGGCAAGCGCACCTACGATCCCACCTGATGCGCCGGCGCCAGGGCCGCTCGGATCGATGATCCGAACGCTTGCGCCTTTTTTCAGGCACGACCACGCAATAGAGAGCCCGAATATTCCAGCGCCCAAGATGGTCACGTCTGTCATTGCCAATCCCTCAGGCTCACTGCACAGTTATTGAAGCCATGTAACATGACGGCTTGGAACGCGCGATGCAGGATCAGCAAGCGGAACTGGATTGGGGCGAAGGTGATGCGCCGGTATCGGTCCAGTTCGACGATCCCTATTTCTGCATGGAAAATGGTCTGGCCGAAACCAACCACGTGTTTCTCGCTGGCAACGACCTGCCGGGGCGGTTTCATGACGGATTCCATGTGGCGGAACTTGGCTTTGGGTCCGGTTTGAACCTATTGGCGACGCTGAAAGCGTGGCGCGAAGCGGGCGCAGTAGGCATTCTGCACTACACATCGTTTGAGGCATATCCAATGCGCGCCGGTGATATGATCCGTGCTTTGGCCGCCTTCCGCGAACTTGATGAAATAGCCGATGAGCTATCGACGTTTTGGCAAGCAGGTACGACATCATTTTCACTGCCCAACCTTCAGTTCACTCTGATTGAAGGCGACGCTCGCCGAACTTTGCCGAAGTGGGCGGGTTTAGCCGACGCTTGGTTTCTGGATGGGTTCTCCCCTGCAAAAAATCCCGAATTGTGGGAAGCCTCCCTGATGGCAGAAGTCGGTGCACATACTGCCGCAAGCGGTACAGTAGCGACCTATACCGCCGCGGGATTTGTCCGGCGTGGGCTCAGTGTGGCTGGATTTGAAGTCACTCGAATTTCAGGCTTTGGACGAAAACGCCATATGACCATCGGACGGATGGGATGAGTAGGGGCGTTCTGGTATTGGTGGCGACATCGGTCCTTGCCGCTGTGCTGGGGTCAGTACACGCATTCTCAGTGTTCCTGGCGCCTTTAGAAGCAGTTTTTGATGCATCTCGTGCGCTTGTCAGCCTTACCTATTCCTTGGCGCTTGTAGCGCTGACCGTCGCCGTTCTTCTTGGCCATCGGTTTTACGCACGGTGGCGACCTGGCGCTTTCGTAGCGCTGATTTCTCTGATTGCTGCTATGGGTGCGCTGGTCGCTGCATTCGCACCTTCGCTATCCATCGTCTGGATCGGCTACGGTATTCTATTTGGTGGCGCCAACGGTCTTGGCTACGGATTCGGCATGCAAATTGCGGCGCAGGCCAATCGCGGGCGCGAGGGGCTGGCGATGGGGATTGTAACCGCGGCATACGCTGCGGGTGCTGCGATCTCTCCGCCGTTATATGCCAGCGCACTTTCTTGGGGCGGGTATCAACCAGCGATGATCGGACTGTCAGTGGCTTTGATCATAATGGGCGGCGTCAGTGCAGTGATCCTATCCGCCTCTGGCGTCAGGTATCAGGCGCAACCGTCGCAAACCAGCGCTTCAGGACCAAACACAAGCGCTTTGGTCCTTTTGTGGCTGGGCTATGGATCAGGTGTTGCGGGTGGCTTGATGGTGATCGGCCATGCAGCGGGTATTGTTAGCGTGGTGGGTGCGATAGGTGCAAACTGGGTCGCGCCGGCCATCATTGCGATATGCAATCTGGCGGGCAGCTTGATCGCAGGGCGCCTGATTGATCGGCTTCCGCCGACGCGCTTGCTTGTCGGGCTGCCGCTTATCTCAGCTGCATCCCTTTTCCTCATCACCAGCACTGCCAAAACAAGCATGATCATGGTTGGCCTCGGCGTCGTCGGGTTCGCATACGGCGGCGTCATCGCGGCCTATCCCGCTGCGATCTCAAAATTGTTTGGCCTTCTGTCAGGCCCCCGCATCTATGGTCTTGTCTTCACCGCATGGGGAACGGCAGGCCTAGCTGCGCCATGGTTCGCAGGCTTTCTCTACGACCTTAGTGGAACCTACGGCATGGCGCTGACGACTGCGGCGGCGCTGAGCGCTGCTTCTTCTTTGACCATCGCGTTGTTCTTCCTGCGCAGCTAACGATCAGTGTCTGCTACCGTCGTACAAAGGCCCTGACTGATCCTGCAAACATCAAATTCCAACTGAGGAATCGGCGACGCTAGTCGCTGGGCGATCTGATGCACCAAAATGATCGGCCCGGAGATGGTCAAAGGGCGGGCCGAACCGATGCTTGTGTGTGGGGGGGGGGCTTCTCCAAGTCTGAAAGCTATTCCAGCCCTTCAGGGCGACCAACTACGACGATGGCCAAATCGTCAGGCCTGAGGATACGGGCGGCAACGCGTTTGATGTCGTCCAACGTTACAGCTTCAACCAGCGAATTTCGTGTTTCGGTGTAGTCAATCGGCAGGCCCGCCGCCTGAACGCCCACAAGAATGTTGGCAATCTTGGAATTGCTGTCAAAGCGCAATGCGTAGGCACCGGTAAGATACCTTTTAGCGTTACCCAGTTCTTCGACTGTCACGCCTTGTTCCGCCATCTTCCGCCATTCATCCCTGATGACAGCGATGCTATCTTTCATCGAAGCATTGGCCGTTGCTACGCCGCCAGCATAAAGCCCGGCGCGATCGCGCGGTGACAGATAGGAATACACTGAATAGCTAAGGCCGCGTTTTTCCCTGACTTCGACCGTCAGGCGCGAAGCAAAGCCGCCGCCGCCAAGGATATAGTTCAATACGTAAGCAGGAATGAAGTCAGGATCATCACGCAAGATGCCAGCATGGCCAAACACAGCGACGGATTGTGGCACGTCGAGGTCAATGACTGTCACGCCGGCTGGTGCGGAAAACCTTGTCATTGGCAGTTCTTCGACAGGCTCATCGCGCAGGTCGCCAAGAAGGCGATCGAGAAGCGGGGCAAGTTCAGCCGCTGTGATGTCGCCGACGACACCGATATGGGCGCCGCCTACGTTCAGCAGAGTTTCGCGTGCGGACTTAAGATCTTCGACCGTTAGGCCCGTGACGCTCTCAACTGTGCCTTCAGAGGGGCGGCCATAGGGGTCGCCTGCAAAGCCCATCTCGTTGAACGCTTTTCCGGCGATAGAGTTCGGGTCAGTTTCCGATGATTTGATGGATGAAATTATCTGGGCTTTTACCCGCGCAACCGGCTCTTCATCAAAGCGGGGATGCATGATTGCCAAACGCATCAGATCGACGGTTTGGTCTAGATTTTCAGTCAGGGACCTAAGCGACAAAGACACGTTTTCACGGCCTGAGCCAAAGCCAAGACGTGCTGCGATTTCGTCGGCGCGTTGGGCAAAGCCGACAGCGTCAAGATCACCTGCGCCTTCTTCCAAAAGCCCCATCATCAGGTTGGCGACGCCTTCCTTGCCTTCGGGGTCAAGCACAGACCCGCCATCAAATGACACTTCGATAGCAACAATAGGAATGGCATGCTCTTCGACCAGCCACGCCTCAATCCCGCCGGGGCTGATAACACGCTGGATCTTGTTGGCGGCGGTCGCAACAATAGGCGCGAATGCTGTGGAGGCGGCGATCAGGACGGCGAATGCTAAGCGGATCATCAGTTAGCCTCCTTTTCTTTTTCCATAAGCCAGCCGGTGACTGACGCCTCAAGCCGGATATTTTCTGCGGCGGCATTCATAACGGCGTCTGGCGTCACTTCGGTCAGCGTGTCGACCCATGACTGAATGCGTTCAATTGTCAGGCCAGCGGTCAAGCCAGCGCCATAGCGGCGCGCCAACCCAGATTGGCTGTCCTGCGCATAAATCTCTGATGCGCGGATGACGGTTTTCGCGCGATTCAGTTCATCTTCTGTGGGTCCGTTTGCAATCAGATCGGCCATCACCTTGTCCAGCTCAGCCTCAACCGTTTCCAGCGAAACGCCGGGGGCGGGCACGCCATAAATGCCGAACATGCCGTCATCGTAGCTGCTGCTTCGATAGAAGGCGCCGACATTGATGGTGATGCGCTGCTTCTGGGTCAGCTCTTTGGACAGCCGAGACGTCACGCCGCCGCCGCCAAGCACCTGACTGAACATCGACAGTGCAGCTGCGGTTTCGTCACCACCGGTGCGACGGGATGGAACCAGATAGCGGCGAATTACATAGGGCTGCCGAACGCGTTCATCCGACATTTGCATCCGACGTGCAGCGCGATGAGGCGGCTCTGTTGGGCGGACGCGTTCCTTGATGCCTGCGGCAGGGATCGGACCATAGTGAATCTCGGCAAGGCGTTTCACTTCATCTGCCGCCACATCGCCCGCAACAACGAGGATGGCGTTGTCGGGCGCATAATGATCGGCATAGAAATCGAGGGCGTCCTGCATGGTCAGGCCTTCAATCTCTGACTTCCAGCCGACAATTGGGATACCGTAAGGGTGGTTCAGATACAGCGCGGCGTCCATCTGTTCGTTGAACAAGGCGCCTGGATCGTTCTCCGTGCGCTGGTTACGCTCTTCCAGCACCACGTCCCGTTCTGGCCGTGCGACTGCTTCGGTGAGACGAAGGTCGACCATGCGGTCAGCCTCCATCTTCATTACAAGGTCGAGGCGGTCAGATGCGATGGACTGGTAGTAGCCGGTGTAGTCAACGGAAGTGAACGCGTTATCCTGGCCACCATTTTCTGCGATGATCTTAGAAAAGGCGCCTTCGGGGATCTCATCGGTACCTTTAAACATTAAATGCTCAAGGTAGTGCGCGATGCCTGACTTGCCCTGTGGCTCGTCCGCAGCACCGACATTGTACCAGACCATGTGAGTGACAACCGGCGCACGGTTGTCTTCGATCACCACGCCCTGCATTCCGTTTTCCAACGTAAAGCTGGTGACTTTGGGCGCGGCTGTGGCTGTTTCGGTCATTAGACCAAAAACCAGACTGGTGACTATGGCCGGGAAGAGGGCGCGGAAAAACATTGGCGGCTCCGGTTCGCTCAGACGCCGGACTATCCGGCAGTTGAAGGTAAAGGTGAACTAGGCGCGGCGCTGGGTCAGCGCCCGCCTTATCACGGTATTGTCATGCATTCGGATTAGTTACTGAAAGAGACGCCAAAGCCGCGTTCGCTGGCCGGTTTCGGCGGGGCGGATGGTGTGAGGTACCCCTGATTCCGCAACGCTTCGGTTTCTTCAACCGAATTCAGGTCTTCTGAAGCATCGCCGAGACGCGATGGGATGCGATAGCCAAACAGCGACGTCAGACCGTAGTTTTCGTTGATCTCCGGTCCTTCCTCTTCCGCGAGGATGTCACGGACAACGCTATTATCGCCATCTGCGTTGGCGCCGCTAAGCAGCACCTTTTCGCCACCAGAAGCTGCGCTGAGGCGAACTGGTTCGGGCCTCTGAAAAAGGGCTGTATGGGCGTCCGAGGCAGGATCAACTTCGACTCGGCTTGGCGCACCTGGTCGAGGACGAGGCAGATCGAAGGTTGGAGGCACCTCAATTGGCGCCCGGGCAATGATCAGAAATTCATCAGGTGCGCCCTGTGCGACGCCCAGTTGCTCGCGCAGTGTGCCGCCCCGTTTACTGTCGAGCGAACATGCTGCTATCGCCACAGTCGCTGCGACCAATGTCGCGGTGGTCAGAAAACGGGTTTTCATGGCTGATCCTCTCGGCCCGGATGGTCGCGCGCAATATGCCTCGGAGTATACAAAAGCGCAATGTCAGGTGTCGTCGCCAGCGTTGGTGGGGTCTTCTTTCTTTTCACCGCTCATCACGATCAGCAGCGCTGCACCTGCAAAGATCGCTATATCTGCGACGTTGAAGACAAACGGATTATTGATCCCGCAGCAGCTCATGTTCAGAAAATCAGCGACAGCGCCATACCGAATGCGGTCGATTACGTTTCCGATCGCGCCGCCAATGACAAAGCCTGCGCCGATCGAAAACCAGAACTCCTGCCGTTTGGCCGCCCAAATGATGACGGCGACAGAGATTACCAATGAAACGGCCATCAGCGCCCATCTGACCCAGTCAGCGCCCGATGCGCCGAGGCCAAAGTTGATGCCACGGTTCCAGGCCATGATGAAATTCAAATAGGGCGGATAGACGTCGATCCGCCCAGTTTCAATTAGGTTCAGTGCGTGAACGACATAGTATTTGCTGCCCTGATCAAGGATCAGGATCAGCGCTGAAACGATAGCCAGCACCCGCATGGGTTAGAGCACGTAACGGCTAAGGTCAGCCGATTTAGCCAGATCGCCAACCCGTTCATCCACCAACGCCTTGTCGATAGTGACCATCTCACCGTCGCGGTCAGGGGCGGTAAAGCTAAGCTCTTCAAACACGCGCTCAATCACAGTGTAGAGACGGCGCGCGCCCAGGTTTTCGACAGCGCGGTTCACTTCAGCAGCGATCGCAGCGATGGCCGCTACACCGCCATCCGTGAATTCCACTGTAACGCCCTCAGCCTTCATCAGCGCCAGATATTGGCGCACGAGAGAGTTGTCAGGCTCAGTCAGAATGCGCACGAAGTCTTCTTCCGTCAGATCACGCAATTCGACGCGGATCGGCAAGCGGCCCTGAAGTTCAGGTAGCAGATCTGAGGGTTTGGCGACGTGAAAGGCGCCAGACGCAATGAAGAGAATGTGGTCGGTTTTCACCGGCCCATGTTTGGTGGAAACCGTCGTCCCTTCGATCAGTGGCAGCAAATCGCGCTGCACGCCTTCGCGGCTGACGTCAGCGCCGCGGGTCTCGGCCCGGGCGCAGACCTTGTCGATCTCATCGAGAAAGACGATGCCGCTGTCTTCGACTGCCAGAACCGCGTCGCGGGTGATCTCTTCCTGATCGACCAGTTTGTCTGCTTCCTCAGTGACCAGCAGCTCGTAGCTGTCGGAAATCTTCATTTTCCAGCGTTTGGTGCGGCCAGAGAAGGCTTTACCGAACATGTCAGAGAGGTTCATCATCCCCATCTGACCACCGCCACCCGGTATATCGAGCATACCAAGCGGGTTGGCCGTATCGGCGATTTCAATCTCGACTTCCTTGTCATCAAGCAGGCCGTCACGCAGCTTTTTGCGGAAACTCTCGCGCGTGCCTTCGGACGCCGTATCGCCCACCAGTGCATCCAGTACGCGTTCCTCAGCATTCACGTGGGCCTTGGCTTTTACGTCCTCACGCCGGGTTTCGCGCAGCATGACGATAGCGCTTTCGACCAGATCGCGAATGATCTGTTCCACGTCGCGACCGACATAACCGACTTCGGTGAATTTCGTAGCTTCGACCTTTAAGAAAGGCGCGCCGTCCAGTTTCGCCAAGCGACGGCTGATCTCGGTCTTACCGACGCCAGTCGGTCCGATCATGAGGATGTTCTTTGGCGTAATCTCATCACGCAGATCGCCTTCGACCTGCTTGCGCCGCCAGCGCGACCGCAACGCAACGGCGACAGCGCGTTTGGCATCGGCTTGTCCGATGATGAAACGATCAAGCTCGGATACGATCTCGCGGGGGGTCAGGGTGGTCATTGGTTATCCTGCACTTTGTCAGCTTCCTTAAGCGGCATTTTTGAGATTAGCGCCCAAGCTTCATTGCCTTTCACAGTCAGCACCCCTCGGGCACCTAGCTTGATCAGCAAATCGCGACATTCATCATCCTTCATCCCAGAAACGGTGCGAAGGGTTTCAAATTTGCGACTTTTGTATCCATTGTCCTCTAGGAGCCTAATTAGCAGCTCTTTTCGGGGTTTTAGATCTCGCTCACGAAGCTGCTTTTGACGTTTGTCCAGCAAAACCGGGACAACATAAGACGAAATTAACGCAGCGACGCTGGCCAAAAACACACCAAATACCACTGCCCAAGCATCGCTCATGTGTCGTTTCCAATTTTCTCCAGCACGAGGCTGTCATTGGTGTAGACGCAAATCTCCGCTGCGATGCCCATGGCTTTGCGCGCAATCTCTTCGGCGCCAAGGTCGCTGTCGAATAGCGCACGAGCGGCTGCGAGGGCGTAGTTCCCGCCGGACCCAACGGCTGCAACACCACCTTCAGGCTCCAACACATCGCCATTGCCGGTGATGATCAGCAGGTCCTTGCCATCAGTGACAACCAGCATGGCCTCAAGATTGCGAAGGTATTTGTCTGTCCGCCAGTCCTTCGCCAACTCAACCGCTGCGCGCGCCAACTGCCCCGGGGCCGCCTCAAGCTTACTTTCAAGTCGCTCAAACAGCGTGAACGCGTCAGCAGTGGAGCCTGCAAACCCCGCCACAATATCCCGGCCACCGGGGGACAAGCGCCGAACCTTACGGGCGGAGCCCTTGATCACGGTCTGGCCTAGGCTGACCTGTCCGTCGCCGGCGATTACGATCTCGTCACCTTTGGCGACGCCGATAATGGTGGTCATGGCGACCTCCGCTAACTCTACAGTCGCCGCGATATAGGCCTCACGGCGCTCCGCTGCAATGATGCGCCACATCAGCCCCAACTTTGTGGCAATAATATCCATTCAATTGCCAGCCACTCACGCCTCCGTCTATAAGGCGCGCACAGCCTGATGGGAGAGCCGACATGGCGCGCACAGCAACTGCCAGCCGTTCAACGGCAGAGACAAAAATTTCAGTCGAGATCAATCTCGACGGAACCGGTGTCTATGACAACGAAACCGGCGTTGGTTTCTTTGACCATATGCTCGACCAATTGGCCCGCCACGCGCTGATCGACATGAAAATCCGCGCCAAGGGTGATCATCACATCGACGATCACCACACGGTTGAGGACACGGGCATCCTTTTGGGCAAAGTACTGGCTGAGGCGATGGGCGACAAGCGTGGGATCGTGCGCTACGGGTCATGCTATTTGCCGATGGATGAATGCCTGACGCGCGCTGCGCTGGATCTGTCCGGTCGGCCGTTTCTGGTCTGGAATGTAGATTTCACCGCCCAGAAAGTCGGCGCTTTCGACACTGAGCTGGTGCGCGAGTTTTTCACGGCGCTGGCGATGAATTCTGGCATGACGCTGCATGTGGAGACGCTATACGGTGTGAATTCACACCACATAGCGGAAACCTGCTTTAAGGCCGTTGCCCGCGCACTGCGCGATGCGTTGGAGACTGATCCACGCAAAGCCGATGCGATACCGTCGACCAAAGGGACGCTGACCGAATGACCGTTGCGATCATCGACTACGGATCGGGCAATCTACGGTCCGCTGAAAAGGCGTTTCAGCGGATGTCCGCTGAGACAACGGGCGAAGAGATCGTTGTCAGTAGCGATGCTGAGGTCGTGCGCAAAGCCGACCGTATCGTCCTGCCCGGCGTCGGCGCCTTCGCCGATTGCCGCCGGGGTCTGGACGCAGCGACTGGCATGGTTGAGGTGCTGGAAGAACGCGCCCACAAGGGCAGCGTTCCATTTCTGGGCGTTTGCGTCGGTATGCAATTGATGGCGACGGTCGGGCGTGAGCATCGCGATACCGATGGCCTTTGCTGGATCGCGGGTGAGGTTGTTGCGCTCAGCCCCAATGATAGTGAGTTGAAAATCCCGCATATGGGCTGGAATGAGCTGACTTTAGGCGATGCTCATCCACTTTTCGAAGGAATTGAAGGCGGGGCGCATGCGTATTTCGTACATTCCTACCACCTTCGTCCGCGCAATCCCGAACACCGTCTCGCCCATGTCGCTTACGGCGAATTGGTGACGGCGGCAGTAGGCCAGGGCAACCTCGTGGGCACCCAGTTTCATCCGGAAAAAAGCCAGGAAACAGGCCTTCGCCTGATTGCGAACTTCTTGAACTGGACGCCCTGACGAAAGCCGTCGAGCGTCCAAGCCGATTAGTTTGCGCGGGTCCAATCCTGGCCACGGCAGAGGAACAGGATGCAGCCTTCGACAACGAGAAGGTCGCCCATAAGCTCCATGTTAGAACTATATCGCTTGTCCTCTGACGGATCCCAGATCTCGCCGTCATCCCATTTGTTCTCGCCGTCTGCGACCATGTCGTAAACCATTGGTTTGCCGAGATGTGGATAGTTTGGATCAGAGGCCCCTGCGCCATCGACAGCGCTGGCGATGTAGCCGCACATCTTGTCTCCGCATGCTTTCACATCGACGGTCAGATAGGCGCCTTCATCATTCTTCTCAGTCGCCCATAGGCCGGTCGGGTCACCCGCTAACGCAGGTGTCGTCATCAAACCGAACGCGGCTGCGGCGGCGAATAATGATTTTTTCATCTCATGTCTCCCTTATTTGCGCGTGTCCGGCCGCGCCTCGGCGCGATGTTAATGGGAATCGCTGGCCTTGCAACAGCGCCGTTGCGTCCCCTTGCAATCGGGCGCTGAGCAGGTAGAGAAGCGGCGGAAACTGAAAGGCGAGCCGATGATCCTGTACCCTGCGATTGACCTGAAAGACGGCGCCTGCGTGCGTCTTTACAAAGGCGAGATGGATCAGGCGACAGTGTTCAATGACAATCCAGCAGCGCAGGCCAAGGCGTTTGAGGATGCAGGGTGTGAGTGGCTGCATCTCGTCGATCTGAATGGCGCGTTTGCAGGCGAAGCGGTCAACGGTGCCGCGGTTGAAGCCATTTTGGCAGGCGCGAACGTACCCGCACAGCTGGGTGGCGGTATTCGCGATATGGTTGCGATCGAGGGTTGGCTGACGAAGGGGCTTGCCCGCGTCATTCTTGGCACCGTCGCAGTGCGCGACCCTGACCTGGTAGGCGAAGCGGCCAAAGCTTTCCCCGGTAAGGTTGCTGTCGGGATCGATGCACGAGATGGCATGGTTGCTGTTGAAGGTTGGGCGGAGACGACTGATGTCACCGCTACTGACCTTGCAAAACAGTTCGAAGACGCAGGTGTCGCTGCGATCATTTACACTGACATCGATCGCGATGGCGCCATGCAGGGGCCAAATGTAGCCGCCACTGCGGCATTGGCAAAAGCGGTTAGCATCCCGGTAATCGCCTCAGGCGGTGTGTCGTCGATGGAAGATTTGCAGGCCCTCAAGGACTGCGGCGCGCCTCTTGATGGCGCGATATCCGGTCGCGCATTGTATGACGGCCGGATAGAAGTTGGCGCTGCTGCGGCGCTGCTGAAGGCTTAAAGCCCCCAAACCTAAAGACCAGCTGCTTTGCCGGTCAGCTTGGCCAGAGCGCCAGACATTTTCGCTACGACCGGATGATCTGCTGCAATCCCATGGCGCGCAGCCATGATTGCGGGATCCGTTTAGCTTAGCATCACTTTGCCGGTTTCATCTTCCCACGCCACAACGCGCAGCGGCAAGTCCATGCCGATGGTTTGACCCGCCTGCAGTGCTGGTGTGCCAAGCTTTGGGTTGCCGAACATCAGCATCTGGGTCGGCCGCAGTTCCAAATCGACATTGGCGGCCCCTGCAGAATGATCAACGCGAGCAAAAACCTTGGCGCCAGCGCCCTCAACGGCATCTTCAAGGCGGTCGACGGTTGTGGCGACATCATGCGCGCTTTCAATAGTGACGACGCCGCCTTTGCTGACATGGGCGGCGGCTTGCGCGCTGGTTGCGATCGCGCCTGGCGCAATCAACAGGAACGCGGCGAAGACGTGCTGAACGAATCAGATCATAGATTTGACCTTTCAGGCAATATTCAGTTGTCCCACTCAACAGACCTTTTAGAGCATTCGGGCGGCCTATGCCCCTCACATCCTTGCTGTGCGTTGAAATGCTTGCGTTATGTTCGGCGATTGGCGAAGAAGCGCCCATGTTGAAAACTCGCATCATCCCTTGCCTTGATGTTAAAGACGGCCGTGTCGTCAAAGGCGTCAATTTCGTGGACCTGATTGACGCTGGCGACCCAGTGGAACAGGCCAAGGTCTATGACGCCGCCGGAGCGGATGAGTTGACCTTTCTGGACATCACAGCATCTTCCGACAATCGCGGTACGATCCTTGATGTGGCGCGCCGCACTGCAGAACAGTGCTTCATGCCCCTCACCATCGGCGGAGGTGTGCGGACTGTTGAGAATATCCGTGATCTGCTGTTGGCAGGGGCCGACAAAGTGTCGATCAACACCGCCGCCGTGAAAGACCCGGACTTCGTCGCCCGCGCATCCGAAAAGTTTGGCGCGCAGTGCACAGTGGTCGCGATAGACGCCAAGACAGTTCGTCCCGGCAAATGGGAAATATTTACCCATGGCGGCCGCGAGCCTACCGGCATCGACGCCATAGACTTTGCCAAGCAGATGGAAGCGAAAGGCGCAGGCGAAATTCTGCTGACCTCGATGGACCGTGACGGCACAAAGGCAGGGTTCAACTTGCCGCTGACACGCGCAATCAGTGAAGCCGTGCGAATCCCGGTCATCGCCTCAGGTGGCGTTGGCACATTGGATCACTTGGTCGAAGGCGTGACCGAGGGCAAGGCATCTGCCGTTCTCGCTGCATCCATCTTCCACTTCGGGACCTACACAATTGGTCAGGCCAAGGCGCACATGGCCGCCGCAGGTGTTCCGGTGAGGCTGACATGAGCGTTCTGGACCGTCTTGAAGCAACGATAGATGCCCGCAAGGCTGAGGGTGACACCTCAAAATCCCACACCGCCCAACTGCTTGCCAAAGGTCGTCTCAAATGCGCCCAGAAGTTTGGCGAAGAAGCGGTTGAAGCGATCATTGCGGCATCCACTGGCGATAAGGCTGATCTTATCAGTGAAAGTGCTGATACGTTGTTTCATCTTCTCGTCATGCTTTCGGCGTCTGATGTATCGTTGAAAGATGTGCTGAAGGAACTGGAGCGACGGGAAGGAATTTCCGGCGTGGCGGAAAAAGCGGCGCGCACAAAATAAGGCAGGCGGTCGTGACAACTGTATCCAGTACAGCAATCTACGTGATTAACCGGCGATGTGACACTGACCGCTTGGCCCAATTCACGGCCAGCGCAGCGGGATTTGGCCTGGAGTTCGAAAGAATAGCTGCGTTCGATGGCCATGATCCCATGGCGCCGTTTTTCCTTTATCGTGATCTTCGGGCTGATGAGTTTTGGGGAAAGGACGCGATCAAACCTGGTGCGTTCGCATGTTATCTGTCGCATATCGCGGTTTGGCGGCGTTTGCTGGCGTCCGATCATCAGATGGCGCTTATCTGTGAGAATGACGCTGTATTCTCACAATCGCCCAATGCCTTGTTCAGTGAGGCGGAAGATCTTGGAAGTTTTGATGTCATCCTCGCAAATGAGCGAGCCTTAGAATGGCGTCATGCAGCGATAGATGGTGCTGGGCTAGTGACGGCGAGCGATGTACTGGTGGCCATGGGCGCTAAGGGCATTATTCCGGGCGAACATGTCGCGAAAGCGCCCGGCGCGGATTGCTATCTGATTAGCCGCGAAGGCGCAGGAAAGCTGCTCACCTATGTTCGCGAAGACAAGATCATCGCTGGCGTCGATTGGATGCTGCTGCGACGCAGCCTTGATGTGGATGGGCTTGCTGGCGACGAATGGGCGTATCTTTCAGAGGCTGCGACTGATGGTGATTTGCAGACATACATCACAGATCTTGCCGTGGCCGGGCAGGGGAGTGGTTCCAGTGTGCTGTCGCACAAATCGGAGATTTCCATCGCGGAATTGAAATCGCAACGGGCGATTGGCGAGAACGGTCTGAGCCAGGCAAAACTAGGCGATGAGTTGGATCCGGTATTTTCCGCTTTTGAAAAAGGTGATGTCTATGAGGCGCCGGGGCTTGAGTTGATGCGCCGTTGGATGCCGGAGGATGGCGTTTTCATCGATATTGGCGCCCATGCCGGCGGCCATACACTGTTCATGCTTCGCCATGGCGGCGTCGGCCGGGCCATTCCTTTTGAGTTCAACGTCCGGGCCAATCGCTTTCTGAATGAAATGGTAAAATTGAATGGCCTTCGCGACCGCGTCGATCTTGAGCACCTTGGCGTCGGACTGGCTGAAGAACGTGGAAAGCAAGAAGCGTTCGGCTCAAAGAAAAACCTTTCCAACAATCGTCTGCGCGAAGGGTTTGTCGAAAAGATAAACACTCGACCTGCCGACGTGCTTCTAAGAGAAGCAGATGTCGATATGATCAAGATAGACGTCGGCGGCGATGAGCGAGATGTGCTCAAAGGTTTGCGGAAAACGATAAAGCGCAAGCGCCCGATACTAGCCCTTGATCTGACCCGCCCGAAGTTGAAAAAGGCGCTGCCGCTTGTTGAGCGATTGGGTTATGTCGAACGCGAACGTGTTGAATGGCACGACGCCGAAGGTGACAGGATAGTCGCCATTTTTACAACACACCCGCGCATCGAAATGAACGTTCAAGCGACCGTGGAAACTTAGTGTATTCGCTTGGCTTATCATCGACGCAAAAGGCCGCCTGATTGGCGGTGAAAGCCAGTAGCGCGCAGATAGTAGAGCAAGTCACTCGTAATTAGCGGACCTGTCGGAAATTTTCCCATCGAAGCCGTCACATCGAGATGTTGACCGGAATCTAGTAGGGCGATAGTAGGGCCTCGTCGCCGCTGTAGCTCAGATGGTAGAGCACGTCATTCGTAATGATGGGGCCGGAGGTTCGAGTCCTCTCAGCGGCACCACTTTCCAGTTTTCTAAAGTCCGATGACATCCGAAAAGCCTTGATATACAGAGATTATCGCGATGCCTGTTGTCCAGTGATGTTCAGCGCGATCCGATAGAATGCCCCCGTTATGGGGGCGCTTTTGGGGGCATTGCGATAGAAAGCTGTTTTGGATGCCCCCAAATGCCTTTGAACAACACAAAGATTCTAAACCTGAAACCGAAGGAAAAGCCTTACAAGGTTTCCGATTTCGATGGCCTGTTATCAGGTTCTATCCACGTGGAGTTCAAGGCTTCGCGCACGCCACACCCAGATTTCTGAAGTCCAAGTTCGATGAACTGGACCTAGAGGTTCACCCTGACTTCTATACCCAGCTAGAAAAAAGATTGGCCGCGTCTTCCAGAGGGCACGCAAAACCCGCTCAGACTGAAATGACAAGCCAGGAACGGCAATCAGCCTTGAAACTCATCGCTGCAATGTCGTGTGAACAGTACGGCTTCAACCCGAAAGCAAATCGAAATGATTCGACAAAACGCATTCAAGAAGACCTCGCATCGGTTGGCCTTAGCCTCGACAATAAGACGATACTCAAGTGGTTAAAGGACGCCGCTGATCTGATCGACAAGGATTACTGGTCAGAAGATTAACGGTAGCGGAATCCTATAGGAATAGCCTCCATTCCGTCTTATTTTCCCAAGTCATAGCTAGAACTTCCTCGAACGTTATTGAAGCGAGGAATACAGCAATGGACGCCCCTACATTTCCACAGACCGGCCTTGTGCGCCTGTCAGCAATTCTCGGACCGTCAGGCCCGATCCCGGTTTCAAAATCAACCTGGTGGCAAGGCGTAAAGGACGGACGCTTTCCCAAACCGCAGAAACTTGGCCCGCGCACAACGGTCTGGAAAGCAGAAGACATCCGCGCACTATTCGAAAGCGTCAGAGATGAGTAAGCGCACCAATCCGATGGCCGTGAAATCAGCACTGGCCTACACAGTTGAGGAGGCTGCGAATGCGCTTTCCAAGACACCGGCGACAATCCGAAATTGGGTGAAAGACGGCCTGCCAATTATGGCGTCGCATAAACCCTATCTGATTTCGGGCGCAGCCATACGAGAGTATCTGCGGGCAAAGCGCAAAGACGCCAAACGCCCACTAGAGCCCGACGAACTCTACTGCCCAGCTTGTCGCCAAGGGCGCCGCCCAACGGACATGACCGCAACCCTTTCGGTTCTGACAGCGAATACATCGCTCTTGAAAGGCATCTGCAGCCATTGCGAGTGCCCATGCGCGCGGATGATTTCGGCGGCCAAGGTCTCTGAATTCGCTGGAATCTTCATCATCAAAAAAGCCGCAGACAGCGAACCCTAAACGTTACCACCACCATAACCCCAAACTTTCACTAACCAGAGGCATCAGAGCTATGCGCAAAATCAACGAAGAAAACGAACGGATCAAACGCCGTTATCTGCAGTACCTCAAGACTGCGAACCGTAAGGACGCCAACACTGTCCACAAAGCCGCAGAAGGGATTTTGCGCTTCGAAGCCAGTACAAACTTTCTCAGTTTCAAGCGGTTCCACATTGAACAGGTGATCAAGTTCCAAGATCGCATCAAAAGCGAAACCAGCAAGACGACCTGCAAACAACTGTCCAAGTCCACAATCTCAGCCGTGCTGGCGGCGAACAAAGCGTTCTTCTTCTGGCTGGCGGGTCAGGACGGATACAAAAGCCGCATCCGCTATTCCGATGCCGATTACTTCAACATGGACGCGAAGGGACAGCGCGTGGCCAGCACCACCCGCGAAACCCCTTATCCGTCGATGGAGATGGCGCGTCATGCCTTCAACTACATGCCAGAAGGATCAGTGATCGAACGCCGCAACAAGGCGTTGTTTGCTTTCCTTATGCTGACTGGCGCGCGTGATGGCGCAACGGCATCTTTACGCTTGAAGCACATCAACATGATCGACGGCTACGTCTATCAGGATGCGCGTGAAGTGAAGACCAAGAATTCAAAAACGATCACGACCTACTTTCTGCCAGTGGGCGCAGATTACCTCACATGCTTTGAAGGATGGGTGGACTATCTGAAGCGCGACGCGCTGTTCGGCCCCGACGATCCACTGTTTCCACCGCCAGTGGTCAAACCGTTTGATGGCGAATTCAAAGTCGCGGGGCTGAAACGGACCCATTACAGAAACGCCAACGCGATCCGCGCCGCGATCAAGCAAGCGTTCACGAGTGCAGACTTGCCTCCATTCACCCCACACGCCTTCCGCAAGACGCTCGTGAAATGGGCTGACACGTTCTACCCGACCCGTGAGGCCTTCAAGGCCTTCTCCCAGAACATCGGGCATTCGAACGTCGTCACAACGATCAGCGCCTATTGCCCAGTTTCGCTGGAACGGCAGGCGGAGCTGATACGAGGCTAAACAAGGCGTTATTCACGGTGTGCTCGGCTTTCGGGCTGATGGCACTTCAAACCATTGCCTGTGATCTAGCAGTTATCGAAGTCGGCTTTGCGGACAAAGCCGACGGTGAGCAGGTGCCACAATTCTCGCTACAAATTCCCTGCCAAACCTCTAGCGAGCCACTTCTATCGGATCGTGCACCCCTAGTGCAGCCGTTCAGATCATGTTCGCAGAATACACCAGCTCTGGCCATTCACCGTAACACAACGATCTGAGCAGCTCGCAAACAAGGGCGACGGTGAGCATCAGCTGCAACTTTTGGCTCGAAAGTGTCGTCAGATCTGCTTTGAGACGGAATAACCATTTTGTCGGCTCAGTCGCCGCAGATGTCGGCATTCAGAATGATTGATTTCAAAAGCCGTCCGCATGCAAAACAAATGTAGCCGCATCTTCCTAGGTTGAAGAAAAACCAAGAAATTTCTATCACCCGAGCAGCAAGGGCATAAAAGCTGGCCTGGCATCTGAGGCAGGTGGAATGATTGTTGTGGTGGGCGTTTTGGAGAAAACGAAATGAGCTTGGCGACACGCAGCCGCAAGAAAGGCTGGATCAAACGCAAACTGGCGCGATTGCGGTTATTCGAAGACCCCCTTGGCGAAGCGGCGACGACAGCGCCTGAAGTAATTGAGCTGATAGGCGAAGGGCCTGCCGTCGAGATCTTTGTTGGCACGGCGCCAGACCTAATGCGCGCCACGCGCGTTCTTGTCTGGTCGTTGATGAAAGTCAGGAATCCGGCGCGCAAGTACCGAATTCACCTCATGGCCAACCTGAAGGGTTATGCACGCAAAGGGTGGCCAACCGGCTTTCATGGGTATGCAGCCGCCGTTGCTGACTTCGAAGGCGGCGGCCGCGCGATCTATTGCGATGCGAGTATGATCTTCACGGCAGATCCGGCTGTATTATACGATGAAGCAGACGCAGGGGTGATCAGCCTTGTTCAGCCGTCTGCCCCTGACCGGTGGCGCCAGCAGGGTGACAGTCCGGTTACCGATGGCGCCGGGCCGATCAACCCATCAGCTTGGAGTTCCGCGCCAATCTCGGCGGATGGGTCAGGCGCCAAGCAGACCGGCACACGCAACACCCAGTGGCGTGAACTGGAAGCAGACGCGAATGAAGCAGGCTATCTGTTGTTCACCCGCGATACCCCAACACGAGAGTTTGGCGAACTTATTCATCTCTACCAGCAGATGCATGACGAAAACTACTTTCCAGGCACCCGGCTGAAACACCATATCCAGCCGGTTCGCAAGCTTCTCGACAAAACAGGTGCGACCCGCCTTCTGGATTATGGATCAGGTAAAGCAGAGGGATATCAACGCCTTGAGGGCAAGGCAGACGATAGCCCGTGGCGCGAGAGCAGCCAGTGGCCCGGCATTCTTGTTCGGTGCTACGATCCGGGCGTCGCCGAATTTTCTGCAATAGGCGACGACCAGATGGACGGGGTGATCTCAACCGACGTGGTTGAGCACCTGGCGCCCTTCGATGTCACGTGGGTTCTGGATGAAATGTTCGCACGCGCCGACAAATTCGTATTTGTCGTTGCAGCTTGCTATCCAGCGATCAAGACGCTGCCCGACGGTCGTAACGCGCATACGACGATTCAATCTGCCGCCTGGTGGCGAGATCAGATGATGATTGTCGGTCACCGGCATCCGAACATTCGCTGGCTGGTCGGATGCGACATGAAGAACCTGACTGGCAAGCAGACTGTCTTTTTCGGCGGCATCGGCTCCGCAGTCGACGGGTAAAACGACATCAGTTTAAATCGGATCGCAAACGGCTAATGGCCGGGACTTGGCGCTCCCCGCCAGAGCCATTCAGGCGGCAAACTGTTCAATCGCCACATCCAGCGGGGGCGCGGATTTCATCATCTGAAGGGCGTCATGGCGCACATGGTTGGCGGCCATTTCACGCTTCAGCTCAGCCTCAGAAATCTGACCACTGTCGAAACATTCCTTTAACAGGCTGAAAAAGAACTGTTCTTGCCTGATATCCGGGTGCTGTTTGTACTTTCCCGGGATGCGGATCCCGGCATTTGGCACAAGTTTTCCAATGATCGGCAATCTGTTTGTAAAGTCGATAGGCAGGCCAGTTTTCCACGGCTGCGTGCGCCGCTTTGTGTTGTGCAACAGCCGCGTGCCTGGCGTCACCTTGTCAAAATGGTTCCAGATTTCTTCGAGGTGGCCGATGCTTCCCCTAGGCTCAGTCGCAAGCACGATCCAGTCTTCGTAGTCCAATTCGCCAGTAAACATCTTTTGGAACTGGGCCTGCATGTTCCAATGCGTCAGCTTCGCACAATCCAACAGCATCACGCTGGTGGCGATATAGTCTTCACGTCCGTTGTGACCTGATCTCGGCCGGGCGAGGATCGCTTTGCCCTCAAGATCACGCTCAAACAGCTCATTGACGTCGCCCACGGCGAAAACGTCCGGGTCGATCACAAGCGCGCGCCCCTGATAGTCCATCTCTTCAGGGGGCGTAAATCGCACCGGCGTAAAGCTTTGCAGGTCGTCATTGCGCCAGGTCCGCCACCCGCCAGCGCGCAGAAATTTCTTACCTTCGTATTCATTGAAGACGTCATAGGTCTCACGGCGCACGATCTTGACGTCGAACCTCTCCGGGTTATTGGACATCCGCTGCAACGAATGGCGGCCGACGATGGCGCCAACCATTTGCTGATTATTGGTGTGAATAAAGACAGTCTTTGTCATAGTGCGTCCTGCGTCGGAAAAGGGAATCGCTCTTGTGTGGCGCCCTCTTTAGGCTTTATCGCCTCTCATTGACGCAGGCCAGATCGAAGCGCCTTGCAATGCAGTGATAAAGCGAGCCGACCATGTCCGAAGATTCTGACGCTGTTTCGCCCCAAGCGAAAAGCAGCGCAGACATTCGTTCTATTTTTCGCCGTATTGGTCGCAACGCTGGCAAGCTGTTTGGCGGCAGAATGGTCTTTGGTCTGCTTAACCTTGGGTCGTCAATTCTGGCTGTGCGCGCAGTCGGGTTAGAGAACTTTGGCGTCATCGTTCTCTTGCAGGCCTACGTGCGCCTGATCTCGGGCCTGCTGAAATTCCGCTCATGGGCGGCGGTGACCAAATTTGGCGCTGACGCCCTGCAAGCCGGGCGAAACGATGATTTTCGCCGTTTGATTGGGTTAACCCTCAGACTGGATGTCCTCAGCCTGACGACGTCGGTCATTCTGGCGATGCTGCTGGCGCCTTGGGCGTCATCCTGGCTGGGCTGGTCGAGCGATGTGGTCGGATATGCGATCTGGTTCACGCTGACGATCCCCTTCATCACGGCCGCGACGCCGACAGGCATGATGCGCCTCTTTGACCGGTTCGAGGTGCTGGTGCAGCAACACGCCCTCAACGCAATCATCCGGTTTATCGGCGTGCTGATTATCTTTCTGGCTGCGCTGGATCACGTTACACTGATCTTCGTCTACATGGCCGGTATGATCCTATCCGGTCTCTACCTGTGGGGCGTCGCGTTTTATGAGGCGCACACACGGGGTCTCTTGCCCCGGCTCTGGGGCAGATGGTCGATGCTAAGCGCCGGGTTCCCAAGAATTTGGCGCTTTGTTGTCGTCACCAATCTGACGTCGATGATGGATACCGTTCTGATTCACGCTACGGTGCTGGTTGTAGGCGGCATGCTCGGGCCAACGGCTGCCGGGCTTTTCGGTGTGGTGAAGCAACTGACCGAGGCGATGAACCGGTCGACGACATTGCTGGGCCACATCGTTTTTCCAGAGTTTGCCTGGCTTGAGGCGCAAGGGGATCGAAAGGCGATCCGCAGGTTGCTATGGCGTATGCTGGTCGTGTCAGCTGCAGTTCTGGCTGTGCTGTGCGTGATCCTGACATTTGCGAGCGAGCAAATCATGTTGATCTTTACAAAAGAAGCCGTGGTCGCCGCGCCGCTTCTTGTCGCGATGGGGATCGGCGCCGCGCTGGTCGCCATGGGTTTTGCGCTGGAGCCTGCCATCCTGACCGTGCGGAAAGAGCGCGCCTTGCTGATCGTTTCCGTCTCGGTCACGCTGCTATTCTGCGCGATGTTGTACTTTTTTATCCTCCAATTCGGTTTGCTAGGCGCTGGTATCGCGATTGCGGCGCGGCAAGGACTTTTATTCTTGAGCCGCGTCTATATCGTCCGATCTGTTTTCATGTCATCGCCGTGAAAAACTTGTGATAAAGGTAATTGCGTTGAAGGCCAAAAAAGACACGGAATAAAATCAATTCCCCATCGTTGTCTCCCAAGAACGAGTAGCACCGGGACGCTTGTGAGTCTGGGAACAGATTATTCGATCCATCAAAATTGAGCTGGAAAGCCCATGCAGCATTTTACTCTGAGAGACGGCGTTATCGATCCCGAACTCTTCCTGGCGGCGCTTCAAAGGCACGCAAGAAATTTCCATGCCGACCTTGTCCATGTCGTCCACTACCCTTTGCCGGCGCAACCCTCAAAGGCCTCATAGTGGAAGGCGAACTTAGTGATGATGGGGATCGAAGACCCTTGGTATGGGCGCTGACCACCGGGCGGGTGGGCGATGACGCGCAGGTTATGCTCGCGGCCAACGCAGTCGGCGGTATCGTCAGGCAGGTCAATCTCAAATTCAATCGTCTGCGCAAGATCCCCAACCGGTTCATGGGCGCGACGATGCGGGCGGTGAAAAACACGCCAGATCTTTCAGGGCCCTGGCCCGACCTTGTTGTCGGCGCAGGGTGCCGAACAGTTCCCCCCGCCTTGTGGATCAGGAAGCAGTCCGGCGGCAGCGCCAGGTTGCTGCGCATCGGCAGGCCGCGCGCCCCGCTGCACTGGTTTGATTTGGTGCTGACAACGCCGCAATACGGATTGCCCTCTGCAGACAATGTCATGGTGATCAGCTTGCCATTCGCGGAAACGCCAGATCATGAAGCTGGCGTCGGAGGCTCTGTGTTTGCGGTTCTCGGCGGTGATAGCCGAACAAGTCGCGTAACGCCTGAGTTCGCCATCCAGTTTGGTCGTAAAGCCATGCAGATGGCGACGGAAATGGGCGCTAATCTGAGAATCTGCACCTCACCCAGAACGCCAGCCCGCGCCGCGGCTGCATTGGTGAAGATGTTGCCCGACGGGGTTGAGACGCACATTTGGCGGCCGGATCAGCCCGGGCCTTACCGGGACTGGCTGAATACCGCCCAAGCATGTCTGACATCCGGTGACAGCGTTTCAAACATCTCCGACGCGATTTTGACAGGACGCAGCGCAACTGTCCTGATCCCCCCCGCTGTAAGCTGGTTGGCTGCGGTAGAGCATATTGGCGGCGTTGCGCTTAAACACCGGATACTGAAAAATGGGAATCGAAGTTTCCTGGCGCCGCCGCCAGATACCGGAGCACTAATTTCGCATATGCTAGACATCGGTTGGGCGCTTCGAAGCGATGAAAACACGGTAACTTTTGAAGGATCGGCCGAGAAATTACGACTAGAACACAACCGGGCGATTTGCAGGATCATGTCGCTGGCCCGTGGGTGTTAGGAACCCGAAATCTAGTTGCCCGAGACATCAAATCTGCTTCCTCAAAGATCTCCTCACAGCGTTTGCGTCCCATCTGCTTTGGTGACTGCATTTGCGTCTTCGCGTATTTTTGCGCCCTCTGACCTGCCCCTTATTTTAGGGCCACTCGTTTATTGAGTTTGCTCTCCATTTGTGTGCCGTCGACGGTCCGCTTCCACCAGATCGCCATCGACCGAGAATCTAACCGCCAAATTCGCACTCACACAAAACTCCAAAATTCGACCGTCGCGTTTGGGCTCGAAGCTGTCATTTGATCAATCTAGTTGAGGACTTCAGCTATGCTACGGAATCTGACCCACCATCTTAATACGTCCATGCCTAATCCGGAAAAATGCTGTAACTTCGCCTTACGCGGAGGTTCAGATGTGCCTTTGTCGTACTTCAAACTAGCGTTTGGGCGCGCAATTGGGGGCATTCAAGTGCATCGAATTATAATTCCATAATTGTATCAATAAACTAACGGCCGAAAATGAGTCCTCTCAGCGCACCAATCCACTCTAATATTGCTGCTCATAACTGCACGAAACACTAGCAATTTAGTGGATTTCGCGGGTATCATTGGAACATAGCGAAACACTTGATACCCCTAAACCATCTAGCTGTGGGGGTATCTCTGGGGGTGCTGCCCCTTTAGTTGGAAAGCGATACCCCCAGATGGCTCTTTCAGACCTACAGATCCGCAAAGCGCCGATTCGAGAGAAGCCGTACAAACTCTCGGATGGTGGCGGCCTGTTTCTGCTGGTGAAGCCAAACGCCAGCAAACTCTGGCAGCAAAAGTATCGCTATCACGGCAAAGAACGCTTACTCTCACACGGTCAGTACCCGGATGTCTCGCTGGCTCAAGCACGTTAGAAGTGTGACGCCGCGCGAGCAGTGATCGCCGAGGGCGGAGAGCCGTCAGTCCAAAAACGCTTTGCACGAGCCGAAGCCGAGACGAAGACGCGCACGACCTTTTTATTAATCGCCGAGGAGTATTTGGAACAGGCTAAGGAACGCGGATTGGCTAACGCCACGATGCGCAAGAAGGAATGGCAAATCCGCTCGCTGGCAGAACCGCTCCACCATCGCCCCATTTCTGAGGTCACCTCAGCTGAAGTGCTTCACCTTTTAAAGAAGATCGAACGTAGCGGTCGTCGCGAGTCTGCAAAGAGGCTCTTTGGAACGCTGTCTGGCGTTTTTCGGTTGGCCGTCGTCACACTGCGAGCGGAGAATGACCCAACCTATGCCATCAGAGGGGCGTTGTTGCCTCCCCAGTCAGTAAACCGGGCAGCAGTCACCGACGAGAAGATCTTTGGCGCACTACTCCGGGATATGGAGGCCTTCACCGGGTGGCGTGTCATCATTGATGCGATGAAATTCCAGATTCTTACCATGACCCGGCCTGGTGAGGTGCGTGGGGCGAAGAAGCAAGAGCTCGATCTTAAAAATCTGTCGTGGACGATTCCAGCTGAACGAACGAAAATGCGCCGCGAACATGTGGTCCCGCTTTCTGACCAAGCGATGCAAATCGTCGAGGCAAATTGGCCAGATGTGGAGGGGGCGGATCTGATCTTCCCGTCCATCGTATCGAACCGGAAATGGTTGTCAGAAAACGCCTTCAATTCCGTGCTCCGGCGCATGGGCTACGGCAAGGATGAAGTGACTGCTCATGGCTTTCGAGCGACGGCCAGCACTATTCTCAACAATCGCAACTTCGAAGCTGATGTGATTGAGGCCGCCCTAGCCCACCAGGACAAGAACGTTATCCGTCGCACTTACAATCGCGCCACCTATTGGGATCAACGAGTTGTTTTAATGCAGGAGGGGGCGGACTTAGTGGATGATTTCCGCTGTGGAGATGTTCCAGCTTGAACTTCTATGAAAACCGATGTTCGGTTCTCAAGTTAGGGCTCGTCGAGAAGACTCGAACTCGTTCTTCATAGCTGAACATAGGTGAATATTTCCATTTATTTTCAGTATCTTATTGACAGTCGCGTTTTCATCTCAGAACATAGATGTCTACTCAGTCCACCTTTTTGGGGTGGACCGGCTGGCTGGCGGGAGCTGTATCACCAAAGGTGGACTGGATGCGAATTAACGCCATTACCCAACTTAAAGCCAAGAACCTTGTCAATGGCACTGGAATATCCGGCCATTAGGGCGCCCTGATTTCCAGCCAGTTTGAAGTGCAGCCTTTCGGCAAGCGTTGAGGGCGCGCTGACCACAAGAGTCAGAACGCGCCCGCTTCTCAGTTATGAGTATTCTGGGGTGGGGCGTCAGCCTGCCTTGCTCTGAGCGAGGCGATAGGATTGCGCATTCATTTCGAGGATATGAACGTGGTGGGTCAGGCGGTCTAGCAAGGCGCCTGTGAGGCGTTCCTCACCGAATGTTGCTGTCCATTCGTCGAAAGGCAGGTTTGAAGTGATGATCGTGGCGCCCCGTTCGTAGCGCTGGCTGATCAGCTCGAAGAGGAGTTTGGCACCGGTCTTTGAAAGCGGCACAAAGCCCAGTTCATCTATGATCAGGAGTTCCACGGTCGCCATTTGCTTCTGAAGGCGAAGAAGGCGTTCTCGTCTCTGGCCTCAATCAGTTCGTGAACAATGCCAGCGGCTGTGGTGAAGCGTGTCTTTATTCC
>CALKOT010000012.1 GCA_938092015.1 uncultured Paracoccaceae bacterium
CGACGCCATCAACGCCATTCTCTCAGCCGTAGGACAAAACATGCGCCTACTGGCAAGGTGGCTCAGGCTTCTGTGCCTCTGTTTACTGGCCTGCCTTGTCAATCAGAACCGGAAACCGGAAGCCTCAATCTGAGCACGATGCCGATCGCGAACGAAATTTGAATCGTTAGGGTGAAAATCACAGACGACTAACTACTTTTTGGCGCCCAGGGCCAGCCGTATCAGCATACGCTCCAGCATAGGATAGCCTGCAGCGGCTGCACCGCCGCGCAGTGCTGAATCTGTCTCAAGGATCAGCTTAAGCGCACCTTCGCATTTCGTCGTTGTCCAAAGCCGGGCCTGACGTGATAGGCGGTCACGTCGAGGACCAAATACAGGCGGCCTTAGCCGAGAGATGACACTGTCAGGTGGTCCGCCAGCTGATGTAATCATGTGAATCTGACGGAATTTGCGCATAGCAGAAATCGCTAGTGTCGTTGGATTAACGCCCTGTGATTCAAGCTTGTTCATCAATGGTCCGACGCTTCGGGCATCGCCATCGGCGACGGCGTCCAACACATCATCCAGATCTGCATCCCCTGATCCGGGCAAACATTCGATGACATCATCCGACGAAACAGGGGTGTCTGAACTTAAGGCATAAAGCGATATCCGATAGATCAGATCACTCAACGCGCCGCTGTCTGTACTTCTGGCAAAATCAACAAGATCACGAATAGCTTCTTCATCAATTCCAGAAACGCCAGCGTCCTTCAGCAAGGCTTCGATATCGGGTCTGCCCAATGCGGTCTGATAGCAGGGCGCCGCAACCGCTGACACTTCGCCTTCGAACAGTTTCCGTAATTTAGATCTCGCTGGCAGAATCCCAGCAGTCACAATCAGAAAGGCGTCACCAGCCTCAGCTGACGCGAATGTTTCGGACAGACCGGCCGCTAATCCATCGGTGCCATTCTCGATCAGAACGATCGGCTCTCCGCCAAAGAAGCCTTTGGAACGCAGCGCATCCATAATGATGGCAGTGTCTCGACGGGCCTGCGCCACGTCCAGTCGGGTTACGTTGTGGTTTTCGCCTTCACCAAGAAGGGCATTGATCAGCTGAACTCTGAGTCTGCTTACTTCAACGCCGTCCTCGCCGTAAATCAGGGCGGCTTTGTAACGTCGATCAGGCGATCTGCAAAACTGCAAAGCATCCCGTGCGTTCAGCTTCACGAAGCGTCGGCTTCGCTTAGATAGGTGGAAATGGCGCTGATCGTTAGTTCAGCCAATTCGATCGCCAAACGATTTTCTGCCGCCTTCTTGGCCTCTCGCACTGAAAAGGCGGACGATGTCGCATCGTAGCCAGTGAATGCTGACACGTTGTCGCCAATGATGATTTCACCAGTTTCCCGGCGAACAAGCCGCCATTCTGTAGCGCCCAGAACGCGATAGCGGGTTACATTGGATGCTTGTGTAATCGCGATGCTTGTTTCAGATGTTTTTGTCGAGTTTTCCAAAACAAACTCAGCTTGGTCACTGGCATCGCCAAACCGGCGCCTTAGCCGTTCTCGGTAGGCAAAGCTGATCGGATCTTTAGCCTCTGGTAACTGAACGGCGCCCCTCAGATCTGCTGATGGGGCGCCTTTTCGATAGACCGGCCGAAATCCACAGGCGGCGAGGCCCGATAGCGCAGCAAGCGCAAGAAAGTGACGTCGATCAGACGACGACATTGACGATCCGTCCTGGCACAACAATGACCTTCTTGGGTGTAGCGCCATCAAGGAATTTCTGAACAGACGGGTGCTCCAGCGCCATTTTCTCAACCGAAGCCTTATCAGCGTCCACTGCAACCGAGATCTCTGCCCGGCGTTTGCCGTTGATCTGAATGGGCATCAGAACTTCGTTGTCTTTCAGCAGTGCTGGATCCACCGCAGGCCAGACCGTCTCAGCCAGGATCGTATCGTGGCCCAATCTGACCCAACATTCCTCAGAGAAATGCGGGGTAATCGGTGCCATTAACTGAACCAGAACATTCAACGCTTCGCGAAGCGCTGCCCAGTCATCGTCAGATGTGGCGTCAAACCTGCCAATTGCATTTGCCAGTTCATAAATTCGCGCGATGGCTTTGTTGAAAGCAAAACCATCGATATCACCTGCAACACCGTCGACAGTCCGGTGGACCGCCTTTCTTAGGTCTTTCGATCCTTTGGTGACGTCACCGGCTGAGCCCAGATGATCTGCAGCTTCATCAACCAGGCGCCAGATTCTTTGCAGGAACCTCCAGGCGCCTTCAGCGCCTGCTGTGGTCCATTCAACATCCCGTTCGGGCGGGCTATCTGAAAGCATGAACCAACGCGCTGTATCTGCGCCGAATTGTTCAATGATATCTTCGGGGTCGACGACATTGCGTTTGGACTTCGACATCTTGATCGAAGGGCCAACGGTGATTGCTTCGCCAGTCTTCGCCACGACCATGCCGTCATCGCCAGACTTGATCTCATCTGGCGAAACCCATTTCCCCGCAGGATCCTGATATGTTTCGTGGCACACCATGCCTTGAGTAAACATCGCATCAAACGGCTCTTCTGCGCTTTTGGGCAGCCAGCCTGTCCGTGACATCGCGCGGCACCAGAAGCGGGAATAAAGCAGGTGGAGGATCGCATGCTCAACGCCGCCGATATACTGATCGACATTCATCCAGTAGGCGGCATCTTCTGGCGTGGTCGGGGTGTCGGCGCGCGGTGACGTGAACCGCGCAAAATACCAAGAACTGTCGGCGAAGGTATCCATCGTGTCCGTTTCGCGCCGTGCATCTGCACCACATTTGGGGCAGGGCGTGTGTTTCCACGTCGGGTGATGGTCCAGCGGGTTGCCTGGCCGGTCAAAGGTCACATCATCTGGCAATCTGACTGGCAGGTTTTCCTTCTTCTCAGGAACAATCCCGCAGCTTTCGCAGTGGACAATCGGGATCGGCGCGCCCCAATAGCGCTGGCGCGAAAAGCCCCAATCGCGAAGGCGGAAATTTTCAGTCTCCTGACCGGTGCCAAGATCGCCAATTCGTTTGGCGACTTCATCTTTGGCGTCTTCAATTGTCATTCCATCGAGGAATTGCGAATTCACAATCCGGCCAGGCCCAACATAGGCCTCATTTCCTACTGTGAACGTTTCCGCATCCTGATCGGACGGGCATACGACTGGCAGCACATCCAGGCCGTATTTTCTGGCAAAATCCAGATCGCGCTGGTCATGCGCTGGGCAGCCGAATACGGCGCCTTTGCCGTAGTCCATCAAGACAAAGTTCGCGACATAGACTGGAAGTTCCCATTCTGGATCGAATGGATGTTTCACTTTCAGACCAGTGTCGAAGCCTCTTTTCTCCGCCGTTTCGATTTCACGCTCTGACGTGCCAGTCTTGCGGCACTCAGCGTTAAACTCCGCCAGTCCGTCCAGCTTTCCTTCAAGTGACTTGGCCAGAGGATGATCAACCGAGATTGCGCAGAACGACGCGCCAAACAGCGTATCGTGGCGTGTCGTGTAAACCTCCAGGCTGGTATCATCCGTCAGTTCATTGGCGGCCATCTCAAAGTTGAACTGCAACCCGCTGGATTTCCCAATCCAGTTGCGCTGCATCAGACGCACCTTGTCTGGCCAGTGCTCCAACCCATCGATGGCGGTGAGCAATTCGTCCGCCATGTCCGAAATGCGCATGAACCACTGGATCAACTCACGCCGTTCAACCGGCGCGCCAGACCGCCAGCCCTTGCCGTCGATAACCTGTTCATTCGCCAATACCGTATTGTCGACAGGATCCCAGTTTACGACTGATGACTTCTGATAGACGTAGCCACCTTCAAGCATGTCCAGGAAAAGGGCTTGCTGTTGGGCGTAATATTCAGGGTCGCAGGTGGCGAACTCACGGCTCCAGTCAATGGAAAGACCCATTAGCTTTAGCTGTGACTTCATCGTCTCAATATTCTGATAGGTCCATTCGCCCGGATGAACGCCACGCTCCATCGCCGCGTTTTCCGCGGGCATGCCAAAACCGTCCCATCCCATCGGATGCAATACATTAAAACCGCAGGCGCGTTTGTATCGTGCGATCAGGTCGCCCATCGCGTAGTTTCGCACGTGGCCCATGTGGATGCGGCCAGATGGATAGGGGAACATCTCAAGCACATAGTATTTCGGCTGCGCTTCGTCGCGCTCAGCTTTGAAACACTGGCGTTCTTCCCAGACCGCTCGCCATTTTGGCTCGACTTCTTTGGCGTTGTAACGGGACACAGGGCGGATGCTCCTCAAACTTGAATGCTGCCCACGTGATACGGAGCGCGGCGAGAGGTTTCAACCATTCCTCGCCAACTGATTCAAAAAGGGGAAAGGCTTGGTTCCTACCCGGCTTCGCGATCAGCGATTTTCAACTGACGCGCCCGTACAAGGATAGCGTCTTCCAGCTGGCGAGCCGTTGCGCCAGATACCGGCGCCGTCACCCATACGCCAGCTGGATCGCGGGTTTCGCGAAACAACGCTACTTGAAGCGAACCGGCCGTCAAAACCGGGCTTTTGACATAAGCAGCGACCTTGAAGCGTTCGTTGGGTGCACCTGGCGTTGCCGCCCAGTCAGTCGCAATTACGCCCGTAAAGGGATCCGTAGAGCTGAGCGGAAGGAAGCCCAGCGTATCCAAAGACGCACGCCATAGGTATCGGTTCACGCTCGTGAGGCTGTCACCACCGAAGTCAATACCACCATTGGCGTCAAAAAGATCCGTTATTCGATCTGTATTAAGATCACCTTGGAGACCACCGCCAGCGTTTTCCGGATCAAAGCTATCTGGATCACGTTCTGCTTCAGCTCGTTGACGAGTTGAACCTGAACATGCAGCCAACGACAAGACCACGATAACCGACGTTACTGCTCCAAAAAACCTGTTCATTACTTCGTCTCCCTAACGTAACCAAGCGTTTAAGCGTCAGTGACATAACTGTAAAGCGTATTTAGGTTATGTGCTTTCGCCATCTTTAAGCTCGAATGAAAACGGTGATCGCCCTGCCAGCGCCGATTTTACAGGGTTTAGGTTCTGTGCGCCGCTATTTTGTTGCACAAATAACACGCAGGGCGACCGTCACGATGGCCCGAAAGAATCAATCTTGACCGAATGGGGCCAAAAAAGTGATTACGTTAACACTCATCAAAGGGCGAGCAGCCCTTTTCAAATATTGTGAGGGACACAATGAAAAAAGCACTCATCGCGACGACCGCACTCGTCGCTGCGGGTTTCGCCACTTCAGCAACTGCTGCTGAATGGTCAACCAGCGTCACCGGTTACTACTTCCTGGGTCTCGGTGCCTCCGACAACTCAAACGCAGACGGCGTCGGCATCCTGCGTGACGGTGAAGCACACGTTCGCGCCAAATTGGTTGCAGACAATGGCATCACTTTCCAGGCTCGCATCGAGCTTGAAGCCTACACTAACGGTGACCAGATCGACGAAAACTACGGCACCATCTCTGGTTCCTTCGGTACGATTATGATTGGCGGAAACGACAGCGCGGCATACAATAACCATGTCGGCACAATCTACGCGCCAGGCGCACGCATCGGCTACTACGATTCGTTCCGCCTCTTCGGTGGTGCTGGAACTAACGGCACATTCTCAGACCCAGGTGTTGCTAGTGATGATGTAGCCATCCATTACACTTCGCCTACTATGTCAGGCTTCAAAGTGTACGGTTCGTATCACCCGGATCCGGCCACAGACGGTGCTGGTGACAGCAACAACCCAGTCTTCGAAAATGGTGACTACTGGACTGGTGGTGCGTCATATAGCGGTAACTTTGGCGACTTCGGCTTCGGTCTGTCTGCTGGTTACACCAACGGCTTTGGTGCCGCCGACACAGACACCGTCAACATTGGCGTAAACATGTCTGCTTCTGGCTTCAAAGTTGCTGCTACATACAACAACGATGATCCACAAGGCGCTGACAACTCAACTGAAACATTCGCACTTGGCGCACAGTACAGCACTGGTCCTTGGACTGTTGGTGGCGGCTACCGCGATCATGAAGATCTCGGCGAGCAGGGTGCAGCTTGGGTCACCTACGGCCTAGCACCAGGCGTACTCTTCACCGCTGGTGTTGAATACTCCGACGCCGACGCCGTTGCAGGCTCCGACTTTGGCGGTCTGGCATACCTGACCATGCGCTTCTGATCTGACGATCAGTTGTGTTGAATTGGGAGAGCGGGCTTCGGCTCGCTCTTTCTTTTTGCGCACTACGAATTAATGGTGTTTGATGTCACTGAAAGAAATAAACACCCGAATTGAGGCAGCGCTTGCCGCCTGCGGTCGGCCATCTGACTCAGCCAAGCTTGTAGCGGTGTCCAAAGTTCAACCGCCTGATAGAATTGCGGCGGTGCTTGACCAGGGTCAAAGGCTCTTTGGTGAAAACCGGGTGCAGGAGGCGTCTACAAGATGGCCCGACCTACGAGAAAAATATGACGGTGTTGAAGTTCATCTGATCGGCCCCCTTCAGACGAACAAGGTCAACCAGGCGTTAGAGCTTTTCGATGCCATTCAGTCGGTTGACCGTCCAAAACTGGCGAAAAAGCTGGCCGATGCAGCACAGACGCGCGGCGCCTGCCCGCCATTGTTTCTACAGGTAAACACCGGTGAGGAGCCGCAAAAGGCAGGGGTTGTCCCGGCTGATGCTGATGCTTTCATCGCTGAATGCCGCCAGATGGATCTTCCAGTCCTTGGTCTGATGGCCATCCCCCCTGCAGACGAAGAACCGGCATTACACTTTGCGCTTCTAAAGAAGATTTCGGATCGAAATGGGCTGGATGAACTTTCCATGGGGATGAGTGCTGATTTCGAAAGCGCAATCCGGCTTGGTGCAACATATGTCCGTGTCGGATCGGGTGTATTCGGCCAGCGGGTTTACGACTGAACGATCATTTGGCTTTCGGGTCGCCATCGTTTGACAATCCACAAAAGATCTTTTCTCGCGAATGCTATGCATCCAGCAGTCGGGCGGCGTGGCTGTTTCCAGAAATGAACAAAAATTGCACTGCCCTGACCAGCAACCGCATTGGGCCAGTTAAAATCCGTTATTATAAACAGATCATACATCCGGTCGGCGCGTCGCAGGGTTTCGTGGCTGAATGGATCGTCACGGCCTATCTTGGGTTGGTTATAGGATGGGTCTTTTGGATCGTCCGACCAGATATCGCGCGGTCCAATCGGGCGAATATGCATAACGCCCCGGCCTGGCCAAGGTCGTTTGATGCGATCGGGGCGATAACCTGAACCCATAAAACGAAATTGCCCGACGGGCGTGCCACCATCGCCTTCCGTCTTTGTTTCAGTCATCCCGCCTGACCCGATTGAACAAGGCATCGTTCGGCCCAAAAAGCGGGCCCCCCATCTGCCAACAATCAGATCACAGGCGCGTGGCCTCACAGAATGTGGCCGCTTTTCGCCGCTTTGGTCTTTAGATATTTGACGTTGTGGGCATTCTCACCGACAATCAGCGGCTCACGGGTTTCGACATGAACGCCGGCGGCGTTCATACCGGCAACCTTGCCGGGGTTGTTGGTCATCAAATGAACTGAGCTGAAGCCAAGCGATGTGAGGATCTTGGCGCCGATACGGAAATCACGCTCATCATCCTCAAACCCCAATCTGTGGTTCGCCTCAACAGTGTCATAACCCTGATCCTGCAGGGAATATGCGCGCATCTTATTGGCCAGACCTATGCCGCGACCTTCCTGGTTGAGGTAAAGTAAAACGCCAGATCCGGTCTTGGAAATCTGTTCCAACGCCGCACGCAGCTGAGGGCCGCAATCGCATTTCAGGCTGCCGATCAGGTCACCGGTGAAACAGGCCGAATGCAGGCGCGACAAAACAGGCTGCGCCCGATCAGGACGCCCGATTTCGATAGCATAGTGTTCCTCTTCACCATTATTGGGTCGAAACACATGCACGTGAGCATCTTTAGACACAACTAGTGGCACGCGGGCTGAACTGACGCAGGTCAGCTCTAACGCGGTATCATCAGCCTGGGCCATTATCTTATCGTCGATCAGCGTCAGCGAATTAGCCTTCGCCAAGTCGCGGACAGCATCCGCTGTTGCCGATGCGAATACGACAGAGGGCAACAGTCGCGCTGTCCTGGTTAATCGAACGGCCAGCCGCTGCGGGGCGGCGTTCCCATCCCGTCTGCTGGGGAAAGGCCCCATCAGCGGATTACGCAGCGCAAATGACGGGTCAGTGATGGCGTGAACGTGCTCAAAAGACATGTCCGTGTCCAGAACCAGCCTAGCAATATCCCCATCATAGGCGCGGGCCTGCAACGTTTCTGCCCGCCGCGCCGTAATCACCAGATCAAGCGTATCCGATATGGCCCGCAGCGCGCCCAACCGATCAGCTGAGATCATCTCAGACGATACGGCAATCCCGCCAACATCGTCCGAAACAACGGCGACAGGCGTGCCAATCCGCAAATCTGCGCGGGCACGGGCTGTCATTTCTTCTGCGTTTGGTCCCAGCATCATGGTCCTAGATATATCAAGCATTCCTTATATCAGGATGTAAGGGTTTTGAAACAATGCCCGCGACGCTCTGACAGCTGCGTGAGCGACTGTCGCATTTTCTTGAATGTGAGGATTTCATCGCGAATTGAGGTCAAGACGCACACATATGATGAAATCTCCGTAAGAGGCGCATGATGTCCACACTGAAAAAAATTCTGTTGATTGACGATGATCCCGATCTTCGCGAGGCGCTGGCCGATCAGCTGGTCCTCACGGAAGAGTTTGATGTGTTCGAAGGCGAAAATGGCGCCGAAGGCGTAAATCGCGCGAAAGAACAGCTGCATGACCTAGTGATCCTGGACGTTGGTCTGCCTGATATGGACGGCCGCGAAGTTTGCCGCCTGCTTCGCAAAGGTGGCGTGCGCTGCCCGATCATCATGCTGACCGGGCATGATAGTGACAGCGATACGATCCTTGGACTGGACGCTGGCGCCAACGATTACATCACTAAGCCCTTCAAATTCCCGGTCCTTCTGGCCCGCATCCGCGCGCAATTGCGTCAGCATGAACAGTCTGAGGATGCGGTATTCTCTATCGGGCCATACACGTTCCGCCCCTCAGTGAAGATGCTGACGGATGAAGAAGGCAAGAAGATCCGCCTGACGGAAAAGGAAACGAACATCCTGAAGTTCCTTTACCGCGCCAACGATCAGGTTGTCGCCCGCGATATCCTGCTGCATGAGGTCTGGGGCTATAACGCGGGCGTCACCACGCACACACTGGAAACTCATATCTATCGTCTGCGTCAGAAGATTGAGCCTGATCCATCGAATGCCCGCCTTCTGGTCACTGAAAGCGGTGGGTACAGGCTGGCCTCTTAACAAAAATGTGTCCCCCCTTGTAACAGCGGGTGGGCAGTCCCATTTTCTGGTTATGAGGCGCTGGTCGCCTACCGAGTTGGTGCCTCTTCTCCACGACTGACCCTCGGTCTTAGGAGATACCTTCGCTAGAAGGATTAGCGTCCGGCGTCCCCCCCTCTCGCCGGGCGCTTTTTCTTTTCTGCAGGCTTGCCCGGGCCGATCAGCCGGGCCAAAGTCGCTGAGAAGAAAAAGGGAACAAACATGTCCGTCACCGTATGCACCTGGAACATTAACTCGGTCCGTCTGCGCGAACCTATCGTATTGAAGTTGCTGAAAGAACAGGCACCAGATGTCCTCTGCTTGCAGGAAACGAAATCGCCTGTAGAGAAGATCCCAACCGAAGGGTTCGCGGCGCTTGGTTATGATGTGATGATTGCGCGGGGCGACAAGGGTTACAACGGTGTCGCCATCGTGTCCCGCCTGCCGATGGAAGAGGTCACACCGCAGAATTTTGGTGGCAAAGGTGACGCGCGCCATGTGGTTGGGCGGCTGAATTCAGGTGTTGAAATCCACAACGTCTATCTGCCGGCTGGCGGCGATATTCCTGATCCTGAAAAGAATGAGAAATTTGATCACAAAATGCGTTTCGTCGCTGATGTGCAAAACTGGGGGGCGAAAGCGTCGGGTTCCGCCATTCTGGTTGGTGATCTGAACATTGCCCCGCGCGAAGATGATGTCTGGTCACACAAGCAGCTTTTGAAAGTTGTCAGTCACACGCCGGTAGAGGTTGAGGCATTTGAAGCAGCCCGCGCAGCGAGGAACTGGGTAGATGTGACCCGAAATGACCTGACCGAAGGTCTGCTTTATAGCTGGTGGTCGTATCGCGCCAAGGATTGGGATGCGGCTGACAAGGGCAGGCGGTTGGACCATATCTGGGCGACGCCTGACATCGCGCCAAAGCCAGGCGCGGGTCAGTCGCGGGTTTTGAGGGATGCGCGCGGTTGGGAAAAACCATCTGACCATGCACCAGTATTCGCGACTTTCGATATCTGAGAAGACGGAACAAACGATGTCGGACGTTCTTCTGTCCATCGATGATCAGGTCGCCACGTTAACGATCAATCGTCCTGAAAAGGGCAATGCAATCACACTTGATGCATTTTCGCTGATGTCCGGTCATCTTGATGACCTTGCAACCGGTCTAGTTCGGGCTGTGGTGATCACCGGCGCTGGTGATCGTGCCTTTTCGGCGGGAATGGACCTTTCTGATGTGTCTGATCCGTCCTCGTGGGTCGAAAACCCGCTGACCAAGTTCTGTGACCGTCTTGAGCGGTTTCCAAAACCGACCATCGCCCGGATCAACGGCGCAGTGATCGGTGGTTCGGTTGAAATCGCCCTATCCTGTGACCTGCGGGTCGGCAGGGACACGTCCAAATTGCGTGTACCAGCGATTAGTCTGGGCGTGCACTACGAATATGAAGGTCTTACGAGGGCGGTTAAAACCTTGGGGCCTCAGGCCGCGCGCAGAATCTATATGCTGGGCGAAAAGCTCGATGCCAAAGCCCTGATGGATATGGGTTTCTTTGATCATTGTGTGCCGTCGGATCAGCTGGATGATGCGATCAAAACGGTGCTTGGCGCCATCTGCGCTGGCGCGCCTCTGGCGGTGAATGGGGCGAAACAAACCATTGCAGAGATCTTGGCAGGCGAAAGTTCAGACGCGGCCAAGATCAGGGTCAAACAGGCCTGGGCGTCAGATGATATGAAGGAAGGTCTGGCGGCAATTCGGGAAAAACGGCCGCCAAACTTCAAGGGCGTCTGATTACCGATCGTTGTCGTCACTAAGACGCGCGCTTTCCGGAATGACGAAGTTCTCTGGCGCGGCTGGGATATTCGCACGCGTGCTGCTAAGCGCGACAGTCGTAGCGCGGCCCTGCGTGTCATCGACAATCCACTGCCGTAGTTCCAGCGGGTTATCGGCGAATACCATTGTGATTGACCCGTTGTCGCTTCGCTGGGGATCCTGCGCGATAATACGCATCTGACCGTCTGACCGTTCAATCCGTTTGACAGCGCCTTCGTTGGCAAGATCGATGTCGTCTTTCAGTATCAGGTTTAGCGGTGTTTCATTCAAAGGGTACCGGTTGACCTGATCATATCGTTTGTCGACCACACCAACCCAAAATCCGTCGGCAATGACGAGGGCTGGGTTCGGCTGGCGATACTCAAACCGAATTCTACCGGGCCGATGGATATAGAACTGCCCTTCGGACAGCACCCCATCAGGATCAACCTGAACAAATTCACCCTCTAACGTAGAGATCGAATTCAGGTATGCGGAAATGCGGGCGAGGTCACGACCATCCTGTGCAAGGACTGGCTGTGAGGCGAGTGCGACGGCAAAGGCCGCTGATGTGCAAAAAGCTCGACGGTTCATGAAGGGTGATATAATCGCCGTTCGTGGCAAAATACAGGCGTTTGTCTCACAGATTCGTGTGGCCGTCGGAAAGTTGGAACGTGAGTGGTGCAAATTACACCCCGGATCTGAGTTTTGAGAATTCGGCCCCTTTCACGCCGGTATGCGGTGTGGATGAAGCAGGCCGCGGGCCCTGGGCCGGCCCGGTGGTCGCCGGGGCTGCAATTCTCGATATTGACACTATGCCGACGGGATTAAATGATTCAAAAAAGCTATCCCACGCCAAACGTGAGGTATTATTTGAGGCGCTTCAATCGCAGATCACAGGCGTTGGCATTGCGTCGGTGGAAGAAATCGACCGTCTGAACATTCTGAATGCGACCTATCTTGCGATGCGCCGCGCAGTTGCGGCTTTGCGCGTTGCGCCCGCTTTCGCGCTGATCGATGGAAACAAAATTCCACCCGATTTGGGATGTCCGGCAGAAGCGGTGGTCAAAGGTGATGGGCGGTCTTTGTCGATCGCTGCAGCCTCAATCATGGCCAAGGTCACACGCGACCGGATCATGTCTGATCTAGCGCAACAGTTTCCCGGCTATGGATGGGAAACGAATGCCGGGTACGGCGTAAAAGCCCATGCTGAGGCGTTAACGCGATTAGGGGTGACCCCACATCATAGACGTTCGTTCAAACCCATACACAAGATGTTGTGTTAAGACATTATTGCAAGTCATTGATTCAAAAAGAAATATTGACCTGCCGAATCGGTTGAATCATTTTGATCTCAATAACTGATTCGAAATCGGGCTGAGGCAATGACAGATTTAGCGAACAAAACAGCGCTACCGTTGGACACAATTATCAAAGGCGACTGCATCGCGGCGATGAACGCGCTGCTAGAAGGATCGGTCGATCTGATCTTCGCAGATCCGCCCTATAATCTGCAGCTGAAGAACGAACTTCACCGCCCGGATAATTCCCGCGTCGATGCGGTTGATGACGCCTGGGATCAGTTTTCCAGCTTTGCCGCTTATGATCGGTTCACACGCGAATGGCTTGCTGCCGCGCGCCGCGTTTTGAAACCCGATGGCGCGATCTGGGTCATTGGCTCATATCACAACATCTTCCGTGTTGGCGCGGCGGTTCAGGACCTTGGTTATTGGATCCTGAATGACGTTGTCTGGCGGAAATCTAACCCGATGCCAAACTTCCGTGGCAAACGCCTGACCAACGCACATGAGACGATGATCTGGGCCGCCAAGGAAGAAGCGTCGAAATACTGCTTCAACTACGACGCGCTGAAATCGATGAACGAAGGTATCCAGATGCGATCGGATTGGGAAATGCCGATCTGTTCAGGCCATGAGCGTCTGAAGACGGAAGATGGCGAAAAGGCCCACCCGACGCAGAAACCGGAATCGCTGCTTCACCGTATTCTCGTGGGCACGACTGAGCCCGGCGATATTGTCCTCGACCCGTTCTTTGGCACGGGTACAACCGGCGCTGCCGCAAAACGCCTTGGCCGTCACTTCATCGGTATTGAACGTGAAGACGATTACATCAAAGCAGCGAAAGCGCGGATCAAGGACGTTGTTCCAGGTTCCGTCGACGCCATTCAGGTGACTAAATCCAAGCGCAAGGAAAAGCGCATTCCATTCGGTCAGCTGGTTGAACGTCGGATGTTGGAGCCTGGTGAAATCCTCGTAAGCCCCAATGGTCGTCACACCGCCAAAGTGCGCGCTGATGGATCACTGATAAGTTCTGACGCCATTGGCTCCATCCACCAGGTTGGCGCCGCTGTTGAAGGTGCGCCCAGCTGCAATGGCTGGACCTACTGGCATTTCCGCCGGGACGGTCGCCCAGTGGCGATTGATGTCCTGCGCCAGCAGATCCGTACAGAGACGCAGGTCTAAAGCGAAGCGCGTTTATCTTGAAAGACATTCCATCCGAATTTGCGAGGCGTTTGCCCTCACAATCGCGATCGTGAATTCGGGTGCTTCAAGGCCAACGCATTTTGCAAAGTTTTCTGCCCGAAGCCCATTTGCCTGTGGCTTCCAACTTTCCCCCGCCCCTTTTGGCGGGGGTTTTTCTATGCGTGGCCCACGATTGTTTGCGTGAGGATAAAGTAGTCGCCGCGTGCAGGGGGATGATCAAACATCAAGTGCAGACCAAAGTCGCGAATGCGAATCGCGGACGCCACCCTGCGAGCTTGCGAATCGATCACAGTGAAGCACTGGGCTGGCCGATCAGTTGCATAAAGCGGAAATCCGTTGCGCAGCGGAATCATCATCGCCCGTTCATCATGGCGCTGACAAACCCGAATGCGAACCTGCTGGCCTTCGTGGAAGACTTCCGCGACATGACCCGCAACATCCTGATTTTTCTGTGAAAATATGGCTGTATCTTGCCGCGGTTTCAAATTTTGCTCACTCAAACCCATACATCACCTTCCCTTACTCAACCCAGCGGTGTTCCCCTTTAACCGCCGAATGATTTGCACGTGTGGTGTTTTACCCTAGATTGCAAGGTATAAATACCTCATCGGGGTCATTTGTAATGTGAAGGTTTGTCAGACCTGTGAAGTGGGCAGACGTGGAAACGCGTTTCTTTGACAACCTCAGACAGCGCACTCGTGCGTTGGGTTTGTCATCGCGTGCGCTGTCTCTGAAAATGGGTCGAAACGAGTTTTACATTGCCACCCTTCTAAAGGGCGGTTCGCGACTGAGGGTTGATACGCTGTTCGAATTGGCTGAGGCGTTAGAAACCGACCCGATGGCGCTGCTGTGGGGCGAAACGGGGGACGGCGATAAACTCGGCGTCCTCCAATCCCCATCTCAGTACCACACAAACCGAAAAGCATCAGCACTGCTTGAGCAGGCGCTACAGTTACTTGGGCCTGGACCAGACGAAATTGGCCCCCCGAAATTCGAAGAAGTTCTCAGCTGGTGGCGCGATACAGGCGGCCTTTTGGTGAACTGTGACCACATCATCGAACACTGCGACCTGCATATGGCGCCTGGCGATGATAGTGGCCGGACGGAGGTGCGCAGACTGGGTACCAGCAGTCTGGCGACCAAAATCATTGGTGAACCAAGCATCGATCGTCTTCACCAGGAAATGGATAAGGCGATCCCGGAAGACAGTCGTCGCGTGACCGACGCCTACATTTCCGCTTCTACAGGATCGCCGATCATTTCGTGCGAATCCCTGCGTGGTAAACTTACCAGTGAAGATACTCTGCGCCTTGACTATGACAGGCTGCTTCTACTGGTGGTGGATGAAAAGGGTGAGCGGCTTATTCTGAATTATTCAAAAGAAGTCAGCTCTCTCTAACGCGGTCTCGATCATGTAATGGGCGTCTTCGCTGTCCATACACATCAACCAGTCTGAGTCGGTGCGCTGCGGTTTTGCTTCTTCCCAGTAGTGAACAAACGGATAAGCGCTGACCATCATGTACTGTGACTGGATGCTCTGCCGGACATGTTTGTCCGTGGCGAATGCATAGAACCAGTCAACGCGCCATTTCTGCAACGACAGCGCATAGGCCATCACACTGAACGCGCGTAACGGAAACCGCGGCTGGCCCCGCCCGCTGGGTTTTACAAAGAGATCGCCAAAATAAACCACGTTGCCGGAAATCTTGCGGGTGGCTGGTGGAAAATGCCGCGTGTCGATGGGAGAATTTTTTTGCTCCCCATGCATTCTGGTCAACTGACGGAGCCAATAGGATGACAGTGCTTCACCCCCAAGTTGATCATGCCTCACACCGATCATGGCCGTGGGCGACCGTTTATGGTCTTCCGCAATCAGCCAAAACGCATGATCCTTGGTGAATTCCTGCCAGTTAGGCGATAGCTGAGGCGTCAGATACGGCTTTCCAATTTCCTGGGTCAGCGCCTCTACAGCGTTGAAATCATTGGATTGCCTAACGGTCAGCCCCAATTCGCAGAACCGTTCGGCACAGCGACCGATGACTACAGAGGTGTCCAAGGAAGTCGCCAAAAACCAAGCGCTCCGAATTCAAACGACCTGAGCGCAAATTACTAGCACGTCAGTTGACTTTGACGATAGCGTAAGCGGATGAGATTTAGGGCCGAAAGGCCATTTCGTAGGGAAAAACCATGCCGCAACTAAAACGAATGCAACACGTCGCGATCGAGGTCAGCGATACTGATCGATCGATTGACTTCTATCGATCCGTGCTGGGGTTCAAACTAACTGAGCGACATGACGCGTTTGAGGTCGAAGGGATCCCAGTTGGGCTGACTTTCATGCGTCTCAGTGATGTGCACCACGAACTTGTTCTCGTGCATAATCCGAAAAAGACTTATCGCCAGCGGCCGGACCGGTTTGAAGATGATCTGGACGGTCCGCCGTCTTTCCACCATTACGCGCTGGAATGCGACAGTCGCGAAGACTGGGAAAAGGTCTGTGAGGCGGTCAAGGCCAAGGGCGTCACCGTCGTTCGCGGTCCCATTTTGCACAGTTTTATCGATCCGCGCGGTGATGGATCTTGGGGGGAGAATGAGGCGATGTATATCCTCGATCCCGATGGCCACCGGATAGAGCTGTTCTGCAACCTCTCAACCATTGAACCGGATGGCGTGCATCGCAATGGCGAAGGCGTCCGGATCGAAGGCACGACGACCGCTGAATTATGACAGATATTGCTATCATCGGCGCTGGGCCGGTTGGCCTGACGCTGGCTAACCTACTTGGTGTTCGCGGGCTGTCTGTGCGTGTCATTGAGAAACAGGCGCAATATTACGACCTGCCCCGCGCCATCCACTTCGATGGCGAAGCGATGCGCGTGTTTCAGGCCGCTGGTCTGGCTGAAGAAGTTTTGGCGCACACCCATGTTGGCGCCGGCATGCTTTTCAAGAACGCAGATGATGTGGTCCTGATTGATTGGTCCCGCGCCCAGGATATCGGGCCGATGGGGTGGCATGAAAGCTATCGATTTCATCAGCCGGGGCTAGAGGATGCCCTGCGGCGCGGGTTGGATCGGTTTACGAATGTTGAGCTGACATCTGGTGTCGAGGTGACCGAGCTGGTCGCCGAAACTGGTACGATGAGGCTGAGCAATGGTGAGAACTTGTCAGCCTCGTACGTCATTGGTTGCGATGGCGCAGATTCTTTCACGCGGGCTGCCGTTGGTCTGCCGCTGAGTGATCTGGGGTTTCAGGAACGCTGGCTGGTTGTCGATGCTGTCCTGAAGTGCCCCCGCCCTGATCTGGGGGACTATTCGATCCAGTTCTGCGACGCAGAAAACCCGGCGACGTATGTGCGCGGAACGAAGGATCGGCGGCGTTGGGAAATCAGGTTGAATCAGGCCAAGGCAGATCCGGATAATGACGCTATCTGGGCCCTTCTGTCCCGCTGGATAACGCCTGATGATGCGGATCTGGAGCGGGCCGCCGTTTACACCTTCCGATCCGCCGTCGCAGCGCGCTGGCGCGAAGGTCCGGTGCTGATTGCCGGTGATGCCGCCCACCAGATGCCACCCTTCATGGGCCAGGGTATGTGTGCCGGGGTACGCGATGTGGCGAACCTTGCGTGGAAGCTGGATCATGCGATCAGTGCAGGCGACGATGCCATTCTGGACAGCTATGGATCAGAGCGGGCTAGCCATGTCACTGAATTCATCGATCTGACAATGCGGCTGGGCAAGTTAATCAACCAAACTGCAGCAGGTGGCGCGCCCAAGGGACAGATGAAATCAATATGGCCCGGCCTTGGCCCTGGTCTGGGTGAAAGGGATGATGTTGCCGGGCGCTTGGCGCCGCAGCCACGTGTGGATGATGGAACACTTGCCGATGATGCGGCGAAGGGCGGGTTCTATATCCTTGCCCGAACGCCAATCGAGGCGTCTGTCCCGGTATTTACTGAGGCGACGGATTGGCTGTCAGAAAACGGCGTCTTTGCAGTTCTGGTGCGCCCTGATGGGTATGTCTTCAGCGCAGCGAGAGATCAGGCCGGCGCAGCGGATTTACTGGGCGTCGGTAGGGTGGGCCTTTAGACCCATCCGATATTAGAACAAACAAAGTATGAAATAAGGCGTTCGCACGCGGTATCTATATATTACAATACCTTAGCATTTCTTTCACATGTGAAAGCTTTTTGAACCCCGCCCCCAAAACGACAAACGCCCTGGCGAACCAAGGCGTTTGAAAAGCTCTTTAGCCGCGGAATTCAGGCAGCTTGTAATCCATCTTCTCTAACTGCTGGCGCAGGTGAAGCTTCGAGATTTTGCCAGTGGCCGTATGCGGCAGCTCATCCATGAACACCACATCATCGGGCCGCTGCCATTTCGCCAGACCTTCCGAAGCCAGCTCAACAATCTCAGCCGGATCAGGGTCAGCATCTGGCGCTTTGACGATGACCAGAATGGGCCGTTCATCCCATTTCGGATGCGGGATGCCGATGGCTGCAGCCTCGGCCACGCCGGGGTGGGCGACAGCGGCGTTCTCCATATCGATGGATGAGATCCACTCACCCCCCGACTTGATCACATCCTTCGACCGGTCGGTGATACGGACATAGGCGTTTTCATCCATCGTCGCGACGTCGCCGGTATCGAACCAGTTGCCGCCTACGGTCGCGTCCTCACCCTTCTTCAGGTATTGTTTTACAACGCCGGGACCCCTGATCCAGAGGCGGCCTTGCGTCTGGCCGTCCCATTCCAGCTCATTTCCTTCATCATCGGTGATGCGAAGATCGACCGAGAATGGCGGATGGCCGACAGACGTCTGAACATCGACCTTTTCCTTGTCGCTCAGCACTTCAATCTCAGGCTTGAAGGATGATGTCGTGCCCAGCGGGGACGTTTCGGTCATCCCCCAGGCATGGAAAACGCGGACGCCGTAGTTGTCCTGGAACGCCTCGATCACAGCGCGTGGGCAAGACGATCCACCAATAACAACCCGGCTGAGGGTTGAGAACGTCTTCCCTGTTTCTTTCAGGTATTGCAGCATCCCCAGCCAGATCGTCGGCACGGCGGCGGTGAACGTCACGCCATGCTCAAGCATCTCGTAAATGCCCGCCGGCGTCATATCACGGCCCGGCATGACCATCGCCGCGCCATTCATTGGCGCGGTGTAGGCGATGGACCAGCCGTTCGCATGGAACAGCGGCACAACCGGCATCAGTGTATCGCGAGACGTCATGTTCAGCACGTCAGGGCTGGAAGCCGCCAGCGCATGCAGTACGTTGGACCGATGGGTATAGACAACCCCTTTGGGGTTCCCTGTCGTGCCGGAGGTATAGCAGATGCCGCAGGCGTCGCGTTCGGACCCTTCGACCCAGTCGAAATCGCCGTCCTGTTCGGCGATCCAGTCCTCAAAGCAGATCGCGCCCTGAATGTTATCCGGCATATGCTCACGATCCGTCATGATGATGATCTTCTTCACCGTTTCCAGCCGGTCGACGATGGGGGCGATCACGGCGGAAAGGTCGAAATCAACCATCAGCATCGTGTCTTCAGCATGGTTGATGATGTAGACAAGCTGATCGCCAGATAGGCGCGGGTTCAGGGTGTGCAAGACGGCGCCAGAGCCAGAAACGCCATACCAGACCTTCAAATGGCGGGCCGTGTTCCAGGCCATGACGCCAATTGGCTCACCGGGTTTTACGCCCAGACCAACGAGGCCCTGGCTGACCTTCAACGCGTCGTCGCGCACTTCGCGCCAGTTCGTTGTTTCAATAGGCCCTTCGACGGTCCGCGATGTGATCGGACGATTGCCGTGATATTTCGCGGCGTGGTCGATGATACGAGAGACCCGCATCTCCCAGTCTTGCATAAGGTCGCGCACTGGCGTTCTCCCTGTTTTATCGTTTTGGCGACATTACACAGGAGAATTGGCATGCAAAGAGGCGTTTGCAAATCACGTCGCAGTTTTGACCTCACGTTAGAAGTCACAGTGCATCGTCGATTGCAGTCACCTCTGAAGGTGATAGTGCTGGCGGAATGAACACCGCCACCTCTTCCAGTCGTCCTCTCTTCGGCGCCGCCATGGTCGTCTTAGGCATGACGCTGATCGGGTTTATCGACAATTTTGTGCAGGTCTATGCCGAACATGCGGGTCTGTGGCAGTTCCATCTATTGCGCAGTTTGATCGCAATCCCAGCTATTTTCGTCGTCGCGTGGCTGGCTGGGTTTCGCCTATGGCTGACCAACTGGGGCGGCGCACTGCTAAGTACGGCGCTAAGCGCATTATCGATGCTGCTTTACTTCGGCTCACTTCCCATGGCGCCGATAGCGCAGGTTGGCGCCGGGCTGTTCACCTCGCCGATCTGGGCGTTGGTCTTTTCTGCCATACTGTTTCGCGTACGAATAGGCCCATGTCGCATTCTGGCCGTCGCCATCGGCTTTTCCGGCGCGATGCTGATCCTGAGGCCGTGGGAGGCTGGTTTTACCATCTGGTCCGTCGTTCCGATCCTTGCAGGCTCTTTCTACGCACTCGCGATGATCGCCACCCGTCGTTACTGCGCGGATGAGCCAACGCTTGGCTTGAACCTTTTGTTTTTCGCAGCGCTTGGTTTCGCCGGGGCGGTCGGTTCAGGTGTGCTCAGCGTCGCCCCCCAACCGGCCCTCGCGGCCGAAGCCAGTTTCTTCTTTCAGGGTTGGGTCTGGCCCTTGTCGATTGAGGTTTGGGCCCTGCTGGCGTTGCAAGCCATCGGCTCTATCCTCGCGGTTCTTGCTGTGACTAAAGGCTATCAAAGCGCTGAGACGTCGTTGGTCATTCCCTTCGAATACACCTTCCTGATCTCAGCCAGCGTCACAGCATGGGCGCTGTTTGGTGAAGGGGTGGATCGGATGACCCTGGTCGGCATGGTTTTGATTGTCGGCGCCGGTCTCTTCATCGTGACAAGGTCTGCGAACGACGCCTGATCAGAGCCTAACGTAGGAAAGTGTTCGACATCAGACGGGTTTTGCCGAAAACTCCCCCACAGTTCGACCCAGAAGGTTCGACAAGGAGGACAAGATGAAACACCTGATGAAATCCGTCGCCGTCGCCAGCCTTATGGCGATGACCGCGACAGGCGCTTACGCCGCCGCCCATGCCGGGTCTGTGACAGTCGGCATGCAGCTAGAGCCGCCGATGCTGGACCCGACAGCGGGCGCTGCAGCTGCGATTGATGAGATCACCTATTCGAACATCTACGAAGGTTTGGTTCGGTTTGGGGAAGACGGCTCAATCAATCCCGGTCTTGCGGATAGCTGGAGGATCGATCCCTTTGGTCTGATCTACACCTTTACCCTCCGCAGGGGCGTGAAGTTTCACGACGGCACTGATTTCGATGCGAATGACGTGAAATTCTCGCTCGACCGGATTGCGGCTGATGACAGCGCGAACGCTCAGAAAGCGCTTTATGCATCTATTCTGGGTGTTGAAGTCATCGACAGCCACACAGTGCGGATTGAGCTGCAGGAACCGACAGGCTCCATGCTGTTCAACCTCGCCTGGGGTGACGCCGTCATCGTCGCGCCTGAAAGCGCAGCAACAAACGCGACCAACCCGGTCGGCACCGGTGCCTTTAAGTTCTCAAAATGGAACAAAGGCGACAGCGTTGAGATCGTGAAGAACCCTGACTATTGGGGATCGCCTGCCAAGATTGAAAAGGCGACGTTCAAATTCATCTCTGACCCAACCGCAGCCTTCGCTGCAGTGATGGCCGAAGACATCGACGCCTTCCCCGGTTTTCCGGCGCCAGAAATCCTTGACCAGCTTAAAGCTGACCCACGATTTGAGGTTGTTGAGGGCGGCACTGAGGGTGAGACGATCCTGTCCACCAACAACAAGGCCCCAGCGCTTGAAGATGTGCGTGTCCGCAAAGCAATCGCCCACGCCATTGACCGGCAGGCGATCATTGATGGCGCAATGTTCGGCTATGGCACGCCAATCGGTACCCATTTCGCCCCGCATCACCCGGACTATGTCGATCTGACAAGCCAGTCATCCTACAACCCTGAACTGTCCAAGGCTTTGCTGGCTGAAGCTGGTTATGGCGACGGCCTGAAACTGCGTCTGAAACTACCGCCGCCATCCTATGCCCGCCGTGGCGGTGAGATCATCGCTGCCCAACTACGTGAAGTTGGCATTGATGCTGAAATTTCAAACCTCGAATGGGCCGGCTGGCTTGAAGAGGTCTTCAAAGGCAAGGACTATGACCTGACCATCGTCAGCCATACAGAGCCTTTTGATATCGGCATCTATGGCCGGGATGAGTACTACTTCCAGTACTCATCGGATGAGTTCAAGACGCTGCTTGGCATGCTGAACTCAGCTACGGTTGAAGCCGAACGTTCAGCCCTGACCAAAGCGCTTCAGCGCAAAATCGCCGATGACTATGTGAACGGCTATCTGTTCCAGCTAGCGCGGACATCAGTGCAGAACGCCAAACTGGGTGGTCTGTGGCGCAACTCGCCGACGCAGGCGAACGACCTGACCAAAGCTTACTGGATGTAAGTTTGATATAACGATTTGAAAGGGCGGCGCATGCGTCGCCCTTTTCTGTTTCAGTGCCACATGTTCATGTTATGTTCACAATATGATCAAACTGGATTTACGATTCGATGATGCTGGGCCTGAAGTGCCAGATCTGCACAAACGGGGCCGTGGCGCTGTTTCCAACCGGGCAGGCCGGTTTGAGGCGACACATTCAACAGCCTTTGATCCGGACTTTGAGGATGATTGGGAGAAGGATGAACCGGACCCCCTTCGCACCGAAGTCACAATCGATACTTCGTGTTCAATCATCTCGCGCGTGCCCTCGCCGGACATGCCCTTCGACCGTTCGATCAACCCATATCGTGGGTGTGAACATGGCTGCATCTATTGTTTCGCCCGCCCTACCCATGCGTTTTTAGGCCTATCGCCGGGGCTGGATTTTGAAACCAAGCTAACGATGAAGCCCGATGCGCCTGCCCTCTTGCGTCGGACGCTGATGGGCAAGCGATACATCCCAAAACCTATCGCCATCGGAACCAATACTGATCCCTATCAGCCTATTGAAAAGACCCACAAAATCATGCGCGGGGTGCTCAAGGTGCTGGCGGAGTTCAACCACCCCGTCACCATCGTCACCAAATCCGCACTGGTCGCCCGTGACGCTGATATCCTTGGACCCATGGGTGAAAAGGGCCTCGCCCGGGTTGCGCTGTCCCTCACAACACTGGATGTAGGCCTGTCTCGCAAGATGGAACCTCGCGCCGCCACGCCCCAACGCCGTCTCTGGGCCCTGCGCCAGCTGAACGCCGCCGGGTGCCCAACAGCCGTTATGCTCGCGCCCATGATCCCGGCGATCAATGATCATGAGCTTGAGGCGCTGATCCGCGCTGCAGCTGTGTCAGGCGCAAAAGGCGCCAGTTTCATCGTTCTTCGCCTGCCGCTTGAGGTTCGCGATCTGTTTGTCGAATGGCTGGAGGAACATTTCCCCGATCGCGCCAAGCGGGTCATGCGCTATGTCCGCGAATTGCATGGCGGCAAGGACTACGATCCGCAATGGGGCAAGCGCCTGAACGGCGAAGGCGTCTACGCCGATTTGATCCGCCGCCGGTTTCACAGGGCTGCGGCGCAGCATGGGTTGGCGAGGGAAAATCCGCCCTTCAGGTGCGATCTTTTCCAGGTTCCCACCGCTGAGACGCCGCAATTCTCTTTCATGGATCGGCTGACAAAGGACGGCGCGTGACGTAAGCATCGCCTGACATCACAGTGGAGGCGACCAAAGGGGCGACGATGCGGTTCATTCTTTCCTTTCTGCTTATTCTGGCGGTGACACCGGCCCTTTCTCAGACGGATGCGGAACGCGCAGCGCAGGCCGTGCAGAATATCGGTGAATTGCTGGAAAACCGTGCTGTGCTGCGAGAAGAGCTTTCAACGTTGGAAGCCGCCACTGAAACCGCCGAAGCTTTGCCGACCGGTGAAGCGCGTAAAACCGGCTGAATGAACTGACCACCCGAATTCAGGAAATTAAGCAGCTATTGCAAGATGTTGGCGATTCAGCCGCTCTGAAAACCGAAAACCTAACGCTTACCGCTGAACTTGCAGCCCTACGCGGCGCAACCAAATCGAATGCAGAGGAACGTTCTGCCCGGATAGCCGTAATCAACGATGAGCTGTCAAAGCTAAACCGGCAGATCGGCGCTGTTGCGACGGGAGTTTCTGATGAAGAGTATGGGATCGCGACGGATTCCAAGTTTGATCTGAACGTTGAGGCGCAAGCATTGGTCGAACCGTTCATCGCAATGCTGCGCGATGCGACTGAAAACGCCCGCCAGATCGAACGCCTTCGCCGGGACCTAAATGAAGCGAAACGGCGCAGGGCGCTTGCGAACCGCGCGCTGGCCACCCTGAAACCGATGCGGGATATTGCGGAAGCGCCCGACCTGATTGAAACGTTGGATGAACGCCGCGCTCTTTGGGAAGGGCGCGCAAACGCTGAATCTGATCTAGCTGGCGCTTTGAAGCAGCAGTTGGATGATCGACTTTCGGACCGCGGCGCCACCCAAACGGCGGCGGGTGAGGCGGCGTCCAGTTTCGTTAAAGACCGGGGCATCAGTCTGCTGCTGGGCCTGGCTGCATTCGCGATTGTTTTTGGTACGATGCGTCTGGTTCACCGAATTGCACGTTGGCTACGGGTTCGCCGGAAAATCAAACGCAATTTCTATACCCGCCTGTCCAACCTCGTATTCACTGCATTCACTCCAATTCTGGCCGTGACGGCGATGCTGACGATCTTCAACATGCGCATTGACTGGCTGTTGTTGGGCATTTTTGCCGTCATGCTGGTCGCCCTTTTATGGATCGGCATAAGGATGATCCCTGAGATGATCGATCAGGTCACTCTCCTACTCAACCTTGGCGCGGTGCAGGAGGATGAGAGGGTCATCTTCGATGATACGCCCTATCTGGTGAAGCGGCTGGATTTCTATACAGACCTCGTAAATCTGGCGTTGGAAGGGGCGGAATTTACACTGCCAATCAAAGACCTGATTGGCCTGCATTCCCGACCGTCTGGCCCAGATGAGCCTTGGTTTCCGTCACTGCGTGGCGATTGGGTGCGGTTGGCGGATGAGGTCTTTGGTCAGGTGATCAGCCAAAGCCCTGATATGGTTGAGCTTGAGATACCCGGCGGCTCTCGCGTGACGTATACACATGATGACTATCTTGCCGAAAAGCCTGACAACTTGTCGGGTGGCTTTCGGTCAGAAATTGAGTTTGGCCTTAGCTACAATCATCAGGACATCGCGACGGGCAAGGCGATGGAGATGCTGAAAGACCATATTCGAGAGGGTCTTTTGAAGCTGGTTCCAGAACAGCATCTGTTGGATGTCGGCTGCGAAATGCTTGAGGCCGGTGACAACGCGATCATCTATGAGGTTGAGGCCGATCTGATCGGCGCCGTCGCCCCGTTGATGGAGGATGTGGAGCGGGAACTGACCCGCCTTTGCGTCGACGCATGCAACAAGTTTGGCTGGGAAATTCTGTTCCCTCAGCTCGTTGTTCACAAACCCTAGGGGCTGTGCCCTCACCCGCCTTTGACACGCCCTGCGAATCCTCTATAAGCCAGCGCTTCTGCGGCGTTTACACCCCTGGAGGATCGCCGCGTAAACCTAGAGGAATTACATCATGGCTGACACTCCTGTCATCGAAGCTATGGCGCGCACCGGCACGGGCAAAGGGGCCGCCCGTTCAGCGCGTCGTGAGGGTCTTGTGCCCGGCGTTATCTACGGCGGCGGCGAAGACCCGCAGACCATCAACATCAAGCACAATGTGTTTCTGAAAGCGTTGAAAGCGGGCAAGTTCATGTCCACGCTGGTCAACCTGAAAGTTGATGGCCAGGACAACCGCGTCATCTGCCGCGCCGTCCAGAAAGACGTCGTCAAAGATCTGCCTACACACGCCGACTTCCTGCGCCTGTCTGCGCGCAGCCGCATCAACCTGTACATCCCAGTTGATTTCATAAACGAAGAAGAATGCCCCGGCCTGAAAAAAGGCGGCGTTCTGACCGTTGTGCGGAACGAGGTTGAGCTGAAAGTGACCGCTGGCGACATTCCAGAGCAGCTGGTTGTTGACCTTACCGGTCTGGATGTTGGCGACACGATCAACATCTCGAACATCAACCTGCCAAAAGGCACGCGTCCGATGATCACTGACCGTGACTTCGTGATCGCGAACATCTCTGCGCCATCCAGCCTGAAATCGGCTGATGATGAAGCAGCAGATGAGGCCGGCGAAGAAGGTGGCGAAGAAGCTGCAGCCGGAGGTGAGGGCGGCGAAGAGTAATCTTCGCGCCTTTATGGTAATCAAAGCGCGTCGCCCGGCCCCGGGCGGCGCGTTTTTGTTTTCTGACGGGGATCTGAGATGAAACTGCTGGTTGGTCTTGGCAATGTCGGTGGGAAATACGCCCGCAACCGGCACAATATTGGCTTTATGGTCGTTGACCGGATCGCCGATGATCACGGCTTTTCTGCCTGGCGACGCAAGTTTCAGGGTGAAGTCGCCGAAGGACGCCTGGGATCAGAAAAGGTGATGCTTCTAAAGCCGCACACGATGATGAACCTGTCGGGTCAGGCCGTAGGCGAAGCGATGCGGTATCTGAAACTGACCCCCGAAGACGTTGTCATTCTGCATGATGAAATTGACCTCGCCCCCGCGAAATGCCGGGTAAAGCGTGGCGGTGGTCATGCCGGACACAACGGATTGCGCTCTATCCACCAGCACATCGGCGCTGATTATGTCCGCGTGAGACTGGGCGTCGGTCATCCCGGCGACAAGAACAAAGTGCCGGGTTATGTCCTGAAGGACTTCGCCAAGGCAGACGAAGGCTGGCTGGACGATGTGATCCGCGGATGTTCAGACGGCGCTGCGAAACTGGTGGCAGGCGATGACGGCGGTTTTATGAACGCTGTCGCCCTGCGCGCTGCCCCGCAGCGGGAAAAACCGGCTAGGCCCGCCAAGGAAGCTGCGCCAAAGGCAAAAGAAGAAGCGGCTGAAGTCGCCTCTACATCACCTTTTGCGAAACTGCTTGGAAAATTTGGACGTTAATCATGACAGAACTCGACGCGGTTGGTCTGCTTTGCCCCTTACCGGTTCTCAAGATCCGCAAACGCCTGCAACCATTGGCCAGCGGTGACATCCTTGAGGTGCTGGCCGATGACCCCGCCGCACTGATCGACATTCCGCATTTCTGCACCGAGCAGGGTCACGAATTCCTCGGCTCAACCGAAGAAGGCGCAGCAACGCGGTATCGCATTCAAAAAGGCTGATCCGGGGTCTTGCACTCAACTTGAATTCACGGTTTGTTCCCGCGCATGAGTGGTTATGAATTCACCCTGTCAGACGAAAAACTGGTGGCGACCCCATCTGGCGCCCTGTGGCTACCGGATCACGCCACAATTGTCGTCTCTGACCTGCATCTCGGCAAAGCCAACCGCATCGCCCGCCGCGAGGGCCGCCTGACCCCGCCCTATGAGACGCTGGAGACTCTGACCCGCCTGTCCGATGTGCTGGAGGCGCACCGCCCCCGCACAGTCATCTGCCTCGGCGACAGCTTTGACGACGACCTGGCGGTCAAGCAGATCAGCGAAGATGAGAGGGCGGCGATCACCGCCCTGATGGCGGGCCGTCGCTGGATCTGGATTGCAGGAAACCACGATCCAGCGCCGACTGAGCTGGGCGGCGCACACCTTGCTGAGCATGTGATCAGCGCGCTTACCTTCCGCCATATCGCCGAATCCGGCGCGGTGGGTGAGGTCTCTGGCCACTATCACCCGAAAGTGCGGATGCGCGGGCGGCGGCCCTGCTTTCTGGTCGATGACAACCGGGCGATCCTACCAGCGTTTGGTGTCTACACTGGCGGTCTGCTGGTCTCTGACCCAGTGTTTGATGATCTCTTTGACGCCAAAGCGCTGGCGCTGATGACGGGGCGAAAAGTTCAGCCCGCACCGCGTGGGGCGTTCAGCTAAACCGCTTGATCACTCCATCGTTGCGCAGCGCAGACAAGTAGGTTCGGCTGACCGGCAGTTCGCTGTCATCGGTGGTGAATATGAAGGTTTTGCGACCCTCACGCCGGATGTCCGCCACGCCGTCTTCCGCCACCCAATGTGAGCGGTGAATGCGCCAGCCAGGCTAATCTGTTAGCTCCTCTAGCGCATCGGAAAAGCGCATCAACACCAGTTGAGCACCCAGCTTGGTTTTTACCTCAACATAGTGATCTTGCATCGACAGGCAGATCAGATCGCGGCCCAATGCAGGCTTCAGGCGTTTGAAGAACCTGTCTGACGGAGATGCTGTTGGCGCCTCCGAAAGCGCCTCATCGGCGCGGAAAAGATCGACGATTACCGCCACAGCGACTGCAATTGGCGCAGAATAGAAGAGCAGTTCTACATAGCCGGGAATCGATGGTCTGTTGCCAAAGAACAGGCGCGTCAGGGCGACCAGAACGCCCGCATAGACCAATGCAAAAGCCAAAGCGCCAACCGGGCTTTTCGCCCAGATTGGTAAGAAGTCCAGCGCCTGGGATCGGTGGGTGGATGTAATGATTGCACTGCTCATCACCGAGGCCGAAAAGATGCATAGCGACCAATACACGGCCCTTATCGGAACGGGTGTGGCGCCCGTACCGAATGGCGCCGCGATCGTACAGATAAGCACAGCAGTCACGCATATCGCCAAGGATCGCTTATCCAAAACCATCAGCTGCAATTCGCGAAGCGTCAAATGCATCCCCGTCATCCTGCGTATCCCGCGCGTTGTTTCGCGAAGCGGCGCTTTTATCCGGCCCGAACGTCCCCGATCTCTGCTTCAAGTTCAACAAACCACGAGGAATTCGGGATGTTTCGCTCCATGCTGCTATCCGCAATAGTCCCTGCCGCCGCACTGATCGCCCTGTTGATCGGGATCATTGTTCTTGGCGGTCCAGCCACGCCAACGCCGCTGGACTACATTGGCGCGCGATTTGAAACGGTCGATTGGTCTGGTCTGTCGGATCCGAAAACATACGACGCATGTGACGGTGAGGCGCTGGCCTATCGCAGCTACCAGGGCGATTCAGCGCATGTTTTTCTGGCGCTGCATGGATCTGGCGGCGCAGGTCGGGCGTTGCGTCCGCTGGCTTCAGCTTTGAACAAAGCGGGCGCGACGGTGATCGTACCGGACATTCGTGGCCATGGTGGCAGCGGGCGTCGCGGGGATGTCGACCATACGGGGCAGGTGTCAGATGACCTTGATGACCTTCGCGCCGTTCTGGCGGCCGAGTATCCGAACGCTCGCCTCACGCTTCTGGGCTTTTCCATGGGTGGTGGCCTCGCCCGACGCGAAGCGGCGCGGGCGCCTGCGGACCGCCTGATCATGCTGTCGCCCTATCTGGCGCACGACGCCCCCCCGATGGAGGCGCAAAACCCCTTCGCGCCAGAACACCCGTGGGCCGTACCCGGCGTGCCTCGCCTGATCGGCCTGTCGATCCTGTCAGGCCTTGGCATTGAAACGTTCAGACACCTGAAAGTCGTTAACCTCGCCACCCGGCCCGAAGATGGCGACAACGTCTCACCCAGCTACACCCACCGCATGCTGACCTCAGTGAACCCGGTGGACTGGCAGGCTGATTTCGCCACGCTCAGCACGCCGCCGGTGATCTTGGTCGGCGCTGAAGACGAACTTCACTACGCCCCGGCCTACCAGGACGCTGCGCCCGGCGTTGACATCAGGACACTGCCCGACGTTGACCATATGGGCCTGACGCTGGATGCGTCCGCAATCGCCGCCGTGATTGCAGAGGTGATGAAATGAACTTCGCGCCAATCCTGACAGCTGAGCCTGCGATCCAGCTGCACATTATCACGGTGATCATAGCCCTGATCACCAATGCGCTGATCCTGACGATGCGCAAGGGCACGCGCATTCACCGAAGGGTCGGATGGGTCTGGGCCGTCACCATGATCCTAACCTCGATCACGACGTTCTGGATCAACAGTTTTGACTTTGCGTGGGGGTTCAGTCCAATCCACATCTTCTCGCTCGTGGTGCTGTTCAACGTGCCTTATGCGATCATCTCAATTCGCAAGGGCAACGTCGAGGCGCACAGGCGCGCCATGATCGGGACGGTGGTCGGATCATTAGGCATCGCAGGCCTCTTCACCTTCACACCCGGCAGGATCATGTGGGAGGTGTTTTTCTGATGACCGCTTGGGATCTCATATCAAACATCCCCGTCGGCGCGCCCATTTGGGTCTGGCCCCTGCTTTTGTGGATGATCTGGGAAGGCGTCAGCGCCATGCGAACCCGCAGCGTCGCCATCTGGGTCTATTGGATGCTGCCCTTCTTTGCCCTTATCTCCGTCATGGGCCGGTTAGAGGCGGCGGCGGCGGAAGTTGACCTGCCCATATACGCCGCGGCCTATGCGCTGGGCCTTGCCTTCGGACATTGGTTTCAAGGTGGCGTGCTGATGGAGCAAAGAGCCAAACAGGTCACCGTAAAAGGCGAACCACTTACCTTGGTGATGCTGATGACGATCTTCTGGATGAATTTCGTTAGCGGGGTGATCAAGGCGATTTCACCCGATCTGATGGAAAGCTATGTAACCATCGCCATTCTCGCCGCCATCAGCGGCGCTGTATCTGGCCAGTTTGCAGGGCGCGCGCTGCGGGTGCTGCGCGCGCCTCAAGGGGTGTTTAGGCGGTCAGACCCTCAGGTTCAGCCAGTCCATTCGCCCGGCAGCACGCTGTAAGCGTGTTGGCCAGCAAACAGGCGATGGTCATCGGCCCAACGCCGCCTGGAACCGGCGTGATTGCGCCAGCAACTTCTGCGGCTGAGGCAAAGTCGACATCGCCGACCAGCCGCATCTTGCCCTCACCCTTTTCGGGCGCCGGAATGCGGTTGATGCCAACGTCGATGACTATCGCGCCGGGCTTGATCCAGTCGCCAGTGACCATCTGTGGGCGACCGACCGCGGTGACCACGATGTCCGCCTGACGACAAACCGCTTCGATATCCTTGGTGCGGGAATGGGCGATTGTGACTGTGCAGCTATCGCGAAGCAAAAGGTTCGCCATCGGCTTGCCAACGATGTTTGAGCGGCCCACGACAACGGCATTCAACCCGGACAATGACCCATGGTGATCGCGCAGCATCATCAGACAGCCAAGCGGCGTGCAGGGAACCATCGCCTTCTGGCTCGTTCCCAACAGCCCGACGTTTGAGATGTGGAAACCGTCCGCATCCTTCTCAGGCGCAATCGCGCCAATCACCAGATCCTCGTTCAAGTGATCAGGCAGCGGCAACTGAACTAGAATGCCATGCACGGCAGGGTCATTATTCAGCTTGTCGATCACTGCCAACAACGCCTCTTCAGTGGTGTCAGCGTCCATCTTGTGTTCGTAGCTGTTCATGCCGACCTCAACGGTCTGCTTGCCTTTGTTGCGGACATAAACCTCTGATGCGGGGTCTTCACCCACCAGCACGACGGCCAGACCAGGTGTAACCCCGTGATCGGCTTTCAGTGTGGCGACTTGGGCGGCGACTTTTTCCCGAACAGTGGCGGCAAAAGCTTTTCCGTCGATGATGGCGGCTGTCATATTCGTCCCTCTATTGTGCCTTGGGGGGTGTCTCGACGACGATCTCTGTCTTCACAGAATTGGCGATAAAGCAGGCGTGGTGCGCCTTGTCGTGCAAGGCGGCTTCGCCTGTAGCATCTGGCCCTTTGGACCAGGTGACCAAAGTGCGCAGCGCAACGCGTGACACCCAAAGGGCGCCAGCATCATTCTTGGTCATCTGGCCCAAAGCATGATCTTCATAGGTTTCAATGACCCAGCCATCGCGACAGGCAAGATCAAGAAACCAAAGCATGTGGCAGGATGAGATCGTGCCAACGAACGCTTCTTCAGGATCGACGGCTGTGGCGTCAGACCACGGCGCAGGCACGATATCGGGCGAGGGGGAGCCCGCAATTTCCGCGCCGCCATCAAAGCGCAGCGTATGGGCGCTGGAATAGCGGCCAGAGGGCATGTCGCCCTCAAGTCGCCAGGAAACCCACGCCTCATGCTTCATGCTATTGGGCCCGCTTGAAGTTGACCTGATGCGACCAGTTTTCGCCGTCGCTGATGACAAGGCGTTTGAAACGCATCATCTGCAGCATGTCGAAAAACGTACCCGTCACTTCAAGGTTCTGTTGGCGGAAGAAGGCTGTGCCGCGAATGTTTGACGTCAACTGCGCCAGTAGCGCCCGCGCACGGTAGACGGTTTTGAAAACCTCATCATCCAGCGCGATGATGATCAGTGTGTCGCTGTCGCTGCCCTTGGTGAACAGCACAAAACGTGGGCTTTCGGGTGCTTCCAGCTGCGCCTTGGTGATGGTGGTGACAAAATTCACCCGAATGTCCTTACCCGCGAACGGGGCGTCTGTGATGACGCGGCCAAACTCTTCTTCAGAGCCGACCTCTGGATAGTAATACCCGGCGTATTTGTCCTGGGCCGAGGCGATGCCAGCAAAAAGGATCAGGCAGGCGGCGAGCAATGTGCGCATTGGTGTGTGTCTCCCTAGCAATGTCGCCGCCACGCTATCTGTGGCCCCGACCCCTCACAAGTAAAGAAGAGGCCGGGCGCCAAAGTCGTTACTCCGAGCGAAAGCTGATCTTGCCAGATTAGTCGTTTCAGGTTTCTGCCGAGGTTAAAGGCGAAACCTGAAGCAATATGATCGGCTTTCGCTTTAGTGCTTAGAACAGGCCTTCGATTTCGCCTGCATCGTTGAAGCGGATGTTCTCTGCCGCTGGTTTGCGGGGCAGGCCAGGCATGGTCATGATCTCACCGCAGATCGCGACGATGAAACCAGCGCCCGCTGACAGGCGAACTTCGCGAATAGGGATTGAATGGCCACGCGGCGCGCCGCGCTGGGTTGGGTCGGTCGAAAAGCTATACTGCGTTTTCGCCATGCAGACCGGCAGGTTGCCGTATCCCGCCTCTTCCCACTGCGCCAGCTGGTCGGTGACCTTCTTGTCCAGCTGCACTTCGTCCGCGCGGTAGATTTCCTTGGCGATTGTTTCGATCTTGTCGGCCAGCGTCATGTCATCGGGATAAAGCGGTTTGTACGCCGCCTTACCTTCGTCGATGATCTCAACAACGCGGTTCGCCAGATCTTCCGTGCCTGCGCCACCATCGGCCCAGTGTTTGCAAAGGATCGCTTCGGACCCGACGCCTTCGACGAAGGCTTTCACGGCAGCAACCTCTGCATCCGTATCAGTGACGAAGTGGTTGATCGCGACGACGGCGGGAACGCCGAATTTCGCGATGTTTTCGATGTGCTGGCCAAGGTTGGCGCAACCGGATTTCACTGCGTCGACGTTTTCTTCGCCCAGATCAGCTTTCGCGACGCCGCCATTCATCTTCATCGCGCGTACGGTGGCGACGATCACGACGGCTTTGGGCGACAGGCCGGCCTTACGGCATTTGATGTTCAGGAACTTCTCAGCGCCCAGATCGGCGCCGAAGCCTGCTTCGGTCACAACGTAGTCGGCCAGTTTCAGCGCAGTTTTCGTTGCGATGACAGAGTTACAGCCATGCGCGATGTTCGCGAACGGGCCGCCATGGACGAAGGCGGGGTTGTTTTCCAGTGTCTGCACCAGATTGGGCTGCATCGCCTGCGCCAGCAGAACCGTCATCGCGCCTTCGGCTTTGATATCGCGGCAATAGACCGGGCTGCGGTCACGGCGGTAAGCCACGATGATGTCGCCGAGGCGTTTTTCGAGGTCCTTCAGGTCATCTGCGAGGCAGAGGATCGCCATGACTTCTGAAGCCACGGTGATGTCGAAACCTGTTTCACGCGGGAAACCGTTTGCCACACCGCCAAGCGAAGTTGTGATCTGGCGCAGTGCGCGGTCGTTCATGTCGACAACGCGGCGCCATGCGACCCGGCGCACGTCGATCTCGCACTCGTTGCCCCAGTAGACGTGGTTGTCGATCATCGCGCTCAGCAGTGAGTGCGCGGATGTGATCGCGTGGAAGTCGCCGGTGAAGTGGAGGTTCATCTCCTCCATCGGCACGACCTGCGCGTACCCGCCGCCTGCAGCGCCGCCTTTCATCCCGAAGTTCGGCCCAAGTGACGCTTCGCGGATACAGATGGCGGCGTTTTTGCCGATGCGGTTTAAGCCATCGCCCAGACCAACCGTCGTGGTTGTCTTGCCTTCGCCCGCTGGCGTTGGGTTGATCGCAGTGACCAGGATCAGGTTGCCGTCTTCTTTGCCTGCCTGCGCTTTGATGAAGGTATCAGAGACCTTCGCCTTGTCGTGGCCGAACGGCAGAAGGTCAGCGGATGGAATACCCAATTTCGAACCAATTTCCTGAATTGGCTTCTTATTGGCTTCGCGCGCAATTTCGATATCGGTTTTGTAACCCATGTTATTCTCCATCCCTGGGGGCGGTCGTGCACTATAGGACCAGTTTCATTCGCCTCTCTATAGGTATGCAGTGGGATGCCAAGGTTCGTTTTCGACCACAACTTGCTCAATAGCGTCGCTTTCCATGGGCCAAAAATGAACCACCTTTCCCATCGGAAACTTAGGTTTCTCAGCGTGACGGATGCTCTGTTCTAGTGCGAATCGCAGAAAGGCGTCGGCGCTACGCCTCTGCCCCGGTCACTTCGACTATGCCGGCTGAGATAATCAGCGCAGCGCCAACCCACTCCCACATCGACAATGCTTCTTCAGGGAAGAGGATCGCAGCTGAGAATACGGCGACAATGACCTCAGTCATCATCAGCAACCCGGACCGGCCGGGCGATAAGCGCCCGATCACCACGAAAATGGCTGTCATCGTCACCAGCATGATCACAGCCCCGATGATCAGATACCAATTTATACCGGCGATTGCGATTTCAACGGTGATCATCACCTCATCAAACACCAGCGCGAACAGTGACGTGATAAAGAAGGCTGCCGCGAACTCAAAGAACGCCAGCCCGCTAACTGGCAACCCGCCGGACTTGCGAATAACCGTCGCTGAAATTGCCCAAACAAGGCCTGCAAGAAGGCCGACAGCCTCGCCCATACTAAATTCAAGCTTCAGATCTTCCGGCGTCAAGCCGATTGTCAGCGCCAAACCGCCGATGCCCAGCGCCAAAGCGAACCACCGCCGTATTCCAGGCCGCTCTGACAGCACCAAAACACCGATCACCGTTCCCCACACAGGCGTCAGATAAAAGAGCAGCGTCGCCCTGACGACGGTAGTCATCATCAGGCCCAACCCATAAAGCGCCAGGCCAGCGCCCGCGAGACAGCCTGCCAGCATGACTGTGCCCAGAATCTGTCTGTTGCGGCTGAAAAACCATGCGAAGATCAGCCCGCTGATGAGGAACAGCGGCAGGTTGAACAGCGCCACTGACCATAGCGGCGGCACGCCCAACGCCTCAGTTTCCCTGAGTGGAATCCAGTACAAACCCCAGAACGCGGCACACCCTGCGATCACGATGGAGGGGAATAGCCCCCCGTCTGCTGTCTGATCTAAGCCTGGTCCCTGCATGAAGCCAGCTAATCCGCAAGGTTGGGCCGCCACAAGCGGAAAAGTCTCAACGTTACACACGGATTTGTTGAGGCTTCATTTCTGATTCAGTGGCAGTCGTGAGACGCCTATCGCGAAACAACCCTAACAGGTTCGATGACCAACGTCGCCGCAACAGCAATGATCGCCTTAATCGCCGCCGCAGGTCCCGCAGCGGCGCAGGCGTCGTTGTATGACGCCGAGACGCTGAACTACCGCGCCGCCGAAGTTTACGATTCAGGCGATAGCGTGCTGGCTGACACGATTTCCACCAAAAATCCGAAGCGGGCAGCAGCCCTGTATGCCCAGGCGCCAAAACTTGGCCATGCGTACGCCGCCCGCCAATTGACCCACCACCTCGCCAATCCGCCCGGCGAGACTGAGGTGATCACGAAGGGCGGGTTTGGGGAAGACCAATGATCAAAGCACTAAAAATCGCCGCTCTGTCCGGCATGTTCACACTTGCGGCGGGCGTAGCCCATGCCGCTTGCTCCACCGAAATTGCAAAAGATGATCTGACGGACGCGCAGGCGGCTGAGCTGTACGAATGCATCGAAGGCAAGCTGCTGGAAGGCTACAACAAGTCCGGCAAAGCCGTCGCTGGTGAGTACCGCAACTGGTTCATGCCATCGACCACACCGTTCATCTCGGCGACGCACGGCAAGCGGTTCGTAAACCATTACATCAACGACATCGGCCGCGATGCTTACATGTCGTTCAACGAAGATGATCTGGTGATGCCGGTCGGGTCTATCGCTGTGAAAGAAAGCTATACGATCAACAAAAAGGGCAAGGTTCGTCGTGGTCCGTTGTTCGTGATGGAAAAGGTCGCCGCTGGCACCTTCCCTGACACTGATGACTGGAAATACACGACCATCATCCCGAACGGCAAAATCCTGGGTGAAACAGGTACGGACACGGCGAAAAAGGAGAAATTCTGCCATGACTGCCACGAAGCTGTGCTGGACGGTCAGGACGTAATGTTCTTCCCCGACGAAGATTACCGTTCAGCCTCTAACTGATCTGACCGAAGAAAAAAGGCGCGCCTTGTAGGGCGCGCCAGTATTCTGTAGCGATTTGATCTCACACATCGACGTCTGATCAAAACGCTTTGAGGGACAGTAGAATCATACGTTCCTGCGAAAACGGGGCGTCAGTGTGGCGAAAATGGTGAGTTCGCGCCTTTTGGGGTGTTGCTGAGCAAAACCCGTCGGCCAGCGGCATCTCGGGCCAGTTCCAGCCCTTGCAACTCAGATAAGCCCAACAACGCCTTAAACCGGCGTCCTCAGATCATCCCGCATTAACCATTCATGAAACCGCTCGTACAGCTGCATTGTCACTTGTCCGGGTGCGTCGTTAGAAAAGGTGCGATCCTTCACCCGTCGGATCGGCGTAACCCCACCCCCTGAAGTGGACAGAAAGACCTCATCAGCTTCCATGAATTCTTTCAGCGGCAGGGGGCGGGTTTCGGTTTCGATCCCCATTTCTTTGCAAATCTCCAGCACCGTACGGCGAGAGATGCCGTGCAAGACGCCGTGGTCTGATGTGATCGCCTTCCCGTCCTTGATGATGAATACATTGAACCCCGGGCCTTCGGTCATGTTATCGTCATGGTCTAGGACACAACCGGTGTCGAAGCCCCGTCCTTTCGCTTCAAACAAGGCCTGCGTGAAATCCCCCCAGTGATAGTTTTTCGCCCTGGGATTCACGCTGTCGACGGGAATGCGGCGGGCGGTTTCAGATACCCACATTGTTGCGCCCTTGGCCGCCTTTTCCTTTGGAATGACGTACACATACGGCACGACCCAGCCGTAAAAGTGATTGGCGCAATCGCGTGGATCTCTCGATCCGGGGATCATGGGCGAGCCACGAGAGGCGACCATTGAAACATAGGCATCCTGAAATCCGGTCTGGCGGATTGTAGAGATCAAAGCGTCTTTGATCGCATCTCGATCCATACCGACATCCATGTGCAGCGCCGCCATCGATTGTTCAAATCGTGTGAGATAATCGTCGAGGCGGAAGAGAGCGCCCTTCCAAAGAGGTGCAACATCATAAGTGATGTCAGAATGGGTCAGGCCCCAGTCAGTGACGCCGATCTTTGCTTCATTGATGGGTACGATTTCACCGTTAATCCAGCCTGCGCCCTTGGTCCAGTCGGTCATCTCCGCCTCCTTGTGCTTTGATGATCACCTTAATGCGCCATTTGGGTCTCGCAAGAATATTGGAGGCTATGCTGACCCTGACTGGCATTCCGTCCCAGTACTAAAGTAACCCGCCCAAGAACGGCTTGCCTATTAACGCCTCGACAAAAACATAGACGGTGAATACACAGTAGACCGCCGTAAACCCAAGCACGGTGGTCCGGCGCTTTCCTTCGGCCAACAGCCACACTGCTACCAACCCAAACGCTGGAACGAAATGCATCGCATGCAGTGCGAAGAAATGCGCGGCCCGCAGATCGCCGCCGTCCCGCGCCCAGCCGAACAATGCGCCGCCTTCTGCATCTGACAGGTTGCCACCGACAAAATGATTGGGCTGTGATGCCAAATAGCTGGCGATGACCACAGTCAGACCGAATGTCAGATACAGGCTGAGGACGACCGATGTCCGGAATGCCGGATCCAGTTTTAGTCTCTGATTCCGCGTAATCGCCAAGGCATAAATCGGTGCGGCTGACATCATAACCATCACGAAGATGCCCGCGGCGGTGTATAATGCGCCCATAAGTGCGGACGAGGTGTTGAAATGCGACCCTATACCGTTGGCAGCAGCGCCGTAGACCCACGCGATCTCTAACACCGTCGCGATAATGACGGCGATTGAGAACCATCGATACCGACGTGAAAGCCGTATCTCTGACTTCATCCACCCGGCGAACCATGCCAGGGTGCCAAGATAAACCGCAGCGGACAGGGTGAACTTCATCGGTTTCACCCAGATGTCGATGTCCTGATACATCCGATCATTCAGCTGCATTGCAACAAAGGTTGGCAGTGCAAGCAGGGCAAAGATGATCGTAGCGCCGGCAAAGCGCGGTTCACGCCGAAACCAATCAACGAATATAGTGCTGAGGGTCACTTATCGGCCTTTCAATTGGCTGCTCTGGCGGCGCCGTAGCGCGCGGCGCGCAGGCCCATGAACAGCAAAAATCCGATGGGCCCGAACGTGAATGTCAGGGCGAGGCACGGAATGATCAGGTAAAAGGCGATACCCTCCTGCTTTGCGGTTCGAACCTCCCATGCGCCAAGGAACATGTCGAAAGCGAGGAAATGGATCCATCCTGCCAGCGCCAGTTCCTGGAACGTAAACAGCTGCATTACGCCCGCCAGGCTGTCAAAGCCGCCCTCTGCCCGTGACCAGAACGCGAGGATCAAAGCGGAATACAGGATCGAAAGCAGACCGGGGATCACTACGCCTGAAGCGATCTGCGCGGCCTGAGGGATGATTGGCGACGCCAGCAGGATTATCTATCCAAGCAAAGCCATTGTGCTGCTAAGTGAGAACAGCTGTTCGATGGTCATAGAAATGCCCCTCCTTTGCCTGTGTCTTTACGTTGTCAAGATGAGATAGGGCGCAAATCTAGACAGTGTCAAGAAATGGCGATAGCCCGGTTTCATGACCGGTTCAGAGAAATCCTATCATCACGGCGACCTGCGGGCGGCGCTGTTGCATGCGGCCGAACAGGAACTGGGCGAAAAAGATCGCGACCAATTTTCCCTGCGGTCTGTAGCCAAGCGTGCAGGCGTTAGCCATGCCGCGCCAGCGCATCATTTCGGCGATGTCACGGGTTTGATGGCCGCCCTGGCCACCTTGGGGTTTGACCGGTTTCTTGAGACGCAGAAGGCGCGTCAGGCACAGGCTTCGGCTGAACCGCATGAGCAGTTACTGCAGGCTGGCTTTGGCTACATCGATTTTGCGATGTCTCATCCTGCGTTGTTTCGCCTGATGTTCGGCAAGTCATGGGGTGAGATTTCCGATGTTGCTCTGAAGGCCAGCGCAGACGCCGCATTCGATCATCTGGTGCAGAACGTGGCCGCGGTTACAGGGGGCGATCCCGAAACAGACCCTGACACCAGAACCGCGATCGCATCAGTCTGGGCGATGGTCCACGGTCTGGCCGATCTGATGATCGGTGGCGCACCGCGCTACCTGACTGAGGCCGCACCGGATGATCGAGATCGAATGCTTCGCCAGATTATCGGAAGTTCCTTGCCAGCGCCGGAAGCGGGGCCGGCACAAGGGGCGGCTGCCGATACGATTCACGACTGAAAATAAGAACATATAAAGAACAAAATGTGGCATACATACCACCACAGGTTATAATTCAATGGCTTAGGCCTACTCTCACATGTGAAAGAGATCAGCCCGCTTCGCTTCGGATCGCCTGAAAAACATTCTCAAACATCTCAACCGTCAACCGCCCGGTATTGGTGTTGTAGCGAGAGCAATGGTAGCTGTCCCATAGCGTCAGACCGGCAATTTCATGCCGCGCCTGATGGGCGAATTTATACGCGGCAACCCGCCCGCCCAGCGCACGTATCGTGCTTTCATGCGCAATTTTGCCGAGGCAGAGGACATGTTTCAGATTTTCCAACCCCTCCATCCGCGCGACCAGAAAATCGCGGCACTGATTGATCTCAGCGCCAACGGGTTTGTTTTGGGGGGGCACGCATCTGACTGCGTTGGTGACCATGGCATCTGTCAGCGTCAGCCCATCGTCAGGCCGGGCGTCGAAATCATCCGTCGCCCATCCAAACTTCGCCAACGTCTGATAGAGAAGCCCGCCAGCGAAGTCGCCGGTAAAGGGCCTGCCGGTTCGGTTCGCCCCGGTTACCCCAGGGGCGAGACCCACGATCAGAAACGAGGCTGCAGGGTCGCCAAAGCTGGCGACCGCCCCATTGAACCAATCGGGATGCTCAGCCGCGACATCGTCGCGGTAGGCCGCGAGACGGGGGCAAAGCCGACAGTCCCGCGGCGCTTCTACAGGCGTCATTCTGCTGACTTAGCCGTCAGCAGGAATTTCGATCTCATTCGCGATAAATTCTTCATCGCCTTCACGCATCGGACGTGGTGGACGGCCAACAACGTCTTTCAGCTCTTCAAGCTCAATGAAGTTATCAGCCTGGCGGCGAAGCTCATCTGCGATCATTGGCGGCTGAGAGCGGATCGTCGAGACGACCGAGACGCGAACGCCCTTGCGCTGCATACCAGCAACCAGTGGACGGAAGTCGCCGTCGCCTGAGAAGAGAACCATGTGATCGATCCGGTCGGCCATCTCCATCGCGTCAACCGCAAGTTCGATATCCATGTTGCCTTTGACCTTGCGACGACCCATCGAATCGATGAATTCCTTCGCAGGCTTGGTAACCATGGTGAAGCCGTTGTAGTCGAGCCAGTCGACCAGCGGACGGATTGGAGAGTAGTCCTGATCTTCCAGCAGCGCCGTGTAGTAAAAAGCGCGAACCAGTTTGCCCCGCCGCACGAACTCACTGCGGAGAAGTTTGTAGTCGATGTCGAAACCGAGAGCTTTAGCGGCAGCGTAAAGATTGGAGCCGTCGATAAAAAGAGCTAATCGTTCGTCACGATAAAACATTGTACACCTCGAAATGTAGGGCGATGAGCATATGGCCTGAGACGGTGACCCTCAACGCGGTGGTGAGACAATAGTGAGGAACGAGAAACACGCAATCCTATACCCTTCAAACTATGAATGGTTCTGATGAAAAGTGCATTAATAATCGTCGCCCTTGGCGCTAACGTGAGCTCTGCGTGTGGAAATCCGCAGAAAACGCTCGAAATCGCCCTAAACTTGATCAATCAGAGGGGAGTCGACGTCAAAAGTGTTTCATCCTGGTGGCGAACCCCGGCGTTTCCGACCGAATCAGGTGCGGACTTTGTGAACGCTGTCGCTTCGGTTTCAAGTGATCTGGCGCCAGCGGATCTGCTTCAAACTCTCCATGCTGTTGAGATTGAACTCGGCCGAACTCGGGAAAAGCGGTGGGAGCCTCGGATCTGCGATCTTGATCTGATCGCTTATGGCGAGACCATTGAACCTGATATCGACGAACTCAAACGACTGATGGCGCTGGGCCTTATAGCGATCGATGAGCCGCCACCAGATCTGCTGGTTCTGCCTCATCCCCGCATGCATGAGCGCGGGTTTGTGCTGGCGCCGATGGCCGAGATCGCACCTGATTGGCGTCATCCGGTTCTTGGCAAAACAACGGCTGAGATGCTGGCCGATCTGCCGCCTGAACATCTTGAAGGAATGTCCCAAATATGACTGAAGATCTATTGTCTGAGGCTTACAATTCCGGTCTTGAACACGAAAAGGCAGGACGACTGGATGAAGCTGAAGAAGCCTATCGTAGGGCGCTGCAACTGAACCCGGAAGATCCGGGCGGCGTTACAGTCAGATTGGCTGCGATGGGACGTGGCGATCCGCCGTCTCAGGCGCCAGAAGCCTATGTTGCAATGCTGTTTGATCAGCATGCTGAAGTGTTCGATGGCATTCTGGTGGATCAGCTTGGCTATGCCGTCCCGATGACGATGCGAGAAAGGCTGCAATCCAACGACCTCGGCCCCTTTGACAGAATGCTCGACCTTGGCTGCGGGACCGGGCTGGCGGCGGTCGCGCTTGAAGATATGTGCAATGACATGACTGGCGCTGATCTTGCCGAAGGCATGGTTGAGGTGTCTGATGATAAGGACATCTACAACGATCTTTATGTGGCTGAGGCGACGTCATTTCTGCTGGCGGCTGAAGAAGAAAACGAAAGCTGGGATCTGATCGTCGCGACGGATGTTTTGCCCTATATCGGCGACGCCACTGCCTTCATTGCCGCCGCTGCTAGTCGCCTGACGCCGGGCGGCGTCTTGACCTTTTCGACCGAAACGCTGCCCGACCTGATGGACTGGAAGGTAACACCGTATCACCGTTACGCCCACAGCCGAAGCTATGTTGAGGCAGAGGCTTCTGAGGTTGGGTTAAAGCTGATCGACGTCGCCGACATCGTTGTTCGGCATGAAGAAGGCGCGCCTATTCCAGGGCATTTGTACGTGTTTCGGAAGCCTGACAGGTAGACGATAGGCCAAACCTTTCACATGTGAAAGTATACCTAAGTCATTGATATTGCTTATTCCGTAATGTGAATGCCACAATTTGTTCCTTGTATGTACCGCCTTATGAAGCCATGGGAAAGAGAGATCAGAGGTAACCCAAATGCACCCAACCGCTGGCGAAGTGAGGCTAAAGCGCCCGCCAGCCGATGTCTTTGCGGTGGAATCCGCCCGGCCAGTTGATCTTTTCGATGGCGGCATAGGCCTTTTCGCGGGCGGCGGCGATGGTGTCGCCGCGGGCGGTGATATTCATTACGCGCCCTCCGTTTGAAAGAACTGCATCGCCTTCCAGTTTTGTGCCCGCGTGGAAAACCTCTACATCCGGGTCAGCGGATGCCTCGGCCAGGCCGCTGATCACCTCACCTTTGGCGTACCCGCCGGGATAACCCTCTGCCGCAAGGACGACCGTCATGGCAGGTTCGGGTCGCCATGACAGGGATACATCAGCAAGGGTGCGATCAGCGCAGGCCTTCAGAACCGGTAGAATGTCTGATCCCAGCCGCATCATCAGAACCTGACATTCAGGATCGCCAAACCGGACGTTGTATTCGACCAATCGGGGTGCGCCATTTTCGATCATCAATCCCGCATAGAGGACGCCTTGATATGGTGCCCCGCGCCGGGCCATTTCAGCCAGACAGGGTTTGACGATCTCACTCATCGCGCGGGCTTCAACCTCAGCCGTCATGACGGGCGCCGGGGAATAGGCGCCCATGCCCCCGGTGTTTGGGCCTTTATCGCCATCAAAGGCGCGCTTGTGGTCTTGCGCAGTCGCCAGCGGCAGCACTGCGTCGCCGTCGCACAGGATGAAAAAGCTGGCCTCTTCCCCTGTCATGAACTCTTCGATGACGACCTCAGCCCCAGCCGCGCCGAACGCGCCGCCCAGCATGTCGTCAATCGCCGCCTCGGCGTCAGCAAGCGTTTCGGCGATGATCACGCCTTTGCCCGCCGCCAGACCATCGGCCTTGATGACAATCGGTAAGGACTGTGAGGCAAGATACTCTTTGGCCGGCGCAGCTTCAGTAAAGTGCGCATAGCCAGCGGTGGGGGCCTTTGCCGCGTCGCAGATTTCCTTGGTGAACGCTTTTGAATCTTCCAGCTTGGCAGCTTCTTTACCCGGGCCAAAGACAGCAACACCTGCCGTGCGCAGATCGTCTGCGACGCCTGCAACCAGTGGCGCCTCTGGCCCCACGATAACAAGGTCGATATTCTCAGCTTTTGCATAGGCGGTGACAGCGTCGCCGTCTTCGATGGCGAGGTCGATGCATGAGGCGACTTCGGCGATACCTGCGTTGCCGGGGGCCGCGACCAACCGCTCACAATCCGGGCTTTGAGAGATCGCCCATGCCAACGCGTGTTCGCGCCCGCCGCCACCAAGGATCAGTACGTTCATGAGGGACCTCCGCTGCTTGTTGGCCCTCTCCTATCGTTCTGCTGCGCGGCCTGCAATTGACCTTATGAAAGTTAGGCGCCTTTGCGCCCCGCCCAACCTTCGTAGGTTGCCGCAATCACCACGCTACGGTTACATGCCAGTATGGATCTGATCGACGAAGACGCCCCCGTTGGCAACGCGCATGAATTTTCAGTTTCGGACCTGTCCGGCGCGCTAAAACGTGTGATCGAAGGCGCGTTTGATCATGTGCGCGTTCGTGGCGAAGTTGGCCGCGTGTTCCGCGCCCGGTCGGGGCATCTCTACCTTGATCTGAAAGATGATCGCGCCGTCCTCGCTAGCATTGTCTGGAAAGGCGTCGCCGCACGGCTAGAGGTACAGCCCGAAGAAGGGATGGAGGTGATCGCCACCGGCAAGATCACCACTTTCCCCGGTCAGTCAAAATACCAGCTTGTGATAGAAAACATTGCGCCAGCAGGTGTTGGCGCGCTGATGGCGATGCTGGAAAAACGCAAAAAGGCGTTGGCCGCTGAAGGCCTGTTTGCGCCAAAGCGCAAGAAACGCTTGCCCTACATCCCACGCAAAATCGGTGTCGTTACCTCACCCACTGGGGCTGTAATCCGGGATATTTTGCATCGATTGGGCGAACGGTTTCCACTGCCAGTCGATGTCTGGCCGGTGACCGTGCAGGGGCCTAATTGCGCCGCTGAGGTCGCCCGTGCGATCCGGGGTTTTAATGCGATGACAGGCGACGCGCGGCCCGATGTTCTGATCGTCGCGCGTGGTGGCGGCTCGGTCGAGGATCTTTGGGGCTTTAACGAAGAACTTGTCGTGCGGACGGCGGCGGAAAGTGAAATTCCACTAATTTCCGCTGTCGGGCATGAGACTGATACAACGCTGATTGATCTTGCCTCTGACATTCGCGCACCGACGCCGACGGCTGCAGCGGAAATCGCAGCGCCTGTTCGGGGTGACTTGCTGGCGGCGTTGGCCGGCTTGGATGAACGGCGCGAAAGAAGTGTTGCAAGATTGATGGAGGATCGCGGCCGCCGTTTACGCGACCTGTCCCGCGCATTGCCTCGCGCTGATGAGCTGGTGGCGGAACGCCGACAGCGGCTGGATCATGCGGCAGAACGGTTACCTCTGGCGCTGTCTCGCGCCGCTGACCGCAAGCGTGTGGCGCTATCGGGCGTCGCCGGGCGACTGACGCCGGGCGTGTTACTGAACCGTCTCGCGCAGCGCGCTGAACGGGTAGATGGTTTGGGACGCAGGTTACCGGGCCCACTGCGCGCGATTGTAACCGACGGAACCAGACGGAAAGAGGCCGCAGCGCATCGATTGGATCGTATTGGCCCACAGGTGATACCTGTAGCGCGTGATCGTCTGGAAAAGTCAGCGCGGCTGCTGGAAACGCTTAGCTATCGAGCAACTCTGGCGAGGGGCTATGCGGTGGTCAGGGATACTGACGGCGCGCTTGTTCCAAAAGCCGAAGGCGTCACTTCAGGCGCTGGGCTTGAGGTCGAATTCGCAGATGGTCGGGTGAATGTCGTCGCCTCAGGCGGTTCAGCCCCGCCGTCCAAACCACGCAAAGCTGCGGCGAAGAAAGCTGGCGATCAGGGTGCGTTCGACCTGTAATCGCTAGCCTGCGGTTTACTCTACCGGTTCTTCGCCTTGCGCCATTCGGCGAATTTTTCCAGTGTTTCCGGGTTGGTCGCCGGATACAGGCCAATGATTGTTGCGCCTGCCAGCACCTGTTCGGTCACGAAATCTTCGAAAGCGGTCATTTCGACGGCCTCTTCGGCAATTTCATCGGCAATATCAGCCGGAATGATAAAAACGCCTTCATTGTCGCCGACAAGAATATCGCCGGGCCAGACCGCCACGTCGCCGCATCCGATTGGCACGTCAAACTCCAACGCCTGATGCAGGGTCAGGTTGGTCGGCGCTGATGGTCGGTTGTGATAGGCAGGGATGTCCAGTTCAGCGATTTCGGGGCTGTCGCGAAAACTGCCATCAGTCACTACGCCCGCAACGCCACGCATCATGAGACGAGAAACTAGGATGCCGCCAGCGCTTGCCGCCCTTGGATCCTTTCGGCTGTCCATGACCAGGACTGCGCCTGGGGGGCAAGCCTCAACAGCGGCCCTTTGTGGGTGCTCAGGGTTACGGAAGACTTCCAACTGGTTCAGGTCTTCACGGGCGGGAATGTAGCGAAGGGTGAACGCGGGGCCGACCATGTTCTGCCCTTTAGGGGACAGCGGGCGCACGTCCTGGATAAACTGATTTCTCAGACCCCGTTTGTACAAAGCCGTGCAAAACGTTGCGCAGCTGACGGTCATCAGTTTGTCTCTGGTTTCCTGCTTCATTCTCGATTGCTCCTTTCGGCCCTGCCGACAGCGCGGCGGCCCCGTGATTATCTTTCAGTACATTAACGCGCCACAACCAGCATGAAGAGTGGACTGGCGTTGCAGCAAGCAAAGCCGCAATGATGCGCTACGGATTATCGTTGGTTCTTTGAGCTACTTATCTGTCAGGTACGCAGCCAAGGCCGCTTCACATCCCTGATCCCAAATCAGCGTCAGCCAACGAGAGAACGAATTTGCAAAGCAGCCGGTGTCAGCAAGATCGCCATAGATCCGGTGTTGCTTCAACCATGCGGCCGGACGCGTTCTTGCTGTTGCAGCCACGTCAGACAGGTCATCCCAATGAGGGTCGTTTGGTTCGATGGTTGAACCATCCTCACGGGTTCCCTCGCACATCCGCGCGCTGTCAGGAAACGGCTATCGGTAAGAACCAGCCCGTCACCCAGCGAAATACCGCTTTGCTCTTTCAGCTGGTTCTGGCCTGCCGCCTCACTACGGGGGCGACCAAGCATTGTCGTTGCAAACTCGAAACTGTCCGTTGCTGTCAGGATTTCATTCGCCATGCCCAAAACTCCCTTTCCCAATCAAGGGAAAGGTAGCCTGGGATTGTGGCAAAACAAAATTCGCCGTCAAACCGCTGGTTCAGGCTGCCCCGAAGCCGCCACCGGATGGCGTTTGCATGACAAAGATATCGCCTGGGTAGATCTCATTCTGATCATTCCCGGCATGGGCGGTCTGCGTGCCATCGGTCCGCTCGATCCATTCCTTGCCGACCTCACCCGGGGCGCCGCCATCGGCGCCGAATGGTGCAACGCGGCGATGCGAACAAAGCGTCGTCACTGTCATCTGCTCCAAAAAACGCATCCGGCGGGTGATGCCGTCGCCGCCTGAATGTGCGCCTTTACCGCCTGACCTTCGGCGGATGGAGTATTCCTCAAGCCGCACAGGGAACCGGAATTCCAGCATCTCTGGATCCGTGCCGCGGGTGTTGGTCATGTGGGTCTGGATCGCATCGCAACCATCAAAATCAGGCCCGGCGCCTGTGCCGCCGCAGATCGTTTCGTAGTTCTGGATCCGTTCATTCCCCCAGACATAGTTGTTCATTGTCGCCTGAGACCCCGCCATCGCGCCAAGCGCTGCCATCAAGGCGTTACACGTCAGCTGGCTGACCTCAGTGTTCCCGGCAATCACGGCTGCGGGGTACTGCGCGTTGATCATCGACCCTTCAGGCGCAATGATTTTCAGCGGCTTGAAGCAGCCTTCATTCAGCGGAATGGGAGATCCGACCAGCGTGCGGAAGACGTAAAGCACCACCGCATGACACACCGCCAGCGGGGCGTTGTAATTGTAAGGGTTCTTGTCCGCAGTGCCGGTGAAATCGATTTCCGCCTGCCGGTTTTCGCGGTCAACGCGGATCGCGACACGGATGAATTCGCCATTATCCAGTTCGTAATCGTAATGGCCGTCCTTCAGGGCGGTGATCACGCGGCGGACGCATTCTTCGGCATTGTCCTGGACGTGGGTCATGTAGGCGTGGACAATGGGTAGGCCGAACTGGCGGATCATCTTTTCTACTTCACGCACGCCGGTTTCATTCGCTGCGACCTGCGCGGCCAGATCGGCCATATTCTCATCGATGTTGCGGCAAGGATACTTGCCGGATGCGAGCAGGGCCCGCGTCTCAGCCTCCCTCAACACGCCACCGTCGACCATCTTGAAGTTGTCGATTAGAACACCTTCTTCTTCAATATGACTTGAGTCTGGTGGGGCTGATCCAGGCGTCTTGCCGCCAATATCCGCATGGTGTCCGCGCGAGGCGACGTAGAACAGAACGTCCTTGCCCGCCTCGTCAAAGACTGGCGTGATCACCGTGACATCGGGCAAATGCGTGCCGCCATTGAAGGGCGCGTTCAGGACGAACACGTCACCCTTTTTCATGTCCGGGTTCAGCCGGATGACAGTGCGGATGGATTCTGACATCGACCCCAGATGCACCGGTACGTGAGGGGCGTTAGCAACCAGCCCGCCGGTCGGATCGAAGAGAGCGCAGGAAAAATCCAGCCGTTCCTTGATGTTCACCGAATAGGCAGTGTTGGCCAGTGTCGCGCCCATCTGTTCGGCGATAGACATGAAGAGGTTGTTGAACACTTCCAGCATTACCGGGTCGGCGCTGGCGCCAACGGACTCGGCCCGTTCCAGCGGTGTGGTGCGGGTCAGGATCAGATGGCCGTATTCGTTCACCGCAGCGCGCCAACCGGGTTCGATGATATTGGTGCCAGTGGGTTCCTTGATGATCGCAGGGCCGTCGATTGCCTGACCGGGCAGCATTTTGTCCCGATCATAAAGTGCAATCTGTCGGGCCTCACTTTCCATCACCGCAGCGACTGTGTCGACCGGGTCAGGTGAGCCTGCAGTCTGGCTGAATGTTTGGTCGGCCACGTCTGACGCGCCGCCAATCGCCTCAGCCGACAACGCCTCAACAATGATATCCTTGTCGCCGTGCGAGAACCCGTAGCGGGCCTTGTGCGCGGCATCGAAGCGTTCCCGCAATTCCTCTGGCGTGCCAAAATCGATCTCAAGGGATTGGTGCGATCCGCTGTAACGCAAATGGGCGCGCAATTCGGATGTGATAACGCCGTCTTCAACGCCCTGGCTGACAACCTCAGCGCGGGCCTCTGCCGCCAGCTCATCAAGCCCGGCGACCGCGTCAGCATAATCGCTGAGCGATCGTTCGAATTGCCGTTCCCGCATTGCGCGGATCTCAGCAAGGCCCATCCCGTAAGCTGATAGAACGCCTGCGTAAGGGTGGACAAAAACCGTCTCCATTCCCAGCGCATCGGCTACGAGACAGGCGTGTTGTCCCCCTGCGCCGCCAAAGCACTGCAGGGTGTAAGCGGTGACATCATAGCCGCGCTGAACGCTGATTTTCTTGATTGCGTTCGCCATGTTTTCCACGGCGATGCGCAGGAAGCCTTCCGCAAGATCTTCGGGGGAACGGCGGGCTTCGCCTGTCGCCTCTAAAATCTCACCCGCCAGCGTTTCGAACTTCTCACGCACGACATCAACATCCAGCGCCTCATCAGCGTTGGGCCCAAAGACGGACGGGAAATGATGTGGTTGCAGCTTGCCCAGCATCACGTTGCAATCAGTTACAGTCAGCGGTCCACCACGACGGTAACAGGCAGGACCGGGGTTCGCGCCGGCGCTTTCGGGGCCAACCTGAAAGCGGCCATCACGATAGAACAGGATCGACCCGCCACCCGCCGCGACGGTGTGAATGTTCATCATTGGCGCGCGCATGCGAACGCCGGCAACCTCTGTCTCAAAGGACCGCTCATACGTGCCGGCATAGTGACAAACGTCAGTGGACGTACCGCCCATATCAAAACCGATCAGCCGGTCATGGCCTGCAAGTTCGCCGGTTTTCACCATGCCAACAACGCCGCCAGCTGGACCAGACAAGATTGCATCCTTGCCCTGGAACAGGCGCGCATCGGTCAGTCCGCCATTCGACTGCATAAACATCAGCCGTGCGCCATCTTCACCGCCCAGTTCGTCAGAAACCTGGTTCACATAGCGGCGGAGGATCGGTGAAAGGTATGCATCGACCACGGTAGTATCGCCGCGGCTGACCAGTTTCATCAGCGGAGAGATCTGATGCGAGGTCGACACCTGCGTGAACCCTTCTTCAACTGCAATCGCAGCAATCCGCGCTTCATGGCCGGGGTTCAGATAGCCGTGCATAAAGGCGATGGCGACGCCTTCGATCCCGTCAGCCTTTGCGGCTTTCAACGCGGCGCGGGCGGCGGTTTCGTCTAGCGGTGTGACAACCTCGCCTGCCGCATCAAGCCGCTCTTCAACTTCTTCTACGCGCTCATATAGCAGTTCTGGCAGTTTGATTTCCAGATCAAACAGCGACGGCCGCGCCTGATAGCCAATGCGCAGCAAGTCGCCAAAGCCTTTGGTGATCAGCAGAAGCGTACGATCGCCTTTGCGTTCTAGCAGAGCATTGGTGGCGACGGTTGTACCCATCTTGACCGCTTCGATCACGCCAGCGGGGATTGCGGCGCCCTTGGCCAGACCCAGCAAGTCACGGATGCCCTGAACTGCAGCATCGCGGTACTGTTCTGGGTTTTCAGACAGCAGCTTGTGCGTGACGATTTCACCATCCGGTTTGCGCCCGACGATATCGGTAAAGGTGCCGCCGCGGTCTACCCAGAATTGCCACATGTCACAGTTCTCCTCTACGCGCAGAAGCGCGGCGTCCCGAATGTTGAAGCCAGTCCTAACACCGCAATCGCAGTCAACACAAAGGGGGTTGATGGTGGCACGGCGTCAGCTTGCCAAATCGGCAAAGAAAGTGGGCTTTGGTCGTTTGAAGTTGTGGGGTGGAAAGTGGCGACATAGGCTGAATATTGCGGAACATAAAACGAACAAATTGTGTCATTCACACTACGTATCTATATAAAACAATAGGTTAGATTTCCTTTCACATGTGAAAGCTTTTGCACGGATGCCGGCCGAGACCGCTGTTGTAATCAAGCGCTCTCCAACACCGGCGCGGCCGCAATCAGCTGCCGCGTGTAAGGGTGCTGAGGGTTCTGAAACACCGCTTCAGTTTCGCCTTCCTCAACGATCTTCCCAGCCTGCATCACCAGCACGCGGTCAGTCACAGCCCGCACCACGCTAAGGTCGTGGCTGATGAACAGGTAGCTGAGCGCCAGCTTGTCTGACAGCTCCGCCAGCATGTCGAGGATTTGCGCCCGGATCGAGACATCCAGCGCAGAAACAGCCTCATCCAGGATGATCAGATCAGGCTTGATGATCAGCGCGCGGGCGATGGCGATGCGCTGGCGCTGACCACCGGAAAACTCGTGGATGTACTTTTCGGCGTCATCTTGGCCAAGGCCCACATTCGTCAACGCTTCGGCCACCGCCTGATCCCGCGCCGCGCCAGTCGGCGGGCTGTCGAGCAAGTGGAAGGGCTCGGTGATCAGCCGGTCGATGCGCCATCGGGGGTTGAAGCTGCCATAGGGGTCCTGAAACACGACCTGCATCCGGCGGCGGGTGGCGAGGGACAGGTCGGCGGTGACCGTTTCACCCATCACTTTGATTGAGCCGCCTTGCGCAGGCTCCAGCCCCAGAATGGCACGTGTGAGAGTAGATTTTCCGCAGCCGCTTTCGCCCACCAGCCCAAGGTTTTCGCCCTTGCGGATCGTCAGGCTGACGCCATCGACAGCGCGATGATGGCTGGGTTTGGCGAGCAGCGCTGCGCGCGGCAAGGTGTAGTCGCGGATGAGGTTCTGCACCTCCAACACCGGGGTATCCTCGATGACGTCACCTTCCCGCTCCGGCTCATGGCTTGAGGCGGCGAAGAGGGCGCGGGTGTAAGGGTGCTTCATCTCGGCGAAGACGGCTTTGGTTTCGCCAGTTTCCACGATCTCGCCATGACGCATGATCGCGATGTGGTCGGCGACGCCGGATACGAGCGCGAGGTCGTGGGTGATCAGCATCAGGCCCATGCCGAACTCATCGACAAGACCCTTCAGCAGGTCGATCACTTCGGCTTGCGTGGTCACGTCCAGCGCGGTCGTCGGTTCATCCGCGATCAGCAGTTTGGGGCGCAGCGCGATGGCCATCGCGATGACGACGCGTTGGCGCTGCCCGCCGGACAGTTCGTGCGGGTAACGGTCCATCGGAAAGCGGTCTTCAGGGAGTCCGACGCGGTTGAGCGCCTCGCGGGCTTTCGCGCGGGCCTCGGCCTTGGGCAGCCCATGGATGATCCCGGTCTCAGCCACCTGATCGCCGATGGTCTGGACGGGGTTGAGCGCTGTCATCGGTTCCTGAAACACCATGCCGATATCGGCGCCGCGAACGGCGCACATCGCGGCCTCGGACTTGGCCAAAAGGTCGTCGCTGTTCAGTGTGATCTTACCCGTAGCCTCGCTGCCGGTTGGCGCGAGACTCATGACGGAAAAGGCGGTCATAGATTTGCCGGAGCCTGACTCGCCGATGATCCCGAAGACTTCGCCTGGCGCGATGTCGAGGCTCACGTCCTTCAGGATCGACGTCCCGTGTATGGTGAGCGATAGGTTCTGGATTGAGAGGAGGCTCATCGCGCGCGCCTCAGCCGTGGGTCGAACACATCGCGCAGACCGTCGCCCATCAGATTGAGGCCCAGCACCGTGAGGGCGATGGCCATGCCGGGGAAGATGGCGATGTGCGGCGCGAAGGAAATCATCGTCTGGCTTTCCGCTAGCATCCGGCCCCATGACGGGATCGGTGGCTGGGCGCCGAGGCCGACGTAACTTAGCCCCGCTTCGGCGAGGATGCCGAGACTGAACTGGATGGTGCCTTGCACGATCAGAAGGTTCAGGATGTTGGGCAGGATATGCTCGGCCGAGATGCGGGCAGCTGATTTGCCTGCGACTTGCGCCGCCATGACGAAATCTCGCGCCCAAAGGGATAGGGCTGCTCCGCGCGAGAGGCGGGCGAAGACCGGTACGTTGAAGATGCCGATCGCGATGATCGCATTGACCGCGCCGGGGCCGAATACGGCAGTGATCAGGATGGCGATGACGAGGGAGGGGAAAGCGAAGATCAGGTCGTTCGTTCGCATGATCAGCTCATCCAGCAGTCCTCCGCGCCGTGCTGCGGCGGCGAGGCCGAGGGGCACGCCGAGGAGGATGCCGATGCCGACCGCGACGATTGCCACGGCGATGGAGGTGCGGGCGCCGACCATGACCATTGAAAAGATGTCTCGGCCAAAGTGGTCGGTTCCGAACCAGTAGGTGAGGTTTGGCGTTTGCAGCTTTTCCTTGATTGTGAGCGTTTCGACATTGAACGGCGTCCAGACAAAGCTGATCAGCGCGCCTGCGACGAAGATCAGAGACAGGAGACCGCCGATGCGGACGGACCAGTTTGTGAGGATTGCTTTGATCATCTTCGGCGGAGCCTTGGATCGACCCAAGCATAAGCGAGGTCCACCAGAAATGTGACGAGGATGACTGCGAAGATGAGGATCATGACGACGCTTTCCACCACGATCAGATCGCGCTGAGTGATGCCTTGAAAGATCAGGCGGCCGAGGCCAGGCAGGAAGAACACGTTCTCGATGATGATTGCGCCGGCCATGAGGAAGCTGAACTGGAGGCCTATGATTGTCAGCACCGGGATCAGTGCGTTGCGAAGCGCATGACGCCACAGGGCTTGCCGACGCGACAGCCCTTTGGCGCGGGCGGTGCGGATGAAGTCTTCGTCCAGCGTGTCCAAGAGGGATGATCGCATCACGCGAGCCAGGATCGATGCTTGCGGCAAGGCCAGGGCGATGGCGGGCAGGGTGAGGGATTTGACCGACAGCCAGAACCCTTCGTCCCAGCCCGGAAATCCACCTGCCGAAAACCAGCGCAAATTAATGGCGAAGACGATGACCAGCAGCATCGCGAACCAGAAATTCGGGATGGCGACACCCAGCTGGGTAAAGCCCATGACGCCGATATCGCCCGCGCCGCCACGTTTGGCGGCGGCGATGATGCCTGCGGGAAAGGCGATCAGGGTTGATAGCACCAGGGCGTAGATCGTCAGGGGGAGTGAGATCCAGAGGCGGTCGCCGATCAGCTCAGCCACCGGGACGCGATAAGTGTAGGAGGTGCCGAAATCGCCGACCAGCATACCGGTGATCCAGGTGAAATAGCGCTCAAACGGGCTGACATTCAGCCCCAGTTCTTCGCGCAGCGCGGCGACTGTGTCTTCGGCGACGTTCAAGCCCAGCATGTAGGATGCGGGGTCGCCGGGGATCACCTCAACCACTGCAAAGATCACCACGCTGGCGACGATCAGCGAGAGGGTCAGCGATATCAGGCGTTGGAAGGCGAAGCGGAGCATTCGTTAGTTATGACAAGGGTTGTCGGGGAAGGCCATGGCTTCACAGGCGGCGCCATTCATCTTTCGTGATGCGAAAGCCGGGGATGTCTTCCTGATAGGCGTGGATCGTGCCCAGCGGTTTCATCCCGCATTTGGTCAGAACGTGCTGCGAAGCGGTGTTGTCTGTCGCCGTGCAAGCGACAACGACATCCAGCGGCGTGGCCTCGAACGCAAAGCGCAGCATTCGCGTGCATGCCTCGGTCGCAAACCCCTTGCCCCAGGCGGAGCGTTTCAGGATGTAGCCAACCTCGATGTCTCCGTCCGAAATATCGCCGCCGTCGAGCAGGCCCCAATCCGTATCGTCCTTCTCGATCGGCATGGGGAGGAGGATGGCGGTGCCGATTTTCTCTCCCGTCGCCTTTTCGGTCAGCCGCCAAATTCCGATGCAACCATCACCGGCGCGGCGGATGTAGAGGGGCAGTTCCTCGATCAGTTCGGCCTCAGTGTAGGTCCGGTCGGCGACGTGTTTCACGACCTCAGGATCGCCAAATTGCTCAACGGTGAGGTCGAGGTCATCCAGCGATAGGGGATCGAACTGCAGGCGGTCTGTCTCAAAACACAGTTTCACCCGAACCTCGACTCCATCACGGCGTCCGGCAGCCATGTAGCGATGCCGGGGAAGAGGCAGAGGATCAGGATTGCGACGACCATGCAAGCGACGAACGGGAGCGGATCTTTCAGGATCACGCCGGCGAAGTCGGTAGTCGCCTGTGATTTTCGCATAAGCCTATGGAACCACGCAGATAATTCAATTTTTCAAGTATAGAGATTAGCAAGGTTTGGCCGGGGGTCAGCTCAAAAGCTTGCGATTTCTTACGCACGTGCACGCGAGGGACTCCTTTGCTGACTCCGATGTGGTTCGATCCCATTGTTGAGATTGAACATTGAGGTTCGTGATGCGCCCGCAAAAGCTAGAAACGCCAAACGGCGACCTGTTCCGCAGTGCCCTTGAGGCGATTATCGATCCGGGGCATGAGCTCTTGTGAC
>CALKOT010000013.1 GCA_938092015.1 uncultured Paracoccaceae bacterium
GAACCTTCAAATACAATTCCACGGTGAATATCCCAAAGCCCTCCCATCAGGTGAAAGGGCAAAAGTGGCCGACTTTTACGCCGCCCGCGACCGCATTGGGCCGCCGCTACCGTGGTCGAGTATTGCTCCGCCGATTACAGCTATGGCGTGACGCGAGTGAAAGAGCGATTTCTTCAGAAACTGCACCTGGACGATCCAGCTGCCGAACCATGCTGCGGCGAATGCGCAGTGCTGCGGACTTCCCAATGATCTCAGGTGATCTGCTTATTCGCCTTTTTGGGGCTTAAAAAGGGGGGCGTGGACGCCTCATTGGCCGCACCAAGGGTGGCCTGAACTCCAAACTCCATGCTGTGATCGATGCGGTGGGTCGTCCCATCCAACTATTTCTGACTGCGGGGAATGTCAGCGATTACATCGGCGCAAGGGCGCTCTTACCCTCACTGCCTTCTGCCGATTGGATGCTGGCGGATCGCGGCTATGACGCCGATTGGTTCCGTGAGGGCTTGAAAGAAAAGAGCATCAAACCCTGCATCCCATCGCGGCGGAACCGGAAAGACGCCATCCAACATGACACCAAGATTTATCGAAGCCGTCACAAGATTGAGAACATGTTTGGACGGTTGAAAGACTGGCGCAGGGTCGCGACACGTTACGACAGATGCCCCATAATCTTTCTATCTGCCATCGCCCTCGCGGCAGCGGTGTTGTTTTGGTTATGAGTCCAGAGCCTAGAGAGAATATGCACCGCGCTTGACAAGCAGGGCGCGGCGGCTTTCATGCGACCATGCCAGTCACTCTTACAGTCATTGCAATTGGTGGCGCGCTTGGCGCCGTTCTGCGGTATCTCAGCGTTACTGCAGCACTGCGCCTATTAGGGCCGGGTTTCCCGTATGGAACGCTTTTTGTGAATGTCGCGGGGTCGCTTATCATGGGGTTCGCCGCAGCGGCGCTTCTTGAGCGGGAGGGCAATGATCGGATGTATCTGTTTTTGATGACTGGCGTTCTTGGCGGATTCACAACGTTTTCAGCTTTTTCACTGGAAGCGCTTTACTTAATCGAACGGGGCAGGGTGGCTGCGTCTGTTGTCTACATTGGCGGCTCTGTTGGGTTGTCGATCTTTGCGTTGATGATTGGCCTCTGGGCCGGAAGGGCAATGTCATGAGTGGCGTTCAGATGATCGTGGTCGGGCACGAAGAAGGTCAACAGCGGTTGGATCGGTTCCTGCGCAAACGCTTTCCGCAACTTCAACAGGGGCGCATCGAGAAGATGTGCCGCAAAGGTGAAGTACGTGTTGAGGGTGGGCGTGTTAAAAGCTCAACCCGGGTAGAGTCTGGCCAATCTGTCCGCGTACCGCCACTGCCTGCCGAAAAGGGTGAAGCGCGATCTGTACCCTCATCAGTTAGCCATGCGAACGCCCGGATGATCCGTGAGGCGGTGATCTACAAAGATGACCATCTGATCGCGATCAACAAGCCGCCGGGATTGGCGACGCAAGGCGGTTCCAAACAGATTCTGCATCTGGATGGACTAACAGAGGCCCTTAAATTTGAACGTGATGACGCACCACGGTTGGTGCACCGTCTGGATAAAGACACATCGGGTCTGATCTTGCTCGCCCGATCCGGCCCCGCGGCGACGGCGTTGTCGAAAGCGTTTCAAAGTCGCGAGACCCTTAAAACCTATTGGGCGGCCGTCGCTGGCGCCCCACGGCCCCGTCGGGCGACGATCCGGTTTGGTCTGATCAAACTCGGGGGGAAGGGCGCCGAAAAAATGCGCTGTATACACCCTGATGAAGTGCCGTCGACTGAAGGCGCTAAACGCGCCACTACGGATTATTCCGTAGTAGAGGCCGCGGCCCAGCGGGCGTCATGGGTTGCGCTTAGACCGATCACAGGGCGCACGCATCAGTTGCGCGCTCATATGGCTGAAATCGGCCATCCCATCGTGGGTGATGGCAAATACGGTGGCAACAGCTCGACCAACGAAGGGGACGGATGGGGTTCACAACTGGGTGGGTCTATCAGCCGAAAGCTGCATTTGCACGCGCGATCCCTTGTGTTGCCGCATCCTGCTGATCCATCTCGAAAATTACGATTGGTGGCTGAAATGCCTGAGCACATGAAAAACAGCTGGGACTTTTTTGGCTGGCAGGTCGATGACGAAGCTGCCGCTGACCCATTTGAGGATGAACAATGACGACTTTCGTGCTTGTCCATGGTGCCTGGCATGGCGGTTGGTGCTGGTCTCGTGTCGCTAGTATCCTGCGTGAACGTGGGCACAGCGTGACGACGCCGACCCAAACTGGCGTCGGTGAAAAGTCGCACCTTTTGTCCAAGGACATCACACTGACTACTTTTGGTGAGGACATCGTCAATCACCTAAAGTTTGAAGAGCTTGATGACGTTGTGCTGGTCGGCCATTCTTTTGGCGGCGCTTCGATCTCTTATGCCGCTGATAAGATGACCGACCGGGTCCAGCGGCTCGTCTATCTGGATGCAGCGGTCATTGAGGCCGGTGAAACGCCGCTATCCAACAAACCGGTTGATGTCGCCGCGTTGCGCAGACAGCTGGCGGACGACAATGATGGCGGTCTCAGCTTGCCACCGCCGCCTGCGGTGGTGATGGGTATCACCGATCCTGATGATGCTGATTGGATAGAGCGGATGATGACGCCGCATCCGTTCAACACGATGGAAACGCCGCTTGAGATCAGCGGCCCGCCGGGCGCAGGGCTGTTCGTAGAATACATCGCTTGCACAGACCCCTGGTATAGCCCTTTGGCGAACGATCGTGAGCGGGCTAAGGGCTATGGGTGGGGCATGCGTGAGATTGCGGCGGGACATGATTGTATGGTGTCGGCGCCCAAAGCGCTGGCAGACCTGCTGGAGACGCCCTTGTGAAGCGGTTCTACAAATCGGTTGATGTGGCTGAAGTTGAAGCTGGCTGGTCGGTCTCGCTTGATGGAAAGCTGATCAAAACCCCCGCCAAGCGGCCCTTTGCGACGCCGACCAAAGCGCTGGCTGAGGCCGCCGCCGCAGAGTGGGACAGTCAAGACGGTGAGATCAAACCCGCCGCCATGCCGATTACCAAATCGGTCAACACAGCGCTGGACCGGACGATGCCGGAATATGATGCCGTCGCCGATATGGTTGCTGAGTACGGTGGGTCCGATCTGATCTGCTATCGGGCTGAGGCGCCCGCAGGGCTGATTACCCGGCAGACCGCAGCTTGGGATCCATTGCTGGAATGGTCGGCCACGCACCTGAAAGCGCGTCTGATTACGACTGTTGGCGTCATACATATGTCACAGCCGAAAGAGGGGCAGGATGCGCTGACAGCTGCGGTTCGTCGGCATGACCCGTTTGAGCTGACCGGCCTTTATGATCTTGTAGCCCTATCAGGGTCCCTCATCATTGGGCTGGCTGTAGCCGCCGATCATATGACACTGGAAGAGGGTTGGGCGACCAGCCGGGTGGATCATATTTGGCAGGAAGATCAGTGGGGCGTGGATGATGAGGCTGCCGCGCAGGCCGCCTATAAGGCCAGGGAATTCGTGCAGGCCGCCAGATTAATCGAATTGGCCCGGACCGCTTAAGAAAGCCCGCCTGGGTCGCATGATAGGCGACTGGTCTAAAAACCTTTCGCATGTGAAGGCAATGTTAAGTTATTGAAATTAAGAGTTAAAAATTTTGAGCTGCAATTATTTGTTCGTATTTTGGTCTGAAAAATACAATTCAAACCCCGTAATGAACAGCTAGGTGAGCGGTGCCCTGGTTTTTTTCGAATTGCGAAATGCCGCTGCGCCTTCACCCAAAAGTTAAACAAAAAAAAGCCCTCGCACCTGAGTGCAAGGGCCCGTTTTTGGCGTTACAAATTTGGTAAAGCGATTAGTTCTGAGCTTTTTTCCTAGTGTGCGCGACCAAATGGCGTTGCACGATTTCAAACCATTTACCGCTTTCACGAACATTCTGAATGCCCTTGTTGAGCAGCGTCATCTGTTGCTCTTTTTGAGGGTTATCTACAGACGTAACAGCATGCAGCGTAATAACCGAAGCTAGCTGTGACTGCTCTTCTACCTTCGCAGATATGTTGAGGGTCGAAATGGCGTCGTCTGCATCTGTGGACGCAACTACGACAACGTCAACTTCGCCCTCGATTAACATCTCCATGCAATCGGTTGGATTTGATGGCGTGACCATCGTGACGTTCGGCGCAACAAGATCATGCTCTTCAAGCATGAACATCGAATAGCCTGCAGGTCGGCATATTGTGCGCCCGAGAAGGTCAGCGTGGGTCGCTGGAACGTTTGCTTCGCCTGAGCGAGTGAAATATGCTATGATCTGTTCAAATAACGGGTCCGAAAAGACGAGCCGTTCGCAACGGAAACGCGAACCTTCACCAAGCTTATCGGCGACCGAACAATTGGGCTTGAACCACGAGAGCGCAAAATCGTAAGAGCGATCTGAAATCAGCGGCTCTAAGTGAGAACTCCAGTCATTGATGAAGTCGATCCGGAATTTTTCAGCAGGCATCACAGTGGTCAAAGCTTGTGCTATCATCTCAGTCAGCATTCCCCCATTGGCGTCATTTTGATCATGGAAGGGTGCGTAGTTGCTGGCTGTCACCAAGCGAAGCATCGGGGATCGACTATCGCCAGTAACAATCGGCGCGGTAGGGCTTGCAGGCGCTGCTTGTGTAGTTGCCGTGTCGGTGGTCGTGGTTACAGTCGCAGTCGTACTAGCAGCCGATGTCCTTGCCGCCTGCACAGTTGCGCCTGGCGTCTGTCCGCGTCGGCACGGAACTTTGATCTTCATGCCAATTTCGATCAAAGACGGCTTCGAACCAACTACAGATTTGTTGGCGTTATAGAGGTATTTCCATGACAGACCCTCACCATAAGCCATTCGGGTGACCTGCTGCAGAGTGTCACCTTTTTTGATGATGTATTCGCCGCCACAAGCCAGCGACTGGGCCTCAGCCCCGGCGCCAAACATCGCCGTTAGTCCAAACGCGCTAATAAGTGCGGTAAGCCGCATTCCAGCCTCCTAATCCAAAGATTGCGCCAGGATGATCTAGTCCCCTTTAGGTTTCAAGCACGGAAGGTGACCAGTGCGCAGGAAAAGTACCGAAAATTGAGATCTCGAGGTTGAGTGTCCTCGTAAGCACAGCCATCGATGAATTGAGGGCGAAAAAGCGAGGTCGATCTGACGATTACGGAAGAACTTTAAGGTTAAGGACGCAATGAGTTGCGCGTTTGGGGGTGCTGATTCGAAACACTTTGGCGCGGGCAAGCGTCAGAAAACCCAAAATTTCCCTGTGAATCGCAAGTATGGTGAATATATATAGGTCATATGTTGTGACCTATATCCATTTGGTTGCAAGTGAATTTCAGAATTCACTCAGACCAAAAGCGTGAAAAGACTGTGTTGGACGAGCGGATAATAAAGATCACACCTTGCCTAAGCCAACGATTCCGTCGCCGAAACAATGCGATAGCCCGCGGCTCTCTTTACGTTAAGGTCAGTCACTGTGACCCATTAAGGGGTTTAAAGGTCTGCGAGACACAAATTTGTTGAATTGCACAGCTGGGCGAACCTCTTGACGCGTGAATGCACAGATGTTCACACTCCAACCGCTTGGACGTTTGTTGCAGTGCAATGAAGTTGGGCAAACCAAAAGCAAAAATCCGCCTCGAGGGAGGGGCGGAACTATCAGGGAAAAGGATTACCTTATGAAAACCACTCACCTTCTTGGTGCAGCAGCTGTTGCAGCATTTGCCGCTGGTACGGCCTCTGCAGGCACGCTGGACGACGTGAAAGCGGCGGGCGAATTGAAATGTGGCGTTTCCACTGGTCTCGTCGGTTTCGCAGCGCCAGACGCTAACGGCGTTTGGGCAGGCTTCGACGTTTCGGTCTGCCGCGCAATTGCAGCCGCCGTTCTTGGCGACTCCGATGCCGTCAAATTCGTTCCAACAACTGGCAAAACCCGCTTCACCGCGCTTGCATCTGGTGAAGTTGACGTTCTGGCCCGTAACACGACTTGGACTTTCAGCCGTGACGTTGACCTCGGCTTTGAATTCGTTGGCGTGAACTACTACGACGGTCAGGGCTTCATGGTCCCGACCGAATTGGGCGTCACCTCTGCCAAAGATCTCGACGGCGCAACGGTTTGCATCCAGACCGGTACGACGACTGAGCTCAACCTGGCCGACTACTTCCGTGCCAACAAGATTTCTTACGAGCCTGTTCCGATTGAAACCAATGCTGAAGCTCAGCAGAAGTATCTGTCGAACGCTTGTGACGTCTACACAACGGACGCTTCTGGCTTGGCCGCAACGCGCGCTACGTTCGAAGATCCTGACGCTCACATGCTGCTGCCAGAAATCGTATCTAAAGAGCCTCTCGGCCCGCTCGTACGTCATGGCGACAACCAGTGGGGTGACATCGTTCGCTGGACACTGAACGCACTGATCACAGCTGAAGAGCTGGGCGTAACCAAAGCCAACGCTTCTGAGCTGGCGAATTCTTCCAACAACCCGGAAGTTAAGCGTCTGCTCGGCACCGAAGGTGATCTAGGCGCAATGCTGGGTCTGGAAGCTGGTTGGGCAGCCGCCGCAATCGGCGTTGCAGGCAACTACGCTGAGATCTTCGAAGCGAACATCGGCGAATCTACTGCGATTGGCCTTGCACGCGGTCTGAACGCTCAGTGGACCGATGGCGGTCTTATCTACTCTCCGCCATTCCGTTGATCTGACGGACTAAGATTTGAAGGCGCGCTTTTCACCCGAGAAGCGCGCCTTCTTGCTTCCTACTAAGCAATAAAGTGACCAGCAGGGGGTCCGCATTATGTCCGCAACAAGGACAAACGCCCCGTCGGAGGGTTTCCGACTAAGCCAGTTAATCTACGATACGCGATATCGCGGCGCGACGATCCAGATCGTCGCCATGTTTGCGCTGATGCTCGCCTTCGCTTGGCTTATCAATAACACCATTCAGAATCTCGCCGCGCTCGGCAAAGAGTTCAGCTTCAGCTTTCTCTGGTCGACTGCAGGCTATGACGTGAACCAGCGGCTGCTTGAGTACACCTCGCAGTCGACCCATGGCCGCGCCGCCGTGATGGGCATCCTAAACACGCTGATCCTTGCGGTTGTTGGTTGTATAACAGCGACAGTGCTGGGTGTTCTGGCCGGCGTTGGTCGCCTATCCAGCAATTGGATCGTCGCCCGGTTGATGAGCGTTTATGTCGAAGGCTTCCGGAACGTTCCGGTCCTTCTTTGGATCATCATCGTCACCGCCGTCGTTAACGAAAGCGCGCCCGAGATCAAAGATTACAAAGTTGGTGCGCAGGGCATCGTCGTCGCACAGGGTGGCGGCGTGAACAACGTCAAAGCGCTCGATGGCGGCTCGATCTGTCATCTGGACGGCTACGGTCCTTCTTCGGATATGGCGAAAGCTTTTTCAGACAAAGAAATCAATGCTAGCTACAGTTTGGTTCCTTCTGTCGAAGAAGGGCTGAGACAAGTTTCTACTGGTGAGTGCGAAGCCATGTCGGCGCCGCGTGATATCCTGGGCAGTGCTCTAGCGGATGGGCAGGGCGACGCAAAGCTTCTGCGGGACGGGTTCTATTCGTCAGCTCTGATCATTACAAATCGAGGCTTCTATTTCCCTGAAGTACTGTTTTCCCGAAGCCGTGGCGATGTCGATTTTGGGCTATTCAACGTTTCAAAGGATCTTCTCCTCATTATTTTTGTGATCATCGTAAGCTTATTCATCTCTGGACGAATTCGAGCATGGGCCAGTGATAAACAGGCTGTGACTGGAGTTCGCCCGAAAGTTCTTTTGCCTCGGCTTGCGGTTACCCTTGTTCCAGTGATTGTTGTTTTGTTTGCTCTTGGTTTTCACCTTGGAACCGCCTCTCTCGGCCGGTTTAACTTTGAGGGCGGCACTTATGTCCGCGACAGTTTCATCGGTCTCTGGATCGCGTTGAGCCTTTATACCGGCGCTTTCATTGCTGAAAGCGTTCGGGCGGGCATTCAGGCGGTCTCCAAAGGCCAGACGGAAGCCGCGTTTGCATTGGGTATGCAGCCGGGCCGCACGATAAGCTTGGTGGTTCTGCCTCAAGCGATGCGCGTCATCGTCCCGCCGCTGATCTCGCAGTATCTTAACCTCACCAAAAATACGTCTCTGGCGATTGCGGTAGGTTATATGGATGCGACGGGCACGCTGGGTGGCATCACGCTGAACCAGACCGGCAAAGAGATGGAGACGCTGCTTCTGCTGATGGCGTTCTACCTGATCGTCTCGCTTTCGATCTCATTCGTGATGAATGTCTACAACGAACGCACGAAACTGAAGGAGCGGTGATATGAGTAAGAACCCCATCGCATTCGTCGCTGATGGACAGATCCCCGCTTCACCGCCGCCCTCAAACGCTGTGGGCCCGGTGAAGTGGATGAAAGACAATCTGTTCTCAGGCGCCGTCAATTCGATCCTCACCATCATGGCCCTGTTTGTTGTCTTCGCCCTGGCATATGAAATTCTGCCCTGGTTGATAAACAGCTCGTGGTTCCCGGAAGAGATGTCTCTCAAAGGGTGCCGGGCAGAAGCGGAAGGCGCCTGTTTCGCCGTTCTAGTTGAACGTCGCTGGCAATTCGTCTTTGGCTTCTATCCGCCTGAGCTGTACTGGCGTCCAACTCTGGCCTTCATCCTGCTGATCGTAGCGCTTGCACCGGTCCTCGTTGAACGCGCGCCGCGTCAGTTGCTGGCGTTGACGGCAGTCTACCCGCTGATCGGCTTCCTGCTGATTTGGGGTGGTTCAATCTGGGGTCCTTTAGCAATCATCGCCGGTTTGGTCATAGGTGGTCTGATCATCGCTAAAGGCGGCAATACGTTCAAAGCTGTGGTGGGGGAGGCGTTTGGACCGCTTGTTTCGGTCCTTACCGGTATCTTCTTCATCACCCTCTGGATGATGCTTGCGGTGTCTCCGCTTGAAACTGCGATCCATTCGGCCATCCCGATTGGCTTGCAGGAAATCCAAAGCGATAAGCTGGGCGGCTTTATGTTGTCGCTAATCATTGGTTTCGTTGGTATCGCGGCGTCCCTTCCCATCGGTATCGCGCTGGCGCTGGGCCGTCAGTCTGACCTGATGATCGTGAAGGCGATTTCAGTTGGGTTTATCGAAGCGATCCGCGGCGTGCCGCTGATCACGCTGTTGTTTGTGGCGTCAGTTCTCTTGAACTACTTCCTGCCGCCAGGCACCACCTTTGATATCATCCTGCGTGTCTGCATCATGGTCACGCTCTTTTCAGCCGCCTATATGGCTGAGGTGATCAGGGGCGGCATCGCTGGGCTTCCGAAAGGGCAGTATGAAGCGGCGGATGCGATGGGGCTTACATATGGCCAGTCGATGCGGCTGATCATTCTGCCTCAGGCGCTGAAGATCTCGATCCCCAACATCGTGTCGTCCTTTATTGGTCTCTTCAAAGACACGACACTGGTGATCATCATCGGTCTTCTCGACCCGCTTGGTCTGATCTCAACGACACGCGCGGATGCGGCGTGGAACGGTATCGTGTGGGAGCTTTATGGCTTCGTCGCACTGTTCTTCTTCGTCTTCTGTTACAGCATGTCCAAGTACTCTCAATATCTCGAGCGCAAGCTCGCGACCGACCACCGTTAAGGAGCTATAAAATGGCTGAAGCCACTCATGAAACCATGGTCGATCGTTCGATTGACACAACGAAAATGCAGGTCTCGGACGAGGTCGCGATTGAGATTAACGGGATGAACAAGTGGTACGGGGATTTCCACGTGCTGCGCGACATCAACCTGACTGTTAATCGCGGCGAACGGATTGTTGTTTGCGGCCCTTCGGGGTCCGGCAAATCCACCCTGATCCGCTGTATCAACCGGCTTGAGGAACATCAGAAAGGTGACATCATCGTCGATGGAACCGAACTGAATTCGGATCTCAAGAACCTCGACAAGGTCCGGGCAGAGGTTGGCATGTGCTTTCAGCACTTCAACCTCTTTCCCCATCTGACGATCTTGGAAAACTGCACGCTGGCCCCGATTTGGGTGCGTAAAACGCCCAAGAAAGAGGCGGATGAAACAGCGATGCACTTCCTGGAAAAGGTGAAGATCCCTGAGCAGGCCGACAAGTACCCCGGTCAGCTTTCAGGTGGACAGCAGCAGCGTGTAGCGATTGCCCGTTCGCTCTGTATGAAGCCACGGATCATGCTGTTTGATGAGCCTACATCCGCCCTTGACCCTGAGATGATCAAAGAGGTGCTCGACACCATGATCGAGCTTGCGGAAGAAGGCATGACGATGATCTGCGTGACGCACGAGATGGGCTTTGCCCGTCAGGTCGCCAACCGCGTGATCTTTATGGATGCGGGCCAGATTGTTGAGCAGAATGAACCGGAAGAGTTCTTCAACAATCCACAGTCAGAACGCACACAGTTGTTCCTGAGCCAGATCCTGGGCCATTAAACCCAAGCCATCTTTGTAAAGAAGAAAGGCCCTTCCCCTTAATTGGGGGAGGGCCTTTTTTGTTTACGGATGAAGCTCTGATACTGCGATTGGCTGCGGCTCAACCATCAGAATGATCGGAGTGCTGTCCGGATCGAAAGGTCTTATTGGCGCCGGCAGGATCTGAGGTTCTTCTTCAGCTAGTTGCTGTAATGAAACCGGTCCTGCGCCCAACACTTCGACTGACATGTAAGCAAGCGCCATGAGGGCAATCACACCAGCGAAAGCGCCCAAACAAAATTCTAGAATATTTTTTCCCATGGCCCCACGCCGTTGAGAGGATCGTAAAACTCATGCTCAACAAACCAACAAGAGCCTTATGCTAACGCTTAGAGCGACGTGAGCAAAGGATAGATGCAGGTGTAATCCGCAGCTTCCGATCCAAAGTGAGATCTATCTGCAGCTTCGCTGTAATGTGAGTGACCTAGAAACCTTAACGCACGAATATCAGTGCAGTGTCGGGCACATAGGTCACGATCATCAGCACCAGCAGGATGATTGAGATAAACGGAAGGACAGCCAGGCAAACCTCACCAAACTTGGCGCGGAACGCTGTCATCGCGACAATCAGATTCAGCCCCAAAGGTGGCGTCAGGAAACCGATCTCAAGGTTGATCACCATGATCACACCAAAGTGGATTGGATCGATTCCATAAGCCATTGCCGGAATTAAAAGCAGCGGTGCCAGGATCAGGATGGCTGAGATCACGTCAAACAGGCAGCCAACGATCAACAGCAGCACATTCACAGCCAGCAGGAAGATGATCTTGTTATCGCTGATCGTTGTGACCCAATCAGCCAGCGCCTGAGGCGCCCCTTCGATGGTCAGCAGCGTTTTGATCGATAGCGCTACTGCGATGATGGGAAACAGCATGCCAAGCAGTTTTGATGTCTCAACCGCTGTGCGGAAGAAATCGATCAGTTTAAGCTCACGGTGGATTACGATCTCAACTAAGAGGGCGTAGATCAAAGCGACCGCGGCTGCTTCGGTAGGAGAGAAATAGCCAGAATAGATGCCGCCCAGCAGAATCGCCGGCAGCGCCATTGACCAACCGCCTGCACGCAACGCGCTGGTGAATTCCGTCGGATTGAACGGCTCTGACGGCATTTTCCGGTTCACCCAGTAGGAATAGAACGCCAACGCCGTTGCGATCATTATCCCTGGGATAATGCCCGCGACGAAGAGATCGGCAATCGAGTGCTCGGTCACGATGCCGTAAAGGATCAATGGGATGGATGGTGGAATAATGATGCCGAGCGTACCGCCGGACGTCAGAGCGCCCAGCGAAAAGCGTTTGCCATATCCATTCTGGATCAGCGCTGGGTACAAGATCGTTCCCACCGCCAGCAAAGTGACCGGGGATGAACCTGAGATCGCAGCAAAGATCGCGCAGGACAGGATCGTCGCGACCGCCAATCCGCCTGGAATTGGCCGTGTTAGCGCCACGGCCAGATCAATCAGGCGCTTGGCGATTGATCCGCGGGTCATTACTGCGCCTGCAAGCAGGAACATCGGGATCGCCAACAGCACTTCGTTGTCGAGGCTAAGCCACAGATCTTCGATCAGAAAGGTCAGCTGACCGTCGCCCCACAGCATATGCACATAGGCTGCGGCGGTGAGCAGGATAACCACGACGTTCTGCCGAATGGCGAGGAGAAGTAGTGTCAGGCCGACAAGGCCGAATGCGGCGATCATACAGCGCCTCGTTCTGCAGGCTTCAGTTCAGGCCAACGGGCGAAAAGCGCATGGCGCAGACCGGTTGAGCACAACGCGTAGGGAATGATCAGCTGGATCGGCCAAAGGAGCCAATAGAGCACGGCGGCGCGATCCTGATACTCCATCGATAACATAATGAACTGAAACGCGATGACAGCCATGAAGAAATAGAATGCCGCCGCGGCGCCATCGCCGATCCGCTCTGTCATTGGTCCCTTGAAAACATGGTCAAGGAAAGACGGACGCAATTGCATGTTGGATGCCGTCGCCAGTGCAAGGCCCAGAAACCCTGCCACAATGGCTGCATAGACCGCCATTTTCTGAGCGCCGAAGATGCCTTTGCCCAGAATCTCACGACCAAGCACATCGCCGATCAGCAGACTGGCCACGACTGCATAGGCGAGAGTGGCGGCGATACTTTCGGCAAGTGTCAGCAAGCGTAGCGTCTGCTTCGCAGTTTCCATGGGAGAGCTTTCTGGAAAAGGCTACGCCGCGCGGCCAGGTTGGGGCAACGCGGCGCAGGTTTTTGTTAGCCGCCGCAGGCAGTTTTCGCCGCCCCGATTGCAGCCCAGGTAGCTTCGGAATCGCCGCCAAGTTCCTCAACAATCCGTGGCTGAACGCCGGGCGCGACCGCCCGCCATGCCGCATCGTCGGAAGCGTGGACCGTGGCGCCGTCGCCTTTGATTTTCTCCAGCAACGCAACTTCGGCGCCGCGGATCGCTTTGCGCAGGCTTTTCAGGATAACCGCAGCTTCGGTCAGCCAGCCCTGTTCTTCAGCGCTGAGCGTATTCCAGGTTTTGTTTGAAACTACGACAGACCCGATCTGGTGGACGTGGTTTGTTGGCGTCACATGGGTTGCGACTTTGTGGTAGCCCACAGCCATGCCATACACTGCGGGCCAGGTGGCGGCGGTCACGTTGCCCGTTTTCAGCGCTGGCATGGTGTCGGTAGTGCCAAGTGGAACTGCTGATCCGCCCGCCGCATCCATGAACAAAGTGTCTGTTTTGGTTGGCGCCGTGCGGATTTTTACGCCTGCAAGGTCTGCGGGTGAAATGACAGGTTCACTTGCGAAGATGATCTGCTGGCCAACCTCGAACCATGCGATGGGGTGGACGCCCGCAGCATCGAATTTCTCGCCAAATGTATCGATCAGGTGGTCGTCTGCGACGCAATCGGCTTGCTCCAGATTGCTGAACGCAAAAGGTGACGCCAAGAGGCCAAATTCTGGCACCAGCAGGGACGAAGCGGTGTTTGAGAACGCGCCCATATCTAGCCGCCCGCGGGCGATCTGGCGGATTGTCGTCTGCTCATCACCCAGCTGACTGGCGTGGAAGTGTTTGATGGTCAGGGACCCGCCGCTCAACTCAGCGACTTTTGCCGTAAAGGCGTTGTAAATCTGTCCCCATGGCGACCCTTCAGGCGCAGCGCCAGCAGATCGTAGTTCACGCGCATCAGCCGCAGAGGCGGCTACAATAGCCGCAACAGCGGCGGCAAGAATCCGTTTCATTTCATTCTCCCTGTTTCGGGTCTTTGCCCGAATGTTTGGCTTGGCGTCGTTGCGCCTTGCTTTGGTATCGTGTGCGCCCGGTCTGTCGCCGCACGCAGTAGTCAGCTTACCTAACTCGTCGTTGTACTGAGGCTGGGGCGGCTACGCCGCTTCCAGCGCGCAGCCTTCGATCGTGATCCGATGCATGTAGCGGCGATGACCGTGATAATCGTTGATCGCCTTGTGCCAGGTCGCCCGGTTGTCCCACATCGTCAGATCGCCTTCCTTCCAACGAACGCGGCACTGGAATTCTGGTCTGACGCAGTGCTTGTAGATCCCGTTCAGAATTGCATCGGATTCGCCCTTCGCCATGCCATCTATGCCAACAGTGAACTGGGGGTTCACGTAGATGCATTTTCGACCTGACAGCGGATGTTTGATGATCAGAGGGTGCTTTACATCCGGTTCGATATTTGGATTGGCGCTGAGACGCCCTTCGGCGCGGGCCTTCTTGGCGGCAGGGCTGTTAACGAAGACATGTTCTGTCCCGTGCCAGGCCTCAAGTCCGTCGAGGATGTCTTTGAACTTGTCTGAAAGCCCGTCATAGGCCGCAGCCATTGACGAAAAGGCTGTATCGCCGCCGACCTGTGGCATCTCAATCGCGCTGAGGATCGACCCAAGCGCGGGTTCCTGATCGTAGGAATGATCTGTATGCCATTCCTCACCAATCGCGCCTTGCTGGTCAGCTTCCTTCAGCACGATCGCAATGTTTGGATGCGTGTCCAAAGGCGTGAAAAACCGGTTGATATTGATCTGGCCAATCGCTTCGGCGAAATCGATATGCTCTTCTGGTGAAAGGCTCTGGTCACGAACCGAAATCACCGAGTATTGCGCGAAGGCGTCCTTGATCGCCTTTACATCGTCTTTGTTGCGCACATCGGCGCCGTAGATATCCGCGCCGATTGCGCGGGTCATAGGTACGATTTTCAATTTGTCCTCCTGTAGGTTCGGTCGGCGTTTTGCGCCTTTTTGTTAGTCATTCGTATCTGCGAGAAATGGCGTGAGGGCACCGATCACTTCCCTGCCGAAAGCTTCGTCGTGAAGCCTTAGCGGGCCTGGATCGTGCAGCATGGAGTTCACCATCGTCCCGAAAGCCATTTGAATAGCGACGTTCATTCGATGTTTTTGATCGCCATAAAGGCCAGCGACCAGGCCGTCTGTCATGCGCTGAGCAGAGGTGCGGTTCGAGGCCCAAGCGTCGGGTGTTTTTTGCTCGTACCGAAGCGCCGACCGCATAACGCCGCGATATTCCCTGAAATACCGAAGGGTCAGATCGACGCAAATCGCAAGCCGGTGGGCAAGGGATACGTCATCTAGATCACGCGTTTCGATCTCATCTTCGATCCAGCTGCAAACGACGTCGTTCACCTCTCGTTGAACGGCGATGAAGAAGGCCGATTTGTCGGTAAAAGCTGAATAAAATGATCCGGTCGAATATCCCAGCGCGCCGGTTATCTCGGCGATAGCGACGTCTTCAACATCTCTGTCTTTAAGCAGCTCAACTCCGTAAGCGATCATCGCCGCACGTCGTGCGCGGCTGCGCTTTTGCTTGGGCAGCGTCTCAACTGTTCTGGAGAGGTCGAGGGCCATTGAGGCTCCAGTTGAATTTCTTGAATTTGAATTCAAGTTCATGTTTCATGATTCCGTCAAGGAAATATTGGCGCGAGTACGTTTGAGGGAAGAGTTATGGAAAAGCCGAATGTCATTCTGATTATGACGGACAACCAGCAGGCGGCGACGTTGGGCTGTTACGGGAACCATGAGGTTCACACTCCAAATCTTGACCGACTGGCGAAACAGGGGCTGAAGTTTGACAACGCCTTTTGTCCGAATGCTTTCTGTTCTCCGTGCCGCGCTTCGGCCCTGACGGGGATGCTGCCGTCGCAACATGGCGTCCACAGCTGGATCGATGACCGGAAGATGGAAGACTGGCCGAAAGGCTGGCACGCCCTCGATGGCGTCAATACGCTGCCAGAAGAGATGGGGCGCCTCGGTTATCGTACAGGTCTTTTCGGTAAGTATCATCTGGGCGAAAGCGCTACGCCTGGCGCAGGCTGGGATCGTTGGGTGACGATGACCCACGGCCATGTTCGGTCTTTCTATAAGAACGAGATCACAGATGATGGCGAAGTGTATGAACAGCCGGGCCATGCGGTGGATTTCTTCACCGACAAGGCGCTCGACTGGATCGGGCAGGGGCATGAGCCCTATTTCGCATACCTGCCGTTTCCGTCGCCCTATGGTCACTGGCCGGCGACGAATGATGGGAACCGGAACCGATATTCAGAGATGTATGATGATTGCCCGGTCGACACCGTGCCGCGGCAGGGACTGTCAGCTGCAGCGGTCGCGAACTATGATCAGGTGAAAGCGCAAAGCGGTGGTGGGCTGGATTTCTCATTGCTGCTGCGGGCGCCAAACCATCTGCCGACCCTTAGAAATTACTACAGCCAGATCACCATGATTGATGAGATCGTTGGTCGGATCGCCGAAGCCGCGCCTGATGCCCTGATCCTGTTCACGGCCGACCATGGCCTTTCGCTGGGCCATCACGGGTTCTGGGGGCATGGGGCGTCGACATATCCCTCGAACCTGCACCTTGCGGCCCACTCTGTCCCGCTGATCGCGCGAACGCCTGATGGGAAGGCGAGCGGTGAGACGCCGCTATATGTGTCGAACATGGACGTCTATTCGACGATCCTAGACTATGCTGGCGGCGCCCCCGATCCTGACTTGCCCAGCCGGTCCTTCGCGTCGCTTCTAAGGGGCGAAGACGCTCCAGACTGGGGTGAGGATGCGGTCTATTCCGAGCAGGAAGAAACGCGCGTGATCCGAACGCCGGGCTGGGCGTATTTCAAGAGATTCAGCCATGACGGCGCGCCTGATCTGCCCGATGAGCTGTTCAACACGGCAGATGACCCGGGGGAGACGGTTAACCTGGCAAACGACCCGACGCGCGGCGCAATCGCCGCCGACCTGTCCGCCAGAATTGACGCCTATTTCGAGCGGCACGTTCGCACTGAGGCGGATTTATGGGCTGGGGGGCAACCCATCCAGAACTCCATGATGTCGGCCTATTGGCGCGATATCTGGGGTGAAGACTGGGCCCCTGTCTATCGATACGGCGCGTGAAGCGTAGGACGGTTTTTCAAACCTTTCACATGCGAAAGTAGAGGTAAGGCATTGATATTGCTTGTATGAGGGAGAGTGCGCCTTTGGTTGTTCTCTAAAAGTTCTTCTTTCAATCGCACTAATCAACAGAGGTTAGGAGGCAATTAGGTGCATGTGAAACCTGCTCGAAAGCACACTGTCGCCTCGGCAATGCTAGAACAAATCAATAATATCGCTTCTTTCTGGCAGCAAGCTAGCAACCTGAACAGTAGCCCGCGATTGTTATATCTACAATTCGACCCAAGGTGGATTGTGGATGGTTTGCGGGCACAGTTGACGGTCGCTCTACCATCGTGGAAAGGCAGCTTCAGTGTAACAACTTAGCTGAAGTTGCCTTGTTCGCAAGCGTGGACGGAATAACCGATTTAAGGTATCGCTTAGCCCAAAGAACCGGGCTAAAACTGCGTGCCTCTGGGCGCATAGCAAAGTTGGATCAGCCATTGGGCGAGATGTATCAGCGTGATGTCTTTTTCTTCCCCGGCTACGACGTCGCAGGAATAAAGCGTTACTACCGATATCTGAAACGGCAGTGCGGCTGGTATCAGCGCCGGTTTGATGTGGAATTTCAGGTCGGCGATCTGACCCCGACAGCTCTGGACGGGTGGAGCGTGGCGCAAGTCACCGCCCGCTGGCTGGAAGGGTCGGCCAAAACGAGTTTTTACTTCTGCAAGTGGCGCGATGACGTTGTGAAAGACTATTGCCCCCCCCGCCCCCGTTCGTGTCTGGCGAATGCTGAAGGCGGTCGCGCATCTGGCCTTTCGCGGTCAGATCACCCGTACCGCGCGCATGGGCCCGAATTTCACCGCGGCGCTGGGGCTGCCTGTCTATCTGACCATCCTCAGAGCAATTTGTCTGACGATCTCATTGCTGCTTGTCATCACGGGCGGCTGGTACATCGCCCTCGGCGTTCTGTTCGGCGCCGGGTCGATATTCGGCCTAAGAAAGCTTGGCGGCGCTTTGTACCAAGCTTTCTTCAACAACTATCTCGCCTATCTCGAACGGGTGCTGTACCAACCGGATCACGGCATCGGTGATCAGCTGACCGGCGCGATCCGCTCGGTTGTTGACCATGGCGGATCAGCGGCGCTGGACCGGAATGAGCTGATGATCATCGGGCATTCATACGGGACGGTGCCAGCGGCGATTGCGGCGGACAAGCTGACGCGCGAAGGTGCGGATGTCTCCCTCCTCACAATCGGCTCAATCGTCGCCTGCGTCGCGCTATCCCCGCAAGACCACATCTTTCGCCCACCGGCAGCTCTGCATCATAGCGGCAGGATCTGCTGGCGCAAATGTTTTGCGCCGCAGGACAGCCTGTGTTTTTCCCGCCTGAACATGAAACGTGATTTCGGGCTGACCGTCGCCGCCGACGAAAAGGCGGATGTTAAAGTACTATCCGCCCGGTTTGGCGACTTTGTCGCGGCGCGCAAGCTCAGAAAGTTTCGCAACAACCTGTTGCGGATGCACTTTCAGTTCCTGATGGCGGTCGACAAGCAGGGCGGGTACGATTTCCACAGATTTGCACTCGGCCCCGTTGGCCTGAAGAAAGCATCCGCATGAGCGACTTTTATCGCCCCCCGCGCCGGTTCTCTTTACCTCTACTGCCAAGGTCGTCGTAAACGGGTTGTTTTCCCGCGACAACGACCTGATCAAGCTGGTGTCCGAAGACACATATAACCGTTTCATGGTGAGGGTGCCTTACGCGCGCACGCCGATCTTAGTGGTCAATTGCCCGAAATCGATCTCTCACGTGATGAAGTCCGAAGTTGATAATTACCCGAAATGCGACCTGACCACCGCCGCGCTGGACGGGCTGGTCGGCAATTAGATCTTTACGGTCAGCGGCGATGTCTGGAAGCGACAGCACACCATGGTCAATTAGGTGTTCGCCAAACTGAAGCTTTCCGGTGTTTTCCTCGAAATGCGCAAGGCCATCTTCGAAAGCCTCGCCCGGATTGAGGCCAAGGTCGGCCAGACGATCAACATTGATGCGGAAATGGCGTTTGTGACGGCCGACGTCATTTTTCGAACGATGTTCTCCCGACCGATCGACGACAGCGAAGCAAAGCTGATCTTTGACGAGTTTGGCAATTACCAGAACGCTTTGCCACACATGACGGTCTGGTCGATGAAGGCAAATTCATCGTGATCGACCGGATGGGCATTCCAGGCATCAACACCGTTCTTGTGCCGTACGAGAAGAAGGATGCTTACAACCGCAGCGCGACCTCGCTTGATCCGCCTTCGTCCGCTGAAACCAGTGATTTGGGCGGTCTGTTCGCAGGTGATATCATCGCCAGTCTACAGGCGTTGCAAACCGGGGATGAGGCGATTGGCTTTCTGGCGAACCTTGCCGTTTTGAACGGCGACTACTTGCGGCTGGACACATCGATCCGCAACACTGGTGGTCAGGGCGGCGACAATGACGGCGCAGGGTTCCCGAATGGGCGTCGACTTGGGGATGATGTGATCGATACGGTCGTAACGATCATCAACAACTTTGAACCAGTGCGCCGGAACGGCAAGGTCGACCGGGTGAACGGCAATGACCAGTGGTTCAGGAGCAAGTTTCCCTACCTCGCCGACCCGCATCAACCGCTTGGTTGGAATGGCGTTGACGGGACAGAGAACTGGGCGCTTGCCGCTTACCTGATTGGGGGGCGCCAAAAATACGCCGGCCGGAGCAAACGCTTCGGCCGGTTTTTCTTTGAGGTTAGCCGAGGGTTGCGAGGATATCCTTTGTCGCCTGAACCGGGTCGGGCGCACCAAGAATGGGCCTGCCGATGACAACGTGGTCGGCGCCGTTACCTAACGCCTCTGCTGGCGTGGTTACGCGCTTCTGATCGCCCAGATCTGCACCTGCGGGGCGGACGCCTGGTGTGACGATCAGCTTGCCGGCCGCCTCAGGCAGCGCGCGAATGGCGGCGGCTTCTTGTGGCGAAGCAATGATGCCGTCGGCGCCCGCGAGAAATGCGCGGCGGGCGCGTTCGACCGTGATTACGGCAAGGTCGCCAGCCTGGATCATTGCATTGTCCATGTCCGTCCGGTCCAGTGAAGTCAGAACCGTCACCGCCAGGATTTTGGTCTGCGATGCGCCGCGTCCGGCGACAGCGGCTTCAACCACATGCGGATCGCCATGCACAGTCAGAAAGTCGAGGTCATATTGCGCAAGGCCCGATACGGCGGCTTCAACGGTGGCGCTGATGTCAAAGAGCTTCATGTCAAGAAAGACACGCTTGCCCTTTTCTTTCAATTTAAGCGCCAGGGCCATTCCGCCACCGGTCAGCATGCCAAGGCCAATCTTGTAGAAAGAGACTGCGTCGCCCAAAAGGTCCGCTACCTGCTCACCCGCGATGGCATGCGGTACGCGGGGCGGATCCAGTGCTACGATGATCCTGTCGTCCGCCATTGGTCCCTCCGCGTGTGTCGTTGCTATGTGCAGGGGATGAGGGGCGGGGTCAAGATGGGCAGAAGGTTTGGGGGGCAGGCGACCCGCCCTTGGGCCGCAATTAGAGTGTCAGCATAATCATGATCCGACTGGCCTAGCCCTAAAACACCAAGTTCAGCATCACCAGCGACACGATCAGGAAAAGGATCGTCATGACGCCGCCCGCCCGCATAAAGTCTGCAACTTTGTATGCGCCGGGGCCCATGATCAGCGCGTTCACCTGATGAGTTGGAATGAGGAACGAATTTGACGTTGAGATCGCAACGGTCAGTGCGAACAAGGCCGGATCAGCGTTCGCACCAATGGCGATGTTGACGGCGAGTGGGACCAAGAGGACCGTAGCGCCGACATTCGACATGACCAGTGTGAATGCGGTTGCCAGGACGGCGAGGGCAGCCTGGAGCATCCAGATCGGCGCCCCGTTGAGCAACGTCAGGAACTGGTCCGCGATCCACTGCGCCGTGCCGGTCGCCTGCACTGCCTGGCCAAGGGGGATGAGGCTGGCCAAAAGGAAGACCGTGTTCCAACTGACGGCGTCATAGGCTTCTTCAATGCTAAGAACGCGAGTGACGATCATGCCAACTGCGCCTACGAGCAGGCAAAGTGAGAGGCGAAGATCGGAAAAGAGGACAAGCCCAAGCGCGATAGTGAAAAATAGGAGCGCCCAGCGAAGTTTTTCGGGGCGCAGAACTTCGCGCGGGTAGTCCGAAGTGACGACCACAAAGTCTTTGTTCGCCTCAAGCCTTGTCAGTTCCGCCCAAGTCGTGTGGCAGACAAGTAGATCGCCGGCCTGATAGGCGGTGCGGCCAATCTCGGCCCGATCGCGGGTCAAGACTTCGCCACCGCGATAGATCACGAGGGGGGCTAGGCCAAAGATGCGGCGGATCCAGATCTCACGCCCTGTTTTGCGGATGATGCTTGCCTCTGGCGTGATGACGACCTCGGCGATGCCGGATTTGTCACCGCCCAGCGAAGCGGCGAAGACGGTCAGGCGCGGGGCCTCTGTTAATCCGCTATCAGTCAGAAAGGCTTTGAACTTGCTTGGCTCTCCAATCACCGCGAGGTGAGCGGGGGCTGAGATGACGAGGTCGCGCGTTGGCTCCATCACCGTTTTGCCGCCGATGCTCATCGCGATGATCTGAATGCCGAAGGATTGTTCCAGATCATCGATCGTTTTGCCGTTGCAGTCGTCCCCTGCAGGTATCGCGATTTCGTGGATCTCACCCTTCAGGCCGTAGATGCGTTCATAATATTTAAGCAAGGATCGTCCCCGGCTGACCTGCGGGCCAGGGCTTTTGGGCAGGACAACTTTGCCCAGAACAATGAAATAGAGAATGCCAGTCGCCACCAGCGCCAGGCCGATGGGTGAGACATCGAAAATCTCAAAAGTCTTCATCTTGGATGTTTCAGGGATCGTCTCGTTAATTCCAAGGATCAGGTCATTCAGCAGTATCAGGGGGGACGAGCCGACCATCGTGATCGTTCCGCCCAGGATCGCGCAAAACCCCATGGGCATCAGAAGGCGCGTCATCGGCACGGATGTGCGCACTGCAACGCGGTTGACGACCGGCAGAAACAGGGCCGCCGCCCCGACGTTCTGCATGAAACTTGAGATGATTCCGACAGTGGTTGAGATGAGGGCGATCAAACGGCCCTCTGTCCGGCCGCCGACCTTGGTGATCCACGCGGCGACTGAGGACATGACGCCGGTCCGGTCCAGCCCGGCGCCTATAATCATCACGGCGATAATGGAAATGACTGCGTTCGATCCAAACCCGTCGAAAAGGTGGCGAACATCGACTAGGTTTTCGAGACCGGGCAGAGCCGCAAGGCAGCCCAAAAGCACCATGATGATGATGGCGGCGACGTCGACGCGAACGATTTCAGAGACGAAGAGGAAAACCGTCAGGCCCAATACACTCAGAACGACGACCATTTCTGGCGTCAGCCCAAGCGCTTCCATCTTTCCTCCTAAATTCTACGCAGCTTTTCGCTGCAACTCTTTTGTTTGGAGCACGCCCCACCTCTTGGTGGCAGTTTTTGGGATTTGGCTCAATAAGGCAAGTTTTGACATCAATTGTCTCAAAATTCTGGGTAATAAGTCCCACTATGGGCTTGGCTCGTCTTTAAGACTCTCTGAACAAGACAGGCCGTCGCTTGGGGTTCATGGTTCGTGCCCACAATCTGATCCCCAGTAGAACGAGTCCGAATGTAAGCATTGATCGACGGCACAGATGTAGCCTTGCCTACATGTCGATTATTGAACCAGCTCACACTGCGAGGCGGCGCGTGGTCGTGAGGTAATCGAAGAAAGATACACGGTAGCTTCATGCGATTTCAGCGTCGAGTGAATCTCTGGCTCGTAATCTCGAAGCGATGATTCAATTCCCGCGAGTTTCTCTTCAATCTGCGCTTTCGTTTCTCGCGTGATCGTCTGCAGAAACGCGGTGCCGGGATACAGGCTTTCCGCCTCCGCGCCAGCGGCAAAGATGATTTCGTGGCTGGGAAGCAAGACGTGATGATAGCAGATGATCCTCGGCGCCGTGCACTGGCTCACGCCGCTGAGCTTGCCGACCAGATCTTTAGCGCGAACCAAGAATCTGGAAGAACCGGAGTGTGTGTCGCCAAAACTGTCTTCGAAGAGCATGCGATGCTGGGGTGACACGACAAGCGTCTCGCGGTTTCCGACAACGCCGAACTTGAAGGAAACCGGACCATTCCTGTTGCCGATCTCAACGGGGGACAAACCCGCCCATATTACCGGTTGAAAGCCATTGTCTTTGGTTCGGACTAAGTCACGCGGGCGCAGATCTTCAACCTTCGTCTCACCGGTCAAGGTGGTGATCGGCGTTCCTGGTGCAAAACAGACGACTTGCGAGAAAGAGACGAAGGGCCGGTTGGAATAGATGCCATTGCTGTTGAACTGATCGCCACTGCCGCCAGCCGCGTCCTCAAAGACGGTCCCCGAGCCGTCGATCGCAGTCAGGTCTTCGCCAATCGGAGGGCGAATATTGGTGAATTCGCCGTTCGCAGTATCGTAGCCCTGGCTGAACACGACAGCAGGACGAGGCGAACTGCCTGTGCCGAGCTGAACAATATGCACTTCCCACTGAAGCGAGTTGTCGGCGTTTCGCACAATGAATGAGTACTCAGATTCTACCCGCAAACATGCCGCGAAGGTTTCTCCTGCATCATTAGTGTCGCCGTCGTTGTTTCTGTCGATCAGAAAATCTGTCGCGAGTGTTGAAAGAGTGACGCCTCCTTCGAGGTCGTCGTCACTGAGGATGGGGTCGTCGTCATCGATTTCGAGCGTGTAGGATGGTGGATTTAGAACCTGAAGGGTCTGCCCGGCCTGGCCTGCGCCATCACTTGAATCGTCCCGAATAAAGTTGTTTGGATCTAGGAAGTCAAAAAAGTCGTAGGCTGGGATCTTAAAGACCGGCATTCACTTGCTTCCCCATTACTCGCACCTCAGTGATCACGTTAATATCACGGAGCTGTGATGAGGCTGGGGTACTAACTACAGGTTGCGATTCTGGGTGTGTACAATTGCTATTTTGCCGCCTCCGGTTTTCTGAGGTCTCGCCATGCGAGAGTGGCGCAGATTTTGTTTCCTCATGCCTGGACTTCTTGTCATCGCCCAATTCGTCCGATGAGAACATTTGTTTCGTCTTGAACCCGCCTTGCATCCCTGTTGCATAATCACCACATGTATTTGGACGCGCCTTACGGGCGTCATGAACATCATGGACGGTGGGTTCTCGGGCTTCGGACGGGATGGAAACCGGGCTAAAAGGAGCAGGCATATGAACTTAGACAAGTTCACCGATCGCGCACGCGGTTTCATTCAGGCAGCGCAGACCATCGCGCTGAGAGAGAACCACCAGCGCTTTCTTCCCGAACATATTCTCAAGGCGCAGCTGGACGACAAGGAAGGCATGGCCGCCGGTCTGATCGCGCGCGCAGGCGGCGACGCGAATGTCGCGCTGGCTGAGGCTGAGACGGCGTTGGCGAAAGTGCCCAGCGTGTCTGGCGGCGATGGCCAGATGTATATGGATAGCGTCACGGCGAAGATGATCGCCGAGGCGGATAAACTGGCTGAGAAGGCTGGCGACAGCTATGTGACCGCTGAGCGTCTGTTGACCGCGCTGGCGCTGACGAAATCCGGTGCTGCGGCTGCGTTGAAGAAGGCTGGGGTGACGCCTCAGTCGCTAAATTCTGCGATTGAAGATCTGCGTCAGGGTCGCAAGGCCGACAGCGCCAACGCTGAAGGTAATTTTGAAGCGCTATCGAAGTACGCCCGCGATTTGACCGAGGATGCGCGTGAGGGCCGATTGGACCCTGTGATTGGCCGCGACGAAGAAATCCGCCGGGCGATCCAGGTGCTGAGCCGCCGGACCAAGAACAATCCGGTTCTTATCGGTGAGCCTGGCGTGGGTAAAACTGCGATTGCGGAGGGGTTGGCGCTGCGCATCGTGAATGGCGATGTGCCAGAGAGCCTGCTGGATAAACGTTTGATGTCGCTGGATATGGGTGCGCTGATTGCGGGCGCGAAATATCGTGGTGAGTTTGAGGAGCGGCTGAAGGCCGTTCTTTCAGAGGTGTCCGCCGCGGCTGGCGAGATCGTGCTTTTCATCGACGAGATGCACACGCTGGTCGGGGCTGGCAAATCGGACGGCGCGATGGATGCGTCGAACCTGCTGAAACCTGCGCTTGCGCGCGGTGAACTGCACTGCGTCGGCGCGACCACTCTGGATGAATATCGCAAGCACGTCGAAAAAGACGCCGCCTTGGCTCGCCGGTTCCAGCCTGTGTTCATCTCTGAGCCGACGGTGCAAGACACGATTTCAATCCTCCGCGGGCTGAAGGAAAAGTACGAATTGCACCATGGTGTGCGCATCACTGATAGCGCGTTGGTTTCGGCGGCGACGCTGTCCAGCCGCTATATCGCGGATCGGTTCCTGCCCGACAAAGCCATCGACCTGATGGATGAGGCAGGCTCTCGCCTGCGGATGGAGGTCGACAGCAAGCCAGAGGAACTGGATGCGCTGGACCGTGATATCATGCAGCGGGAAATTGAAGCCGAAGCACTGAAGAAAGAGACGGACGCGGCGTCGAAGGATCGGTTGGCGAAGCTGGAGAAAGAGCTTGGCAATCTGAAGGAAGAAAGCGCCGCCCTGACCACCCGTTGGCAGGCTGAGCGGGACAAAATGCAAGGCTCTCGCGATGTGCAAGAACAGCTGGACCGCGCGCGGATTGAGCTGGAAAACGCCAAACGCGAAGGCAATCTGGCCAAAGCCGGTGAGCTGTCCTACGGCGTCATTCCCGACCTTGAGGCCAAGCTGGGCGAGGCGGAAACGGCGGAAGATGTGATGGTGGAGGAGGCTGTCACGCCGTCCCATGTCGCCGCTGTCGTCAGCCGTTGGACCGGCGTGCCTGTCGACAAGATGCTGGAAGGCGAGCGCGACAAGCTGCTGCGCATGGAAGAGGAAATTGCCAAGCGCGTGATCGGCCAGCACACCGCCGTAAAAGCAGTCGCCAACGCCACCCGCCGCGCGCGGGCCGGCCTGAACGACCCATCGCGGCCGATCGGCAGCTTCCTGTTCCTCGGGCCGACCGGTGTGGGTAAAACAGAGCTGACCAAAGCGCTGGCCGGTTTCATGTTCGACGATGATCAGGCGATGTGCCGGATCGACATGTCGGAATTCATGGAGAAACACGCGGTTTCCCGTCTCATCGGCGCCCCTCCGGGCTATGTCGGGTATGATGAAGGTGGTGTGCTGACTGAAGCTGTTCGTCGACGTCCTTACCAGATCGTCTTGTTTGACGAAGTGGAAAAAGCGCATCCGGACGTGTTCAACGTACTCCTCCAGGTACTGGACGACGGGCGTCTGACGGACGGGCAGGGGCGGACGGTGGACTTCAAGAACACCATCATTATCCTGACGTCAAACTTGGGCGCGCAGGCCCTGTCACAACTGCCGGAAGGCGGTGATATGGACGCGGCCAAAGCGCAGGTAATGGAGGCTGTTCGCGCCCATTTCCGCCCTGAGTTCCTGAACCGCCTGGATGAAATCGCCATCTTTGACCGCCTCGCGCGGGAGGATATGGGTGACATCGTCGAAATCCAGCTGGCGATCCTGGAAAAACGTCTGAAGGATCGCAAGATCACGCTGGCGATTGATGAGGACGCCAAAGCGTGGCTGGGCGACAAGGGCTATGACCCGGTTTATGGCGCGCGACCATTGAAACGCGTGATCCAGAAAGCGGTGCAGGACCCGTTGGCTGAAATGTTGCTTGGCGGCGAAGTTCGGGATGGCGAAACCGTAGAGGTCAGCGCGGGCCCAGAGGGACTGATCATCGGCGGGCAGGTCCGCCCGTTGGGAGAGCCGCCTGCAAAGGGTGGCCCAAGCCAAATGGTCCATTGATCGCGGGCAAAGTCTGCAACTTATAAGACAAGGCGACCGGCGGTTTGATCTGCTGGTCGCCTAGCTGGTGTAAGCTTACACCTTCGCGCCTCAGTTGTGCCAATCGGCACTGACAGATCGCAGGGAATCTTTGTAAATTGTAAAGGAATTATCCGGTTAACTGGCCTGCGTTCGTTTCTAGCGCCGGTTTCATTGAAGTGGGGGCACTTTGGTATGATTGAACGTACTGTTTGGAAAGAAATTTTCGTCAATAGCGACGGCGCCGTCACGCTTGACTGGGTTGCATTAACCTCCAGCGTTGTCGTGATCGGCATTGGGCTTGTCTACATGGTTTATGGTGGTGAAACTGGTGCGATCTCTTCCATGATCACCAACTATAATTCTGAACTGGACCAGGCCGCCGCCAACCTGTCGGGCGTTGTAGAGGCTGCAACGCCGTCGGTGCTGGAATAGGCGTCAGAACGCGCAATTCTTGCAAAAGGGCGTGTCTGGCAGCAGCAACAATCGCTCATCAGATATCATTGCGCCACATTTCTGGCACTCGCCGTAAATCCCATCTTCTATACGCTTTAGCGCGGCCTCGATGCGCCTGAACTCCGCCAATTCCATGTGCCCCAGGCTTTCCAGAACTTTGTCCCCCTGACGTTCGGATGATCTGTCCTCCCAATCCTTGGGCGGGGTTTCATCAAGTCTATGCTCAGTTTCGATCAGATGGGCGAGCTCTGCCTGCCGGGTTGTCAGGACCTTCTTCTTCTCTGCTACGTTCATGGTGATCTCTCCTTGTCTTTCAACGATCTTGTACCCGTGGGCGATGCGCAGCCTTGATCTGCATCAAACAATGATCCTGGGACCGTGATTCATACCCTATTGACGACGCAGTTCAGGGCGATACTGAACAACGCAGAAGGGGCGGCTGGGTCCTAAGGGAGAATCGATCATGGTGGATCTTGGCTTGCAGGTGCTACAGGTGCTGGCCGCGTTTCTTGTTTTTGTTGTTGGACTGGGCCTTTTGGGGGCGGTTGTTGTCGCGCTAGTCGACCGATCTCAGACCGAAGATGCGGTTCGGCGGAACTATCCCTTGATTGGCCGGTTTCGATATCTTTTTTCAGCGTTAGGTGAGTTCTTTCGACAGTATTTCTTCGCCATGGACCGTGAAGAATTGCCGTTCAACCGCGCCCAACGTCACTGGATTGAACGCGCTGCAGATGGGCATGGCAACACGATTGCGTTTGGGTCGACAAAGCTGCTGAATGCACCAGGTGCGGCGATCTTCGCGCCGGTCGCGTTTCCGGCGCTGGAAGAGGAACACCAACCCGAACCTCGTGTCGTCATCGGTCCCGAATGCAAGCACCCTTTTGAACCCAAAAGTTTTTTCAACATATCCGGGATGAGTTACGGTGCCCTGTCCAAAGTCGCGGTTGAGGCGTTGTCGCGCGGCGCGGCTGAGGCTGGCTGCTGGCTGAACATCGGCGAAGGCGGTCTCTCGCCGTATCATTTGATTGGCGGCTGCGATGTCGTTTTTCAGATAGGCACCGCGAAATACGGCGTTCGTGATCAGAATGGTCAGTTAAGCTTGGACAAGCTTGCCGAGGTTGCAGCAACCGAAAACGTTCGGATGTTTGAAATCAAGTTGGCCCAAGGCGCCAAGCCGGGGAAGGGTGGGATTCTACCTGCGGAAAAGGTGACGGCTGAGATTGCCGAGATACGCGGCATCAAGGCGGGTGAAGCGTCTGTTTCGCCGAACCGGCATCTGGAAGCCCCCGATACAGGGCGCCTCCTCGACCTGATAGAAAGCGTGCGCACGGCGACTGGCAAGCCGGTTGGGATCAAATTTGTTATGGGCAATCCGGAATTTGCCAACAGTCTTATGGTTGAGATTGCTGCGCGACAGATTGCGCCCGATTTCATCACCATAGATGGCGGCGATGGGGGCACTGGCGCAGCGCCTATGCCACTGATGGACAATGTTGGTCTTACTGTGCGTGAAGCTTGTCCATTGCTGGATGATGCACTGCGTCGCCACGGGCTGCGTGACCGCATTCGTATTATTGCGTCGGGCAAGTTGGTGAACCCAACCGATGTCGCCTATGCGCTGGCTGCTGGGGCTGATTTCGTCGTGTCGGCGCGGGGGTTCATGTTCTCGCTTGGTTGTATTCAGGCGATGAAGTGCAACAAGAATAAATGCCCGACGGGGATTACGACACATGATCCCCGGTTTCAGCGTGGGTTGGTGCCAGGCGACAAAGCAGACAATGTCGCGAATTTTCACAAAGGCGTTGTGAAAGAGGTCGATATGATCGCGCATTCCTGCGGTGCGCCGCACGCCCGCGCGTTGACGCGTGAAGCCGTGCGCATTGTCCAGCAAACGGGGCGAACCGAAGGGTTGGCGATGCTGTATCCGCCAGTCGCTTGCTAGTCCTCGCCGCGTAACTCTGGACAGCTGCGCGCGCCTCGGCCATCGTCACCACAATCACGAACAGGGAGGCGACGATGGCGCTGCAATTTCACCAGTTTTCTTACATGTCGGACAATTATGGCGTGCTTATTCATGAGCCGTCCACCGGCGAAACAGCCATGGTTGATGCAGGCGATGCAGCCTCTTCCCTGGCGGCGCTGAAAGACACTGGCTGGGCGCTGAGCCATATCCTGATCACGCATCATCATGGCGACCACACTGCAGGTCTTCCTGAGGTGAAGGCTGCGACAGGTGCGACGGTAATCGGGCCAAGCAACGCTTCAATAAAGAACGTCGATGAGCGTTATGGCGACGGCGATGAATTCGTGTTTGCAGGGCATGTCTGCCGCTGTATTCACACGCCGGGCCACACGCTGGACATGCTGAATTTCTACTTTCCTGATGACGGCGTGATCTTTACCGGCGACACGCTGTTCACGCTGGGTTGTGGGCGGGTGTTTGAAGGCGATAAGCCGATGATGTGGGCCTCGCTCAAGAAATTGATCGCTTTGCCTGCCGAAACGGTCGTCTATTCAGCCCATGAATACACGCTGGCGAATGCCCGGTTCGCGCTTTCTGTCGATCCGGGCAACTCAGCCCTGCAGCGGCGGACGCTGGATTTTGAACAGATGCGAGAGCGGGGTGAAGCGACCTCTCCCACCACGATGGCGGAAGAGATGGAAACGAACCCATTCCTGCGCGCCGCTGACCCGACAATACGGGCGCATCTGGGGTTGGAGGGCGCGTCGGATGAGGCGGTGTTTGCTGAAATTCGCACCCGCAAGGACAACTTTTAAAGGCGGGATTTTCTGTATTTTGGGGATCAAAGAAAGCTGGGGACGAAATGAAAATTACTGCTGTTGAGACGCTTCGGCTGGAAGAGCATCCAAATCTGCTTTGGGTGCGCATTCACACCGAAGATGGACTGACCGGGTTGGGCGAGACCTATTTTGGTGCGGGTGCTTGCGAAGCGGATGTCCATGACCGCATCGCGCCGATGATCCTGGGTCAGGACGCGCGCCGGATCGAGTTTTTGAACCACAAAATGCAACCCTATGTTGGCTTCACCGGCACGGGCGCAGAGGTTCGCGCACTGTCAGCTGTCGATGTGGCGCTGTGGGATATCGCGGGCAAGGCGGCGGGCATGCCGATCTGCGATCTATTAGGCGGACGCACGCGGCCTGAGATTGCGATTTACAACACCTGCGCTGGGCCGAACTACGTTTCGAAAACCTCGGCGGTCCGGCCCGATAACTTTGGCGACAAGGCCGAAACGTCGAATGGCGTGATCTATGAGGATATCGAGGCGTTTCTGAACACGCCCGAAGATTTGGCGGCATCCTTGCTGGAAATGGGCATATCCTCGATGAAGATCTGGCCACTTGATCTAGCGGCGGGGGCCGCGGACGGGATGGATATCTCAACCGCTGATCTAAAAAAGGGGATTGAACCGTTTGAGCGCATCCGCGCCGCCCATGGCGACAAGATGCGGCTGAAGGCCGAATTGCACGGACTTTGGTCGCTGAACGCGGCCAAGAAAATCGCTGCGGCGTTGGAGCCGATTGGCATGGACTGGATCGAAGATCCAATCTTCATGGATCGGACGGCGGAGGTGGCTGAACTGGCGGCATCTACCTACGCGCCGCTTGCGGGCGGTGAGACACTGGCCAGCCTTGGGCAGTTTGCGGCGCTGATCAACGATGGCAACATCGCGACGCCGATTATGGACGTGACCTGGGCGGGCGGGATTTCACCTGCGCGCAAAGTTGCCGTGCTGGCGGAAGCAAGGGCGCTGCCGATTGCGTTTCACGACTGTTCGGGGCCAGTGACCTTGGCCGCATCAACGCATCTGGCGCTGAGCTTGCGGAACGTGAAAGAGCAGGAGATTGCGCGTGGGTTCTACTATGCTTGGTATCAGGATTTTGTTGACCACTTGCCGCCGATCAAGAACGGCATGATAACCGTGCCTGATGGGCCGGGTCTGGGCATGGACCTGCAGCCGGGGCTAACGGACCGCGCAGATGCAATCCATCGGGTTTCACGGGCTGAATAGCGTCTTACGCAGCTTTGCCGAAGACCTGTCTGGCGAATTTGGGGTAGGGGCCCGCAATCGCATCGGCGATGTCGCTTTGGATCAGTGTAAGGTCTGCATCCGTAGGCTCTGGCGTTTGCGGGACGTGTTCGGGCATGTCGAAGGCAAAGCCGGTATTGTCCTGCACCTCTTCCAACGTCGTTCCCTTGTGAAGGCTATCAAGGCGGAAGCGGCCCTTGGCTTTGTCGAAACTGAAAGCGCAAAGGTTCGTGACAAGCGCATGCGGGCCGCCGGGACGGTGGACGCCGGGTTCGCTGACGCCTGGGGATGAGATGAAGTCGACCTTTTCGGGGAACACTCTGCGTGAATGCTCTAACCGGAACAGGATTACCTTGGGCACCAGGAAGTAAAGATATCCTGACCCGAAAGCGCCGGACCAGCGGACCTTCATTTCGGGGTAATCGCCGACGCCGTGCAGGTTGATGTTCGCTTGCCCGTCGATCTGGCCGCCGGACAGGAAAAAGGCGTTTATCCGGCCCTGTCCTGCTTGATCGAACAGTTCAACCCCGCCATCGCAACGATATTTCGGATGGTCTGAGCCGATGATGGAAACCTTGCCACCCTGCCGCTCCGCAGCCAGCATCGCGGCCGATCCGGGAATGGGCGAGATCACGCCAACCGCAATATGCGGGCAGTCATCAAGATAGCTGGCGATGCAAGTTATCAGCCGCTCTTCTAATTTTACTTCAGTCATTCTGCAGCCACCGCTGGCAGGATGTGATCGTTCAGCCAGGTATCAAAGCCCTCTTCGGTTCGGGCCTGCGCGCCATAGGCGATGACGGCATCTTCGTCGAAGGGGTAATGGCCGGGCGCAGCATCGGGCCATGCGCCTTGTTTTGCTTCAGCAACGGCGCGAACATAGAGGCCGGAAATCAGGTTCGGTGCGCAAGCCTCATCCAACCGCAAATCTTCGTCCACAATTTCCTCAACTGTGATCAGTGTCTGCTTGGCTGCGTGGGCAAGGGATTTCAGCTCATGCCGCCCACCAACCCACACATTGCCAAAGCGATCAGCCTTCGCTGCATGAATGATTGCAAAATCAGGCCTGATCGCAGGAAGAAGGACAATATCATCCCCCGGCTCAAACGGGTTTTCGATGACTTTGTAGTCAGGCCGATTGGCCAGTACTTCCGACCCGATCAGCCCGCGCAATGGCGCGAAGGGTTGGCCTTTTTCGCCGGCCTGAAGGGCGGCGTAAACTGCGGGGCATGTGCTGTCTTTGATGGAAAGGGCGCCGGACTTGACGGCGGCCACGAAGCGCGGCGCAGGCCCGATCTCCCCCAATGAAACGCCGGATGTTTCGACCAGACCAATGCAGCCGCCACCAATCAGCAGGTCCGCGACATAGGCCTGCGTCGGCGAGGTGATCAAGTGGATGTCTTTGATACCCCGACGGATCATCGCGCCTGCAATGGCAGTTGGCGAAAGCGGCGGTTTGGCGATGGCGACCTGCGCACCGTCTGGGATCAGCGCGGCGAGATCATCGGCGGAGTTGAGATATTGTGTCATGCGCAGAAAATGCGCTTCGATCGGAGTGGGGTCAAGAATTAGCATGACGCTTGCCGTCACGGCGACGAGCGTGCCGCGCCTTCACCGCCAACGATGACCCAGATGCCGTCGGTGAAAGGTTTTGACCCCGGTTGCAGATTACATGACATTCCGGGATCAAAATTCGCATCGTTCACTCAACAATTTATTTAGGCCAGAGTGAACCTGTTTCAGATCGGGCTGATCAGGCGTGCAAGTCAGCGCGCATCCGGCCCATATGTTCTTCCCATCCTCTATCTAGGGCCAAGGAAAGATCAAACGCCTCTGCCCCTTGCGGCAGGCCGCTATGTTCCAGCGAAAGACGCGTACCGGCGGCGATCTCTGTCAGGGACCATTTCACAAGGCTTGCGACACCGCCCATCGGCCCGATTTCAAACGTGTATTCAAGACGTGAAAAGGAGTCTGCGACCTGTACTTCACCCCACATGAACCGCTCTCCACTATCAGCGCCGATCATCTCGTGAGCGCCATCGAGCAGCGGCCCATCAGGGCGATGGAACCAGATCGCCAATTTGTCGGGGTCCGTCAGAAACGCCCACACCTTTTCGGGCGTGGCGCGTAGCAAGATGGATTTTGGATCTTAGCTTCAGTCATTGCATGTCCTTTTCTATAGCGGATTTAAGGGCGGTGAGGCGATCATCCCAGTAGGCGTCGAATGCATTAAGCCAGGTGATGGCAGGCTGCATCCCTGCGGGGTTAAGACGGTTCACGCGGGTTCTTCCGCGCGTTTCAACCGTTATCAATCCGCCTTCATCGAGGATGGTCAGGTGCTTTTTGACAGCTGAGCGCGTCATGTCGAACTTGTCAGCAACATCGGCGATTGTCAGATCGTCCTGAGCAAGAATTGACAGAATTTCCCGTCTTGTCGGATCTGCCAGGGCGCGGAAGCAAAGTTGTTGAATTTGGCTCATTGGCTCACCGGAAGAAAGTCAAAGGCGGCATCCTGATAGAGGTAGGTCACGCACGGTTCTGCCGAGACACAGGCAGAGATATGGGCAAGACCGCTGGGTATCCTGTAAAAGCCGCCCGCGCCGACCTCTGGCGCTGACTTTGGGTCGTCATCTGCCGCGTAGTGCACCATTCTTCCCTGCAGGATCACACCGACCATAGCCGTTGTTTTGATGTGAGGTGGGCTTTGCGTGCCGGACGGAAGGTGCACCATCGCGCGGTAAGCCTCGGCGAAACGATCACCTTCCAGCGCGGCAAATGCGACGCCTTCCGGGGTCGATTTCCAGTCAAGCGCACCGGAATCAATCAATGTGATGTCGTCAGCAATGGCAGGGCTGAACGATAGGGCGAGGATAAAGCCGAAGTGTTTCATCTGTTTCTAATTTGAAACCTTTTGGTGTTATTATTAGCACCAAAAGGTGTTATATCAAGTGCTGATTTTTGCGGCACTTAAAAATTGGATATTTGAAAGGGCTACGGGGGAAGGTGTCTAAGGCCGCGCCTTCAGTCGCGCAGCAGCCACCGGCAGACTAGCAGGCCCACCATGGCGCCTGCCAATTGTGCCAGTATAAAGCCCGGCATATGCGTGGGGCTGATGCCTGCAAATGTATCGGACAGGCTGCGGGCGATGGTGACCGCCGGGTTCGCAAAGCTGGTAGAGGCGGTGAACCAGTATGCTGCCGTGATGTACAGGCCGACAGCCAAAGGCACAGCCTCAGCCCGGGCCTTCAAAGTAGCGAGAATAGTAAAGACCAACCCAAACGTTGCGACCGCTTCTGCAAACCACTGAGCGCCGCCTGTGCGGGACTTTGCGGAAAACTGTAGTAGGGTTTCTTCGAACATCATGTGCGCAGCCCAGACCCCAGCGATACCGCCGGCTATTTGCACGGCGACAAAAGCGAGCGCGAGGCCCGTCGCGATTTCCCCACAGAAGCGGAAAACCATCGTCACTGCAGGGTTGAAGTGGGCGCCAGAGATTGGCCCCAGCATTGTGATCAGAACAACAAGGATTGCACCGGTGGGCAACGTGTTCCCGAGCAGCGCAATAGCGACGTTTCCGCCTGCCAGCCGCTCCGCCATGATGCCAGACCCAACAACCGTAGCCAGAAGAAATGCTGTGCCGATGAATTCAGCGGCCAGTTTTTGTGATGAACTGGACATTGTTGATCTCCCCTCATTGACCAGTCAGGCATTGGACCGGGCAGCAAGGGAAATCAAGATTTTGATCGTCTCAACCGACTACAACGCCGATCGCGGCCAGGCATGTCACAGCTGTAAGCGCGAAGGGCCAAAGCGGTAGCGTGTTTCTGCGCTGTTTTCGTGGAGGCCTTGGCGCGGGTTCTGACGCAGAGATCGGTTCAGACGCCGGGGCCGCCCTTTCTGCAGGAAACAACCCTTTTAATCTGTGAGCGGTGGCATCGGCCGATCCGCCTTTCCAGTCAGTGATATCGACCGCGGTGGCGACGCCTAGCCCAAATGGCGGCTGCACATAGTCAGCCAGCACTGAGGTGAGCCTGCCAGTGGCGTGACCGACAGTCGCCGCGTCACAAACATCTGGATTGTTGATGGAGGTTTTGGACCAGATGGCGATAACGTCGTCGGCTTCGGCAAGATGGTTTTTTGCCGTCGCAAGTGGATGCCCGCTCAGATGTGTTCTTTTATGTCGCCAGACCGTGTGCCCCGACGTTTCGAGAGCCCCGGACAATGCGCGCGCAGCCGTTTCGTCATCGCGAGAATGCGATATGTATATCTGTTTCATGAGCGCCCCACTCATTTGATGAACTACTCTTAACCCGTACGCGATATTTTCGATTCGGCGAGTCTAATAGTGTTTGGACTGTGCATAAATGCTAGAAATGCCTGCTCTCAGTTGAGAGAGTCGAGCCGTTTACGCGCGCTGGTGACGCCAGCGTCCAACGCCTTCTGACACCAGGGTTTTGCTTCTGGAAGTTTATCGTAGGCCAGCGCCTCACACAGGCTGTCCGGCGCAGAGATGTCGCCGCCGTTTGCGCCAACCGTGTAGTTGCGCACGGCGCCGTCGAAGTCGCCGCCGGTGTCATAAGCCCGACCCAGCATGTAGTGAAGACGCGGCGTTGGGGCCGCTGCAATTGCAGCTTCACACGCTTCGATGGCGGCGCCTGCGTGACCGGTCAGCGTGTCCCAATTGACGGCGGGACCGGCGAGCTGCTTGCATTCAGCTGTATTGTCAGCGGCCTGAGCTGGGGCGAGAGCGCCGTATTGACCTGCCAGGTAAGCCCCGCCTGCAATGGCGATCGCTGCAAGCGCGGCAGCAAAGGGCCAGGCCCGTGTAGCTTTGCGTTGTGGTTGGCTCATTGGCGATGGTGCGGGCATCTCTACTGCGCCGTTGCGGGCGCCCAATCGGGCAATGAAGTCCTGCAGGGCAGGGTCGTCCGGCGCACCGTTCCACCCGACAAGATTGTACGTGTGGATCTGGCCAAAGCCGACCGGAGGCCGAACATTATCGATTAGTACCGGTGTTAGCCGTCCGCTGATAAGCGCGCGGTCGGCCTCATCACAGACATAGTCGGACTTGATTGAGCTTTCGGACCACATGACGACAACTGCCTGAGAGTGGTCGATCTTATCAGCCAGCGCTGCAGTGAAGCGAATACCGGGAAGAAGATCATTGTCCCACCAAACCGATTTGCCAGCCGCTTCCAGCGCTTTGGCCATGGCCGCCGCCTTCGCCTTGTCCTGGTCGCTATAAGAAATGAAAATATCACTCACACCGCGACCCCGCTCTGAAATCAGGGCTAACTTAGCAAATTTTCCCAGATGTCACGCGATTTTCTGCGTCGGCTATTACTTCAAGCTTGTTTCGGATCAGGCGGCGGCCTGATCTTCGGCCCCAACCAGACCGACGATATCGAACATGATCTTGTTCAAGTCGAAGTCTTTGGGCGTGTAGACTTTGGCCACACCTTTCGCCAGCAACAGGTCCGCATCTGCATCGGGAATGATACCACCGACAACGACTGGAATTGAAAGGTTCTGCTTCGTCATCCGGTCCATCACTTCCTCAATTAGCGGAACGTGAGAGCCTGAAAGAATAGATAATCCAATGACATGCGCATCTTCTTCAACGGCACGCTTTAAGATTTCCTCAGGCGTCATGCGAATGCCTTCATAGGTCACGTCAATGCCGCTGTCGCGGGCGCGTACGGCGATCTGCTCAGCGCCGTTGGAATGACCATCGAGGCCCGGTTTGCCAACGATGAACTTCATCCGGCGGCCCAGTTTCGCGGACACTACGTCGACAGCCTCTCGGATGTCATCAAGGCCCTGCGCAGCGTTAGAGATGGCTTTGCCTACGCCGGTAGGGGCGCGATATTCGCCAAACTCGGCCCGCATCGCAAAGCCCCATTCACCGGTGGTTACGCCTGCTTTGGCGCACTCGATTGAGGCTGGCATGATGTTGCGGCCTTCGCGAGCTGCGGCGCGGAGGCCTGCCAGCGCAGCCGTAACCGCATCATTATCGCGCGCATCGCGCCATTCGTTCAGGCGGTCGATCTGTTCCTGCTCAACCGCTGGGTCGACGACCATGATGCCGCCGTCGCCGCCTGTCAGGGGGCTATCCTCACCGTTCTGGAACTTGTTAACGCCGACAACCGTCGTCTCGCCGGTCTCAATCCGTCCAAGGCGCGCCGAGTTACTGTTGACCAGCTGGCTTTTCATATATTCGATGCAGGCGACCGCACCGCCCATGCTGTCGATGGTCTTCAGTTCTTCGCGGGCGCCAGCTTTCAGCGCCTCGACCTTCTTGTCTACCGCTGGGTTGCCGTCGAACAGATCATCGAATTCCAATAGATCCGTCTCATAGGCGAGGATCTGCTGCATCCGCAGCGACCATTGCTGATCCCAAGGGCGGGGCAGGCCGAGCGCTTCGTTCCACGCGGGAAGCTGCACGGCGCGGGCGCGGGCCTTTTTGGACAGCGTGACGGCCAACATCTCCATCAGGATGCGGTAAACGTTATTCTCTGGCTGCTGCTCGGTCAGGCCAAGGCTGTTCACCTGCACGCCATAGCGGAAGCGGCGCATTTTCTCTTCCGTGACGCCATAACGCTCCAGACAAATCTCATCCCAGAGATCGCAAAAGGCGCGCATCTTGCACATCTCAGTAACGAACCGGATGCCAGCGTTAACGAAGAATGAGATCCGTCCGACGACACGCGGGAAATCTTCATCGCTGACCGCGCCCTGAACTTTCACCGTGTCAAGAACAGCGATGGCGGTCGCCAGTGCAAAGGCAAGCTCTTGCTCAGGCGTCGCGCCAGCTTCCTGCAGGTGGTAGGAACACACGTTCATCGGGTTCCACTTCGGCGTGTTCTTGTAGGTCCAGGCTGCAATATCGCCGATCAGGCGCAGCGACGGCTCTGGTGGGAAGACGTAGGTGCCGCGCGACAGGTATTCTTTGATGATGTCATTCTGCACCGTGCCTTGCAGCTTGGTGATGTCGGCGCCCTGTTCCTCAGCCGCCGCGACATACATCGCCAGCAGCCAGGCGGCGGTCGCGTTGATCGTCATTGAGGTGTTCATGTCCTCAAGTTTGATCTGATCGAACAGGGTGCGCATGTCTCCAAGGTGGCTGATTGGCACGCCCACCTTACCAACTTCGCCGCGTGCCAAGACGTGATCGCTGTCATAGCCGGTCTGCGTCGGCAAATCGAAAGCGACGGAAAGGCCGGTCTGACCTTTGGCGAGGTTCGAGCGGTACAGCTCATTCGATGCCTTCGCGGTCGAATGGCCTGAATAGGTACGAAAGAGCCAGGGGCGATCAGTCATGTTCGGTCCTTCAGAAGGATTTGTCTATTGGGCTTATTGTGCAGCGCAGCGTAAAAAATAGAAAGCTAAGAAAATTGCGCAAGAGGCAATTTGGCGCAAAGATAATTACTCGAAAAAATTGAAATTGCTCAGGTGCGGTTTTACCTGCCTGACGGGCCAATTGAGTGCAAGCGCCGCCAGGGAAATGTTCCGTTCGCAGCAGACGAATTACTGGCCACTATGATTCCCCCTCTGGCATGCCCGCCAACCTCAATCCTTCGTAATATCTTTGCGTGCCCGGGGTTTCAGCAAATGCGTTGCGCTTCCAGCCCGCCTGAATTGAATCGCCGGGATTGATACGTTCATTTTCACGCAAAGCCGCCTGAGCCTCATCCATCCGGCCAAGATGCGCAGCGGCAGAAGCGATAACGCGGTGCAAAGTTGAAAATTCAGTCGTAAGCTCAAGCCCTCGGCGGGCTTCAAGGATCGCCTCTTCATCCTGACTTGCTTGAAGCATCGAAAAAGACAGCCCGGCGTTGGCAGCGACGCCGAATGGACTGAAATGGATCGTTTGGCCGCACTGGCGGAAGCATTCAATCGCCGGTTCCGGCTCACCCATCCAGGCGTATCCACAGCCGCTGAACAGAATGACTTCGATCGTGAATGGGGCCCGCCGCAACGCTGAACGGATTGCGCGTCTGAGGGCGGGCAGATCGCCAGCTTGCCTGAACTGTGCAATGCCAAGGGCAAGCTCGATCATTGGCGAAGCGTTTATGTGCACCCCAGCCCCAGTGCGCCACTGTACGAACCGATCCTGATACTGTTCCACCAGATTCTGGTAGCCGACGCTACTGGCGCATATGAAATAGACGATGGCATCCGAATATGCCTCTGCGAGGGTCGGGTCCTTTTCAACAGCCGCGGCATGATATTCCAGGGCTTTCGACATGGCTTTCCAGTCGACAAGCTCGACGCACATCAAACCAGATACGCTGCATTCTTCCGCGGACATTTCATCAATGCTTTTGCCAGCAAGGCGCCCACGTTCATGATCCAGCAACGCCGCCAGTGTCTGCGATGCAACCTCGCCGCCGATTTCATCCTGCCAGTCGAAGCTGTCGGCCAGGCTGCCATCATATTTGCCGGCCCAGATCTGTGCGCCATCGGATGCAGACAATCGTACATCCAATCGCAATCGGTCGCCCCGTGCTCGCAAGACGGATTCCAGTACGTGGGCCGCCGGCGACGGATCTTCTTGCACCGTTGATTTCAGCCAACGCGCCCCACCCAAGTAGCCGTCGAAGTCTGCGGTCAGCGCACTTGCCAGTTCAACAAGGTCTTCGCGCGCGTCTGAGGTAGAGATCGGTTGGATTGCAAGCCGAGGAAATCCCGATTGGGCAGACCGCGAATGGTTGGATGCCTGCTCAGCAGCTACTGAAGTATCAGCGCCGCGGCCCCAAACCTGTACTGGCCGCGCGATGTGCTTTAATTCTCTCGTGCCAAGGTCATCAAACGAAGGCTGCAACGTGCCGTCGAGACTGCCATAAACAGCATCCGATATTGTCACTGCGCCAGGCGATGCGATCGCTTCAAGCCGGGCCGCAACGTTGACGCCATCCCCGAAGACGTCTTCGTCCTCGTGCACAATGTCACCAAGATGGATGCCAATTCTCAGTTGGACGAACTCATGCCCTTCCAATCGATCCTGAACCTGCATGGCGCAGGTTACAGCATCGATTGCCGCAGAGAATTCAACCAGCCACCCATCGCCCATTGATTTGACGATCTTTCCCCTGTGCCCTGAGACCGCAGGATTGAAGGCCTCAGACCGCAGAGACCGCAGCGCCGACAGCGTTTTATCCTGATCGGCGCTCATCAACGCCGAATAGCCAACAACGTCGGCGGCAAGAATGGCGGCTAGACGGCAGTTCATGTAAATCTCCCCAAGATCGTGACCATAGCTACGGGTGGTCGGGTTTCCAATCGCCGTCGCCGCAGTTGTAGTCCCCAAGTTTGAATGGGGCTTTGGGGTGGGCTGAAGTTTCGTCCGTCGCTTGCATCTGGCCTCGACCCGCCGCAAAGCTGTTTGTCATGACCGGCGTGATTGAACTTCCATATTGGGTGGCTTTGCTGGGCGGGATCGCCGCTGCCATCGCCATTCTGGACCGTGTCCTTGGCCCGTCGTTCAAATGGCTGATGCGAAAGCGGCTGCACAAGGCGGTCGATCAGATGAACGATCGGCTCAGCCTGCGCATCCAGCCCTTCAAGCTGATCCAACGTAAAGAGCTTGTCGACAGACTGGTTTACGACCCGGAGGTCGTGACTGCCGCGGACCAGCATGTTCATGAAACCGGTATGCCGCATGATCTGGTGATGAAGCAGGTTCGCACATATGCGCGTGAGATTGTCCCTAGTTTTTCGGCCCACATGTATTTCTTGATTGGCGCGAAAGTGTCGAAATGGATCAGCCGGATGCTATACCGCGTGCGCCTTGGTGCGATGGACGAAAAAGGGCTGGCGGCGGTTGATGGCGACGCGACGGTGGTTTTTGTGATGAACCACAAGTCCAACATCGATTACTTGTTGGTCACGTATCTTGCCTCAACATCCTCGGCCCTCTCCTATGCAGTAGGGGAGTGGGCGCAGGTTTGGCCATTGAACCAGGTGATCCGGGCGATGGGCGCGTATTTTATCCGCCGCCGGTCACGTGATGAGCTTTATCGCACGGTCCTGCGCCGTTATGTTCAGTTGGCGACCGAGGGCGGAGTTGCACAAGCAATCTTTCCGGAAGGTGGGCTTAGCCGCTCTGGCGCGCTGGGGCCGCCGAAGCTGGGGCTGATTTCGTACATTCATTCAGGGTTTGATCCCAATGGCCGCGATGTCGTGTTTGTGCCCGTTGGCCTGAATTACGACCGCGTGCTTGAAGATCGCATTCTGATGCGCGCCGACAGCAGCAAGGACGGCAAAGCCAGGTTCAAGGTCAGCATCCTTACTTCAGTTGGGTTTGTGTTTGGCGTGATTTGGGGGCGGATCACCGGATCTGTGAACCGGTTCGGTTATGCCTGTGTCAGCTTCGGCGCGCCTCTGTCGTTGAAGGAGTTTCTATCAGAGGCTCGCGGCGAAGACGAAGTTGAGGCGCTGGGCCGTGAACTTGCCCGCCGCATCGGTGTTGTCGTGCCGATCCTGCCCACATCGCTGATCGCGACTGTTCTGCAGGGTAGCGATCCCAGGACGCTGGATGAAATCAAGGCAAGTGCTTCTGAATTGGCTGATGAGTTGGTTCAGGCGGGCGGTCACCATCATGTACCCCGATCTGATTTCGACTATGCGGTTGAAGTAGGTCTCAGGATGCTGACGCGTCGGTATATCGTGGTCGAAACCAACGGTCGTTATGTTGTGGCTGAAGGTGAGGACAACACACTAGCCTTTTACGCTAATTCCATCGCTCACTTACCTGGCCATCCAACGACCTGATAGGCGTGCGAGCGCTATAGTAGGTTGTTGGACGAGCGTCGATCTCACGGCGATTGATCCTCAGACTGGTTATCATCCTGTTTTTCGCGATCCTGGGCCTGGTTTATCGGTGGGCTGCGCTTTGGTCAGACGTCGCATCAAGCGGTCTGGGATCGCGCCTTGCCTTAGCTTGGTCACCAACATCGACATGGCTGCTGTTACAGGGGTAAGATAGATGCGCCTTTACCGCTAACGCCTCTAAGATTTAGCTGCAAATTGATCAAGACTGAGGTAATTAGGTTGCGGTGCACAAAAATGCTTGCGTGAAAATTTGGATAATGTAATTAGCGATTTATATCGCGAAACGAACGAATGTTGCGCGCAATTATCGATGCGACCCAGTTAGGAGACTGATCATGGCCTTGGATGACGCAACCAAAGACCTCTACGAAATTGGCGAACTCCCTCCGCTGGGTCACGTGCCAAAGCAGATGTACGCGTGGGCAATCCGACGTGAGCGCCATGGTGAACCAGACACCGCCATGCAGGTCGAAGTTGTCGATACGCCAACGCTGGACAGCCACGAAGTTCTAGTCCTAGTGATGGCGGCGGGCGTCAACTACAATGGCGTCTGGGCCTCGCGCGGTGAGCCTATCAGCCCGTTTGATGGTCACGGTCAGCCGTTCCACATTGCAGGTTCTGATGCGTCCGGCATCATTTGGGCGGTTGGCGACAAGGTAAAGCGCTGGAAGATTGGCGACGAAGTTGTCATCCACTGCAATCAGGATGATGGCGACGACGAAGAATGCAACGGCGGCGATCCGATGTTCTCAACCTCGCAGCGGATCTGGGGTTACGAGACGCCCGACGGGTCCTTTGCGCAGTTCACCAATGTGCAGGCGCAGCAGTTGATGAGGCGCCCGGCGCATCTGACATGGGAAGAAGCGGCTTGTTACACGCTGACGCTGGCGACGGCATACCGGATGCTGTTCGGCCATCACCCGCATGAATTGAAGCCTGGCCAGAATGTTCTGGTTTGGGGCGCATCAGGCGGTCTGGGGTCTTACGCAATCCAGTTGGCGAATACGGCGGGGGCCAATGCAATTGGCGTCATCTCGGACGAATCCAAGCGTGATTTCGTGATGCAGATGGGCGCCAAGGGTGTCATTAACCGCAAGGATTTCGACTGTTGGGGGCAGCTACCGAAGGTGAACTCCCCCGAATATGTTATGTGGAACAAGGAAGCGCGCAAATTCGGTAAGGCGATCTGGGAGATCACGGGCAAAGGCGTCAATGTCGACATGGTGTTTGAGCATCCGGGCGAATCCACGTTCCCCGTCAGCTCATTAGTGGTGAAAAAAGGCGGAATGGTCGTGATCTGCGCAGGCACCACCGGGTTCAACTGTACTTTCGACGTACGCTACATGTGGATGCACCAGAAGCGCCTGCAGGGCAGCCATTTTGCAAACCTCAAACAGGCCAGCTCAGCCAACCAGTTGATGCTGGAACGCCGTCTAGATCCCTGTATGTCTGAGGTTTTTGACTGGAAAGACATTCCGGCAGCGCACATGAAAATGGCGCGGAATGAACACCTTCCCGGCAACATGGCCGTACTGGTCTGCGCACCGATGACCGGACTTCGCACAGTTGAGGACGCGCGCGCCCACGGGGCGTAAGCCAGCAGCAAAGTCTGAGGACAAGCCGGGGTTTTTCCCGGCTTGTTCTGTTTTGGCCTGCCTCTTTCCAAATGGTAGTAAGCCGGCATTAACCAGAGCAGCGTTATCGTTCGTCATTGGCGCTGTCCGGACGTTCTTCCTGCATGCGCTGGGCGGGTGAAGGGCGTTATTGGATGAATGAGGCTGCGAACAGGCACAGCGCAGACCAGGGACCTGCCTCAGCATCCTCAGGGCCTGACCGGAAGTGGCTTGCCAAAACGCGGTTTTCCTTCGCGGCATACCTTGTTCTTGGCTTTTTCCTCGCGTCGGGATTAGCGCTGTCTGTAGCGTACATTTCCTTCATCGGCATCGCAGGATCCGCCCGTCTCGGGGCGGTAAGTGAATTGGATCTGTCTGGTAAAGACGCCCTTTCGGCGATGATGACCTATATCGGCGCATCGATCCTGCTGGCGCTCTTGTCGGGGTTTACTCTGATCTATGCGCTTGGTCGCCATATGGTACTTGGGCCCCACATCGCTTTACGCCTGTCGCGTGAATAAATGCGGGAAAGCGAGGCGCATGCACGACGGTTAGCCTTGGTGGCTGAACAGGCCTCAGATCTTGTGATCATCTATGATAGAGATGGCAACATTATCTGGGTCAACAAGGCGTTCGAATACACTACGGGCTATACGCCCGATGAGGTTATCGGTCGAAAACCGGGTGATTTCCTCACTGGTGGCAAGTCAGATCCCGTTACAGGCCAGCGCATCGAAGACGCTATGCGCAAGGGCGAACCAGTTTCGGCGCAGATCATCAACTACTCAAAATCTGGTCGAGAATATCTGGTTGAAATCAATATTTCTCCGGTCAAATGCGAAGATGGCGAGTTGACGAATTTCATCACCGTCGAACGCGCTCTCACTGAGCGGCACAGGGCTGAACGACGTCTAAGGGACGCGGTTGAGATACTGCAGGATGGGTTCACCATCTATGACAGCGAAGACCGGCTGGTGATGTTCAATCGCGCATATGAAAAGATGCTGGGGATGGAAGGGTGCCTGAAAGAGGGGATGAGCCTTGCAGAGGTTGGGTTTCACTTAAACCAGGCCGGTTTGATCTGCCTGGACGGTGGCACAGTTGACGATTGGGCGAAAGAATATGCCCGCACGATGCGATCTGGGGCGAGAGAGCACACCTATGCTAGTCGGAATGAACGTGTTCTCTTTATTCGCGATAGGGAAACCCAGCAGGGGGAACTCGTGTCGTTGCGAACTGATGTCACTGAGCTGCGCGAGGCGCGCCGCAACGCAGAGGAAGCAGGCGAGGCGAAATCACGTTTCTTCGCCAACATTACTCACGAAGTCCGCACGCCGTTGAACGGGGTTATCGCGATGGCTGAGTTGTTACTGGAAGGCGATCTTTCAGAACCACAGCGATCGGGTCTGCAACTAATTTCGCAATCAGGATCATCGCTTTTGATCCTCATCAATGATATTCTGGACTATTCAAAAATCGAAGTCGGCAAAATGACGATCCAGCCAGCGCCTTTCGATGTCATTGAGGCGATAGAAAACGTTGTCGCGCTGCTGGCGCCCGAGGCCCAAAAACAAAACAATGAGATTGCGTTCCGGTTTGATCCTTCGATGCCTCGCTTGATTTTGGGCGACCACGGGCGAATTCGCCAAATTGCTACAAACCTGGTCGGAAACGCGATCAAGTTCACCTCTGGCGGCGAAATCGTAGTTCGATTGGGTGGTGATCAGATCGACGAAGATGTTGAGCTGCTGCTAGAGGTCGAAGACAGCGGCGTTGGCATCTCTGATGAAGGTTTGGGCGTCATCTTCCAGCCATTTGAACAAATGGATGGCCCGATGAGGCAGGATGGCTCAGGCCTTGGCCTGTCTATTTGCCGGCAGCTTGCTGACCTGATGGATGGAGAGCTTAGCGCAAGCTCAGTGTTGGATCAGGGATCAACGTTTCGGTTCGCTGCACCATTCCCGCGTCTGGAAGGTGGTGCGACAGTGTTCGAACCGCTGAAAGATGCGGGCGCGATTGCTATCTTTGGTTCGGGGGTTCAGGTTGAATCGCTTGCGTCGCAAATCGGCGCGCTTGACGGTCGGATTGCGGCAGAAGGCGAACGCCCTTCTCTGAATGTCATTTCCCTGCCGCGTGACGGCAAGATGCCGGCAGATATTCAGGGTTACGCGGATGCGCCCGTCATCATCGTCGCGCCGCAAAATACCACCGCCCCGGTAGGTTTGGCCGATGGGTTCCCTAAAGGTGTAAGCTTTTTACGTCGTCCGGTGCGCACAGGCATCCTGGCCAGCAAGATCGCAAAATTCCTGGATGGTGAGGTAAAAGCAGGGAAACCTGTTGTCGAACGTCGACGCAAAATTCGGGAGATGGACAAGCCGCTTGTTCTGGTCGCCGAAGACAACGCCACAAATGCCGCCATCATACGTGCGATGCTGGCCGACCAGTCCATACGGGTTGAGATCTATCCTGATGGCGGTAGTGCAGTTGAGGCATTTGAACGAACCTCGCCAGCTGTTGTTCTGATGGATATTCAGCTTCCCGATATGACAGGGTACGAGGCGACACAACGGATCCGGGCCTTTGAAGAAATGCAGCGGCGGGCAACGACGCCAATCATCGCCGCGACGGCGTCTTCACGACCTGAGGATCAGCAGGCTTGCTTCGATGCAGGTCTTGATGACTTTATCTCTAAGCCGCTCAATAAGCAGCAATTATGCGCAAAGCTAACCTATTGGATCAGTCAGTCGGATGAACTGAGTGATGATACCAAACATCGTATCGCCGGTTAGGGCAGGGTCCCTAGATCGCAGTACGTCTTTGTGGTGGGCGTCCGATTAACGCGGTGAAACTTCGTTGATGAGCTTGCCACTCTCGACCCCCGGCGCGGATGGCCGTATGACCGATTGAATAGTGGCGCCAACAGTCACGTTAGCCATCTCAGCCGGAATATCCCGATCCATGAAGTTTTCAGACGACCAAAGCGCCGCATTTGACGCCATCGCCGAAGTGATGCGCGCATCCGGCATTGATTTGGTCGAGGAAAGTTTTTCGCCTCCCGACGAAGGCGCCGCTGCGCAGGTTGCTGCAGTACTTGGCAAGGCCGGTTCAGGTAAAACGGCGTTGTTGGCCAAAATCGCAGAAGGGTTGCACGAAGCTGGCCTTGATTTGATTGGGGGCGATTACGAACCGGGGCGAAAGCGGACGCGGCGCAGTTTTGCTGTCTTGGCGCCGACCAATAAGGCAGCTTCGGTCCTGCGCTCGGCGGGTGTCGAAGCAACAACCATTCACCGCATCCTCTACATTCCCGTCTATGACCCTCAATACGAGCTCATTGCGAAATGGCTGTCTGAGAAGGGCGCCCCCAAGCCTGAGGTTGAAGGCGTAACCGATGAAATGCTCGACCGCGCCCATGCGTTCTACCAGACACAGAAGTCCATCCCTGGCGCGCTGGCGGCCGCAGGGTTGCGCGGTTCAGATTTTATCAAGGGTTGGACCCGCCGCGATGAAGCGCTGGATGTTGCGCTTGTCGATGAAGCATCAATGCTGGACGACAAGCAGTTCGAAGACCTGAAAGAAATTTTTTCAACTCTGATCCTATTTGGCGATCCGGCCCAGTTGGCGCCTGTTGGTCAATCCGGGGAAATGATTTTCGACAAGCTGCCGGAAGGGCGTCGCCTGACCCTTTCGCGCATACATCGCCAAAGCGCTGATAACCCCATCCTCGATCTTGCGCATGCGCTGCGTGAAGGGGTGGAGTTTCATGAATTTGAGCGAGAGATTGAACGCATCGCGGAAAACGACCCAAGGGTCGTTGTCGCCCCACGCGCAGACCCTGACCTGATGGCGCGTGCGCCGATGCTGTGCTGGCGCAACGCCACTCGAATTCGTCTGATCCAGGGGTTCAGGACGGCCCACAACGCACCTGCGGATGATCTGACAGCGGGCGAACCTTTAATCTGTGACGGAATAGAATTACCCTTGAAGCACCGCAAAAAGCGGATCGATCTTGAAGCGCGCGGTCTGATCAAGGGCGCGCAGGTGATCTATCTGGGCGCAGGGCGCAAGGGCGGGTTCGCCAGGCTTCATGTTGTTGGCGCCGAAACTCCGTCGATCAGCGCCGCCGCTATCATCAAGATCGAAGCGCCAGGACTGGAAGAACCCTACATCCCTTCCGCCGCCCGCATGGGCGCGGCGTTCGTTCATGGCGCAGCGACGACAATACACAAGGCGCAGGGATCACAGTGGCCAGAAGTTCAGGTATTCGCCCCCGACATTTTCGCCGCGGCGCAAGCGGGGCGGGTCGAAGCCGGCGCGCCCCTTTGGCGGCGCCTCGCATATGTCGCCGTCACCCGCGCGCAGGAGCGGTTGATCTGGGTGACGCGCTGGCGTCTGTCAAAACCTACCACATCGCTTGGTGTGAGTGATTTGCCTTAGATCCGTTAATGTTGGCGTGACTTGACGCCAGACCTATGCAGGGGGCCATCCGCCGCAATTGACGTCGCCGCAATCAAGCTGGATTGTGCGCGGAAATGGGCAATCGGCAGGAGGTTTCCAAGTGAAACGCACCCCTCTCATCATCGGCGGTATCGCAGGCGTCGCCATTCTTTGGAGCGGCGCGTGGTACGCTGGAAAAGTGCTCTATGTTGAGCCTCGCGCTGATGCGGCAGTTGAACAACTACGCAGTGGCACCACATTTTTCAGTTTCGACAAGCGCTCTGTGACCGGGTTCCCCTTCGGTTATGATGTCGCCTACGAAGATGTCGCGATTTCTGACGCCAGCACCCTATGGCGCTGGACTGCGCCGTTGATCCGGCTGGAAACCGGCTTGGCTGATGCCGGTGAGATGAAGGTCACGATGTCGGATGCCAGCGTTCTGGTTATTGAAGCGCCTCTTTTGGGCGGGGCCGCTGATGGATCGCCGATGATCTTCAACATCGCCTCTGAAGGTCTTGAGGCGACCCTTACGGGGAATGCCACTGATAACAGCGCCGTCATCGAAGCTGACAATGTCTCGGTAACTCAGAAAGAAGGCGCCAGCATTGTAACCGGCGGCGAGGCCAACCTGTCTTCATTGAAGGCAACCATCGAAACGCAGCCCGAAGAAGGCGCCTACTTGGCCAATGCCGACGCAGCCAGCCTGACCATTGCGTATCGTCTTAGCACAGATGGCGTGAACGAATCGTTCAATCGTAGCGAATTGACGGGTGTGAAGATCGACTTGGAAACCAAAGCGCTCTCGGGGGGCGACCTCGGCGCGATTATCGCCAATGACGGGCTCGCCAAGGTCACTGTCAGCACGGACGGATATAAGGGTGAGGCGACATCTACGGGCGGGCCAAGCACGCCGCCAGTTTCAGTCACCCATGAGGGCGGTAAAACTGCCGCCGAACTGTCAATTTCTGACGGCAGGGCGCGATATGCGGGCAATGCACAAGACGTTGAAATGAACGTCGAAACGCAGGCACTGGGCCCCTTTCCGGGTGTGGCGTTCGTCATGGACGGATTTGAAATGTCGATGGAAATGCCGCTGAAGCAGGCCGACGAAGCACAACCCTACGCCATTGAAGTTGAACTTGATGATCTGGCTATCGATGAAACAGTCTGGGCGGCGTTTGATCCGCAGAAGAAACTGGATCGCAGCGCCATGCAGCTAGAGGTGAATATCACCGGCGACGCCCGCTTGCTGACAGATTTTCAGGGCGCGGCGATGACCCAATCGCCGATCGATCTTGAAACGTTTGAAATCGCTGAATTTGAGTTGGAGGCGCTTGGCGTCAGCGTCGATGCCCAAGGCGGGTTCGAAATTGCTGGCGATGCATCCCGATCAAGTGGTGAGATGGAAGTGGTCGTTGAAGGTGGTCTCGCGCTTCTGGACAATCTAAGCGCCGCAGGCCTGATCCCGGTTGAGGCGCTGGGCGCTTATCAAGGCCTGATTGCGCAGTTTACTGTGCGGGATGGCGATGATGACAAGCTGACGACGAAAATTGAAAGCCGTAGGGGCCAAGTGTCGATCAACGGTCTGGTAGTAAGCCAGTAGGCCGTATCGCAGAGACACGAACAAACGCCTGATAGCCAGGACATAAAAAAACGCGCCCAAAACAGGCGCGTTTTCTTGTTACTTACAAACTCAGTGGCCAAAATCACCGCCCGAGTAAGTTATCAGCCGGAATAGCCCTGACGCGCCGCGTTAGCTTCGCAGTCGGACTTCTTATTGTAGCCTTCCGAAGATGCGCCGATGATGTTGCCGTTGACCGCTTTACGACGCCAGCGCCACTCACCACGTTTGTCTTCGTAAATTTCTCATTTGTCTTTCGGATTTGGACCGCGGTTCATATTCGCTTCGCAGTCGGACTTTTTGTTGTAGCCTTCCGAAGACGCGCCAACGATCCTGCCGTTGGATGCTTTACGTCGCCAGCGATACTCGCCACGCTTGTCTTGATACACCTCAAACTTGTCGTTCTCACCGGCTATTTTGTTATCCCTGTCAAAGTTCCGCGCCTTGATGACGCTCAGATTATGGTGACCGCACACTGGCGACCTCGCGAAGAATGCGCGGAAGACGTTCACCACGCAAGTCTGTGATTGCCTGTTAGGTGCGGCAGAAGTTTGGCGGTGCTGGTTCGAACCCGGGCAAAAATATAGGAATTCCGGGGCTGATTGGGTCAAGTGCAGCTTTGAAGACGATCAAATCGCATCAACTCGCATCTCTGCGCCTTGGAACCAACAAACTAACAGCCTAGATTTGCTGGATGAAATACGTTGTTCTCTCGCTCGCCACCGCTGCGGTTCTTTGGCTGCAACCAGCGCAAGCGCAATCCATAGCGGTATGCGGGGATAGTAGCGCCAGCGCCGGCGAAGTGGCGCATCATTGCAAGCTGACCCTTCGAAATGGCGGCCTGTCGCAGCAACAAATCGTCGGTGTCTACATCAATATCGGCTATGCGGAGCTGGCGTTGGGCCAAACCGGTCAGGCCGTCGAATCGTTTTCAGAGGCTGTTCGCTACGATTCCCGCCGCGTGGAAGCCTATATCGGTCGCGCCAACGCATATGAAGATCGCCGCGCTTTCGATCTGGCCGACCGCGATTGGCAAAGCGCGTTGGGCCTGGCAAGCGGTAGCGTCGATGTCAGGCTGGGGCGGGGCGCCTATTTCTTACGCCAAGGCAAGAATGTCTTGGCGTTGGAGGAATTCACCGCCGCCCTCAGAATCGATCCTGATGAGGCGGATGCGCGTTACAATCGCGGCTTAGCTTGGCTATCGCTTAGCCGGTTTGAGGAAGCTGACTGGGACTTTACCCGTCTACTGCGCGATTATCCAAATGATGCAGGCGCCTACTTCAACCGCGCCCGGTCGCGTGACGGACGCAATGATCGCGCCGCGCTGGCAGACTTCGCCAAAGCGTCTGAGCTGTCGCCTGAATGGTCATCCCCCTGGTTTTTCGCCGGACAAATGCTGGATCGGCTGGGGCGCGAGGCTGAAGCGAACCGCAAGTTTCGCCGGGCTTTTGAGTTGGGCCATCAGGACCCGTGGCTACTGCAGCGGATCCAGAACCTCGGGGGATGATGGCGCGCCACCTCGGGGGATGATGGCGCGCCGTCAGGCAGTTTTCTTCATCTCCGGGTTCACTTCGAACGCGTCGATGTCGCAAAGCCGGGCGTACAGCTCAACCGGGCTCTCAATGCCCACGAGCGTTTGATCACCAAGGCTGATCCAGCTTTTGTTTTCAATATTTGCGATTTCACGCGTGACCAGAACGGAACGACCCAGGACCTTACTGATGTCATCCATCCGCGCGACCTGATTGACGACCGGACCGATCACAGAAAAGCTTAGGCGCTCAGATACGCCGACATTGCCAAACATGACCTCACCTACGGCCATTGAGATGCAAAACCGCATCCTGTCTTTTTCATCTGACTGTTCACGCAGCGCTAGCGCCGCTTCCATCGCGCGGGTTGCAGCGCGCGCAGCCTCGCGCAGGCCAGTGTCGCCGTGAACCGGGAAAATCGCCAAGACGGCGTCGCCGATATAGTCGAGGATCTCACCGCCTTCATCCAACACTGGCTGCGCGACGCAGTCATAGTAATGCTTCAGCAGGCCCAGATAGGCCTCGCTTTCCAAGGCTGCGGACATCCGCGTGCTGCCGCGCAGATCAGCATAGTAAACGACCGCGCGAATTTGTTCGCCGTCACCGCGTTGAATGTCGCCTGACAGCGCTTTCTTTCCAGCAGTAGGGCCCAAATATGTGTTCATCAGATTGGTTGTCACGCGCCGCTGGATGGCGACGCGGCAGGCCACCGCGAAACTTTTCTGGATCCGCCCCAGTGCGCGGATATCGGCGTCAGCAAACCCGCCTTCGCGTTTGGTCGCCCATGACGCCAGCGTTCCCGTGCGGCGGTCTTCAAATTCAGACACTTCGCCGATGCGAAAATCCGAACTGGTCATCAGATAATCGGTAAATCCTTGCGCCTGAAAGTCCTTAAGCACATCGAAATCAGCCATCGCTTCATCACCGGTCAGACGCCGACGAAACATCGCCAACTGGCGCTGCAACACATAGTAAAACGGGCTGCGCATCCATGATTCCGAATGACGGTTGGCGTGGCTGTGTTGTTCTAGATGGGCGCCGTCTTCATTATTCCAGAAAATTTGCTCAGCCCGAAAAAGGGGGTGCAGCGTTGGCCAGCTAAGTGCTGCGCGGTCCAATGGAACGCCGACACCGGAAAGGCGTTCGCACAAACGCTGGAACAGAATGACAATATCGGGGTCGCCCAATGCCTTGTCGATCAGCCACGCTTCGATTTCTTCGATGAGAACGGTATGAGACATCACAACAAGATAGGCGCTCGAAGGGCGCCACGCCAGAGGTGAAGCACCCGCAGGCGATCAAGCTTCCTTAATCGACATTGGCGCTGCGATCTTGCCGCCGATATTTTCATCCTGCAGTTCGACGTCGGCAGAATGCACTTTCAGTTCTTCTGCGCGATATCCGGAAGCGACTTTCTTTGCCATATCCCTGCCGATCAAAGCTTCAAACGCCTGCGATAGTTGCGGCTGATTTTCCAACACTTTCCGCAGTTTGTCTTTGCGCCATTCATAATAGACGCCGCCCTTTTCGATTGTGACTGAGGCCGTCGCCTTTCCGCCCAGCATGAAACTGACTTCGCCAATAAGTTCACCGGGATAGATCTTAAAGCTGCGACCGCCCTTGTCGCCATTCAGGTCACCAGAGATTGCGAAATACAGGCTTTCAACTTCCGCTGCTTCTTCGGTCAACCTTATCGATTTGTCAGCAAACTGCATGGCGCCCAAACTCATCAACTGGCGAAATTCGCCAGGTTCCAGCCCTTCCAGAGCTTTGAAAATGGGCCATTGGTTTGCAGGTATGCCGATGGGGAGGCGGCTATAGAGGATGTGGCCAAGACCGATCAGATTGGCCCCCATGATCAGGAAGCTGCCATAGATCGCGCCCCAAAGGGGGGCTTCGGGATGGTAGTAGAGTAGAGGATGTAGAAAATGGTCGCGATCAGCACCAGAAGTCTCAAAAAAATCTGGTTTTTGAAAATGAAGCCTAGGACATAGCCAAGGATGGCCAATGTCACGAGTATTTCGGTGTCCCAGACCAGCGCAATCAGTGCGTCCATTTAGTTCCCTTGCTTCTGTGGCAGAGTTTACGTAGGAACCCGACCCCTGCCTTAGACAGTGCGTTATTGCACGCAACTCGACCTGAGAAGCGGGATCCCCAAAATTCACACGTTTTTAACGGCTTAGCGCCAGCCAAGGGTTGAAACGCAGGCGTTTCTACACCCTTGACGGGCGTCAGCGATCAGCTGCCGGCAAACCGCGCTTCCAGTTCTTCCCGGGCCTCATCCGCTATTTTGGCGAACAAGACATCAGGCGTGGTGAAGGCATGGCCTGCGGGCAAGGCAGTCAGGGCCGCTTTGACGCTGTCTGGCCAGCTTTCGGTCCCAGATAGGTTGATCGCCGCCAACATCTGGTCTGAGGCATCAGGGATAAACGGGCGCGAGATGACCGCGTATAGTCGGATCAGGTTCAACGCCATGCGGATGACAGACGCCGCTGCATCCGGGTCAGTCTTGAACTTGGCCCAGGGTTCGGCGTGCTGCAGGTATTCATTCCCTGCAACCCAGATCGCGCGCAGCTCGGCGGTGGCTTTGCGGATTTCAATATCCTCCATCGCCTTCTCATAGGCTATCAGACGGGTTTGAATTTCCGCGGTCAAGGCTGCTTCAGCCTCACCATACTGGCCGCCTTCAGGGACGGTTTCACCGAATTTTGAGCGGCAGAACTTGGTGACGCGGCTGACAAAGTTGCCCAGCACATCAGCTAGATCCTTGTTAACGCCACCTTGGAAGTTCTCCCACGTGAAATCCGCATCAGAGCTTTCAGGTGCGTTTGACAAGAGCCACCAGCGCCAATAGTCGGACGGCAGAATTTCAAGCGCTTCGTTCATGAAGACGCCTCGGCCCTGGCTGGTTGAGAACTTGCCGCCCTCATAAAGAAGCCAGTTGAACCCTTTGATATAGTTAACCATTTTCCACGGTTCGCCTGATCCCATCAATGTTGCAGGGAAGCTGAGCGTGTGGAACGGGATGTTGTCTTTCGCCATGAATTGGACATAGCGAACATCATCGGCGCCCTCGTCAGTGCGCCACCAGCGGTGCCATGCGGCTTCATCCAGATCGTTCGCATCTGCCCATTCGGCTGTCGCGGCTATGTATTCGATTGGCGCGTCAAACCAGACGTAGAACACCTTGCCGTCCATGCCGGGCCAGTCCTTGTCGCCCTTTTTGACGGCAATGCCCCAGTCGAGATCGCGGGTGATCGATCGATCCTGCAAACCGTCGCCGTCATGCAGCCATTTCTTGGCGATGGATGTCGTCAGGATCGGCCAGTCAGATTGCTTGTCGATCCACTCATCCAAATGCTGGCGCATCGCAGACTGGCGAATGTAGAGGTGTTTGGTTTCCCTCACTTCAAGATCCGTAGATCCGGAAATCGCTGACCGGGGTTCAATCAGATCGGTTGGGTCAAGCTGTTTGGTGCAGTTCTCACATTGATCGCCCCGCGCTTTGTCATAACCGCAGTTGGGGCAGGTGCCTTCAATATAGCGATCAGGCAGGAACCGGCCGTCAGTGTGCGAGAACACCTGCTTTTCGTGAACTTCGTCGATCAGACCCGCACCCGCAAGACGTTCGGCGAAGTGCTGGGTCAGACGGTGGTTCCGTTCGGACGAAGAGCGCCCAAAGTGATCAAACGACAGGCGAAATCCATCGGCGATGTCTTTTTGAACCTGCCACATGTCGGCGCAAAACTCCGCCACTGGCTTACCAGCCTTGGCGGCGGCCAGTTCAGCGGGCGTTCCGTGTTCGTCCGTTGCGCAGATAAGCAGCACTTCGTGACCGCGCTGACGCATGTAGCGGGCATAAGCGTCCGACGGCAGTTGGGATCCGACAAGGTTCCCAAGATGTTTGATCCCGTTGATGTACGGGAGGGCCGAGGTGATGAGTATGCGCGCCATTTTGCTCTCCGCTATTCTAGTCTCGGGGCAGTATAGCTGATGGTTGCAATGAGGGCGAGACGCCGAACGGCTTGTCCGGGTCTAAAGCACGATCTGACGCGCCACGGGTTGCGGATCACTGGTCCGGCCAACCGGGTCAAGCTTCAGGCCGATGGAGGTAGCAAAGCGGATTGCATCATCCTCCCACGCGCTGCCCCACTCATTCAGTGCGGCCGACGCACGCAGCGGTCCCTGCAAAAGGTAGGCGCTGTTCGTGTAGAACCGGATCTGCGGACTGTCATGCGCGGTTTCGGCGATTTGATGCAGCCGGTCCGCAAGGGTGGCGCCAATCAACCCGCGAACCACCTGCGCTTCTGAATGCGGATTGGTTGCAAGCAGGGGAAAGCCGCGCACGGCCTGCATCCGCTCTGACGCAATGGCCAGAAGGCTGCGCGCAAGAAAACTGTCGCAAACCATGCCAAGCAGGCCTTTTTGATCTGGCGTCTCTGGATGTGAATGAAGGAAAAACCGGCCACATGCATCAATCAGCGGGTCGAACATGCTTTCAACCCGCGCCTGCTGCGCTGCAATTTCGCAATTCTCCATCAGGTGCAGTGTGCCGCGGACATAGCGTTCGGCCAGCACAAACATGCCCTCAAGATCATCTGAGAAGAGGAAAACACCTTGATCTTCGGTGATCGCATTCAGTCGCTCGGCAAAAGCAGCGCGCCCTTTGTGAGCGCTCAGCGAAGATTCGATCTGGTTCCTGACCATGGAGGGGATCATGGAATGCCTCTTTGTTTTATTAATAATTTGGCTTGAATTGTGTCAGGAAAACGGCGCCGGATACCCCGCAAGGCTGCGAAACGTGTACTCCTACACCCATTGTTAACCAAGGATTTGGGCAAAATCGCGATCTTTCAGGCACTTGTCGACGTGTGGAATTACACGTCTTCACCGCGTCGTCCGCTTCTGAAAAACCTTGCTATCGTGAAGGTTGTGCGTGGGACGTACACATGCGCGGTCTTCGTGGTTGAAATGGCGCGGCGGGTCATCCTCCACAAGCTGAATAGGATCAGAATGACGTGTGCCGCTGCGATATAGATGAACAGGGATGACGCCCCATAGACCTCAATCAATGTGGCGGCCACCAGTGGGGACACGATGGCGCCGACCGCGTAAAGGAACATCAGCGCGGCGTTTAGCTCAACAATTTCTTCCGGTTTGGCAAAATCGTTGGCATGGGCCACAGCGATTGAGAACATTGGCAAAGCCACAGCGCCAAATGCGAAGATGGCGACATATGCCAGCGATCCGGTGACCGCGTCACCCGCCGCGATGATCGCAGTGCTGACGAAAATCGCCCCTGCTGACAAGCCGATGACCACCCAGCGGCGGTTAAACTTGTCTGACAACCACCCCGCAGGCCACTGCGCCATCGCTCCGCCCGCGATCCCGGCCGCCATGAACAACGCGACCTCAGCCACTTTTAACCCGCTATCAAGGGCGTAGAGCGGCCCAACCATTCGGAAGGATGAGTTCGTCAGTCCAGTCGTGATCACAGTGGTCGCAGCGAATGCCGACAGCATCATCACACGCAAAGGCCTCAGGCGCGGCGTTGCGGGGGCAGGGGGCGGTTTTGTGGTGGTCAGCGTTAGCGGCAGCACGCACAGGCAGCAGATCATCGCGATGATATTGTAGGCGATGGAACTACTTGGATCGAGAACTGCGACCAGCCCCTGCGCGCCAATTGCCGCCGTCATATCGACTATTCGATAGATACCCAGAACCCGGCCCCGGCTTTCATTCGTGACTTTCGCCTGCATCCAGCTTTCGACAACTGTTTAGGCGCCAGCCACCGCCACACCGCTGCCGACGCGAAGTACAGCCCAGGCGATGGGATGTTCCAACACTGGATGCAACAGGGCTGATATCGCGCCGATTGCGGCCAGCGCCGCAAAGGCACGCGAATGGCCAACACCGCCCATCAGACGCGGTGTGGCCCAGCAGCCGATGAAAAAACCAAGAAAATGCGCTGACCCCAAAAAGCCGATCTCGGCCGAAGTGAACATCAGCGCCCGACCGGCCAGCGCATCCAAAGGGCCCAGCACACCGGACCCCAGCTGCACCAAAGCAACTGACAGGAAAAGGGCGGCAAAGGACATGAGCGTGCGCCTGAAACCAGCTTTCCAGACGACCCTTACGCCCCTCTGCGGGGGGAATCACGCATAAACACGTCATCGACATGGCGGTTTTCTCCCAAAGCGTCGCCTCGCCGCCTTGCCGCCATCGCTGCATCCTCTTAGATGACGGCAGGTATAGATGAAGGACGCAGAATGGCCACCGATAAGGCTGCGCGTGAGGCGCGAGAAAAATCCAAAACGATCGGGCCGCTAAAAGCGCTGGGGCCGTTTCTGGCGCCTTATCGCCTGAATGTCGTTCTGGCGGTTTTCGCCCTGATTTCGACCGCGGGTCTCAGCCTGATCCTGCCGCTTGCTGTTCGTCGCGTCATCGACGGTTTCGCAGAGAAAAGCGATTTGTTGCTGAACCAGTATTTTGCTGCAGCCGTTGGCATCGCCGCCGCACTCGCCATTGCGACAGCGCTCCGCTTCTGGTTGGTAACGTGGCTGGGTGAGCGCGTCGTCGCTGACATCCGCAAGGCCGTCTATGACCGCGTCATCGGGATGAGCCCTGAGTTCTTTGAAAAGCTGATGACCGGTGAGGTGATCTCTCGTCTGACGACGGATACGACGCTAATTCTGTCGGTGATTTCTTCATCAGTTTCAATCGCTTTGCGCAATGTTCTGATGCTGTTTGGCGGCTTTGCGCTGATGATCTGGACCAGCCCTAAACTGGCGGGTTTCACGTTCTTGATCGTACCGCTGGTAGTCTTTCCCATCCTCGTTCTAGGCCGGAAAGTTCGCAAGCTTAGCCGCATCAGCCAGGACCGTGTCGCCGACAGCTCAGCCCAGGCGTCAGAGACTTTGGGCGCCGCACAGACCGTTCAGGCCTACACCGCCGAGACGCCCAGCCGCGCTGGGTTTGGGGGGCTGACAGAGCAGGCGTTTGAGGCGTCGCGCAAGCGCATCATCATCCGCGCGTTCATGACGGCGATTGTCATTTTCTTAGTTTTCACCAGCATCGTCGGCGTCCTCTGGATTGGCGCGACAGACGTCCGGGCTGATCTGATGAGCCCGGGTGAGTTGGCGCAATTCCTGATCTATTCCGTTCTGGTCGCCGGCGCCGTCGCCGCGCTGTCTGAAGTGTGGGGAGAGCTTCAGCGCGCCGCAGGGGCAACCGAACGACTGGTGGAACTGTTGCAAGCCAAGGACCCTGTGTCTGATGCTGCAAGCGCATCACTGCCTGCTGTGTCAGACGGCGCGATCCGCTTTGAGAATATCAGCTTTCGTTATCCAGCCCGACCGACCATCACCGCACTGGACGGTGTCTCGCTAAACGTCCGGCCTGGCGAGACGGTCGCGTTGGTTGGCGCATCAGGCGCAGGAAAAACCACGATATTTCAACTACTTCAACGGTTTTATGATCCTGATGATGGAAAGGTGGTTGTCGACGATGTCGATATCACCGACACGACCCGCAAGGATTTGCGCGAACGCTTGGCGCTTGTTCCGCAGGACCCGGTCATCTTTGCAACCTCTGCCCGTGAGAACATTCGCTTTGGCCGCCCCGGCGCCACAGATGCAGAGGTTGAGGATGCCGCTCGTGCGGCTGCAGCGCATGACTTCATCGTTGCCCTTCCCGAAGGCTATAACAGCTTTGTTGGGGAACGCGGCGTGATGCTGTCAGGTGGTCAGAAACAACGTATCGCCATCGCTCGCGCCATCCTGCGTGATGCGCCAATCTTGCTGCTTGATGAGGCGACATCAGCGTTGGACGCGGAAAGCGAACGTGCCGTGCAGCAGGCTGTTGCAGCCTTGTCCAAAGACCGAACGACGCTGGTTATCGCGCACCGTCTTGCGACGGTAAAGCAAGCGGACCGCATTGTGGTGATGGAAGGTGGGCGCATTGTCGCCGAAGGCCCACATGATCAGCTCGTTGCCGAAGATGGTCTCTATGCACGCCTTGCACGTTTGCAGTTCACTGCAGATGAAGCGGCCTAGAATGTTACACCTAACTGGGGTTTCTTCTTGATGGATCCAATTACAAGCGTCCTTGTTGGCCTAGGCATTCTGGTGGTGATTGTCGTGCTATTCGGAGGCGCCATTCAGACGTTCAAACGTCAGCCGATTGTCGCAATCCTGTGCGTGATTTTCTTGCTGCCGATCTGGATCATTTGGGCAATTATTGAGATATTTCTACCCGATCCTGACCACCGTTAAGGGGGTTGGATTTGCCCTAAGACGCGAACCTGATCTTGAAGCTGCGCTTTGAATACAGTCGATGTAGCCATTGCGATCAGATCGAGTTGGGCAGGAGTAAATCATGAACGAACTGTGGCACCCACACTGTGACTTTATATAGATCAATGGCTTAGGGCTACTTTCACATGTGAAAGGTTTTAGGCCTTATCTCATGACCTTAGTTCGTGCCTGACAGGTCAGGCAGTTTCGTGCGCCCTGGCTGGCGCAGTTTTGGCCGCTCTTTCGAAAGGGCTATGATGGCATCGAACTGCCCTCTTAGTCGTTCGGTCAGATCTTCGGCCTGCTCTGGCGCTGAAAGGATATGGGGGCGCAAAAGAGCCAGCAATTCGGTCCGTCCAGCCGTCTCAGCCCGGCGGCCGAAGGCGGCGCCAACCACCGGTACGTCGCTCAGAATTGGAATGCCGCGCCGGCTGCCCGATGAGCTGTCCTGGATCAAGCCACCCAGTACAACAGTCTGCCCATCACGGATCGTCACATCGGTCGAAACCGAACGCCGCGAGATCGTCGGACTGTCGATCCCAGACGATACAGTAGGTGACACCGAAGAGATTTCCTGGTCCACCAACAGCGAAACATAACCGCCGGAATTCACCCTTGGCGTCACTGTCAATGAGACGCCCGTATCGCGGTATTCCACGGCATTCACGATCCGCGCATCAACGGAAGTTCCCTCTGCCGTGCGGGTCACGATCGGCACCTGATCGCCGATCTGCAAGGTGGCGCTTTGGTTGTCGCGCACAAGCAGTTTCGGGGACGATATCACTGTGACGTCGGAAACATCATCCAATGCCTCAATGATCGCTTCAGCCCCCAAGTTAGTGCCGATGGTAAAGGCGAAACCGGGCAATTCAGCGGTGATACCGCCGGTCCCGTTACTGTCCAGAACCACCCCGCCCGAACGGTTGGTGCCAAAGAGGTTTCCGGTAGAAAAGGCGTACTGGACGCCATAGCGAAGGTTGTCGCCCAGCGTTACTTCAAGGATTGTTGTCTCAACCAAAACCTGCAGTGGCGCCGCATCCAGCTGACGGATCAGATCCACCAATGTGTCGAACTGGCGTGAAGCGGCAGAAATGACGAGTGCGTTTTTCTCAGCGTCGACCACGATCCGGGGCGCAGGTTCGCCACGCAGTGTAATCGGGTTAATTGCGACGTCTCCTTCCTCCGTCGCGGGCGATCCCGCGAAGAGGGCGTTCAGCGATTCCGCGAGCGTACCCGCGGGGCGGTTCTGAACGCGATAGACAAACAGGCGCTGCGCCTCAGCCTCGCGTGGTCGATCAAGTCGACGCACCCAGGCAAAAGCCCGGTCCAGCGTCGCGCCGTCGCGGGCCAGCAACATCACTGCGCCGAGACGTTCTAACGGAACAATCCGAAGGCCACCTGCACGAATGGTTGCGGTCCCCTCGCGGACACCAGGCGCCGCGTCGCCGCCGAACACGCCTGCAAGTTCTGCCGCCAGATCACCAGCTGGGGCGTTTTCCAGCCCCACCAGCATCACAGAGTTTCCTGAAAGCGCATCAACATCCAGCGCCTCAATCGTGGCGCGGGCCAGATCAATCTCATCAGGCGTACCAGTGACAAGCACGGCGTCGCCGCCCGCAGAAACCGTGCGGATCTGATCTGTTGGCAAGGCAAGTTCAAGCGCCTTGGCGATCTCATCGGCTGGAATGTTCTTCAATGGGAAAAGGGTCGCCCCACCAGGGCCGGCTGATGAAGCCGTCGAAACGCGATAGACGTTCCCGGTTTCCGACAATGCCAATCCGCGCGTGTTCAATGCCGCACGAAAGCTTTCCAGCAACTGGGCAGGCGCTTGATTGTCAGCGCGCAGGCTGATCGTCCCTGCAAGCCCCGGATCGACGACGTAAGGCAGTGATAGAGCGTCGCCAAGGATCAGGGCCGCAGCGTCGGCGACCGCGGCATTCTGCAGGTTCAAACTGATCGGCGGGCCAGATGGGCGCGGCGCGCCGGACAGGGTCGTGGCGCCCGGTGTACCGGCGCGGCTTTGACCCAGCAGATTGCCGCCAGCGCGGGGCCGACCGCCGCGCGCTTCTGCAATCACGGATGCCGGGGCAGGCGGGTTACTGGCCGCGGTCGGCTTTGCAGCGCCATCACCCAGATGGCCGGCATTAGAGAGGTCAGGAGCTGGGCCTTGCCCCTTAACGCATGCAGTCAAGCTGAACGCGACGGCCGCGATAGTCAGAATTGGTTTGATATTCATTCGGTCCCCGCACCCTTAACCGGAGCGACGACCGTGTCTCCGCCATTTCTGAAGGTCAAGGATTCGAGCGTGATATCAACCACATCGGCATCACCCACGCGGTCGCCGACGCGGATACGCAGCAATGTGCCGTCAGTTGCGTCCCGAAGCATCGCTACCGCCTTGTCGCCAAGTTTAACGACGCCGGCGATCTCGTAACGCCCGAACAACATGTTCGCCATCGGATCTTCTATAGGTTCACCTGGCGCTTCAGGCGGCGGCGGCCGGCGGGCCGCAGAAAAGAGGGGTCGCTTCTGAAACGCGCCAATTTCGCCTGCAGTTGCAGGGGCAGGAACAGTGGGCAGCGTCATGGGCGCAGGTGTGCTGACTTCACCTTCTTGCGACACATTTGCAGAAACGCCCAGCCAGGGCAGAGCTGCAATCCAGCCAAAGCCTGCCGCTGTAAGAATAAGAAGAAAGGGGGCAAGCAATTTCATTCTTCTGGCGCTTCCCGGATGATAGCGCCGATTAGGACCCGCGCGCTTAGACGGTCCGTTTCCTGATCCGCTCTAGAGGTCTTAGCGGTGATATCCAGCGTCGCGGCGCGCAAAACCGGGCGGGCCTGCTCAATCGCCATCAGGAAACGGGCTATGCCTTGATGATCGGCGACGATCCGGGCTTCAGCAGCCAGAATTGACATGCCAGATCCATCGACAAGATCGAATAGGCGCGCTTCGCCCCGATAAACGTCGATTGGGGCTGTCGCGGTCAGTTTGACATCGGACGCCTGAGCGATCAGCCGGACTGATGATAATAGATCCAACATGGCTGCATTCCGCGTACCCACAGGGGCGTGGGTCGCCAGATAGGCTGTCGCTTCTGCGATCACGGCTGGGGATGGTGCGGCGATCTCAGCTTCCGCCAGGCGTTCAGCCGCTGCATCCCGCAGGGCCGCCGACCTGAGGTCGAGATTTGCAGCAGTGCGACGGGCATCCGCTAATCGTTCCATCAGGGGCAGGGCAATGAGAAGGGCGCAAAGACCGATCGCAACAATCAATGCCAGAAGGGCAGTCAGCCGCGCGGCCGCGCTGTCCGTACGCATCTTGCGCCAGAAAGAGATAGACGCGCTCATTCACCCGACCTCGGTAATATGTCCAGGGTCGCGCGCTGTTGCGTGTCAGCCTCTGCTCGGGCTGAACCTTTCAAGCGCGCCGAAACAAACGCAGGATCACCGCCGATCTTCACCGCAAGGGCGGCGGCGTCTGGCGATACGAACTCTCCAGAAATGCTGTCTGGTCGAATGTTGAGCCGCTTCAAGAAAGCATCGTCTGGCGTTGCGGTCGATAGCGCTGCTAGTCGACCAACTACCGAAGGCGTACGGTCAAGAGCAGCGCCAACGATTTGGGCTTGCCGAAGAGGGCCTGCTGCAGTCTCTCGTCTTTCTAATGCGTCAGCTGCCTTGGCCTCTGCTGCGTCCAATTCTATGCGTGCCATATTCAGGCGGGATTGTGCTGCGGTTTCTATTTCCGACGCGCCGTAGTTAACTGAAATGGCCGCCAAGATTGCAGCGACGGTTGCGATCAGACCGCATGCTATCGTGGAACGAGAGCGGGGTGCCTCGCCCAACATCACGGCCTCACCGTCGACCAATGCGAACCCTTGGCCTGGGCGGGCCCCGACCGCTTTCAGCTTTGCCTTGATGTCGTCGATCCGTTGGCGTGGGATTGCGACTAGCGTCCAGTCCGCGCCCGTTTCAGTCCAAGCATTGCGAGTGGGAGCCAAGGAAAACGCGCCGTCCTCCAATGGAAAGGGACAGGCCTTTGCGGCCTCTAACCGCGCCGCGGATGGGCCATAGATCGCCGCCTCAGGAGAAACTTGAATAACTGTATTTAGGACACTGTTTTCGTTCAAGTAAATTAGAAATTTGTCGCCAGATTTAGCGAGCCTGTGGTTGCTGAAGTCGCGCCCATCGTGTTGCATTACAATGGGCGAACCATCGTGCAGGCCAAGCGCCTCACGCGGCGCATTCGCGCTACCAAGGTTTGTTTCAACCTCACGCAGCCAGCGCACAAAATCCCTTATCAGTTCAATTCTGCTCATGATCGTCCTTGCTGTTCCAGCGCCATGATAGGCGGCATGGCTGCTCTGTCCATGGTTTGGTCATCGCCATGAAAGGAACCGGATCGGAATACGGGGCGATACTGTGCGCTCGATCACAACGGTCAGTGCGGCGCGACCACCGCCTTCGGTTTCTACACGGACAGACAGTCGCGCTACGCGACCCTCTGAGCGGCGCAATGATGAAAGATCAGCTTCGGGTGGCAAAGGCGTCAATGGGCCTTCGAAAGCGCGTGTAGCGACGTATGACTGCGCAACGTTAAGCGGCAGGTCAGCTGCAGCGGCCAGCGCTGGCGCCGTCGCGGTCGTTGGATCTACCCCAGGTTCGCCCGACCAGACGGTTGCGTGGGTCAGAGCTGCCTTTGCAGAACTTTCAAAGCCTGGAGGGGTCGCAGAAAGCACGTCCTCCAATGCAGTAAAGCCGCGTCTGCCGTTGGTTGGTCTGCCTTCCGTCCATGCTTCTGCAATAATCTCTGCATCGGCCGGGTCTGTGCCGGTGGCGATCAGTAAGCGGACTAAAGTTTCCCTTGAAGCAAGGTTGATGTCTATCAGACCTAGCGCATCCTGGGCAGATATCGTCAGGGCCGCTCCCTGAAAGTTTGTTGCGACAACGCCGCCGTCGCGAGGGGCCTGGGCACGCTCTTCCGGTCGCGTGAACGCCACTGCGATTCGATGAACGGCTGCTTCGGCTGTGCGTTCCGCCTTGGCCCGTTCGATGGCAGCTGTCGCGCGGGCAGCGGGCGCAGTCGTTAGCGTCAATGCTGAAGCGGCCAGAGCGCTAATCAAGGCTAGGCCACCCAAGGCGATCAAAAACGCCGCGCCCTTTTCCGACCGCTTCCTCATCGTCCACCCAAAGCGCGTGGTGTGAAAACGTGATCGCCGATTCGGATCAGATGCGGCGGAGGTCCAGCTGGCCATACATCTGCAAACACGCCATCCGCTGGAGCATAGGCAAATGGTCCAAGCGCTTGGATTGTGCTCTCAATCGAGCAGGTAGCAGGCACGCCAAATTCCACACAAAGTGATAGTTCGCTCTGATCGCCAGTAGTTTGAAGTCGCCAGATGCCAGTGCGCCACGCATCTCCATCGGGCGCTGCACCATACCATTGGAAGCTTTCGCGATCACCCTGCGCCGTATCACGATCTGCTTTTCCCGGATCAATACGGGTGAGCAGATCAGATAGTGTACGTCTTGCGATCAGCGCCTCAGTTGATGTGCTATTGGCAGTCTGAACCCGCTCGATGACAGATAGACCGAATCTTGTGACCTGCGTCATGGCCGCAGCAAGCATGGCGGTGATTGCAACGGCGATCAACACCTCTAGTAGCGCGGCGCCTTTTTCAGAAGGGCTGGTCATTTTGGCAACGCCCTAAGCGTTTCCAACTCGACAGTTGGCGCATTTTCGGGCCCCGCGCTTGCCCGAAGGCGAACTAACGCCAGGGGGCCTGATCTGTCATCTTCGTCGTAGACATCACCGCGCACACGCCAACCCTCACCTTCGAGGCTGGCTTGGCCTTCAGCCAGGGTTCGTTCAAGGAAGGCGGGGGTGGACGCCATTTCCAGCGCCGTTTCGACCTGAGTTAGCGCTTGCAGCTTTGCTTCAGATCGTGCGGTTGAAGCGGCGCTTTGACTAAAGATCGAATAAGTCGCAGCGGTGATTAACGATACAAGCGCCAAGGCCATCGCAGCTTCAAGCAAGGCGATGCCCCGTTCACGATTATTCAGCGCGGATGTCAGCGTTTTCACCATCACCGCCAGCGGCGCCATCTGCCCCATAGCTCAATAGGTTGTAAGCGCTTGGCCCGGCCGCCCTATAGACATAGGCGGCTTCCCAAGGGTCGATCAGACCGCTGGCCTTGTCGATATATGGGCCGGACCAGCCGCCCGCTTCAGCACTCGGGCGGGTCAAAAGCGCCTGTAGACCTTCTTCGGTTGTTGGGTAACGCCGCATGTCTAAGCGATATAGATCAAGGCTGGCTTGCAATTGCTCGATCTGAATGGCCGCGACTTTGGCTTTGCCTCGTTCGAACAGCGCAAAGATGCGCGGTCCGGCCACGCCGATCAACAGGGCGATAATTGCAAGGCCGATCAGGATCTCCATCAAGGAATACCCAGCTTCACCTTTGCGTCTGTTTCGTTTGTTAGAGCGCCGCATCATATACATCCAATACCGCCGTCATCATGAGATATGCGCCGACACCAATCAACAGGCCAAGAACAGCCGTCGCCGCAGGGGCTGCGACAGCTGACAGTCGTCGGGCGCGGGCTTCAGCCTCTTGCCCAAAGTGGGTGCCAGCTCGGGTGAGAAGCGGCGCAAGAGCGCCTGTTTCTTCACCAATTTCTACAAACGCGACCAGCGTTTCAGGGAAAGCGCCGGTGCTGCGAAGCGCAGCCGAGTAGGCTTCGCCTCGATCGATGCTCGCTGCGGCCGCTAGGCCCGCGTCTTCCAATTGCGTTGCACCAAGCAGACGGGACGATAGGCGCGCTGCCTCAGGCAGAGTTGCACCGCCGGTTAGCATTGCGCCAAGAGCGCCTGAGAACGATTCAAATGCGCGATCAGCCAGCAAGGGGCCGATCAAAGGAAGTTTCAGTGAGAAGTTTGCAATAATGCGTTTTCCGGCAGCACTGAAAGACATAAGAAAAGCGGTGATGCCAGCGGCGAACATCATCAGAATCGCTAGTCCGCCCCATTCGCGAAGGATGCCAGAAATCCAAAAAAACCAAGCTGTTGGCGGGGAAACCTTAGCCCCGGTAGCAAGTAGAACTTCTTGAAACCTGGGTTGGGCGAACCCTATGAAAACGGCCAGCGCAAGGATTGCTGCGATAACGACAAACGCAGGATATGCGAGGGCTGAAGACACAGCTCGCCGCCCTGATGAACGCCTTTCCAGAAGGGTCGCCGCCGCATCTGCTGATCGGTCAAGCGCTCCGGTCGTTTCGCCAGCAGTAAACAGGGCGGCTTCCGCTTCTGAGAAGTCACCGGGCCAGTCGGCCATTGCAGCAGAAAGTGGACGGCCCGCCGCGATGGAAAGTGAAAGGTCTGCAAACAGGTCTTCGGCGCTGTCCGAACCGCCCGCCAGTTTTAGTGCGCGATCCAAAGGCGCCTTCGCTTCAAGAAGAGACGCGAGCCGTCGCATCGCCGCCGCCCGATCATCAAGTTTGGCGCGAGCGCGCCGAGGGGCGCCACCGGGTTTCAGCGCTAAGGGTGTGAGCCCAGAACGAGACAACGCCTCTGCCGCTTCTGCTTCGCTAGGGGCGGAAATCACGCCGCTTCGTGATTTGCCTGCGGCGTCCTTGGCCGAGTATCGGAAGACTGTACCAGACATGATTATGCCGTAGGTTGCGGAGCGACGCGGATCGCCTCATCCAATGAAATCTCGCCGCGAGCAGCCAGATCAAGTGCAGCACGCCAAAGAGGCGTAGCGCCGGTCAGATCGCCAAGGGCCGTCTCTGACGGTGATGGCGCGCGAACGGCTTCAGCAAAAGACCGCGGCACCAGGAATGCCTCAGCAACTGCAACACGACCTTTGGCCCCGGTTTGGCCGCATGAATGACAGCCTTGTGCGCGGCGGTATGCGCCGTCTTTTGGGGCGCCAATTCGGGATAATGCCTCTGGCGCAGGTGCGTCCGGAACGGCGCAATCGGGGCAGACGCATCGCGCCAGCCGTTGCGCGCCGGCGCCGATCAGCGCGGCGGACAGCAAAAATGGCTCTACACCCAGATCAAGTAAGCGGATTGCGGCGCCTGCGGCTGAGTTTGCATGAACGGTCGAAAACACAAGGTGACCGGTCAAAGCGGCTTGAATGGCGATTGCGGCGCTGGTTGTGTCGCGAATTTCTCCAACCATCATGATGTCAGGGTTGTGGCGCAGCATCGTACGTTGGGCGCTGGCGAAATCGAACCCGATGTCTGTTTTTACTTGCATCTGAACGACGCCGGGCAAGGCGTATTCGATGGGGTCTTCGACTGTCATGATCTTACGCTCAGATGCGTTCAACTCAGACAAAGCGGCATGCAGCGTCGTGGTTTTGCCTGCGCCTGTTGGGCCGGTAAGTAGAAACAACCCATGCGGCGCTTTGCTGGCGACACGCAAAACGGTTTCATATTCATCAGGAAAGCCAAGCGCGCTTAACTTACCCGGCGCGCCTTCGGGATCAAGCAGTCGTATCGCCAAGGTCTCACCATCCAATGCTGGCGCGGTCGACAAACGAAGATCAATGGGACGACCGGCAAGTTCAAGACGCGCGCGACCATCTTGTGGTAGGCGGCGTTCAGCAACATCAAGCCTTGCCAACACCTTCGCCCTTGCGACGGCAGACGGATAAAGTGCTGACGTCAGCGTTCCAATTTCCCGCATTGCGCCATCAACACGGGCGCGGGCACGACCGCCAGTGGGGGAGGGTTCGAAGTGAAGATCGGACGCGCCAAGCCGGGCCGCCTGTTCCAGAAGCGCCTCCATCGCCTCAACTGCTTCGCCAGACGCGGCTTCGGTGGAGGGCGCTGTTAAACGCTGGCCGCCTTCAAGAACCGTGCGCCGCCAGGCGATGACAGTGGAACCCTCTGCAACACGGTATGCGATTGGCCCCGATGACGACATTTCAATTGCGCGCTTCAAGCCTTCGTCGAAAGGATCGGCAAGGGCGACAATCAGGCCCTCGGGCGCTGGCGCGACAATTGCGAGGCGCGATTTCAGAAATGATGCCTGCGGGGCGCCTGTTGCTGGCGGCTTGTCCAAAGTTGCGGCTTCGTCAGCGTCAAGAAGTGGCCAACCAGTCGCATCCAATGCCGCAGTTGTGAAAGCAGATGGGGGAATCAATCCGATGCGAACGGCCGCTGCGGGCAAAGATTCGCCAGAATTTCGGGCTGCTTCTGCACGGCGCGAATCTGCTTCATCCATCAGATCCATCGCGTTCAGTGATGATATACACGCGTCAACAGGTGAATTTGGGGGTCCATCCACTGAATTTACGTCCTTTTCTCGCTCTGAGGGCATATTCGAGTTTGGAGGTTCGCCCTGCAAGACGTATCCTGTTCAAACGATAAAAGGTAGGGGGTCTCAAACCCAACCAGCGCCGGCAGATGGAGGATTCGGTATGTCGAAGAATAGCGCGGTTGCAATTTTCATGGCCTTGGCGGCTTTGTTCGCCTGGCCATCGATTGCGCAAGATGTCCATTTGGGCGTGAAAAGCTGTGGGTCAAGCGGGTGCCATGGGCAAGTCGCTTCGTCCAGTTCTCCCGTTTTGTTGAACGAATATGTTACTTGGCAGAAATACGACAAACACGCGCGCGCCTACCAGGTTCTGCTTGAGCCTCGGTCGCAGCGCATAGCGAAAAACCTGGGGCTGAAGAATGCACACGAGGCGAAAGAATGCCTCGACTGCCATGCAGACAACGTTCCGGAAAAACAGCGTGGCCCACAGTTCGTGCTGGCAGATGGCGTTGGCTGCGAAGCCTGTCATGGTCCAGGCTCTGCGCCTTGGATGGGTCTTCATATCGGTGGATCCGCACATGAAGTGAATGTGCAGAACGGCCTGCTGCCACTGGAAGATCCGGTTGTTCGCGCAGAAATGTGTCTTGATTGCCACCTCGGCAACTCAAATCAGTTCGCAACGCACCGCATCATGGGCGCTGGTCACCCGCGGATCAGCTTTGAGGTCGACAGCTTTACCGACTTCCAGCCTGCACACTATGTGATCGATGACGATTATCGTAAGCGCAAGAAAGTCGTCGATGGTGTGAAAACCTGGGCGATTGGTCAGGCGCTGATGGTTGAGCGCCGGATGAACTTGATGCTGGACAGCAAATTCGCTGGCAGTGGCTTGTTCCCTGAACTTGCGTTCTTTGACTGCCATTCGTGTCACCACCCGATGAGCGAGTCGCTGCCAACGAAGAATGGCAACTTTCCAGCTGCTTGGTCTGCGCGTCCTGGCACAGGTGTTGGTCCAGGCGTCGTGAAGTTCAACGACAGCAATATGCTGATGCTGAAAGTCGCGCTCGACATAGCTGGCAGTGGTCTGGCTGACAAGATGTTGGCTGACATGAAAGCCCTCCATAAGGCGAGCCAAACGTCTAAAGCAGCGATGACCTCAGCTGCTTCAGCTGCGCGGGAAACTGCCCGGGCTGCGGTGAAGGCGCTGTCGGCCAAACAGGTCGGCAAGGCAGAAATGATGGATGCGGCCAAAACACTGTCCGCCCAATCTGCTGCTGGTTACTACGCGGACTACGAAAGCGCAGAGCAGGCCACTATGGCCCTTGGCGCCTTTGTTGAGGCGATGCGGGTTGCGGGTCACATCGACCGCGCTGCCTATGACGACCTCTCCAAGCGTATGGAAGGTGTCTACGGCGCAGTGTCCGACGATGAAGCGTTCATCAGAGGCGCGTTTATCTCAGCGGTCAAGAAGGTCAATTCGGCGCTTTAAGCCCGTCTGAACCATGATACGAAAGGGCGGGGCCAATGGTCCCGCCCTTTTTCTTTGAGGATCACGATGATGAGACTGTCAAAGATTGCTGAGCAATGCATTCTTGCAGCTGAGGCTGAGGGAAAACTAACTAATCTGAAAGGCGCGGGAAAACCGCTGCCCCGACGCGGCGATGGCGACAATGCCGATGCTGTCGGCTTTCGCATGTTGGCTGAGGCTGGCGCATTGCCCGAAGAGATGCGCCTGATAAAAGAACTGGTCGAAGCCCGCCGCATTCTGGCTGCAGCTGAGGGCGACACGGCCCGCCGCGCGGCAAGTTCAACTGTTGCTGACCTTGAAATGCGACTGGCGATCCAGGAAGAGGCGCGCCGCCGGTTTGATCGGTACTAAAGGCGCTGAACTACCTGCCTGACCCGCGCTGATTGAGACGTGGCGCTTTCACTTCCAGTGCATTGCGGATGTTTCTGGGCAGGTGCAGTCGGCCACTGACCATCGCCTGTGACAGACGGCGGTAATCGGCGTGGTTCAGCTCATCCAGCAGGTATAGAGCGTCGTTGTAGCTGATGTTGGAAAGAGCTGGCGACACCTTGCCCTGCTCAGCCCGGGCAAGTTGCTTAAGCTCAACTGCCAGATCACTTGCCGCAAGTGCCGGGCCAGCGAAGGTGAAAGCGGCGACCAGCGCGGCGGAGAGGGTGAGAGGTCTGAACACGATCGTGGTTCCTTCATTCATATGGTTCAGAGATCGGATGGCTGGCCGGTAATACAAGTCGCGAAATCTCACAAAATGGCGATGATGGTTCATTTTGCCGTCGCAGGCCCTCGTTTTCATCGGCTTGAAGAACCTTTCACATGTGAAAGTAGAGTTAAGCTGTTGATATCATTCGGGCGGTAGTGCGCTCGCCATAATTTGTTCCCTGTTTGATCACATATCCAGCCTCTGAAACCGTCTGTCAGTTAGTCGTCTGTGATTTTCACCCTAACGATTCAAATTTCGTTCGCGATCGTCATCGTGCTCAGATTGAGGCTTCCGGTTTCCGGTTCTGATTGACAAGGCAGGCCAGTAAACAGAGGCACAGAAGCCTGAGCCACCTTG
>CALKOT010000014.1 GCA_938092015.1 uncultured Paracoccaceae bacterium
AAAGGGAGAAAATCAAAAAACTGACAATCCGACAGCGACGCTTGCAACATCAAAAACAAGCAGCATAATCAAGCATACAAACGAGCCAGAGCCTCCAATGCTCAAAACGCTCTGATGCCCCACTTTATACGACGACGGACACCGCAGGCCCTAAATTAGGAGAGACGACATGCAAGACGATGACGACGAAAGCATGAAGCACATCGCCTCCTACTATGGGATGGCCCCGATGATCGTCGGGCTGCTGTTCGCAGCGGGCGTGATTTGGTTCATGTTCGCGCTGGCGGACGGGTTCGCCTGATGAAAGACCCCGCCGACTTCCGCTCCGCCCGCTGGTTCGCGCCGGATGACCTCCGCGCCTTTGGGCATCGATCCCGGTTCATGCAGATGGGCTATGGGCCAGAGGATTGGGCTGGGAAACCGGTGATTGCGATCATCAACACCTGGTCCGACATGAACCAGTGTCATTCGCACTTCAAACACCGGGTCGAAGACGTAAAGCGGGGCGTCCTTCAAGCAGGCGGCTTCCCCTTGGAGATGCCTGCGATCTCGTTGAGCGAACCCATCGTGAAGCCCACAACGATGCTCTACCGTAACCTTCTGGCGATTGAGACAGAGGAACTGCTGCGGTCTCACCCCGTCGACGGCGCCGTCCTGATGGGCGGTTGCGACAAGACCACGCCGGGGCTGGTGATGGGCGCCGTGTCGATGGGCTTGCCCTTTGTTTTCCTCCCCGCCGGGCCGATGCTGCGCGGTAACTATCGGGGCGAGACGCTGGGCAGCGGCTCAGACAGTTGGAAATACTGGGACAACCGGCGCGCCGGGCAGATCTCGGACAAGGAGTGGCAGGGCGTTGAGGGCGGCATCGCGCGGTCCTACGGCCACTGCATGACGATGGGCACAGCGTCGACCATGACCTCCATCGCTGAGGCGATGGGGCTGACCCTCCCCGGCGCCACATCCATCCCCGCACCCGACGCCAACCATATCCGCATGTCATCGGCTTGCGGGCGGCGCGCGGTTGAAATGGTGCATGAGGACCTGACGCCCGACAAAGTCATTACTCGCGCCTCGGTCGACAATGCGGTGACGGTTGCGATGGCGACGGGCTGTTCGACCAACGCGATCATCCACCTCGTCGCCATGGCGCGGCGGGCGGGCGTTGATCTTGATATGGACGACCTCGACAAGGCGGGCCGCGACACGCCGGTGATCGCCAACATCCGCCCCTCAGGCGACAAATACCTGATGGAGGATTTCTACTACGCCGGGGGTCTGCGCGCCCTGATGGGCCGCCTGACCGACCGGCTGGACCTGAGCGTCATGACAATCTCCGGCGACACGCTGGGCGAGACGCTGGAAGGCGCTGAAGTCCACAACGACGACGTCATCCGCACCGTGGAAAACGCAATCTACCCCGAAGGCTCGCTCGCCGTTCTGCGCGGCAACCTCGCACCCGATGGCTGCGTGATCAAACCAGCGGCGATGGAACAGCACCTGATGGTTCACGAAGGCCCCGCGCTGGTCTTTGACAGCTATCCAGAGATGAAAGCAGCGGTGAACAACGAGGATCTGGACGTCACCGCAGACCACATCATGATCTTCCGAGGCGCCGGACCCATCGGTGCGCCGGGCATGCCGGAATGGGGCATGCTGCCGATCCCGACCAAGCTGGTGAAGCAAGGCGTGCGCGACATGCTGCGGATTTCGGACGCGCGGATGTCGGGGACTTCGTACGGGGCTTGCGTGCTGCACGTCGCGCCTGAGGCGGCTATCGGAGGGCCGCTGGCGTTAGTCAAAACCGGCGACATAATCCGTGTCGATGTGCCGAAGCGGTCGATTGATATGCTGGTGAGCGATGAAGAACTGGCCGCCCGGCGCGCGGCGTGGATTGCGCCAGAACCGAAGGCGACGCGGGGTTATAACTGGATGTTCACGAAGCATATCCAGCAGGCCGACAAAGGGTGCGATTTCGACTATCTTGAGACCGGGTTTGGTCGGACAGCGCCAGAGCCGGATATCTATTGATAGGGCCGCCCTATCGGAAGTCGGGCCAGTGTCAGGCCGTGGGCTGACGCCAAACAGAGGTTCTGGGTACTTTATGGTCGCCAAGTCAGGACAACTTCTTAAGGATGCGTACCGTCGCAAAAGTGTCAGACCGAAGGGGCGGCCTGACACTGGCCCGGCGGGCTTTGCTCTTGATTCCGGGCAAGAAAGATTTGACGAGGGAGTGGAGTAGCGCCATGCCGAAACCCTCACCCAAACCCAAATCGATCACTACAACGACCACGGCTACCTGATCCTCGAAAACCGCGTCCCCGAGGACACCCTCGCTGCCATCCGCACAGAGATCACCCGCTTCAAGGACATGGTGCGAGGCATGACCGCCTCGGACGACAAGATCGACCTCGAAGACAGCCACGCCCCCGACGACCCCCGCATCAGACGCGTAAAACTCCCCCACACGCAGTCACAGGTCATCGGCGACCTGATGCGCTCAGACCACATTCTCGCCCCGCTTCGTGATTTGATCGGCCCGAACCTGCGCCTCCAGACCACCAAACTGAACATGAAGTCCGCAGGTTACGGCGCCGCGGTTGAGTGGCATCAGGATTGGGCATTCTACCCCTATACCAATGACGACGTGCTGGCAGTCGGCCTGATCATCGATGATATTAGCGCTGAGAACGGCCCCCTCATGGTCATTCCTGGCAGTCACAAAGGCCCGGCGTACAACCACCACCACAACGGCGTTTTCGCTGGCGCGATGGACTTGCAGGCAGAGGGGTTGGACATCGCCGATGCAGTCCCTCTCCAAGGCCCGGCAGGATCAATCAGCATCCACCATGTCCGCATTGCTCATGGATCCGCCCTCAACACCTCAACCAAGGACCGGCGGATCATCTTCTACGAGATGATGGCGGCGGACGCCTTTCCCATCGTTGGTGGGCGCGGGAAATGGGAGGGGTTGGAGGAGTTTGACAGCCGCATGCTTTGCGGCGAGACGACGTTAGAGCCCCGGGCGGTTCCTTGCCCGGTGCGAATAGCCTATCCAGAGGCGGCCAACCAAGGATCGATCTACGAAGTGCAAAAAGCGATGGGCAAGCGCAGCTTCGCCGTTGCTGACTAGGCGCTAGATCAGCACATCGATTATCCAGTACGCCGCTGCCAGGATACCTATCGCCATGATGCTGAAACGCCAGTTCCAGCCGACATAAGTCAGGCCCGGAATGCCGGTGATCTGAGTGTTCAGCAGCACGGTTGTGGCAAAAGGCGAAGTCATCATCGACAACGCCCAGCCGCTGGAAATGGCAAGCGCCGCCCACGTCCGCTCAATCGGCATGGCTGGAAGTTCAGCGAGAACTGCGCCAAGGAAAACGGCCAGCATGATGGGTGACAGCGCCAGCCAGCTCATCGCCATTACCAACAGGCTGAGGCCTAGCATGAATAGCCACCCGGGCATCGCCATGATGTTGAGATACTCGGCGATGTCCTGGCTGGGCGTGAGTTGTGCGGCGACGCGACCGATAAAGCCTGAGCAGGCCAACGATACGCCGATGGGGGCGGAGTTCGGCAGGAATGTCCGATAAATCTCAGCTACTCGTCCCTTGGTCGCGCCCGTGTCACCGCGGTTTTGCAGCATCAGCCAGCCGACCAGAATGATCGGCGAGGCGAGCATCAGGCCAAAGACGACAGACTGATCGAAGGCCGCCATACCTGACAGTGTCAGGAACAGCAGAACCAGGCACAGTGCGCCAAATCCAGCGAATGCCGCTTTTGGAAAGGGCGGCGGGGCCATCGGCGCTGAAAAGGCGCCCGGTTTCCAGCGTGCCTTGTCTTCGGCCCAACCAGCCAACAGCACGACCAGCGCGATTAGAAACCCTGCAAACATCCATGGAATACGTTCTGCCCCTGGCAGCAATGTCAGCAGCGCCAGCGGTGCGATTGCCGTGGGCGACCAGACGACACCCCAGCCAAATCCAGTCAACATGGCAGAGATTTGCCGGCGCTGTCGGATCGGATTGCGTGGATCGCTGGCGTCTTCAGTTCCCTTCATGATCAGGGGGGCAATCAGTGCGATGATGCCAAGATTGAAAACGTGGCTCATGTAATGCGTGCCAAGAAAGATCGAAACGTAACGCCGTCCGGGTGGCTGGTTTGTCAGGTATTCGCCGCAGGTTTTGACGTCCCGGCTGGTCTGCGCCGTCTGCTGAATCAGTCCAACCAGCAGTACGAAAGACATCAGAAACGCTGCCTGACGCGCGCCTTCCGCGATCACATAGATTGGCTCATCCACAGTGAACCACACTAGCGCGGATAGGATCGTTACGATGGTCATCAGATAAGTTTCGCGTATCCCGAAACGGGGTGCGGTCAGCAGGATTGAATGAAGGATGCAGCCACCCACAATCGCCTCAACCACGTCCGATCGGGTGACCAGCCACAGTAACTCAGACCCCATTAGGCTGAGGAGCACCGCAGACAGAAGCCGGTCATTGAGCTGCCTGGCGGGGCTAGTGGGGATGTCTGCGGTCATCTAGGCAGTGCTCACACGGAGATCGCCCGAAGTAGGGGCTTTGGTCGCTCTTATGCCATGATTGGCAAAAGCAATCGCATCCTGACCCATCGTAAGCACGGTTCAATGCTGGAATTTTAGGAGGCGTGACGCCAACAGCAAATTTGCATATCAGACTTGCATCAAGCAGATATCATTGACGAAGCCCCATGCAACCGGTTAGGCGCAACGCAATGTTTCTTGGGGAGTGTCTGTGATGCGTAAACAGTTCATGCTGGCAGTTGCCGTTGCGTTGTTGGCAGAGTCTGCCATCGCCGCCCCGGTCGGTTTCACGTTCAATGCCGGTCCGGTTCTTTTTGTTGAAACGAACCTTCCACCTGGGAACGCCCAGAATCTGGCCGATTTTCAGTTAGGTGAAAACGTCCTGGTCGAATTTACCGTCGACGATGCAACACCTGCCGAAGTGGATGATCCAGGCGATACGTCGGTTGACTACTTTGATCCTAACAGCCAGATCATTTTACGCGGTGCTCTAAGCGGTGCAGAAGTGTTCCTTGATGATGGTGTTCGGGTAGAGCTGTCTGACTTCAACGAATTTGATCTCAGCTCTTTCCCCGCGGGTCCATTGGTTCTTGGCGACCTTGTGCCTGATAACGATACCGACTAACGTGCTGACGTTGATTTTTTTGACTGATCCGTTCGATTTGGCGCTGAGCCTGGCAGAGTTGGATGCGATCCTGGGGCCGCAAGGTTCAAGCTTGCGGAACTTCTCAGACAGTTCAACCGGCGAAGTGTCTTTCTTTGTTCCAGATGAGAAAGAAGGCGGCTTTATCTTCACTGCGCTTGAGTTCGGCCCTGTGGCAACGCCTGTACCCGTACCGTCTGGCCTGCCCCTGTTGTTGGGTGCACTTGGCGTCTTCGCGGTTCTTCGCCGACGCCGCTAACAAACTCGGGTCGAGGCGCTTAGTGCGCCTCTGCCCAGTTAGATCCTTTGCCAGCATCCACTACCAGCGGCGTCGACAGCTGTACGCCAGGCATATTTGCCCCCTCCATCACTTTCTTCACCGCTGCGATGGTGGCGTCGACTTGATCTTCAACAACTTCGAACACCAGCTCATCGTGCACCTGCAACAGCATCTTGGCGCTGAGCTTGCTGTCATCTAGCGCGCCCTGCACCCGGATCATGGCGCGGCGGATCACGTCGGCGGCTGAGCCTTGGATCGGCGCGTTGATCGCGGCGCGCTGCTGGAACCCGGCGCGAGGGCCTTTGGCGTTAATATCTGGAGTGTGGATTTTGCGGCCAAAGACCGTCTCCACATATCCCTGCGCTTTTGCCGTAGCGACTGTGGCGTCCATGTAGGCGCGGATGCCGGGGAATTTCTCGAAATAGCTGTCGATGAACCGTTTTGCATCCTCGCGTGGGATGCGGAGGTTGTTGGCGAGGCCAAACGCACTGATCCCATAGATGACGCCAAAGTTAATCGCCTTGGCCTGACGACGAACCATCGGGTCCATGCCCTCGATCGGCACGCCAAACATCTCTGACGCCGTGGCGGCGTGAATGTCCTGACCTTCCGCAAAAGCTTGTTTCAAAGGGGCGATGTCGGCGATGTGCGCCAGCAGGCGCAGTTCAATCTGTGAATAGTCCAGCGATAGTAAGACCGACCCTTCGGGTGCGATGAACGCTTCTCTGATCCGGCGTCCTTCTTCGGTACGCACCGGTATGTTCTGCAGGTTCGGGTCAGTTGACGCCAAACGACCGGTTGAAGCGCCTGCGATGGAATAGGACGTGTGAACGCGGCCCGTTTCCTCGTTGATGTGGTTCTGTAAGGCGTCCGTATAGGTGCCTTTCAGCTTCGATAGCTGACGCCAATCGTGGACGCGGGCTGGCAGATCGTGACCCTGGGCGGCGAGTGTTTCCAACACGTCTGCACCAGTAGAATAGGCGCCGGTCTTGCCCTTTTTACCGCCTTCGAGGCCCATTTTATCGAAAAGAACTTCACCAAGCTGTTTGGGTGACCCGACATTAAACTTCTCGCCCGCCAATTCGTGGATTTCATCTTCCAGCTGCGCCATTTTCTGGCTGAACTGGTTGGACATGCGCGAAAGGTGATCGCGGTCAACGAGGATGCCGCGCCGCTCCATCGCCGCCAGAACTGGCACGAGAGGGCGTTCCATCGTTTCGTAAACGGTGGTGACCTTCTCGCGGGCCAAACCGGGTTTGAGGATCTTGTGGAGGCGGAGGGTGACGTCAGCGTCCTCAGCCGCATAAGGCGCGGCCTTGTCGATCTCTACCTTATCAAAGGTAATCTGGGATTTGCCTGTGCCGATCAGGGTTTTGATGCTGATCGCTTCGTGCCCGAGGTGTCGCAGTGAAAGCGCGTCCATCCCGTGGTTACCAAGGCCCGCCGCCTGCGCGTAGGACAGGAGGAGCGTGTCGTCGAACGGTTTCATCTCAATCCCATAACGCAGCAGAACTTTCAGATCGTACTTCATGTTCTGAGCGATCTTCAGGATTGAAGGGTCCTCAAGCACTGGCTTCAGCATTTCCAATGCTTCGTCCAGGTCCATCTGGCCTTCGGCCATCTGCGCGGCGCCGAACAAGTCGCCTTCACCCTGTTTGTGGCCTACGGGGATGTAGCAGGCGCGCCCGGGGCGGGTGGCCAGGCAGATGCCCGCAAGTTCAGCGACCATTTCGTTCAGCGACGTGGTTTCGGTATCAACCGCCACTTCTCCACGCTCATAGATCTCGTCGATCCAAACCTGCAGCGCGGCCGCGTCTCGGACAATTTCATAAGCGCTGTGGTCGATCGGGCCTACGGCTTCAGCGCCGGGAATGTTTGCAGGGCCGTCGGCAGGCGTTGGCGCGGCTTTCGGCGCGGGCGCATCTACACCCATCTTGGCGGCGATGCGGGTGGTGAGGGTGTTGAACTCCATCTCCGCCAGAAAGCCGACCAAGGTTTCGGCGTCGGTATCCTTCAGCGCGAGGCCGTCATAATCGGGCAGATCGGGTACTGCATCGTCCAGTGTGACGAGGCGCTTTGAGATGCGGATAAGCTCGGCATTGTCGATCAATGACTGCCGGCGCTTGGGCTGTTTGATCTCTTCGGCCCGTTCCAGCAAGGTTTCAAGATCACCATATTCGTTGATCAGCAGGGCGGCGGTTTTGATGCCGATGCCGGGCGCGCCGGGGACGTTGTCGACGCTGTCACCGGCAAGCGCTTGAACGTCGATCACCTTGTCAGGGGTGACCCCGAACTTTTCTTCGACCTGCTCAAAGCTGATCGGCTTGTTCTTCATCAGATCGAGCATCGAAATACGCTCATCCACCAGCTGCATCAGGTCTTTGTCCGAGGATACAACGGTGACCTCCGCCCCCTGTTTCGCAGCGTCGCGGGCGTAAGTGGCGATCACGTCGTCCGCTTCAAACCCCTCAATTTCGATGCTGGGCAGGCCGAAGGCGACGGTGGCCTGGCGGATCAGCTCAAACTGCGGTTTCAGGTCGTCGGGGGTGTCGGGGCGATGGGCTTTGTATTCTGGGTAAAAGTCGTTCCGGAAGGAAAACCGTGATTTGTCGAAGATCACCGCGACGTGGCTGGGGCGGTCGTCATCAGTGAAGTCGCTGAGGATCTTGTGGATCATGTTGCAGAAGCCGCTGACCGCGCCGACGGGCATGCCGTCGGACTTGCGCGTCAAGGCGGGCAGGGCGTGGTAGGCGCGGAAGATGAAGCCCGATCCGTCAACGAGGTAGAGGTGGTCTTTGTCGGTGGCGGGCATTGGGTGTCTCCTGCATTTGGGCGCATTGTCTCGCACTTTTAGAGGCGGCGCCAGCAGGGAAGTTCGATGTATTGGTAGAGATCTAAGATGTAGGGGTGTGTGAAACGTGCGATGGTTTCACGCGTGAAACCATCACTAACTTACTGATATCATTATCCTCACCTGAAATGTTAACTAAGGTTAACGTAGGTTTCGCACTTGATCAGGCTTCCAGCGCTTTGAACTCTCCTGCCATAAATGCGTCCCTCAGTGCGAATTTCTGGATTTTGCCTGACCCGGTCAGAGGGAATTCTTTTACATGCACCCATACAGCCGGGGTCTTTTGGGGGGCGAGGTTGGCGCGGCAATGTGCTTTCAGATCTGAGACGACGGGCGGGTGATCGCCCTTGGTTGTGACGAAGCAGGAAATGATCTCACCCCATTTCGGATCAGGCAGGCCGACAACGGCGACCTCAGACACAGTGGGGTGCTCCAGCAGCACATTTTCGATCTCGGCGGGGAAGAAGTTTTCGCCGCCCCGGATGATCATCTCTTTCACGCGACCAGTGATACGCACGAAACCGCGTTCATCCATCGAACCGAGGTCGCCGGTGTGCAGCCACCCTTCGCTGTCGATGGTTTTGGCGGTCGCTTCTTCGTTTCGGTAGTATTCGATCATCAGCGAATAGGCGCGCACGGAGATCTCGCCAATCTCATCCAGTGGCATGACTGAGTTGTCGGCGGTTGAGCGGATGGAAATCTCAGTCTGCGACGCGGCTTGTCCTGCCGTATTGCAGATATCTTCATGGCTATCATCACCCCAGTGCTGGGTGATGATGGGAGACGTCTCGGTCTGGCCGTAGACCGTTTCGAACTTGCACCCCACCGCATCTGTCACCGCGCGCACCAGTTCCGGCGCGACCATGGAGCCGCCTGAACATCCAACTTCAACCGAAGACAGATCGCGCGGCTGGCGTTCCTGCGCCGCCAGCATCAGAACCAGCATCGTGGGCACGCCAACGAAGGAAGTGATGCGTTCGCGTTCAATCAGATCGAGGATAAGATTGGGTTCGAACATGGCGACCATGAACAGTTCCGCCCCGAATTGCAGGCAGCCTAGCGCAGCCATACCGCAGCCGGAGGTGTGAAACATTGGCATATGGTTGGACCATTTGGTGCTGCTGTGACCCTCCATCCGGTTCATGAAATGCTTGGCGTTGTTGATCAGGCCATGATGGGACAGGACCGCCCCCTTGGGGAAACCGGTGGTGCCGGACGTATACTGCATCATCGCCGCGTCCATCGGCGTGATGGCTGGTAAGGTCGATTCCCCTACCTGGCGATACAGCGCATCGTGGTCGTACATATCGACGACTTCGCTGACATGATCCAAACCTTTGACGGCTTCAGCGCCAATTTCGCCCATCGGGTTGCCGCGATATTCTGCGACCAGAAACAAGGCCGAAGCTTGTGATTGATCCAGCACGTAGCGCAATTCCGACGCCTGAAAGGCAGGGTTCGCCGTTACCAAAATTACGCCAGACAAAGCGCAGGCGAATTCCATCAGCGCCCATTCTGGTATGTTTGGCGCCCAGACGACGACGCGTTCGCCCTTCTTGAACCGAGACGCAAGGGCGAACGCCAGTCGTTCTGCATCTGCCGCCATTTCCGAATAAGTCCAGCGACGGCCGGTTGCGCCATCAATACTAATTTCAGTCAGCGCCGGGCGGTCGCTATGATCTCGCACGGCTTCGGCCAGCGCATCACCAATAGTGATGTCGCGAATGACCTGGTCGGTCTGGGCGGGAAAGTAGGAAGTGGTCAGCTGGACGTCGTACATGTGCGCTCCGCAATTGGGGCGCTTACTAAGTCAGTGGTGACCTGCGCCCTCTTTCAACACGAATTTCTTATCGCAGTACGGGCATTCGACAAAGCCATCTGTCCCAATCGATAGCCATACCCTTGGGTGACCCAAGGCGCCCTCACCGCCGTCACAGGCTATTCGGGTGGTTTCAACTTCTTCGGTTTCCGGCGCTTCGATGGTCATGGCTGTCGCTCAATCTCAGAACTTTGCTTGGGCATACTTATGTCACGCAGGCCCATGGCGGCAACACCCTGTTGGCTGCATTTGCCGACAATGTCGGGAAACAGCGTCACACTACGGCCCGTTACCAACAATCGGTGAAACGAAAAACGGCGGCGAAAGAATCGCCGCCGTCAAATTCAGTGAACGATGTGCGCCTTGCCAGATCGTTAGATCGGGTAAGGGCTGCAGTCGTTCTTAGTCAGCCAACGCAAGGTTGGATGCAGCTTCGCGGCCGTCGCGGCCGGGCTCAATGTCGAAGGTCACTTTCTGACCGTCTGGCAGATCGTTCAGACCGGCGCGCTCAACCGCGCTGATGTGGACGAATACGTCTTTTGAGCCGCCTTCAGGCTCGATGAAGCCGAAGCCTTTAGTTGCGTTGAACCATTTCACTGTACCATTGGCCATGTGAAGTCTCCTTAGTGATCACCGCCCGCATTGTGCGGCGGCTTTGGCGCAGTCAGAGCTAGATCGAGGGACTGCAGTTCAGTAAAGAGACTGAGGTCGTCAGGATAACGTCGCACAGGCCACATGGCCTTTGTCGTGTTGATTTGCAAGACTTTTTGTAAATTATCCACAAGTCTATAGCGTGATCTGTCTATAGTGTTGCAATTGTGCGGGTTAGCTGTGGTTCTTCTCAAAGGCGGCTTTTTGCGCATCTGACGCTTCTGTCTGATGCTTGTCGCGCCACTCATCAAACGGCATGCCATAGAACGCTTCGCGTGCCTCAGCCTTGTCCATCTCAATCCCGCGTTCGTTGGCTGCTTCCTGGTACCAGCGGCTAAGGCAATTCCTGCAGAACCCGCTTTGGTTCATCATGTCGATGTTCTGAACATCGGTGCGTTCCATCAGATGATCGCGAAGGCGGCGAAAGGCGGCTGCTTCTAGTTCCAGCTGGGTTTGGGCGTCCATGAGATGTCTCCTTTAGCGATGTATCTAGGAACCAGGCTGACCATTTGCATCAGGTTTCGCCTTCGATCCGGGATGAATTGCGATGATTTTCGCCTGACATTCAACTTTCCGCCAGTTCCATCGCCTCAGTCAGCCAGCGCGCGAGTTCTTTGCCCCAACTTACCTGCTGGTCAGAAGTCTCAATCAGATCATTGCGAACTTCGATCAGCAGATGTGGGATGCCGCGGGATGTGCCGTGCATCCACATGCAGTCACCAGATAGCGCACCTGAATAGGGTTCGTTGTCGCCCACTGTCAGCGGCTCATGGGCGAGGCGGTCCATCAGGGGCCGGAAAATGCGGTCGTCCTTATCCCACAGCAAGCCAAGTTCCCAAGGGCGGGGTGGCTCATCTATCAATTGTGGCGTGAAAGAGTGGATCGAGATCAGGCGCGGCGTGCGCCCAGCGGCCAATCTGGCGTCGATAAGGGCGCGAAGACCGTCATGATAGGGGCGGTACAAAAGATCGATTCGCCGCTGCACTTCGTCGGCGTCCGCATTGCGGTTTCCGGGGATAATTGAACCGTCATAGATCTTTCGCACCAGCGTCGGGTCGTCATCGGCCCTGTTTGGATCGATGACGAGGCGGGAAAAGTTGGAATGGATCGCCGGGCCGTCAAACGCTTCAGCCATCGCCTGTGTTACACCCAGCGCCCCGGGGTCCCAGGCGATGTGGCGGGCCATATCTTCAACAGATAGGCCCAGACAGCCTTCAGCGATGAAATCGGGAACGATGTTGGTTGCGTGATCGCAGAGGACTATCCAGTCGGCAGGGCGATCGGCGCCGATGTTGGTAACTGGTACATATTCGGTCATGCGTTAAGCTATAGCGGTAGAAATTCCGAAAAGCCCGCGTTCTGTCGACACATTTCGTACGATTGTTGCAGCGCCGTCACGTAACTGGGCATATAAGCCTGCCGAACAAAAGAATTGCAGGAGACTCCCATGCGCCGCAGCCGCAACGTCAAAATCGTCGCCACCCTTGGTCCAGCCTCGTCGGATCGGGAGATGATCAAGGCGTTGTTTGAGGCAGGGGCAGACGTGTTCCGGCTGAATATGAGCCATGGTAGCCACGAAGAAACAGCCGCCCGCCACCGGATCATCCGTGAGGTTGAACATGAGGTGAAGCGCCCGATCTGCATCCTCGCTGATCTTCAAGGGCCGAAGCTGCGCGTCGGCGAATTCGCGAATGGCGCCGAGATGCTGGAAGAAGGCGCATCCTTTCGCATGGATCTGGATGAAGCGCCGGGCGATGCAAGCCGCGTTCGCCTGCCGCATCCCGAGATATTTACCGCGCTTGAGGTTGGTTCAAGCCTGCTGGTGAACGACGGCAAGATCCGGCTGAAAGTGACGGCCTGCGACGACAGTTCCGCTGATTGCGAAGTGATCGTCGGCGGTGAGATTTCGAACCGCAAGGGCGTGAATGTCCCTGACGTGGTGCTGCCGGTCGCCGCGCTTAGCGAAAAAGACAAGGCGGATCTGGAATTTGTATGTGAGTTAGGCGTCGACTGGCTGGCGCTGTCATTCGTGCAGCGCGCCGCTGACGTGGAGGAGGCGATTGTGCTGGCCAAGGGCCGGGCCGCCGTTCTGTCCAAAATCGAAAAACCTGCTGCGTTAACCGAACTCGATGCGATCCTTGAAGTGTCCAATGGCATCATGGTCGCGCGCGGTGATCTTGGCGTGGAACTGCTGGTCAGTGATGTGCCGCCGTTGCAAAAGCGCATTGTTCGAAAGTGCCGTGAAGTCGGCAAGCCAGTGATCGTCGCGACCCAGATGATGGAAAGTATGATTACCTCACCGGTTCCGACCCGCGCCGAAGTGTCGGATGCTGCGCAGGCGATCTATGAAGGCGCTGATGCGATTATGCTGAGCGCGGAAAGCGCGGCGGGGGATTATCCGGTAGAGGCAGTGACGATGATGGATTCGGTCGCCCAGTCGGTTGAGCACAATGATCCCTATCGTGAGGTCATCACCAACGGCCAAATCCCGTCCGCGCCAAGCATTGCGAACGCCATTACTGCGGCGGCGCGTGAAGTGGCTGAGACAACCGATATCAAAGCGATTTGTTCTTTCACGCATTCCGGCACCACGGCGCTTTTGGCGGCGCGTGAGCGCCCATCCGTGCCGATCCTCGCGCTGACGCCCTTCAAAGGCACGGCCCGCCGCCTTTCATTGGCTTGGGGTCTGCATTGTGTGGTGACCGAAGAAGTCGAGCGGTTTAAGCTGGCCGTCGTAAGCGCGGCGCGGGCCGCTGTGTCAGATGGGTTTGCAGACAAGGACGACCATATCGTCGTTACTGCAGGTGTTCCGTTCAACACGCCGGGCACCACGAACATTCTGCGCGTCGCGCCCTGCGATGAGGCGAAAATCTATGCTGGTGAGCCGCACTAATCTAATATGATCTCTCGCGGCGCTGCTGATCGCGACCGCGCCGTTGGCCCAAGCGGCTGATCCGCGCATAGACGGCGTGCCAGTGCCCCTGAACATCGACCCCAGCGACAGCGCCTCACCCTTTGCCGGTTCCTGGTTTGGGCGGTGGGGCAGTCAGTGGCGCACGCTGATAGTGATCGAACGAATTAGCCGACAGAAGGTAGAGGCGGTTTACGCTGTCGGCCCCCGAGGCGACAATAAAGGCGCCTGGCGGGACGTGAAGGGCGGGGTCTACGGCGACAAGTTACTTCTTGATGGACCAAGCTACGCCCTCGATTTCGAATTGAGACCGTCGGGGCGATTGCGCGCGCGCTACAACGAAGATCAGGGGTTCGCCATCATGTCGAAAGGTGACCTGAAATCTGACCGCCGCTGGTCGTTTGGTTCAATCGAAATGACCGACACAGATCTGGTTGAACAAGACAAACCTGTCCGGCTGGAGACAGTAATTTACAAACCGCCGGGAGATGGGCCGTTTCCTTTGGCGGTGATCAACCATGGTTCAACGGGGTGTGGCGATAATCCGGCGGCCTTCAAGTATACCTTCACCAATGACTGGCTGGCCGACATTTTGGTTGAGTGTGGCTGGCTGGTCGCTTTTCCTCAGCGGCGGGGGCGGGGTGGGTCTGGTGGAGTTTATGACGAAGGTTTCACCACCGACCGAACCCATTATACTTGCGATGCATACCGGACGCTAAGAGGCGCTGATCGCGCGCTGGACGATATCAGCGCGGTTGTTTTTGAACTGCGGAAGCGACCGGATGTTGAAGAAGGCCCTATCCTGATTAGCGGCGTGTCGCGGGGCGGTATCCTTTCTGTCGCCTGGGCGGGGCGAAACCCTGATCAGACCCAGGGCGTGGTGAATTTTGTAGGCGGCTGGCTGGGCGAAGGCTGCTGCGATGCTGAAGAAGTAAATAAGAAACTGTTCCGTTCTGGGGGCGCATATCCGCGTAAGATGCTTTGGATAAATGGTGAGGATGATACGTTCTATTCCTTGCCCTGCAGCCGCAAGAACTTCGCAGCTTTTCAGGATGCCGGGGCTCAGGGCGCGTTCCACGAATTCAGAGTGAAAGGCAAGAACAATGGCCATTGGGTCCATGTCATCCCAACGCTTTGGAATGACCTTTTGTTAGGGTATCTTGACTATCTGAAGTAGATCACTGGGATCAATCTGATGAAATCCGTCCAATGAAATCCACCTAATGAAATCCGCTGTTTGGTTCACATGGGCTGGGCGCCTTCTGTGCCTGTTCGGCCTCGTCTATCTGGGGCGAGAGTTTTGGAACTGACGCAGCGGGTTTGAACCATCGCTGTTAGCTTTGACCGCTGGCGGCGTCATGGCAGGCGCCGGTTGTTCACTGATGGACGCGGGCAGGTTGAAGCGCGCATATCAGGGCATAGCGGGTGAGATGATCGCTGGCTGGACCCTGCTGTCCCTCGCCTTTACTTCAGCCATCGTCATCATCGCGGCAACGCAAACGCATGAGCCGCGCTTGGCGATTGCGCTTGTATTTAGCGCGGCGTTTCTGGTGGCTGGCGGTACGTTGTACTGGTTCGGTCGCAAGGATGAACGATCCAAGGGTCGCAAAATACGGTCAGTCGCGCAAACTGAGGATGACTGGGATCGCAGTCTGGTTGGTCATCTCGACTGGCGCGATGGGACAGTCGAAGAAGAAGAGGCGCAGCGCCCGCGAAGGCTGTGGCCAGCGGCGCTGGCAGTGGCGGCAGGCGCGCCGATGCTGGGGCTGGCGGCGACAGGCGCCTACGGGTTTGGCGTGTTTGGCGCGGTCTTTACCGGCATCGGGCTGTTTCTGGCTTACAGGCGGTGGGCCGGACGGCGACGGATGCTAAAGTTTGGGATCAGCGTTTTTATCCTTCAGGATCGCCCGATCAGGTTGAAGAACGGCGTAGTGGGGCGGTTACTTATCCCCAATGCGATAGGAATCCGGGACGTGGCTGCGCAATTGACGTGCGTAAAGCGACGGACGGCCTATCAGGCGAGCAGATCGGGCGAGCCATCAAAATCCTACGTCACGTTTGATCACCTGCATGATGAAACGATCAGTTTTCCCGTTGAAGGTGGAAAAACGGGCATGGCGGATATCTCCTTTGACCCGCCCAAGACCCATCTGGAATCGCATTATCACGGTATGTCCGCTGTTTTTGGGAACTGAAAGTCCGGGCCGACACGCCTGGTCTGGATTACGCGGCCAAGTTTGTTCTGCCCGTCAGGCCCTAAGCCGTTTGCGCCGCCTGCCGCTGGGTCCAGACATACTCCATCGCCACGCAGAAGCAGATCGCGAAGATGGCCAGGCCCTGTAGCCAGCTGAGGCTATCGCCCAGGAACGCCAATGCCAAGAAGGCCGCCAGCACTGGCTTCAAGAAGAACAGATAGTTCGCCCGCTGTGGGTCAGGCGCCGCCGCCATGCCGCCCAGCCAGCAGGCCATGGCGATGCAGGTGTTCCAGATGCCAATGGTCAGAATGCCTGCTTGTTGCGTTGGCGTCTTGTCAGCCAAATCCAGCGGATTGACCCAGACGCCCCAAAAGAGGCCGACGATGGTCCAGAGGAAAAAGAACCCGATGGCGAAGGTATAGGCGGTCATTCGAACGGGGCCGTAGGCCATGACAAACGGGCGGGCGAACACCAGATAGACACCGCCCAACGCGCCGCAGATCAGCGCCATGATCGTACCGATCAGATCGTCGCCAGTGGCGGATAGACCCGCGCCCTCAGTCATTAACAAAACAACTGCGATAAAGGCGCCGATGCCGGACACCATTTTGGGTTTGGTGATCGGCGTCTTGTTTACTGCCCAGTCGGCGAGAACAAAAAAGATCGGGATGCCGGTGACGATGGTCGCGACCTGAACGACAGATGTGAAATCAAGCGCCCAGTGAAAGATCAGTTGGCCCAGTGACATGCCCAGACATGACAGGATCACGATCTGCACGCCCTTCTCTTTCAGAGGCGTGATCAAGTCGCGCTGACCAGGCCAGGACAGTGCAAGAAGGATCAGACACCCACCACCGATCATGAAGCGCCAGACGGAAAACTCTGCGCCGGGAGTGTCGGCCAACTTGGCAACAAACTCTGACGATGCGTGACCGCAAACGCCGATAAAGCAGAGAAGGTAAGCGAGCCAGCCGGGCATAGTTGCGTACTCCAAAGTTTTGCCGACTGAAGATGCGAGGACTGGCGGGGTCAAGGAGGGCGCGGCGTCAGCAGCGATTCGTTCCCATAATTGGGCGCGTCGACGGGTTTGACCGCTCAATAGGCGAATGTGGCGCTGGATTCCGTCAAATTTGTCGTTGTAGCCCTGTCACGAGTGTTGCAGCGCACCCGCCTTTAACCTATATCCCGCGCTTCCAACGCGTCGCTGGCCAGAAAGGGCTGCCAAGCGGCGTTAATGACGTGTCTGACTACAGGAGACCGAAATGCCCAAGATGAAGACGAAGTCTAGCGTTAAAAAGCGCTTTAAATTGACTGCGAGCGGTAAGGTTCGCGGCCAGCAGGCCGGTAAACGCCACGGCATGATCAAACGTTCGAACAAATTTCTCCGGAACGCGCGCGGGACTACCATCCTCGCCGAAGCGGACGCGAAGATTGTTCGCAAAATGATGCCGTACGGCTAAGGAGGTCTGAAAGATGTCACGAGTTAAACGCGGCGTAACAGCCCACGCCCGCCACACCAAAGTCAAAAAAGCCGCCAAAGGCTACTACGGCGCCCGCAAAAACGTCTTCCGCGTCGCCACGCAGGCGGTCGACAAGGCCCAGGAATACGCGACCCGCGACCGTAAGGTCCGCAAGCGGAACTTCCGCGCCCTTTGGATCCAGCGCATCAACGCTGCAGTCCGCGCGCACGACGAAAACTTGACCTACTCCAAGTTCATCAACGGCCTGTCCCTTGCAGGTATCGAAGTTGACCGGAAAGTTCTGTCAGATCTGGCGATTCATGAGCCCGAAGCTTTCGGCGCGATCGTTGATCAAGCGAAAGCATCGCTGAACTAAGGTTCGGTTGAGCTGAGAATTAGGTGGCCGTCCCGGTGGGGCGGCCGTTTTTCTTTTCAGAGATGCTGGGTCGCTATCAGGAAGGCGATCGTCGCCAGCGTCGAACTGACCGTCCGAATGTGATTCAGTTGCGTCCAACGAGGAGCGAATGTCCTCCAGTAACTGGCGGCCTCACCAACTGGCAAGACGTCTAGGCGATTGTTCATCGGCACGTTGCCGAAAACCGTTATTCCGAAAACGCCGATTAGATAGAGACCTCCGCCTGCGATCAACCACGGCGATGCGGGCGCTGGCGTTGAGAACGCACCGCCAATGAGTAAGACTGAGCTGCCGGCCATCGCGAAGAACAGCGCTAGAAAGACTGAACGATAGACCTTGCGATTAATCTCCTGCATCGCCTCGGCCCCGGCTTCGGGCCGTGCTGAGGTCAGTGATCGCATGATGAAGTCCGAAAACGTCAGGAAGACGCCAGCGAGGAGCCCTGTCGCGATGACGGCGATCTGGGTTGTGATCAGCAGCATTTCGCTCTCCGTCAGTATGATAAATTGGCCGCCCGACCCAGATAGGTCAGATCCGTTAGCTGCCGCAAAACAAACCCCGCCACATCAGCGCGAGAAATTTTCAACGCCAGGCCTTTGATCGTCGGCGCAAAACCATGATGGTATTTGTTCGTCGCCGGGCCGTCGGTAAAGGCGCTTGGCCGCACGAGCGTCCATTCGAGGCCACTGGCGGTGACGATTTCTTCTTGCGGCTGATGGTCTGCATATGCGGGGCGGAGGAGAAGGCCGAACATGATCCGTTTCCAGAAGAAGTTCAGCGCCGGGCGACTGTCGCCTGCGCCCAGCGTGGACTGGACGATCAGACGCTGGACACCCTGACGCTTCATCGCATCAACAACATGCTTGGTGCCAACTGATCGGACTGTCCCATTTCGTCCTGCGCCGAGCGCGACGATCACCGCGTCTTGCCCGGCAACGGCGCAAAGGACGTCCCCCGCCAGCATCACGTCACCTTCGATAACTGAGAGGCGTGGGTGGCTAAGGGTGACCGCAGCAGCTTTGCGGGCGAAGGCTGTAACCTCATGCCCTTGCAGCAAAGCGCGGTCCACGATGTGGCGTCCAACGGTGCCTGTGGCGCCAAAAACAACGATTTTCATGTGAAGTCTCTTGATTGACAATTTGTAAATTGACAATGTGTCAAGTAAGTATAGGTTTACAGTATGTCAAGAGAGTCTCAAAACACCCGCACACGCATTCTCACAGCAGCATTGAAGTTGTTGGAGACCGGCGAGAAAACCCGCATGACCGACATCGCCCGGGCCGCCGGGATCAGTCGCCAGGCGTTGTATCTGCACTTTGAAACCCGCGCCGATCTGCTGATTGCTGTGACGCGGCATGTTGATGAGCTGAACAACAGCGACGATCTGTTGGCCGCCAGCCGCGCCGCTACGACCGGCGTCGCCAGACTGGATGCCTATATTGAGGCGTGGGGTGGATATATTCCCATCGTCTACAAGGTCGCAAAGCCAATCATGGCGATGGCCGAAACGGATGAAGCCGCGCGCGCTGCCTGGAACGAACGCATGGCCGCGATGCGACATGGCTGCGCGGCGGCAGTCGATGCTTTGGCCCGCGATGGGCGACTGCGGTCAGAGTTTGATGCGGAAACGGCGACGGACATCCTGTGGGCGCAGCTTTCCGTGCCGACGTGGGTCGCGTTGACCGAAGGACGAGGGTGGTCTCAGGCGGACTATATTGCCCGCCAGAAACTTATTGCCAAGCGACTGTTGGTGGCCTGAAGCAATTGGCGCCTAGTCAAAGTTGATGTTCCCTTGAAATGCCCACTCTACTGGCAATTCATGGTCCAATATCTGCGCCTGGTGCTTAACCGGTGACGAAACGATAGCCGTCGCCAGAACGCTCTAGCCGGCCCAGTGTCGGTCGCAACATATGCCCGCCCGAGCAAGCCAGACCGTCCGTCGCCACCATATCTAGCCCGGCCTTGCGCGTTGCTCGTGCTGTATCTGCATCAATGTCGAATGCGATGCTAATCTCTGGATTGGCCAGTTGGATCTTTTCTGCATGAACCATGTCGCCAAGGTGAATGAATCCCTGTCCGCCATCATCAACGCGGAAACCGGCGTGACCTGGCGTGTGGCCCGGCATCATTTGCATTGTTACGCCGGGAATAATTTCAGCTTCGCCTGAAATCGTCGAAACCCGCTCGCCGTACGCATTCAAGGTCATGTTGGCAAGGCCGGCCCACTGTTGCAGCGTTTCATCTGAGAAGTCGCCATTCTTCCAGAAATCGTGGTCGATGTCGGATACTTTCACTTCGGCTTTATCGAAGACAGCTGCGCCTTCAGCGGTGATGGCGCCAGCGATATGGTCGGGGTGAAGATGGGTGAAGAAAATGTCAGTGACGTCTTCGGGGGCCACGCCAGCTTCTGCCATCGCATCGCTTAGAAACCCGGCGGTCGGGCCAAACATATCGCGCGGACCTGCGTCGACCAGCAAAGTGCGCCCGGCATTCCTGACGATGAAGGCATTGAAGTTGGTTTCGATCTTTTCGGCGCCTGCCGCTGCAATCAGGGTATTCAGTTCGTCCTCGGTCGCATTCGGAAACAGCTCCGCCCCAAACTCAGCGCCGCCATCGGTGAGAGAGATAACTTCGATTGATCCGACTGAAATTCTAGAAGTTCGTGACATGTTTTTCTCGCTTCATTGCAACCAAAGGCATCGAGGCCTTGTTGAGCAAAGCCTAATGGAAAGTGATAGTGAACGGAAATGCCTTTGTCTGGCGTCAGCAGCATCATTATAGAGCAGTCAAAGCGGAGGGGCGGATCATGAAAATCGCAGTAATGGGCGCGGGTGCGTTAGGTTGTTATTTTGGCGGCCGTATCCATCAGGGTGGTGGCGATGTCACTTTCATCGCTCGCAGGCCGCATCTGAAAGCGTCGTAAACCAGTGGCCTGAAGATCGAAAGCCAGCTTGGCGATGCGCATCTTACGGACCTGAAGGCGACAGACGATCCTGAAACAGTAGGCCCAGTTGATATGGTCCTTTTCATGGTCAAGCTGTTCGATGTAGAGGCAGCCGCCAAAGCTATGGCGCCTTTGATCGGCCCTGACACCGCTGTCGCCTGCTTTCAGAACGGCGCTACGACGCCGCGCATTCTTGCCGAAGCCATCGGTGAGGAACGTGTTGTTCCTGGCAGCGTCCACATGCCCGCAGAAATTACCTCTCCTAGCGTGATGAAACACACCGGCGCCTTTAGCGCGATTGCGTTTGGGGAGCAGAACGGCGCAATCACCGACCGTTGCCGCGCGCTGGAAAAGGCGCTTAACGCGGGCGGAGTAACGCCAACAGTCGCAACCGACATGATGACCCGTATCTGGGAAAAGTTCGTGCTGCTATCCGCCTTCAGCGCAATCTGTGGCCTGACACGTTTGAAACTCGGCCCTATCATGGCCGATCCGCGCAGCCGTCAACTACTGCAATCAGCGCTAAACGAGACGCTTGCAGTCGGTCGCGCTGTCCACCCCGACCTTCCAGCAGACGCCGCCGACCGCGCCTTTGCCAGTTTTAGCGACCTGCCGCCGTTCGCGAATGCTTCGATGCTGAACGACATCAACGCTGGTCGAAAGATTGAACTGATGCACCTAAGCGGTGAAGTTTCGCGCCTTGGCAAAGCTCATAACATCGCAACACCCACGCATGACGTGGCGGTCGCTGCCCTTCACCCCTACATAAACGGCAGTCCAACCAGCTAGGCGCCGCGCCCAGCCCCTTCTATGTTCCCCAAATACCTGATCCCGGCTGCGCGCGACGGCGCTGCCCCCGCAACTAAAGGAAACGACACATGGCTTATGAAACCATCGAACTGCTGATCAACGGCGAATGGCGCAAAGGCGACGGCGGCGGGCAGGACATTATCAACCCCGCCGATGAAAGCGTCATTGGTTGGTGTCCGCATGCCTCAGCCGAAGAACTCGACATGGCGCTGGCCGCTGCTGACGAGGGCTTCAAGGTCTGGAAAAACATGACTGCCCTTGCCCGCCAGAAGATCATGGCCAAAGCCGCCGATCTGATGGACGAGCGTGTCGATTACATTGCCGAATGCCTGACCCGCGAAGAAGGCAAACCGCATGGCGAATCCAAAATCGAAATCGGCTTTGTCAGCGACCTGACCCGCTGGTACGGCGAAGAAGGCAAACGCTCCTACGGCCGCCTGATCCCGCCACGCATTCCCGGCGCGCGTCAGATGGTTGTGAAAGAGCCTATCGGCCCCGTCGCAGCATTTGTCGCGTGGAACTTCCCCGCCACCAACGTGATCCGCAAGATTTCAGGCGCGCTGGGCGCTGGTTGTTCCATCGTGATCAAGCCATCCGAAGAAACCCCCGCGACCGCCGTTTGCCTCGCCAAATGTTTCCAGGATGCAGGCTTGCCGCCGGGCGTGATCAACATGGTCTTTGGCGTGCCTGACACGGTCAGCCGCCATATTCTTGCGTCGCCGATCATCAAGAAACTATCCTTCACCGGCTCAGTCCCTGTCGGGAAGCATCTACAGAAACTGGCTGCTGACAACATGATCCGCTGCACGATGGAGCTTGGCGGCCATTCGCCCGTCGTTGTCTTCGACGACGCTGATCTCGACAAAGCGATGGACATGGTCGCGGGCTTCAAGTTCCGGAACGCGGGGCAGGTCTGCATCTCGCCAACGCGCTTCTACATTCAGGAAAACGTCTACGACAAGTTTGTTGACGGCTTCACTGAACGCGCCAAAGCGCTGAAAATCGGCAACGGCATGGACGATGGCGTCTTCATGGGCCCGCTGGTCGCTGATCGCCGCCTCGCTGTCATGGACGACTTCGTACAGGACGCTAAAGCGGCAGGCGCTGAGATTGTCACCGGTGGTGAGCGGATGGGCAATCAGGGCTATTTCTACGCTCCAACGGTGATGAAGGATGTGCCAGACGCCGCCAAGATCATGACCGAAGAACCCTTTGGCCCGCTTGCGCCAATGCAGTCGTTCAAGTCGACGGATGAGGTGCTGGACAAAGCCAATAGCCTTCCCTTTGGCCTTGCCTCTTATGTGTTCACGACGGACGCCAACAAGGCAAAGACCATGGAGCATGGCATTAACGCAGGCATGGTCGGCGTGAACCATCCGATGGTCTCAATGCCGGAAACGCCTTTCGGTGGCGTGAATGAAAGCGGCTATGGGTCAGAAGGTGGGATTGAGGGGCTTGAGGCCTACCAGCGCACCAAGTTTATGACCGAAATGGGTGTCTGATCCGTCCATAACGTAACTGGAAGTGGGGTAGATGTTACTTTACTTAAGGTTAACGTGATCTGCTTGCCTCCAAGCCAAAGTCTGGGAGAGCCAATGCGCCCTCCGCCCCATGGGAGGGAACAGAAAGAAATACGCCTTGATGGCCGCATGTGCGGTCATAGTCAGTGCGCCGGTCAGCCACGCGCAGGATCTGTCACAGTTTTTCAGCAGCTACATCGCATTTGGCGACAGCCTGACGGATGATGGCAAGTTCAATAATACGCCGTTTGCGCCCGGCCTGCCCAGCCTTGGTGGTCGTTTCTCAAATGGTCCCACCTATGCTGAGATCATCGCGCAGGACTTCACGGCTGCAGGCCAGTTCAGCGCCAACTTCGCTATTGGTGGCGCCACGGCGCGCGCAGAAAACGAAAATGCGCTACCGCCGCAGTTTGGCACTTTTGGCGGGCAGGTCGCGACATTCTCTAGCTTGATTTTGGATCCCAACACGCGCGCCGGCGTGGGTGATCGCCCGCTGTTCTCAGTTCTTTTCGGCGGCAATGACGTGTTGCAGAATGTCGGCCTGCCGAGTGACTTCGATATGGAAACTGGTGTCGGCGTCTTGGCCGCGGACGCGGTTGAGGCGAACATTCGAGCGATCAGTGCGCTTGGCGAAGACTTCAACGATTTTCTCGTCATTAACCTGCCGGATGTTTCGCAAACGCCCCTGTTCCAGAATGAGCTATTCGGCGCTGGTGCGTTAGCGCCGCTGGCAGCGTTGGAATCGGCTGGCTACAATAATAAGCTTGCTTTGAACATCGACAGTCTCAGAACCGACGGCATCAACATCATCGAGTTTGATCTGAATGCCTTCAGCGCTGCTCAGCGGGTTGAGTTTGCCGGTCTCGGCGTTGACGTAGACACGCCATGTTCCTTCGACCTGGGGAACGCCGGTCCGGAAAATACTTGCGTCTTCTCACCCGGGTCGCCTGACGATACAGATCTCTCGCTGGCGAACGACTTCCTCTTCATCGACGGGGTGCACCCGAACGCGTTGTCTCAGGCCGGTACAGCCGCTGCGATCCAGTCGGCAGTGGCCGCCACGGTTCCGCTTCCTGCAGGTCTACCGCTGCTGCTGGCTGGCCTTGGCGTCTTTGGCGTCTTCCGGATGCGCCACGCCGCCTGATACGTTTAGCATATGAAACACTGAACGCCGGGCGGACCCACCGCCCAGCGTTTTGCGTCTCAAGGCGCCGGGACCCTTGCTTTCCGCCCTCCCTGCCGGTACCTCCGGCCCCAAGAATTGCTAAGTGAGGCGCGACATGGATCTTTCGGATCTTCGTGGAAAATATCTGGGCCAGATTGGCGATGCGGCTGATGAAGCCTCACTTGAGGCCGTGCGTGTCGCCGCCCTAGGTAAAAAGGGCGAAGTCAGCCTGAAAATGCGCGAGCTGGGCAAGATGACGCCGGAAGAGCGCCAAACCGCTGGCCCGGCGCTGAACGCCCTAAAAGATGAGCTGAACAACGCCATCGCCGCTGGCAAAGCCTCGCTGGCGGATGCAGCACTGGCCGAGCGTTTGAAAACCGAATGGCTGGATGTAACGCTATCCCCTCGCCCAACGCAGCAGGGGTCGATCCACCCGGTGTCTCAGGTGACCGAGGAAGTCACCGCGATCTTTGGTGAGTTGGGCTTTGGCGTAAAAGAAGGCCCGCAGATCGAAACGGACTGGTACAATTTCGACGCGCTGAATATCCCTGCCGAGCATCCGACGCGCACGGAAATGGACACGTTCTACATGAAGCGCGGCGAAGGCGATGACCGCCCGCCGCATGTTTTGCGCACGCACACGTCCCCGGTCCAGATCCGCGGCATGCTGAACGACGGTGCGCCAGCACGCTTCATTTGCCCCGGCCGCGTGTACCGCGCCGACTATGACCAGACGCATACGCCGATGTTCCACCAGCTTGAAGGCCTCGCCATCGACAAGGACATCTCAATGGCGAACCTGAAATGGTGTCTGGAAGAATTTTGTCGCGCGTTCTTTGAAGTTGAAGGCATTGAGCTGCGTTTTCGCGCCAGCCACTTCCCGTTCACCGAGCCGTCCGCAGAGGTCGATATCCGTTGTTCCTGGGGCGGTGGTCAGCTGAAGATTGGCGCAGGCGACGACTGGATGGAAATCCTCGGATCCGGCATGATCCATCCGAAGGTTCTACAGGCGGGCGGGATTGATCCTGACCAATGGCAGGGCTTTGCGTTCGGCATGGGCATCGACCGGCTGGCGATGCTGAAATACGGCATTCCTGATCTGCGCGCCTTCTTCGACAGCGATCTTCGCTGGTTAAAGCATTACGGCTTTGCAGCGCTGGACGTGCCGACGGCTCATGGTGGGCTGAGCGCGTGAGCGATCAGACCCCGACGTTCAGCTGGGGTCACATCAACATCAACGTGACGGATCTGGACAGGTCGATTGCGTTCTATGAGATGTTGGGATTTGAAGCCTATGTCCCCGGCATCCCGTATCTCGGCCTGACGCAAACAATGGGTGAGGTTGAGCCATCGGGCGTAACCGCATTGGGTCTGCCCACGGGCGCGAAAGGCCGCGCCTGCATCATGCAGTTGGGGCGCGGCTATCCCAAGATTGATCTTACTGAGTTGGACAGTGACGCGCAGGCCGCGCCACTTTGCAATAGCGATACTGGCATTGTCCGACTTTGCCTTGCGACTGGCGATCTTGTTGCTGATTATGAACGGCTCTCTGCACTGGGCGTGGCTTTCCTGTCTCCGCCGCAAACCGACAGTAGGGGCCTTGCGCAAATCGCGGTCTGCTCAGATCCAGATGGCGCTTTGATCGAATTGATTCAAATTGACCGCGCGAAGTGGGCGGCTCTCAGAGAATAGATTGCCTTTTAGGCGCCGCATTGACACCACAACTTTTTGTCACTAGGTCGCCTTTCCTCGTTTTAACCCCGGATATCCCATATGGAAATCGTTTTGCGGTCATCGGTCCGCATGATAATCTATAATCATCAATGAGTTAGCGTGACTGGAGTTCAGTTTTGACGGCGAACGCGGCGGGTGAAGCGGAAACAGGGCCTTTGCGGC
>CALKOT010000015.1 GCA_938092015.1 uncultured Paracoccaceae bacterium
GACGGAGACCAGTGTCGCTGATGAGTGCGATTAGCCAGCGGACATCATCATCATGCTGCTTACAGTGGCTTTGAACTGTACGAATATCGGCAAATGGGATGGGCAGTCTTCTCACCACACCTGCGGTTTTGTCATGAAAGATCCGGGTGAACGGATTGGCTATTTCAATCGCATGTTCTGATATCGCGAAATTAAATACAGCGGTGACAGAATTGAAGATCCTACTAATACTTGATCCAGCTAAACTGCGAGAGACAAGAGCATCCCTGAACGCAAGAGCATCAGCTCTAGTGTATTCATGAAGGTCCTTTAATCCTGAAGCCTCCACGAGATAGCCACACGCTCTTTCAGCCGCGGCGCGGAAGGTTTTACCCTTACTCGCACCCTTGAGGCTAACGTATAGGTTCAGAGCTTCTGACAGGCTCATGCTAGTTTCTAGTACCGGTACTAATGAAGTGGGCACAGCACGAGATTGGCTGCACTGCTTCAAAAGATGCCGTGCGGGCAAATCACAATGAGCCAAGCGCAGATGAGCCCAGTGCTCCTCCAATTTAGCAGCGAACGCTAAAGCGCGTGTCTTCGCCACTGAGGACTTCTTGGTACGCAAAGACTGCACGACTCTTGGGTAAACATAATGCTCAACTAAGTCACTCGGCACACGTCGGCTGAAGTAATAGTAGCCGTCACGGTTAAACGTAAAAGGGACTCTTTTGGTCTGCATTTTGATCATCACTCTAGCCATGCTCAAAGACGAGCTATCTGAATTACTGAGTGAGATCAGACACTTGCTGGACTACAACGTGGTCCATTTCGCGTGTATTTGGCGCACCCGAGAGGATTCGAACCTCTGGCCTCTGCCTTCGGAGGGCAGCGCTCTATCCGGCTGAGCTACGGGTGCCACACCGTGTCTATAGGGCGCCACTTCACACTGCGCAATCTGTGATCATCAGTCCTTAGGTTTCACTTCACCACCAGCTTCAATGTCGGGATCTTCCTCCACAGGAACTGTAATTTCGACGTCATCGCTGGGATCGGTGAGTAGTGGCGCCATGTCGAGTTTTTTGGCGATCGCGTCCTCTGGCTCTTTCCGGGCTGTCCAATCCAGCGTGTCAAAAGCACTGCAACTGTTACAGGTCGGAACCCAATCAGCATGTACTGCACCACAGTTGCTACAAATCCACTGTGGTCCCCGTGGAGCGGCGATAGCCTTTGCCAACCACCCACGAATGACACCGTCATCCGCTCCTTTACCCTTTTCGATCGCAGCCATGATTGAAAGTGATCTCGTCGAAGGCTCACTTTCCACCAAATCGCCAATTGCAATCTTCGCGCCGTCGAAATCATGGTCAGCTAGAGCAAGTTCACCAGTTAACAATCGTGCTTCGGTGTGCTCTGGCTGAACATCCAACAATTCTTTGAACCGTTTCCGCCGCTGCCCCACATCCTCATCAGGCGCCAACTTAGCGAAGGCGGCAGCAAGATCTGGATGCGGATTTAGGCGCCAGGCATCATTTAAGGTACGCCGCGCGCGCCGATCAGAGCCGTGCTTTATGTGCAACTCAGCAGCGTCTGCCGCAGCAGGAACAAGACCGGGTGATTTCTTGTTTGCGGCAAACGTGAGTGAGAGCTTTTTGCCACTATCATCCGTATTGCGTGCTTCCGCCAGCAACAAAACAGCTTCACGTCGCGCCGCAACATCCTTAGGCAAAGTTTTCGCTGATACCGATGCGCCAAGCGTCTCCCGAGCGCCCGCCCAATCTTCGGTCTGTGACTGAAGGCCAAATAGCGTGGTCAGGACTTCGCTTTTCTTTGGCCGGAGGGCAAATGCGTGCTGGGCAAGCTTCAGGGCCCGGTCAGTTTCACCTTTGTGGAGCGCTTCGGCTAACAAGCCCTTCGTGCCGACGAAAGCTGTATCTGGCTCAGACGCCAACTGCTTGTAGTAAATGCGCGCCAGATTAGCGTCGCCCGATGCCTGTGCTGCTTGCGCCATTGCCAATCGCGTCAATCCCGGGCGTGACAAAAGCCTCTCGGCTTTGCGCGCGCGCGTCAAAGCTTTGTCGCCATCTCCTTCCGCTAACGAAATCAAACCCTCAGAAAGAGCGTCAAAGCCGCGCCGCTCTCTTGAGCGGTTCCAATAGCGAGAAAGCGCCGTTTCGTCCCCAGACAAAAAGCGAACCAGCGCGACAATGAAACTGAAGGCCTTAAAATGAAGCCAAATCAGGACCGCGATTGCGATAACAAGGCCGACGAATTCTAGTGGCGCGAAAGGTCCGTAAGTGCGTCCATTCAGATCGACTGAGACACCGCCAGTAGAATCGCGCAACCAGTCAAAGGCCACAGCCGCTGCAAGAATTACAACGCCCCAAAGGAGGGTTCGGATCAACATCAATAGCATTTAGTGACCCTTTCCGATCAATTCGTCGTAAGTGAGTTGCGGTATTCCGCGAAAGCCTTAGCGCCTTCAGCTGTCCGTGCTAGCTGACTTAGCCAATTCGCCATCGCCCCCTGCGCCCCTTCGCTGAGCCCGCTAGCTTCGGCAAGTGCATCACTCAGTCCGCCAGTTTTCAGACGCGCTTCAATTCGGCTGAGAACTGCGCCAGCGTCAGCACCTTCAGTCTCTACGCTTGGCCTGCCACCTAGGCGGCCTTGCAGTTTGGCGAGTACGCCCGCCGAAAAGCTTTCACCTGCGTCTTCTTCCAACGCAGCCGCGTATGCAGCCTGCGCCGCTGCTGGAAAAGTTGCAGACAGAGATTTCTGAGTTGGCATCCCCGATGACGCATTACTTAGCAATGCGTTTGGAGCGCTCTCCCCAGATAAGCTCGTCGTTTCGGAGAGGGCGTCTGCATATGGTGCGCCAGACAGAAGCGCCTGCTCGATACGGGTTAGTGCGGCATCGATACTGGCGGACCGCCTGATATTCGAAGCCTCATCACGAGCGCCTGCCGTAGCTGCCTCACCGTTTTCCAATTCTGTAACGCGCTCAACCAAAGCAGCGAGGTCTTCATTGCTCGCCAAAGCCTCTATCTGAGATGTTCGTAACTTCAGATCAGCAATCTCTGCTCGAAGGCCCTCGACTGACGCCCCGAATCCAGCCACCCGCTCTAGCACTTCGGCAGACGGCGCCACCCCTTCCGACGTTGCATTGCCAAGCGCATCAATCTCCGCGCGCAACCCTTTGATCGTAGCTTCGGCAGAGACGAGTCTCTTCGCCAAATCGTTCATTCGTTCAAGGTCGGCCCGAGGTTCATTAGCTGCGTCCAGAATTTCGGCGGTCAGGTCTGTGCGAGCCTCGCTAACAGCTGCAATTGCAGCTGACGCCTTCTGCTCTGCTTGCGCTGCAGCCAAGGTTGACGCCTCAACCTCTGACGCCAATTCGGCGATCTTCTTCTGGCTCTTTTTGGCGACGGCATCGATTCGCTCCGCAGTTTCATTCACCCCAGGTGTCAAAAACGCAGCCACAGGCGACGCCCAGCCAGGTAGATTGGGCGCGACTTTAGGTCCTGCCCATAATGCGACGCCGGCGCCAACAAACAGAATTACCAGGTACTTTAGGATAGTCGACGCAATTGAGCCTGCAGATTCTTCCAAATCCGGAGCTACGGTGTCTGGGTCAGATTCAACTTCGGGTGATTTGGGTTCTACAACTGCTTCTTCCGGGTCTGCAGAATGTGAATTTCCGGATCCTTCTTCTGAATTCGCAATCCCCTCCTCTTCGTTGCCGGGTTTCTCTGACGGATCTGCAGCTTCAGCTAGCTCAACACTTACAGCATCAGCGTTTTTCACTTCGACTGCGTCAGCGTTTTTGGGATCGACTACATCCGCCTCGACCGCGGCTTTCTTCGCAGCCTCCAGACGTTCTTTGGCTGATTTCGTCTTGGCTTTGTCGGCCATATATCTGTCTCCAGAAACGTCTTCACAGTTGATCAGAGCTTACTCTATCCGCCTGATGAAACCCTATCGCTCTTTACCCATTCCTAGCGCTGCAAATCGCCGCGCACATCGATGCTCCATTTGGATGCTCAGCAATTTCTACCTCAGCAAACCCCAGTTCCAGGACAGGTTCCGCAGCTGCCGCGCTGATCGCAAACAATTTCATCTCTTTTAAATGCTGCGCCCATTCTTCTTGGACATTGCGTTTAAAGATTGCCGCAGTCCGAGGCGAAAAAAAGGCCATTGCATCGAACTTTCGCGCCATTATGGCGCTGTGGACTTCAGACGGTGCGCTACAAGTTGCAATTGCTTCATAAGCGATCAGTACATTGGTCTGACGTCCCGCGGCCGAAAGGCGTTCCGCGATGTTCCCGCGGGAAAAACGACCTCTGACATGCAGGTATCGCCGCGGCGAAACCTCCATCAATCTTTCTATAAGACGGTCTGCATCACCCGAAACATCCTCAACATTGACAAACCCACGTCGGCCAGCAGCAATCGAAGTGGCTGGACCAACACAGTAAACATCTGCCTGAGCGGGTATTGGATCTGGCAACGCTTCTACAGCGCGCGCCGAGGTGAAAATCAACGATTGATCCCCATTAAGTTCAATGGGGCCAGAAATCAGATTGGAAAAAGTTAATAACGGCCAAATCGTCGCTGACCAGCCGCAATCAGCTATGGCCTTCGAGAACGCCTCAGACTGTTTCTGACCGCGTGTGAGAAGGATATGCGACATCAATCAAGCGTCGAAAAAGTTCGGGCCGCCTTTTGCGCGCAGTTCGTCTGCTGCATCTTTACCTAGAGCGGCGGCTTCTGAAGATAGACCTTCACGCGTCGTCTGAAACCGTTCTGAACCGTCAGGCCTTAAGATTTCGCCTCGGAACTCGATGCGATCGCCCCTGAGGTTCGCCAGCCCTGCGAGAGGCGTGCGGCACGATCCGTCCAGCGCGGTTAGAAACGCTCTTTCTGCTTCAAGTAATTTACGTGTCGGAGCATCGTCCAGAGGAACCAGCAATTCTATCGTATCAACATCGGCCTCCCGCACCTCGATACCGATAGCACCTTGCGCGACGGCTGGCAGCATCACATCCGGCTCAATCGGTCTGATCATCGGTTCTTTGTGCCCAAGACGATTAAGTCCGGCGCAAGCTAGAAAAGTCGCGTCCGCCACGCCGTCCGCCAACTTCTTCATGCGGGTCTGGACGTTTCCCCGAAACTCAACCGTCTGAAGGTCAGGGCGTCGCGCCAACAACTGAGCTCTACGGCGCAAGGAAGAGGTTCCGACAACAGCGCCAACTGGAAGCTGATCAACTTCGTTGTAAGAATCACAGAGAAATGCGTCACGCACATCTTCCCGTTCAAGATATGTCGAAAGCACCAGGCCCGACTGACGCCAGGTGGGCGCGTCCTTCATTGAATGAACCGCAATGTCGATGCGGCTGTCTTGCAGCGCCTCTTCAATCTCTTTGGTGAAAAGGCCTTTGCCGCCAATTTCACTTAGCGATCGATCCTGAACCCTGTCGCCTGTAGTTTTGATAACCTCAATCTGGAATGCGCTTTCAGGCAACCCATGAGCTGCCATCAATCGATCCCTGGTTTCAAAGGCCTGGGCTAACGCAAGCGGCGAGCCGCGTGTGCCAATTCGGAGGGGGCGGTCTTGGTCTGGCATTCGCATAGGTAGCCTGATATCCTGCAGCTCAGGCGAGCGCAACGAGATTAGTATGACCGAAACGTTGACTGTTCTGGGGGTCGAATCTAGTTGCGACGATACTGCCGCTGCAGTTATCCGATCCAACCCCGGACAAACGGACATCCTTGCAAATGTTGTCGAAGGCCAATCCACGCTTCACGCACCGTTCGGCGGCGTAGTCCCAGAAATCGCTGCCCGGGCGCATGCAGAACGCGCCGATCTATGCGTCGAAACTGCACTAGTTGCAGCCAATATTGGGCTGGAAGAGATCGATCTGATCGCCGTGACGAGTGGTCCAGGTCTGATTGGCGGTGTTTTGTCGGGTGTAATGTGCGCGGAGGGGATTGCGGCGGGGCTTTCGATTCCCCTAATGGGTGTAAATCATTTGGAAGGACACGCGCTAACGCCGCGTCTTACCGATGATCTGGCAACGCCCTACCTTTTGCTCCTAGTCTCTGGCGGGCATTGCCAGATTATTGAGGTTATTGCCCCAGGATCCTATCGGCGCATCGGCGGATCAATTGATGATGCGCCGGGTGAGGCCTTTGACAAAATCGCAAAACACTTAGGTCTTGGCTATCCAGGCGGACCGGAAGTTGAGCGCGAAGCGGCAAACGGCGATCCCTTGCGATTCAAACTTCCACGTCCGCTTCTGGATCGGCCCGATTGCGACATGAGTTTCTCCGGATTGAAAACCGCTGTTAGACGTGAATGCGATAAAATCGTTGAAACAAAAGGTGGCCTGTCCCAAGCGGATCGGGCTGATATCTGCGCCAGTTTCCAGGCGGCTGCGACCGAAGCAATGGTGGAAAAAACGCGCCGGGCGATGAATTTGATGATCCACGATCGAGGGTGGCCAAAAGGCGGCCGTCGCTTGGCAGTGGCAGGTGGAGTGGCGGCAAATAGGTCCATTCGCTCTTCATTGGAAGAAACTGCAAATGAACTTGGGTTCTCATTCACGGCGCCTCCGCTGAAACTGTGTACTGACAATGCTGCAATGATCGCGTGGGCCGCGATTGAGAGATGGCGATTAGGGGATCGAAACCCGAAAGTTATGGCCCGGCCTCGTTGGCCTTTGGATGAATTGGCGCCGCCGATGTTAGGCGGCGGTAAAAAGGGCCCAAGAGCATGAAGGTAACAACTGTTGGCGCCGGCGCATTCGGCAAAGCGTTTCATCTGATAGCGCAATTAGGTGGGGACGCGACCTTGTTAGGGCGACGCGTTGAAAAGGGCGTTAGCACTGACTGGAGCGGAAGCCTGGCGGAAGCTGAACTGATTGCTATGGCTGTTCCGGCGCCAGCCACCCGCGACGTTCTTCGACAGATCAGGTCGCACTTGCGCCAAAGTGCTGTCCTTCTCATGCTCGCGAAAGGGATCGAGGTAAAGACCGGCGATCTTCAGTCTGAAATTGCAAAGACAGTGGCGCCTGCCTTACCTGTGATGGTGCTTACGGGACCATCATTTGCATCCGAGATGCTGGCAGGCCTTCCCACAGCCGTAACCTTGGCATCCGAAGAAGCAACACTTGGTGAGAAAGTTCAGGCGCGACTAGCTGGCCCTGCTTTCCGTCCCTACTTAACTAATGACGTTACCGGCGCTCAGATCGGTGGAGCCATGAAAAATGTTATCGCTATCGCATGTGGCGCCGCGATGGGTCGTGGTTTGGGGGAAAGTGCACGAGCTGCCCTGATGACCCGTGGTTTCGCTGAAATGAAAAGGGTCGCTCTGGCGCGGGGCGCAAGAATCGAAACCCTTTCAGGCCTATCTGGCTTTGGTGATCTTTCATTGACCTGCGCATCGGCGAAATCCCGAAACTTCGCATTTGGCTTTGCTTTGGGTGAGGGCCGACTAGCACCCGGCGCTACTTACGAAGGTGTCGCAACAGCCGAGGCAGTGGTTTCGTTGGCTAATCGGATGAATGTAGAAGCACCGGTCGCCAAAATTGTTGCAGCGCTAGTCGCTGGTCAGCAGGATGTTGATGGTGCAATGGCCGATCTGTTGGCCCGCCCTTTGCGCCGTGAAGCGTAGATCGACAGTGGCGCCAAATTCGTCGTCTGGTAAAAGATGTAAAGGAGTCGAAGTGTGAACTACTGGTTATTTAAGTCTGAACCGAACACTTGGGATTGGGACCAGCAGGTCGCTAAAGGTGAAGCCGGTGAAGAATGGGACGGCATCCGCAATTATCAGGCGCGTAACAACATGCGCCAGATGAAGCTCGGTGATCTTGGCTTCTTCTATCACTCCATCGATGAGAAACGCGTGGTTGGTGTGGTAGAGGTCTGCAAGCTGATCCACCCTGACAGCACGACTGAAGATGAGCGTTGGGAATGTGTTGATGTCAAAGCAGTGGCGCCGTTTCCAAGGCCGGTGACACTGCAGATGTGCAAAGACGACCCACGATTGAACAGTATGGTTCTGGTCATCAACACCCGCCTATCCGTTCAACCGGTAACCCCTGAGGAATGGGCGATAATTTGCGAAATGGGCGACTACAAAACCTGATCATGGAACTTCTTTAGCGCTTTGACGACTTGCTCTGGTTGCTCTTGTTGCACCCAGTGTCCGGCACCCTCGATCAAAGTTCGACCAAGGTAATTTGTACAGGCTTTTTCTTCCATCGCCTCCAGCGCCCCCGGGGCCTGCCAAACACCCCAATCTTGCGCGCCTGCGATGAAACAAGCGGGAATATCAATCGTTTGGCCGGCAAGTTTACCGGCCCATTCACGATGTTCGGCTGAGGTCGAATTGCGATACCAATTCAGGCTCGCCTGCATCCCGGTGTCTCGGAACGCGTCTGTATAAACCTGAAGTTCCTCTTTGGTCAGCCAAGCACATGAAGCACCTGATTGTGGAGCCATGCCCATGGCTTGGTCGCCCATGCCTACACCCAAGTCCATGATGTAATAGCGCGGCATAACTGCAAGTGAAGCCGCAGACCAGTCCGGCAGCTTGTGAGGGCGATTTTCCGCCCAGTCACCGCTCTTACAATGATAGTACGCGCGAAACACTGCATCAAACCCATCTGGATGGCTCAGAAAATCAGCCTCAGCCTCGCGATCCCCATATCGCCATTGATAGTGACGACGCGGCGGGGTCAGCGTGGCCAACTGGTCGTGAAGGTCTTCTGTTGGGGACGGCCCAGTTCCCGGGGGGCCAGCAAACGGCGCACTCATCAACGCGACCGAAGAATACAAGTCAGGGCGCAGCAACGCCGACCAAGCTGCTACAGGCGATCCGAAATCGTGTCCCACCAAAGCAGCGCGATCATATCCCAGAGATTTCACCAGCGCGGCGACATCATCAGTCAAACTTGCAAAACTGTATTCCAGCAAATCGACATCATATCCGGAGGTCCATCCAGTCGTACCGCCATATCCCCGCTGATCGGGTGCAACAACACGCCACCCCGCCTCGGCGAGAGGACCGATAACTTTGCGCCAGCTAAAAGATAACTCTGGAAACCCATGCAGGAGCAGGAGGAGAGGCGCATCTGAGTCGCCAGCCTCTAGAATGTGCATCGAAAGACCGTTTACACCCTCAACCATTTTGGATGTCACGCCTGCTGGGAGATAATCTTCATACATAAATGGGACCTTTTGAGTTGGTTAATGGGACTTTTTTTTCATTTTTCTTACCCGCAAAACCAGTTTCGCTCCGATTTGTCGCAACTGGTGCGCTGGATTTAGCGCCTGATGAGCGTAGAACCGAGGCCTGACCTTCCGAGGCGTTTCATGCAGATTTACCTGCCTATAGCAGAACAGTCCGTCAATGCTTTCCTTCTTTTAGGATTGGGCGGCGGTGTGGGCGTTTTATCGGGCCTCTTTGGCGTCGGCGGCGGTTTTTTGATGACCCCGCTTCTGATCTTCATTGGCATCCCACCGGCAGTCGCCGTTGCGACTGAGGCAAATCAGATCGTTGCGTCATCCTTCTCGGGCGTCCTGGCGCATCTTCGTCGCCGCACTGTCGACATCAAGATGGGCTTAGTCTTGATGGCCGGCGGCGGTGTCGGATCCGTACTGGGTGTTCAGGTTTTCAAATTGTTGAGAGAGCTCGGCCAGGTCGAATTGCTCGTTTCGCTTTGCTACGTTGTCTTCTTGGGTGTTGTCGGCGGTCTGATGTTTATAGAAAGCGTCAACGCCCTTCGTAAAACTAGGAAAGGCGTCGTCGTCAGACGCAAGAAGCATCAGCACGGCTGGATTCATGGCTTGCCTTTAAAGATGCGGTTTCGCCAATCAAACCTGTACATTTCCGCCATACCACCCTTTTTGATCGGCCTCTGCGTCGGCATCTTGGCGGCCATCATGGGCGTTGGCGGCGGCTTTATCATGGTTCCCGCGATGATCTATTTGCTGGGCATGCCAACCGCTGTCGTCGTCGGCACATCGCTGTTTCAGATCATCTTCGTTACCGGCCTAACGACCATCCTTCATGCCACCCAAAACCAGACTGTTGATGCCGCCCTTGCGGTTCTTTTGTTGTTGGGCGGTGTCGTGGGCGCACAGATTGGCGCGCAGCTCGGTGTTCGCATCAAAGGAGAACAACTTAGGGTTTTGCTGGCGATGTTGGTGCTGATCGTTTGCATCAAACTGGGCTATAACCTTGTTGCGACGCCGACCGAGTTGTTCTCACTCGGTGAAAGGGGCGGACATTGATCCGCTTTGCACTTTTCCTGGCCTTGGTCGCTACGTCGGCCTTAGCGGAAGGGCCGCGCGTCATCGCTTCGCTCAGCCAGAACGCCGTGGCGATCACAACCGATTTCAGCGGGTCAGAGATTTTCGTCTACGGCGCGATAGAACGTCAACGCGCCATCAATTACAGCGACGCTAACTTAGGCGTCATCATCACAGTTTTTGGCCCATCTTCACCGGTAACGGTACGCAAAAAAGATCGTGTCTTTGGCATTTGGGCGAATGCAGAAAGCGCAGTTATCGATTCTGCGCCAAGTTTCTACGCCTTGGCCTCAACCGGTCCCTTAGTGGATATTTTGTCTGACGCATCTAACAGTCGCGCAAATGTAACAGTAGATAACTCGATCCACATTGCGGCCGGGCCGCGTGGGATCGCAGATCCTGACGTGTATCGTGAGGCAGTGATCCGCCTGAACCGTGATCGCGGCGTCTATTTCGACATGATTGGCGAAGTTGAGATGGTGGGCAAAACCCTGTTTCAGACCCACATCAGCCTGCCTGCCAATCTGGTTGAAGGTAACTATACCGCACGCATTTTTCTGACCAAGGATGGCGAGGTTATCGATGATTTCCAGACCGGCATCCGTGTTCGAAAGGTTGGCTTGGAGCGCTGGATCTACAATCTGGCGCATGAAAATTCGCTGATTTATGGGCTTCTTTCCATTCTCGTCGCCCTGATGGCCGGTTGGGGCGCGTCTGAGATGTTCCGCCTGCTCCGGCGTTAACAACCAACTGGCTTTTCGGTTCTGGCGGCTTGCTTCGCAGCGGGTTACGATCCCTCTGACACCAGCAGAACGGGCGGATCCATGATCGCATCGCTTCCAATGTATGACTGGCCTGAAGTTCAGGCCGAAACTGACGTATTGTGGGAAAGCCTGCGCGATCACCTTTCAGGCGCAGGTATTGACGCGCCTGCGACCCTGGCGCGAGGCGGCGACCCTTGGACACATTGGTTAAACCCCTCTCTAGCCCTTTCGCAAACGTGCGGATTGCCATTCTCGGCGAAACTCACAGGAAAGACCGTATTACTAGGCGCTCCCGACTATGATCTGGCTGAAAGCCCTAAAGGAACCTATCGAAGCGTTGTCATCGCCAGAACCGAAGGCGCTGAAGTCATGGATCTGAGAGGCGCCAAATTCGCCTACAACATGCGCGAGTCACAATCAGGGTGGGCGGCGCTGGACAAGGTTCTGTCGATCGAAGAGCACTTTGGCGAGCTCGTGCAAAGCGGGGCGCACCGAAACTCCATCATCTCGGTTGCTGAAGGGCATTCAGATTGCGCCTCAATCGATGCGGTATCCTGGGCGCTGGCCCAGAAAGTTGAACCTGCTGCGGCGCAAGTTCACGCCATCGCCGTCACCCCACCGACACCTGGGCTGCCGTTCATTACGGGGCAAGCGAATGACGGGAAAGCAAAAGCCATGGCAGAAGCTATATCTCTGGCAATCGCCGCGTTGCCCGCATCAATCCGATCCCCACTGCACCTTCGAGGCTTCAAGGAATGGACTGAGGACGACTATGCGCCTCTGGCCGCTGGATGGCCAAAGGGGTGAGTTAGGCCGTGACAACGTGGTCGGGACGGTTTCCCAGTGAAACATCAACGATAGACCGCAGCGCGGTTCGGGCGATGTCTTCGAAACACTCATCAGTCCAGCACAGCGAATGTGCGGTAATGATCGTATTGTCCATAGTGAGTAGTGGGCTGTCCTCTGCGATAGGTTCATGCTCTGTCACGTCAAGCCCAGCCCCAGCGATCTGCTTCGACTGAAGGGCGGCGATCAATGCTGTTTCATCGTGGATCGGCCCGCGGGCTACGTTTATGAAAAAGGCCGTCGGCTTCATCAGCCCAAAGGCCGCCTCATTTATCAAATGACGGGTATCGTCGGTAAGAAGGCAGGCGACAACAATAATGTCCGCCTCGCTCAGTAGCGTTTCCAACATAAGTTGGCGGGCGCCTTCGATGCTTATTTCTAGCGGATCAGAATAGACGATGTCGCCGAAGAAGGGCGCCGCCAGACCCATCATCTCACGGCCAATTCCGCCTGCGCCGATGACGCCCAGAGTGCGCGATGTCAGGCCGACGCCCATATGCTCAACACGCTCGTTCCACTTGCCCGCCCTGACGAGACGGTCCTTGGTGAGCAGCTTTGAGGTTAATGCGAATGCGTGGGTCAATGCTGCAACGGCGACTGGGCGGCGAATCGCCAAAGGGGTGTTTGTCGTAAGGACGCCTTTTGCAGACAGGGCTTCAATATCAACAGTGTCATAGCCAACGCCGTTTCGCGCTACGATCTTAAGGCGCAGATCATCGCTTGCGACGCTCGCGGCGGTGACACGCGGCAAGTTGACGTGGAGGGCGTCAAACTCAGCCGCGTGTTTCACAGTGACCTCATCGCCTGCGTCGATCCATTCCCATTCTATTTCAGGGTTTGCCGCCAGCTCATCGAAGGCTGCGGGATTAAAGCAAGGTTCACCCGAAGCAGTTTTCAGGTCGCTGGTGACGCCGACGCGAAAGGTCATCTCTTATCCTTCTGCAAATATTGGCTCGCAGCCTGTATCGTCCAGCACGACGAGCGCGGTGGCTTGGTCTGCGGCGGAGAGGGCGGCAAATTCCTCGCGTAGCCAGGTCAGGCATTTGCGTTGGTAAGGGAAGGTGTTTTGCCGCCATTCAGCCCCATCAACGGTTGCGGTGAACATGTCCTCGCCAGCCTCAAGTGCCGCTGCGTTCGCAAGTAAAAGTGGTATGTAGACGCGGCCGACCTCTGTAAGCAGCGGCTTGATGGGGGTGGTTTCAGAACGCCACGATCCTTCTTCCAGCCCGCTGAGGTCATCCAGCCGGTCGACCCAGGCGCGTAGTCGCAGTGAAACCATCTCAGCCGCTTTCATCGGCGTCGGATCGACTGATGTTAGCTGCGTCAGCTGGCCATAGAGCGCAAAATCGGCGGAGGAAGGGCGTGTTCCCAGCACATAGCCGTCGTGCTGAATGAGGTTGTTCATCAACTCAAGAAACCGAAGGTACCCGGCCTCGATAATCGGGCCCGTCACCTCGTTCGATCCGACATAGCCGAGGCGGCTGATCTGGCGATCTCCGAATTGCATGGCGATGGGCGCGGCCTGTTCGGTCGGCATTGTCGGAGCCGCCCAATAGATCAGCATGTCCGAGGCATAGGCGATGTCCGCCTCGTAGCGCCATCGATAGTGGAACATCGCTTTGGTCAGCCATTCATCTGCGTAGTCTTCGATCAGAGAGTTGATCAGGCGCATCACCGGCGTATCGGGCAAGATCGAGCGGCCCTGATGATGCCCCTCCAACCGCCGAAGGATCGGCGTGGTGTCGGTGACGGGCTGTGGGTCATCACCGAAATACACCGTCGGAAGCAACGCGGGTTTCGGCGCAATCCGATCCTTGTAGCTGTCCATCGGATGACGCCATTCCAGGGTGTAGGGAATGCGCCGATAGCGAAGGGTGGCGACCAGCTTGCGGGTATAGGGGGACCCTGCGAGGCCGAGGATGTGGATTGTGTCGCTCATCCTTTCGCTGGCCCACCTTTGGCCGGAGCTGTGATCGCAGTGAAACCTGAAATCAAAGCGCCTTGGTCGGTCCCTGCTGCGATCATCTCAATCCCTTGTGCGGCGTAGTCTGCCGCCCATTCCGGGTTCGCGGCCATGGCCCCCATTGCCTTGCCGTGTTTGCGGGCGGCGGCGGTGATCTCGGCCCAGGCGTCGAGATAGGTTTTGCTTTCAAAATCGCCTGGGACCCCAAGGAAATTCGACAGATCAAACTGACCGATCCAAATCACATCGACGCCGGGCGTGGCGGCGATGGCGTCTACATTCGCCAGCGCCCGTTCGGTTTCGACCTGAGCGATGATCAGAATTTCGTCGTTGGCCTTCTTCATTTTGTCGGCAGGCGCGCCCGGGGCGTAGTCATCGTGCTGGAAACCAAAGGCGGCGCCGCGGCGACCCTCTGGTGGATATCGGCACGCCTCAACCACCACGGCCGCTTCGTCCGCACTGTCAACCATCGGGACCATCACGCCCTTCATCCCGATATCGAGCAGACGGGCGAGGTACTGGTACTGGCCAACCGGAGGGCGAGCCAGAGGTGTAGCGACGCCTTTGCAGGCGGCGACTTGCCATTTCAGGGTCTCGATTGAGGCGCCCGCATGCTCCATATCGTAGATGACGTATTCGCAGCCAGCTTGGGCCATGATCTGAGCGATGCCAGGGGTGAACACTTCGAACACCATGCCGCCGACGCAGCGTTGGCCTGATTGGACTTTCTGGCGAAGATGCATGGCGGCCTCCCTTTGTTTGAAGGATCGTAGGGGGGCAAAGACGCCTGCGGAAGATGAAATTCCTGCTGTGACCCCACGAAATGGAGCGTGGTTTCACAGGGTTTCACGCGTGAAACCTTCTCTAAGTGTTTGATTTTGTTGACTTGCGTGATTCTGTTAACCTTTTGGGGCCGTTGGGTGTCGTTGTAGTGGCGCTTAAAGGGGCTTTGCTGACCGGCGCCAATCATAGCTGTTGGTGCATGTGACCAGCACGGCACACGAAATTCTAACAATTTTGTCGCACAATATTTACTTGAGTAATTCTCACTATTTTCATAAACAAACCTCATGTGGTGATTTGTCGACCGGCTTGCAGACCACGTTAAAAACTCAGCTAAAGGGGTCAGGGCGTGCGCCTCGGCTTTTCCGGTCGAGGCCTTTTTTGTTTTTGGAGACGCCGCATGCCCAAGGATCACAACATGGAAACGCCCCTGCACCCAGCAACCCAGATGATCCACACAGGGCTGGACCGCAGCCCGTTTGGCGAACTGTCGGAGCCAATCTATCTGACGCAGAGTTTTGCCTATCCATCGGCAGAGGCTGCCGAAGCACGGTTCAAGGGCGAAGACGACGGGTTCGTCTATGCCCGTTATGGCAACCCCACGCTCAAAACCTTTGAGCAACGGATCGCTGCGCTTGAAGGCGCAGAAGACGCGTTTGCAACCGCATCAGGAATGGCGGCGGTAAATGCGGCGCTGATGAGCCAGGTGGAGGCAGGTGATCACGTCGTCGCCAGCCGCGCGCTGTTCGGATCATGCCTCTACATCATTGAAAACCTCCTCCCCCGGTTTGGTGTGGAAACCACTTTGGTCGATGGCGGCGATCTGGATCAGTGGCGCGCCGCGACGCGGCCTGAAACCAAAGCGGTGTTTGTGGAAACGCCGTCAAACCCGACGCTTGAGATCATTGATCTGGCTGCAGTTTGCGAGATCGCCCACGGCGTAGGCGCCCGTGTTGTTGTCGATAATGTCTTCGCCACACCGGTCTTTCAGCGTCCCTTGAAACTGGGCGCAGATGTCGTGATCTATTCTGCCACCAAGCATATCGACGGTCAGGGACGGTGTCTGGGTGGCGTAGTGCTCGGTTCAAAACGCTTCATCCGCGATACCCTGGAACCCTACATGAAGCATACCGGCGCGGCGTTAAGCCCGTTCAACGCCTGGGTGCTGCTAAAAGGGCTGGAAACCTTGCATCTTCGCGTCCGGGCGCAGGCAGCGTCCGCCGCCCAGCTGGCTGATGATGTTGCGGCGCATCCTGCCGTCATTCGCGCAATCTATCCCGGCCGCGCAGACCACCCCCAGCATGAACTGGTGAAGAAACAGATGACCGGTTATGGCACCGTGCTTTCGTTCGAAGTAACGGGCGGACAGGCTGGCGCATTTCGGTTTATGAACGCACTGAACGTGATCTTGATTTCCAACAACCTGGGCGATGCCAAAAGTATCGTAACGCACCCAGCCACGACCACGCATCAACGCCTGACACAGGATCAGCGGGACGCGTTGAATGTAACAGACGGGCTGATCCGGCTTTCGGTCGGTCTGGAAGATGCCGATGACCTATGCAGGGACTTGCTAAACGCCCTTGGCGAGGTGTGATCGTTAATCAATGGTTAATCGTATTTCAGCTACTCTCGAAATAGTGGCCAGCAATTTGTGCGATTCTTTATCAAAGGGCATTGGACCTTTCATGCAGACGCCCAATATAGTGTCAGACTGGTCCTAACGGAGGCTACAATGAATAAATTCAATCCAGGCTTCGATACTGCTGCTAATGCGCCTACCCGGGACGAAGCAAAAGCAGCGATGGAAACCCTGCAGCGGCTGGCTGAACTGAACCCAGCCGAAGCAGAGGCGATTGGATTCATTGAGCCCCAACCAGAACTGAACCGCAGTTATCCGTCAGAATTTGCGCCTGACGCCGCCTACAAGGCGACGATGCCTGACCTGCAAAATGGTCCGTCCAGCCTGATCAGAGGCGAAAAGACCGAAATTCAGCATGTCGGCATCTCAAATTTCCGCCTGCCTCTGGTCTATTCCAAGAAAGATGGCGGCACGATCAATCTGGAAACTTCGGTGACCGGCTCTGTCAGCCTCGCGGCGCAGAAAAAGGGCATCAACATGAGCCGCATCATGCGGTCATTCTACGGTCACGCGTGTGAGCCGTTCAATTTTGAGAAGATATCTGAGGTTCTGGACAGCTATCTGGAAGACTTGGAAAGTTTTGATGCCCGCATTCAGTTGCGCTTCCGGTATCCGATGCTGAAAGAATCGCTACGTAGCGGTCTGCATGGCTATCAATACTATGACGTCGCATTCGAGATGCTGAAAACCGATGGCAAAGTCGTGCGGGTGATTCATCTTGATTACGTCTACTCATCGACCTGCCCCTGCTCACTGGAACTGGCGGAACATGCCCGCGAAGTCCGTGGCCAGATAGCAACGCCGCATTCCCAGCGCTCTGTCGCGCGGGTGTCTGTCGCGCTTGAGGATGGGCAGGAATGCCTATGGATCGAGGATCTGGTTGATCTTTGCATCGGCGCGATCGCCACAGAAACACAGGCGATGGTGAAACGTGAAGATGAACAGGCATTCGCCGAACTGAATGGCTCAAACCCGATCTTTGTCGAAGACGCCGTACGGCTTCTTTGCGAGTCCATGGAAAGCGACGCCCGTATCGGCGATTTCCGTGTGGCGGCCAGCCATCAGGAATCGCTTCACAGCCACGACGCGGTATCGGTTCTGACCAAAGGCGATACATTTTCTCAGGCCAGCCTTGATCCGCGCTTCTTTGAGACGCTGTTCCACACCGGCTAAATCAGCAACTGATCCACCGATCCACAGCGCGCCGCCTTGACAGGCGGCGCGGCCATGGCCACGACTTGGCCCCATGCTAAACCCCCGCCCCATTGGATATGTTGTTGGCCTTCTGGTCATGTCCCTTGGCGCGGCCATGGCGGTTCCTGCTTTGGTCGACGCGGTAAATGGGTCGGATAACTGGCGCGCCTTCGCACTGGCTGGCGGAATCTCGGTGTTCTTTGGCGGCGCATTCACAGTCGCATGCTCAGAGCACCGCGCGCCGGGCCTTAGCATTCAGCAGACCTTCATTCTGACGACACTCGCCTGGTTGGCGCTGCCTGTGTTCGGCGCGCTACCGTTTTTCTTTGGCGAGCCGAATGTCAATTACACAGATGCCTTCTTTGAGGCGATGAGCGGTCTGACCACGACGGGGTCGACCGTTTTCACAGGCCTCGACCAGCTGCCCAAAGGTGTCCTTTTGTGGCGCGGACTTCTGCAATGGTTCGGCGGCGTCGGCATCGTCGTTTTCGCTATGGCCTTCCTGCCAATGCTGAAGGTCGGCGGCATGCAACTGTTCAAATCCGAAGGATTTGACACCTTTGGCAAAATCCTTCCCCGCGCTGCAGAAATCGCGATGTCCATCGGGTGGATCTACGTTGGCCTGACAGCCATGGCCGCCGCGGCCTATGCGCTGGCGGGGATGGATACGATGGACGCGGTCGTTCACGCGATGACCACGATATCAACAGGTGGGTTCGCCAATCATGACGCGTCCTTCGCCGCCTACGGGGCTGCGGCAGAATACATCGCATCGTTCTTCATGATCCTGGCTGCGCTGCCCTTCGTTCGGTACGTACAGATCGCAACCGGCACTGCGCGCCCGTTGTTCTTTGACCCGCAAATCCGCGCCTTTCTGGCCATCGCTGCAATCGTTGTGTCGGCGCTGATCTTGTTTCAATCGCTTGAACGGGGCGGGGTTTCAGAACTGGCGATCCGCAAATCATTGTTCAATGCGATCTCAATCCTGACTGGCACAGGATACGCCAGCGCCAACTATACTTCGTGGGGCGCTTTTCCGACGATGCTGTTTTTCCTGATTGGGCTTATCGGTGGATGCGCGGGCTCGACCAGTTGTTCGATCAAGATCTTCCGCTTTCAGGTGCTTTTTGGGGCTGTGATCACTCAGATCAAGCTTTTGCATTCGCCGAACGGCGTGTTCAGTCCAAGATATGCCGGCAAGACCGTGGATGAAGATGTCATCTCATCGGTCATGTCGTTCCTGTTTTTTTTCTTCCTGACCTTCGGCATTTGCGCTGTAACCCTGTCGATGATGGGCATTGCGCCGATCACTGCGATCTCAGGCGCTGCTTCGGCCATCGCCAATATCGGGCCGGGACTGGGGCCAGAGATTGGTCCAACTGGCAACTTTGCAGGCCTGCCGGACATGGCGAAATGGGTGCTTGCGATCACCATGCTGTTAGGTCGGTTGGAGCTGCTTTCCGTGCTGGTCCTGCTAACGCCGAAATTCTGGCGCGGTTAGGTTGCGGCGGCCAACGCGGCTGGCAACGACTCGGCAAACAATCCCATATCCTCTGGCAATCCGGCGCTAACGCGAATGCAGCGGTTCTGCGGGGCGACGAAAGGCATGCGCACGAAGATGTTTTGCGCGATCAACTCATCCAGCACTCGTTTTGCGAATGCGCCATCCTTGCCACAATCAATCGTCACAAAATTGGTGGCGGAGGGTAGCGCCTGCAGGCCGTTCGCCTCAGCAATTGCGCCGATCAGATCGCGAGAGGCTGCTACCTTTGCCCAAACTTTGGTAAGGTATTCCTGATCCGCCAGGGCTGCGAGCGCCCCTGCCTGCGCAATTCTGTTCACGCCAAAATGGTTGCGCACCTTGTTGAAAGCAGTGGCGAGATCCTCGTGTGCGATGGCGTACCCAACCCGCGCGCCGGCCATGCCGTAGGCCTTTGAGAAGGTGCGGAAACGGATGACCCGTTTGTCTGTCACGTCAATTGCGGGCGCGGTGCCATCGGGTGCAAACTCAATATACGCCTCGTCGAGGCAGAGAAGAGCACCATCTGGAACAGCCTCTATCATCGATTGGATTTTCTCGGCGCTGTGCCAGCTTCCCATTGGGTTGTCGGGGTTGGCCATGTAGATAAGCGCGGCGTTTTCTTTGCGCGCCAGATCGATCAGACTGTCTGGGTCTTCCATATCATCGACAAACGGCGCTTTCACAAGCCTGCCGCCGAAACCTGCAACGTGAAAGTTGAAGGTGGGGTAGGCGCCATCGGACGTCACCACGGTGACGCCGTCTTCGACCAACATCCGGTTCAGATAGCCAAACATCCCGTCGATGCCCTCACCCACCATGATGTTGTCGGGCTGAACGCCGTGATGCGCAGCCAGTGCTACGCGCAGATCATGGTTTTCGGGGTCGCAGTATTTCCAAACTTCAGATGCTGCGGCGGCCATTGCGGCGATGGCCTTGGGCGACGGGCCAAAAACGCTTTCATTCGCGCCAAGGCGGGCGGCGAATTCGGCGCCTTTGGCGCGTTCCTGCGTTTCCGGGCCGACAAAGGGCACCGTTGACGGCAGGCTGGCGACCAGTGGGGTGAAGATTGGACCGGGCATTGGCGGCTCCTGAGACTGATTTTGCCGAAGGTTAGTCGCCAAGGGACCCGGGTCAAGGCCGCCGTTTAATGCGCAATCAGTGACTCTGCCCGCGCATTCGCCGCCGTGGCTTTCGAGATGTTGCCAAGGCCTTTGAACGCCCGCGCCACACAGCGCCAGTTTTGCGCTGATGTTGGCTTCAAAGCGGCCCGCTCATTGGCCAATCCCAATGCCAGATCGAAGCGTTTTGCACGCAAAGCGGCCTCCAACAGTGTCCAGCCGATGACGTCGCGCTGGGCGAAACTGCCACCCAGACGATGGGTCATGTAGCGGACGGGCAGCAGGCGGTCGACGCAGGCGCCATAGTTTTCGGCCTGAAAATCACGCATCGCCAGACAGAACGGCAGACCGATTTCGCGGCTCATCGCGACGTTAGCGTCAGAGGCGTTCTCGACATAGCGTTCGTTCGCGGTAAGCAGCTTTTCCTGCGCATCGGTACGGTTATCAGCCACAAATGCCATCATCGCATGGACATCGTTGAAGGCGTAGAGGGTGTCTGTGGCTGCAGGTTCCCACTTTGTGGCGAGGTTTCGCCAGCGGTCGCCAACGTCGATCCCCGCGAGGTTCAGGCGCCACAACAGGGCCGCTGCATCAAGCTCTTCGTACTTGTCCCCAGCATTGCCTTCAGAGCTGAGGTGTCCGTCGAAGATACCGAGCACATCACCGCCTTCCTCGATATCGAGGTGGAAGAGAGACGTGTGCCACCACAGGTGATTGGCGAAATTCGATGTGCCCCAGCGTGGTTCATGATCTCGCATGAAGCGAATGCCGCCCTGCTGACGGCCCGTCATCTCCATCACATGGCTGACGGCGTGCACGGCCCACGGATTGTCCGGGACCATGGCGAGCGATTGGCGCCCCATTTCCTCAGCCAGCATGAAATCGCGGTTTTCTTCGAGACCGAAGGAATAAAAGCCAAGGACGTATTCATAGCCCGGTACGCTTTCGTCCCACAGGTTGAAGACGCGTCCGACGACATCGCGGATGCCGACGACATCGCCCAACAAGAGGTTGGTTTGCTGGACGAGTTCCAATGCGAACAGGTCGAGCGGGTACTTCGTGATAAAGGGTCCCACTTCTGTACAGCGCCGTAGAAATCACCGTTTATCCATGCTTGCACGGCTTCCAGATATCCGCGCTCACGGTCATTGGCGTGGGCAGCGCGTTTTTCGGCCTGCTTCACGGCGTCAACCATGATGCCGTAAATCCGGGTCTCCATCGCTTGCGTCAGCCAACCTGCTTTGAACAGCCAGCCCATGATGAAATCGGGATGATCTTCAAGCACGGCGTCAATCTCAGCAATCGCATCGCCTCGAAATGACAAGCTTAGCTTGATCGCACGCTCAAGGCCTTCGATCGCATCCTGATTGGCGTAGGAAACAGGAACACCGCGTGGGTCCTGACCAGATCGAGGTGTGCGCGTGTCAGATCCGTCCATCATAGGCGTTTCTTCCGATAACTGCAGAGATCAGCGTAAAGCTGTCCTTGTCGAAGCTGTCTGAAATTGCTGCGTTTAACGCAGCACGATCGTGGACTGTCGCCCCATAGCCACCCATCGCCGCAGCAACGGCGGTGAAATCTGTGCCAGAGAATTCCACGCCCAGGTTCGCCATCTGGCTACCGCGTTGTTTCAGCTCGATCAGGCCAAGCTGTTCATCGACAAAGACGACAATGGGCAGGCCAAGTTTTAGGTCACGAATGGTGGCAAGTTCACCAAGGAACATCTCTAAACCTGCGTCACCGACAAATGCGATCACGGGGCGGTCGGGTTCCGCTAATTTGCGACCAACAGCGAGGGGAACAGCGCAGCCCATCGTGCACAGGGCAGTCGATTGGAGGAGACCGCCTATGTGGTCGCATTCCCACACATGGCTTAAAACGATCCGGTGCGCGCCGCTGTCCACTGTTGCGACAGTGCCAGCAGGGCAGGCTTTGCGCGCCTCGTTGATCACACCTGCCGGGCCCCAGTCTTCGTCGATGTGAAAGGCTGCGGCCAAGGCTGCTTTGGCGGCTGCGATCTCGCCATCAGGCCAAGCACTTTGTGAGGATACGCCATCCCCGATGGCGGCCAGCGATGCGCCAACGTCGCCAACAAAATTCAGCGGCGCCTGATGCATGTAATGGGTGTTTGTCTCAGCGGTTATGTCGATGACACGTTGATCGGAACCAAACGGATCACGCCAGCCGATACGCATTTCAATCGGGTCGTAACCCGCCAGGATCACACAGTCCGACGACTGCAACAGCGGCAGCAGGATCTTGTCTGCAATTGGCGACAGGCCTGCGCCGCCCAGCGCCAGATTGTCAGTTTCGGGTATGATGCCCTTGGCCTTGTAGGCCGCAATGACCGGCGTCCCGAATTTCTGGCTGAACGCCACTACGGCGTCCGCCGCGCTATGATTCATAGCATCAACGCCAGCGACGATGATCGGACGCTTTGCCTCAGCCAGCCAAGATTGCGCTTCGGCCAGCGCAGAGCCGGATGGGGCCATGGGAGCATCTGGTGTGTGGGTTGAGGTATGGAAGGTTTCTGGCCGTTCGCGCTGCACATCAATCGGCACGTCCAGAATCACAGGACCGGGGCGGCCGGACATGGCGATCTTCAGCGCTTTGTCGATACAGATCGCGGCGGTTCCGGGCTCAACTTTAATGGCGGCTTTTGTGACCGGCTTTAGAAATGCGACATGATCAAACACCTGGTGAGTGTAGGTCTGCGCCTCTACCGCTGGCACGCAGCCCGTCAGCACGATCATCGGAACACGGTCCTGCCAGGCGTTGGCGATGGCGTTAGCAGCATTGGCGATGCCGGGGCCGATGGTGGCGAAAAGAACGCCCGGCGCGCCAACCCCTGCGGCGAGCGAGGCGTGCCAAGTCCCCTCAGCCATGAACCCGCCAGAATTTTCATGCTTGACCAGCGTGATGTTCAGCCCGGCGCGATCAAGCGCGTCCATCAGGGCGAGGACTTCACCGCCCGGGATGCCGAAAGCGTGTTTGCACCCCGCCGCCGCCAGTCGCGCGGCGATGATTTCAGAGGCGCTTTGCGAATGGACGTCGGTATCTTTCATGCGATCAGCTTTTCATATATCCGCCGCGCGTCTGCGGCGTCTTCATTTCAAGTATCTTCCCTGCGACCAGATTGCGAAGCATCTGAGCGGTGCCTCCGCCAATTGTGAACATCCGTGCGTCGCGCAACATACGCTCCACCGGATTGCGGCGGGAATAGCCGCGCGCGCCATGCAGCTGCAGCGCGTCGTTTGAGACCTTTACGGCCGTTTCCGACGCGAAGATCTTCGCCTGCGCCGCCAGATGGGGGTCGGGAAAGCCGCTGTCGGTCATGTCGGCGCTTTGCGCAGCGCGCCACACCATCAAGCGGGCGGCATCGATCTGGATAGCCATATCGGCGACAATCCACTGGAGGCCCTGAAATTCTGCTATCGGGCGACCGAACTGTTCGCGTTCTTTCAGGAAATCACGTGCAGTCTCGTAAGCGCCGCGCGCGATGCCAAGGGCGACCGTCGCTGCGCCGACGCGCTGAGCGTTATAGGCGTTCATAAGGCCTGCAAACCCGCGCTTGATCCCACCGGGTGGCGTGATCAGGCGGTCAGCCGGGATGCGCAGGTTTGTCATTTCAACCCGGCACTCAGGGATGCCGCGCAGGCCCATAGCAGGTTCACGGTCAGTAATCGCGAGGCCCTCTTCGCCAAGGAAGGCCATGAAACCGCCGATGCCCTTGTCTTCGCCGTCTTCCATAACGCGAGCGAAGATCAGATGCAGGCGCGATACGCCTCCGCCGGTGATCCAGTGCTTGACGCCGTTCAGGACCCATTCATCGCCTTCGCGCACGGCGGTGGTTTTCATTTCTGTAGCGGCGCTGCCTGCGTCGGGTTCTGTGATACAAATCGCGGGCTTGTCGCCGCTAAGCACATGTTCTGCCGCCAGTTTCTTCTGGGCGTCGTTGCCATAAGCAATGATCGCGCCGACACCGCCCATGTTGCCTTCGACCATAATACGCCCGGTGACGCCACAGGCCGCCGCCAGTTCCTCAATCACCAGAACCGTGTCGAAGTATGAAAGACCGGGACCGCCAAGCGAGGTTGGGACCGTTTGGCCCATGAAACCTTCTTTGGTCAGCCCTTCGACCACGGGCCAAGGGTATTCCTCTGTCCGGTCTGTTTCCGCAGCCTGAGGCGCCGCAACATCGTGGGCGAACCGGCGGGCCCGGCTTTGCAAGTCTAGCTGGGCGTCGCTGAGCTGAAACAATGGCCCTGTCAGGCTTGGCGCGTCGTACATGTGAATGGCCCCTTTGGTCACGAAAGCGTGAAGCGCACCGTAGGCCCGACAAGAACCTCACGAAAGCGAGTTTTTTATAGTTTTTTCATGAGGTTTTCTAACGCAATCACTTTGGCGTCCGCAGTGCCGCCAGAAAGGTCTCAATCATCGAATCTGGCGCGGTGTCTTTGGCGATAAGTGCGCCAACTTCGCGAGCGAATTGCGGTTCGCCAAATGGGGCCGTTTTCACACTATCGGGTAGTGGCCGCGCGCCCCGACAAAGCGGGATGATGGACACGCCCAGCCCGGCATCGACCATGGATGCGATGGCTTCCAGCGAATCGACTTCCATATCCGCCGCGACCTTGATGTTGCGGCGGGCAAGTTCCGCCTCAATGCCGCGCCCCGCCCAGGTCTTGCGGTTGAACCAGATGAACGGGTGACGAGACAACAGCTCAGCGTCTGTCCGGCCTTTGGCGCCGGCAGGCGCGACGACGACAAAGGGCTCAGTCGCGACATGGCGCCAGTCGAGCTCAGTCGCCGGGTCCTTTTCAGGCCATGTGCAGACGGCCACATCAAGTTCCCCGGCCTGAAGACGCGCGGCCAACGCGGCGGAAGAACCGCTTTTAACCTCAATGCGTAGCGCCGGATGCTGTTCACGCAGGGCGCTGAGAGCTGGCGGCAGGATTGACGAGAGGGTCGTTGGTACGGCGCCAACTGTCAGCTTCCCCGCAACCAGTTCACCAGTGGCGACTGCGCGGGCCGCGTCGAACAGATCAAGTGTCTTCCGGGCATGATCTGCAAGCGCCCGTCCGCGGGCTGTCGGTGCCGGTGGACGCTTGGACCGATCGAACAGAGCAACGCCCAGTTCTTCCTCAAGCGATTTGACCTGTAGGCTGATTGCCGAATGTGAGACGCCGGTCGCCTCACCTGCGGAAGCGAACGATCCCCCATCAACAGCGGCGACCAATGTGCGAAGATGCCTGATATTCATGGCGGACACCGTAGTCGCCGCTATCCCCCTTGCCTACCGTGTTTTCATCAGATGAGGCGGAACCATCCAAGGCCCGTGATGAAGGTTGAAAGATTGGACATGGAATTCCCAAACAGAGCGGCCAACGTATCGCGCCCCATCTGGCTGAGCAGCAAATCGGACAACGCCCGACGCGTGCTGATGATCAAGCCTGCGCCAAGCAGGCTGAGGGCGGCCGCAACCACCATCAGAACCAAAAGCTCCAGACTTTCGTTCACTGGCTTTCGACGGTCATGTGTGACCCGGTTGGTATGATCCCTTTTATCCTGACCGCTTAGAAACGTCAGATAGAAGCGAACCCAAGGTGTGTTCAGTCGCAACCTCCAGTCCAGAGGATGCTTTCGGCTGATCTCAGTTTTCGCCAAGGCCCCGCCTACTGCCTTGATGCGCGGCTCAATCGCATCCGTTGCGCTGGCGGGCAAATAGCCCAGCAGCCTTGCGGCGAACGGGTCCAGGGCATCAATTCGATGATCACCGGTTTTCTGCGTCCACCCCGCCTGCATAACGAAATATCGGTTCAAACATGCGCCGAGGGAGGTACGCGCATCAATTGCATGCGTCATCCGTTCGTAAGCTTTGCTTAGCGCCTGAGTGATCGACGCGATTTCCCTGATAGAGGCGTCACCGCCCAGCGCTTTTTCAAGCTTTAGGGCAAGATTGGCTTCAAACGCCCTTTTTCGCGCTTCCCGTTTATCAAGTGAAACGTCCGCACGTTCACACACGCCATTATTGTCACGACGCAATACATTGATACCTGACATTCCCGTCTCCACTCACGCACACAACCCACAACCGTTTTTTGCGTTGAGAGTGTTTCCAAAAAGAAAACGCGGAGTGAAAAGCTGCGAGTGATTATCATTAAATTATTCGTAATCGCCCTAAATGGCTGAATGTGCTCGACTTCAGCCTGACACCTTTTTCAGCTGGTATTTTGTTTCCTGAAAATAGGTGTCGCCCGGCATTAGATCTGCAGTTGGAAAACCCGGTTGATTAGGGGCGTCCGGCCATACCTGGCCTTCAAGGCAAATGCCAGCGCGCGGGCCATATGGCCCAGAGGCCAGACCACCGGACGTCACTGGAAACTTGTCGGCGGTATAGACCACCAGACCAGGTTCTGTCGTCTCGACCGCCATTTCGACATCGCCACCGCGAAGTACTGCGGCGCGCGCTGGCAGATCTCGGCGAGTATCAGCCAACACGAAGTGGCCATCCAAAGAGGCGGCGCCAATCCGGCGGGGCGCGCGATAATCGCGCGATGGATCACAAGGCAGAACGTCCCCTGTGGGAAGAAGGTCGCCGTTCAGCGGCGTGTAGCGATCCGCTTCCAGCTGCAGAACATGATCGTCAATCGTCGCAGCGCCGGACAGATTGAAGTAACTATGCTGCGCCAGATTGCAGACCGTAGGACGATCGGCAGTGGCCGTTAGTCTGAGGCGAAGTTCGCCATCGGCCGCATCATAACGACAATGTGCTTCGATCTCCCCGGGAAACCCACCAGCGCCATCTGGTTGACGGATCGTCATATCGACGAAGTCATCGCCATAGGTATCAAGCGTCCACAAGCTGACGCCAAATCCAGCGCCGCCGCCGTGCAAAGTGGCTGGGCCATTGTTGCGGGTTGTTGGGTAATAGTTACCGGTGATCTCAAAACCACCTGCGATACGCCCCGCAAATCGGCCTGCGATCGCGCCAACATGCTGGCCATGGGTTTCGTAGGTCGCAAAGTCCTCAAACCCTGCGGTCAGGGAATGGTTCACGCCCGCAAGGCGCAAATCAAGAAGGGTGGCGCCCCACTCCATCACCGTCGCGGTGACGCCACCTGCAGATATAGTAACCGCCTTAACCGGCGTACCGTCTTTGGTATGGCCGAAGACAGTAACGCTCACCTGTCGGACGTCTCCCAACGGGGGTTGATCCATGGTTGCTTGTTCGACGCTGGCAATGGATCGCGACCAAGAATGTGATCTGAGGCCTTTTCGCCAACCATGATCGATGGAGAATTCAGATTACCGTTTGGAATTCTTGGAAAGATTGAGCTGTCAGCCAGGCGCAGCGCTTCGACGCCGATCACACGGCATTCGGGATCGACAACCGCATTAATATCCGTCGCCTTGCCCATCCGCGCCGTGCCCGAGGGGTGATAGGCGCTTTCGACGTGCTCACGAATGAAATCATCCAGCTCATCATCCGTTTGAACATTATAGCCGGGTTGGATTTCCTTACCCCGGAACGGGTCAAACGCGGCCTGGGCGAAAATCTCGCGCGTCAGGCGGATGCAATGTCGAAAATCGATCCAGTCTTGTTCTTCAGACATGTAATTGAACAGAATCTTTGGCGCATCTTTAGGATCGGCTGAGGTCAATGAAACAGACCCCCGCGAAGGGGATCGCATCGGGCCCACATGTGCCTGATATCCATGGCCTTCGGCAGCTGCCTGCCCGTCATAGCGCACGGCGATAGGCAAGAAATGATACTGGATATCGGGGTATTCAACGCCGGGCCGCGACCGCAAAAAGGCTGCGCTTTCAAACTGGTTTGAGGCGCCGTAGCCGGTTTTGGTGAACAGCCACTGGGCGCCAATCCACGCTTTTGAAAACAGGTTCCAGTGCTTGTAAAGCGTGATCGGCTGAATGCAGGCCTGTTGGATGTAAAGCTCAAGATGGTCCTGCAGATTCTGGCCAACACCGGGCCTGTCAGCGACAACATCGACACCATGCTCAGCCAGATGGGCCGCAGGTCCGATGCCTGACAACATCAACAGTTTTGGTGAATTGATAGAGGACGCCGCGATGACCACCTCTCGCCGCGCTTTCACGACTTCAACCTTGCTGCCACGCTCAATCTCAACGCCAGTCGCACGGCCATCAGTGATCACTACGCGCCGCGCGAGGCATTTGATCATTTCCAGATTAGGTCGCTTTAGCGCCGGTTTCAGATAGGCGTTGGCGGCGGACCAGCGGCCGCCCTTCCAGACCGTCTGTTCCATCGGGCCAAAGCCTTCCTGCTTTTCGCCGTTGTAGTCGCCGGTAAGTTCAAACCCTGCCTGCGCGCCTGCCTGCACAAAGGCGTCGAAAAGCGGGTTCTTGCGGGGGCCGCGCGTGACATGCAGCGGTCCTGATTTCCCGCGCCAGTCCACATCGCCGCCATGGCCGCCGGAATGCCAACTTTCCATCCGTTCAAAGTATGGCAGAACATCCTTGTAGGCCCATCCATCTGCGCCTTCTTCGGCCCAGTGGTCATAATCTCGGGCATGGCCCCGTACATAGACCATGCCATTGATTGAAGATGATCCGCCAATCACCTTGCCACGCGGGCAGGCAAGTCGCCGCCCGCCAAGGTGGGGTTCAGGTTCAGACTGATAGCCCCAATCGTAGTGTGGCATGTTCATCGGATAGGAAAGTGCGGCCGGCATCTGGATCAGCGGGCCGATATCCGTGCCGCCAAACTCAAGCACCAGAACCGAATGTTTGCCATCTTCTGACAGGCGCGACGCCATTGCAGACCCGGCAGAACCTGATCCGATTATTACAAAATCTGCTTCCATCACCCCTCGCAGTATAAGAATGACGTTTGAGGGTTCATGCCGATTTGTTCAAGATGTGAATGTATCCAAGACATAGCGGACATTCGCATTATCCGTAGCTAGGGGCTAACAACCGTAGCGACCGCCGCCCACATCTTTGCGACAAAACCTTCTTGATCAATTCTCCGATAGGCGCAAATGATCGAGTTGCACAATCTGGAGTAGGCGACATCATGAAGTTTTCACTGATCCTTGCAGCTTTCGCAATGACCGCAGTAATCGCCGCACCGCCACTTTTGGCCCAACAGGGACCGCCCCCTGTCACTGTAGCCAAACCGGTGGTGAAAGAGATTGTGGAAGATGATGAATTTGTCGGCAGGTTTGAAGCTTCGGCAGAGGTAGAAATCCGATCCCGCGTGTCCGGCTATCTGGAAAAGTGCATTTCCGGGATGGCGCCCTGGTCAAGAAAGGCGACCTTCTGTTCACCATCGACAAGCGTCAGTTTCAGTTAGCGGTCGATCAGGCGAAATCGCAGATCGATGTAGCCGACGCGACCTTTGAGTTTGCCGCAGAACAGTTGGAGCGGGCAGAGAAACTGATCGCCAACGGAAACATTGCACAAGCCTCTGTCGATGACCGGCGTGAGGCATTTCTGGCGGCCTCGGGCGGGTTGGAGCAAGCCCGCGCCGCTGAACAGTCGGCTGAGATTGATTTGGAATACACCAAAATTCGCGCACCCATGAGCGGGCGCATTGATCAGGCGCTGGTCGATCCGGGCAATCTGGTATCAGCGGACCAAATGGTATTGACGACCATCGTCGCATCAGGTCCGGCCCACTTTTAGTTCGACATAGATGAGCGATACTTCCTCGCCTATGCCCGCGATGCGCGTGAACGCGGCGTATCATTGCAAGAAGGCGGCGGCGGACTTGAGGTGAAGGTCACTCTGTCAGATCGCGAAATTCCGCCACTCGTCGGCAAGTTGGACTTCTCTGAAAACAAGATTGACCGGGAAACTGGTACAATGCGCGTTCGCGCAGTGCTGCCAAACCCCGATGAGATTCTGACACCCGGCCTTTTCGATACAGTTAATGTGCCGGGATCCCTGCCCTATCAGGGTATTTTGATCCCGGATGAAGCCGTTGTCGCAGATCAGAACCAGCGATTGGTAATGACAGTCGATGGCGAAGGGAAAGTTGTTCCCCGCCCAGTTCGTCCTGGCCCCAGGATTGACGGCTATCGCGTCATCAGGTCAGGGCTCGATGCCTCAGAAACAATAGTTATCAAGGGCATTGTCCGCGCCCGCCCCGGAACGGTCGTGACGCCGCAGATGGTCGAACTTCCCCCCGTAGCGGAACAATAAGATGGGTCGCTTTTTCGTTAGCCGGCCGATCTTTGCGATCGTCATGTCGATCATCATCTCGATTGTCGGGATGGTATCTTACACCCAGCTTCCCGTCGCGCAGTATCCAGAGATTGCACCACCCTCAATCGTCGTGCGTGCGGCCTATCCGGGCGCCGACGCCAAAACGGTGGCGGAGACGGTCGCCACACCGCTAGAGCTGGAAATCAACGGCGTTGAGGGGATGCTGTACCTCTCATCCTACTCTACATCGGACGGCGCGATGGCACTGACCATCACGTTTGAACTGGGCACTGATCTCGATTCAGCGCAGGTGCTGGTGCAGAACCGCGTTCCATTGCTGAGCCGCGCCTCCCGTAAGAAGTTCGGTCGCTGGGTATCACCACGACGAAATCATCGCCTGACTTGATGATGGTCGTACACATGCTGTCGCCCGACGAAAGTCTCGATCAGCTCTATGTCTCAAACTACACCAAATCTCGTGTCCGCGATCAGCTGATCCGGCTGGACGGCGTTGGCGACATCACGATCTTTGGCAAACGAGAGTTTTCCGCGCGCGTCTGGCTTGATCCTGATCGCCTGTCCTCGCTTGGTCTGACGGCGGGCGATGTTGTAAACGCACTTCGCGAACAAAACGTACAGGTATCCGGCGGGTCGTTGGGCGCACCACCGAACAACGCTGACAATGCGTTTCAGGTAACGGTGACGACACAGGGCCGCCTGGAAGATCCCAAGGAATTTGGCCGGGTAATTGTCAAAGCGTCCAGTGATGGGCGCGTCGTCCGGGTGCGAGATGTGGCCCGGGTTGAGATGGGTGCGCGATCCTATGCGAACAATTCCTATCTGAACGGTGTTCCCGCGGTGGGGATGGGCATTTTCCAGCGACCCGGATCGAACGCTCTGGCGACAGCGCAAAGCATCATAGACACGATGGAGACGCTTTCCGCTGATTTTCCACCGGGTATGGAATACCAGATTGTCTACAACCCGACTGAATTCATCGAAGCCTCGATCAACAGCGTCTATCAAACAATTTTTGAAGCGATGTTCCTGGTGATCGCGGTCATCGTCATTTTCTTGCAGAACTGGCGCACAGCGATCATCCCCTTGCTCGCGATCCCAGTTTCGCTGGTCGGAACCTTCGCGATCACGCTTGCCCTGGGCTACTCGCTCAACCTCTTGAGCCTGTTTGGCCCGATCCTCGCCATCGGCATCGTTGTCGACGACGCGATTGTTGTGGTTGAGAATGCTAAACGGAATATCGACAACAGCATGACGCCGTTCAAAGCATCCCAACGCACGATGGATGAGGTGCAGGGGGCTATCATCGGCACTTCACTGGTGTTGATTGCGGTCTTCATCCCGTCAGCCTTCGTGCCTGGCATCACAGGGCAGTTCCACGTCCAATTTGCTGTAACTATTTCTGTTGCGACGATCATCTCAACCATCAACTCGCTCAGCCTATCGCCAGCTTTGGCGGGTATCCTGTTGAAACCCCGCGCTACGACACCGTCTCGCAACCCACTAACAAGACTTGCCGGGGTGCTAAGTGGCGGCTTCGACCGCGCATTTGATTCTTTGTCCAATGTCTATGGCCGCGTCGTCAGTTTCCTTGTCGGTACGTGGGGCATGCTGATCCTCGTGCTTGCATTGTTCTGCGGGCTGCTTTTCGCGACCTGGCAGGTTTTACAATCTACGCCGACAGGCTTCATTCCAGAAAGCGACCAGGGTTACGCCATCGTTGTTGTACAGCTGCCTGACGGCGCCTCGCTGGATCGCACTGACGCTGTTATCCGGCAGGCCGAGAAAATCGCACGGGAAACGCCCGGCGTATCTGACGCCGTCGCATTTGCAGGCTTTTCGGGCGCAACATTCACCGGCGCATCCAATCAGGGCGTCATCTTCACGCCATTTGACAGCTTTGAAGACCGGCTTGAGGCTGACCTGCCCGCCCACAAAATCGTCGGCGCGCTGTTTGGTCGGATGCAGGTTCTTCAAGAGGCGTTCATCATCGCCATTGCCCCCCATCGGTTCGCGGCGTTGGCAATGGCGGCGGCTTCAAGCTGATGCTGAAAGACAACGAAAGCGCAGACATGTCACGCGTCCTGAATACGGCCTACGCGGTCATGGGCGCCTCTGCTCAATCGGACGAGGTGCAGGGCGTCTTAACAACTTTTACCCAAGGTTCGCCGCAAGTGTATCTTGAGATTGATCGTGTGCGGGCGCAAATGTTGAACGTGCCAATTGGGGCAATCTTTGAAACTTTGGCGATCAACCTCGGTTCATCCTATGTCAACGATTTCAACGCCCTTGGCGGCCTCTTCCAGGTTCGCGCGCAAGCGGATGAAAAGTTCAGGCTGGAGCGTGCAGATATCGCCGCCCTGAAAGTCCAGTCTGCTACTGGCGCCCTCGTGCCGCTAGGCACGCCGGTCGAAATCCACGACACTGCGGGGCCGATCTTGGTGCAACGCTACAACCAGCAGGTCGCTGTTCCGTTGCAAGGCGCCGCAACCCCAGGCGTCGCCACCGGTGTTTCGCTGATTGAGATAGAAAAACTGGCAGATTCAGTGTCACCCCCCGGCGTGAACTATGAATGGACCGAACTGGCCCTGCAGGAACGAAGCCAGGGGAACGAAGCGACTCTCATCTTCGCGATGTCGGTCCTCTTTGCGTTCTTGCTGCTTGCGGCGCTTTATTAAAGCTGGGTCTTGCCGTTTGCGATCATCCTGATCGTGCCGATGTCGATCCTGTCAGCGCTGCTTGGCGTCCTGTGGCGGGGAATGGACAATAACATCCTCACCCAGGTCGGTCTGATCGTTCTGGTCGGGTTGGCCACAAAGAACGCAATTCTGATTGTTGAGTTCGCAAAACAAGCACAGGATGAACACTGCGTCAGCCCGGCAGAAGCGGCGGTGGAAGCCTGCAAATTGCGGCTAAGGCCGATCCTGATGACAGCCTTTTCGTTCATTCTGGGCGTTGTGCCCCTGATCATCGCAACTGTCCCCGGCGCGGAAATGCGTCAGGCGCTTGGCACAGCGGTGTTCTTTGGCATGTCTGGCGTGACTATTCTGGGGCTTTTCCTGACGCCGGTATTCTATGTCGCGCTCAGGCGGATTTTCCCCGGGCGCAAGCCTGTCGAAACGGTCGCGGAGGCCTAAAGGCGATCACTTTACGTTACGATTTGGCCCGTTCCCGGTAAGCAGCGTTGCGCGGCGGTTACGGGCGCGCGTTGGGCAGCTAAACCAATCAAGATGGGTGCTAAATCTCTTAATATTTTGGCGATCGCTTTAGTCGCCGTTCTGGCTGGCTGCTCTGCCTTTGAAGATGAGCCCGCGACAGAGGGTGCTATCTTTGAACGCCCTGAAACGGCGGTCGATTACCAGGTCGAATTGATCGGTGTTGAAAACGAGCGCGCGCACGAGTTGATGGAACAGGCGCTTGCGCTTTTTCGTCGACAAAATGATGGCGCGCAGAGTCTGGCATTTCTGCGTAGGCGCGCCGAAGGCGATGTTGAAACTGCGCAAAAGATTTTGCGGTCGTTCGGGTTTTACGAAGCTGAAGATGAAGGCGATACACCGGCTGCACAACAAGCCGTCGCGAGGATCATCGTCACCGAAAACCGCCAGTATCGATTAGCTGAGCACAAGATCGCCCTGGAAGAACCAATTGATGGGCAACTTGTACTGAACACTGCGGACTATGGAGAGCACGTCGGCAAACCAGTGCGCGCATCACGAATCCTAAGCGCTGAAACACGCGCAGTTGCTGACTTGCGATCCAAATGGCGACCCTACGCCAAGCGCACAGATCGCGACGCAGTGGCCGACCCAGAAACGGCTGAAATTGAGGTGGAGACAACCATCGCACCCGGCCGCGCCTATGCGTATGGCGAAACGACCTATGAAGGCACCGAAGGCGTCGATCGAAAATATCTCGAAACATATCGCCACTACGAGACCGGCCAGCAGGTCGACCCTGCAGATCTCGTCGCGTTTCAGCGCGCTGATCGCAACGGGCCTGTTCAATGCAGGCTCCGCAACATTCCCGGATGAACCGCCGGCGGGCGACGAAGCGCCTGTTCGTGTGTCGCTGGAAGAAGCGCCGCCCCGCACAATCGGTGGCGGCGTCCGGTATGACACCGACGCAGGACCAGCAGTCAGCGGCGAATTCGAACATCGCAACCTGTTCGGATCGAACGAAACCCTGACATTGGAAGCGCTGGTCGGGCTGAATGAGCAGAATCTGCAAACCCGCTATCGGCTGCCTCAGTTCGGGCGCCCGGGTCAGGATCTCGTCGCTGGGCTTGAGCTGCGGCACATAGACGATGACGCGTTTGAGGAATTTGGCGGGACACTGACACTTGGCCTGGAGCGCGAAATCACGCCGGAACTAACCATTGGCGCAGGTGGGCTGCTGGAGCTTAGCCAGATTGAAGAAAGCAATGGTGATGATACTACATCGCGTCTGGTCGGCCTTCCGATATTCGCCGCCTATGACAACAGCGATGACAGGTTGGATCCAACCACTGGGTTCCGCGCTCGCCTGTCTTTCATGCCTTTCACTGGCATCGTCGGCGACAATCCTGCAGCATTCGCTGTATTGGACGGCACGCTGTCAGGCTACTTCGACCTGACCGGAGAGAAGATCTACATCCTAGCGGGCAGAGGGCGCATCGCATCCGTCCTGTCCGGCGATCTGGACGTCGTATCGGCTAACCGCCGCTTGTATTCTGGCGGTGGTGGATCGGTCCGTGGCTATCGCGAACGGTTCATTGGGCCGCTTGATGCAAATGACGATCCGGTTGGTGGGCTTTCAGCGCTTGAACTTGGGCTGGAATTGCGGGCCCGGGTCGCTTCAGCCGTTGGCATTGCAGCGTTCGTTGAAGCGGGATCAGTTTCAACCGGCGTAGCCCCTCAGTTTGACGAAGGCGTGCAGTTCGCAGCCGGCCTTGGCGCGAGGTATTTCTCACCCATTGGTCCACTCAGGTTGCACGTTGGTGTGCCTTTGAACCCGCGCGGCGCTGACGACGCCTTTCAGGTCTATATTTCAATCGGGCAGGCGTTCTGATGCGGAAACTGGCGATTTTCCTGGTTTTCCTGTCTGCCTTGACCCTTCCCGCTGGCGCACAGGTTTCACTTTTCGGGCTTAAGAACTCGCTGTTCCAATTCGCTTTGGAGCAGATCTCTGTTCCCGGTGAACTTGAACTGCAGGCAGAAGGGGTGGAAGACGCCGAAGATGGGTCGACGAAGATCATCGGCCTGACAGTTGGCGACGCAGAAGGCGTCTGGTTGAAGATTGGCCGAATTTCTCTCAACTGGAACGCCAGTCGGATCGTGCGGGGAGAACTGGAAATCTCTCGCCTTGCAGCGTCAGACGTCGAGGTGCTGCGAGCGCCCGCAAGTTCGTCAGTTGAGGTTGAGGTAAAGCCTGATTCCGAACTTGCCGAAACAGATGACGACCCGTTTGACTGGCCGCGATCCCCAATTGCGACCCGCATTGATGAATTGGTGGCTGAGCGTGTTAACATTGCGCCAAACATCATCGCCGCGCAGTCGTTGGCGATTGATCTGACCGGATCGTTGAAAGACGAGGGCGACGAGCAGTCTGCAAAATTCCTGATCACCCGGACCGATGATGTATCAGGGCGTATCGTTCTGGATTTCCTGCGCGATTTCGCCGCCGACCGGTTGAACCTGACCCTGAAAGCCGATGAGGCCGCAGGTGGTTTGGTGGCGGAGCTTGCAGGCTTTCCCCCGAACAGCGCCAGCAAGGTAGACCTGTCAGGAACCGGTCCGCTGAACGACTGGACGCTGTCACTGAACGCTTCAGCTGACCGTGTTTTCGACGCCACAGGCAATGGCAAATTGAACGCGACCGGGCCGCTGTGCGCCCAGCTCGACTTCACGCTGACGCCAGGCGAAGCGCTGGATCCGCAGGTTGCCGCCGTGCTGTCGCCAAACGCCAAGATCGTCGCCGACATCGCAGAAGACGCGAACGGCGTTATCCGTATCAATCAGGGCGCCATCACCGCCCGTGATGTCACATTAGAAGCCTCGGGCGCATTCGATCAGGTCGCTGCAACCCTCGACTTCGCTCTTAAGGCAGAGGCGCGGCCTGGCCTGGCCGATCTGGTGGACGGCGTAAATTTTCAGGCGTTCAGCTTTGATGGCGCCGCGAAGGGCGCGTTGGATGATCTAACAGTAACCGGTGATCTGGTTCTGGATCGCCTTACCACTGAGGCTGCTGATGTCAGATCAGCAACGCTGAATGCAAATATCCGCCTTGCGGGCGAAACAATTGATATAGCCGTTGACGGCGATGTTGACGGACTGCGGGTTGACCGCATTACACCCGACTTGATTGGCCGCGCGGAGATCGATTTGGATGCGCGGATGGCGGGCGATGACATCACACTGTCGACGCTATCGCTTCAATCAAAGCCGTTAGCCATTACCGCCAGCGGCGCCGCTAATTTGGCTACGGACAAGGCTGATCTGACCTATTCCATTCTCGCTGACGATCTGGAGCCTTTTGCGACAGCATACGATGTGAACGCGGAAGGTGCGATTAGGGCAGATGGTGCGATATCCGGCGCTTTGTCGGCGCCAACATTAAAAGGCGACGCCTCTTTCACGGGCCTTTCATTTGATGAAGAGCCTTTGGGCAAGGTTGAGATCATTCACAACGCCACCTTTGGCGGAGCGCCGGAAGGTGACTTGAACCTGTCGGCGAGCGGATCACGCTTTGGCGCGGTTACATTCGATGGCGGTTTTCTGTTGAACGACGAAATCCTGGCGCTTTCGAATATGACAGCGACGGGCCTTGGCGCTACGGTTGATGGCGACATCGATATCGACCTCAGCGAAACCTTGGCGACGGGCGATGTCAGCATCGACGCCCCGGATCTGTCGCAACTTTCCGAAGCGGTGGGACAAGAGGTCGGCGGCGGCGTCACCGGCCGGATCAGACTATCTTCACCCGGCGACAAACAGGCCGCAGATCTCGATGTCGAGCTAAATGACTTGCAAGCAACGGGCGTCAGTCTGGAATCTGCAAGTGTAAAAGGCGCCGCCACAGATATTCTCGGGGCGCAAAAATTTGATCTTTTAGTCAACGTTGAAGGGGTCGACGCAGGTGTTGCGCAGGTAGCATCAGGGCAAGCAAAAGCATCAGGCGCGATCGAAGATGTCATCTTTGACGCTCAGCTTTCAGGCGTTGCCGCAAATGGCGTCACCCTGCAATCGGTTACAGCCAAGGGCGAAGCGCAAGACGCGCTGGACAAGCCTCAATTCAACATCACTTTGGGCGTCAAGGGCGTGGATGCTGGCGCAGCCCAGATCGCCACTGGTCGCGCAACGGCTGTTGGTGGGCTGGACGACGTCAAACTAACGGCAGAGCTAAACTCAATCCGCGTAGGCGATGCGACCGTGGCCCGCAGCGATCTGACGGCGCGGGTCAAAGAAGGTCTTTCCGATGATCCCGCTATCAATGCCACTGTCACAGCCCGGGCCATCAATGCCGCACCGGCTGAGCTGACTACAGCCAAACTAGTCGCTGCGGGTCGGCTGTCGGCACTAAACTTGACACTTTCCAGTCAGGGCGGTTTGGAAACTGGCGAAGAGATCACCATGGACATGGCGGCGCGCGTCAGTGCGGCTGGTCCGCTAAAAGCCACCGTCAGCGACCTGTCCACTAAGCTGGATGCGAATGAGCTAAGGCTTGAAGCCCCACTGCGGATCGCCGCCAAAGGCAATGCAACTTCATTCAACGGGATTAATCTGTCCCTGGCAGGCGCCAGTCTGACGGGCGACGCCACGCTGCATGGCGATGGCGCGTCAGGAAAACTTTCGCTTCAAGCGCCGGATCTGAGGCCAATTGCGGCGCTAGTCGATCTGCCGATGGAACAAGGTGCTCTGTGGCTGGATGCTGATTTCAACACACGACGCAGGGGCGCTGGCGCCAAGGTGTCTCTGAACGCCAGTGATCTGCGTTTCGCCGACGCCGTCGCTTACCTTGGCGCATTGACGGCGGACGCAAATGTCGACTGGGATGGGCGGGATGCGTCGGTCGTAGCATCGCTTTCTGGCCAATTTGACCAACCGGTTCAGGCACGCATCAACGCCCCGGTCCGGCCCTCTGGCGGACTTGTGCCTGTCGCACCCAAGAATGGCGCCTTGTCGGGTTCGGTCGATTGGACTGGTGAGATTGGTGAAATCTGGGCGTTGGTTCCTGCGCCTGGCCACGTTCTGTCTGGTTTAGCAAATGTGGCGATCCGATTGGCTGGCACTATCGGAAGCCCTGAATTTGGCGGCGATGTCAGCTTGAGTGGCGGGCGCTATGAGAACCTAGATGTTGGTTCCATTCTGGTAAACCTCTCAGCGCAATCTCGCATCTCTTCTGACGGCGCGTTCGCTGTTGATCTGAATGGTGAAGACGGCGCCGGAGGTGATGTTTCCGCGGTCGCTTCAGTCGCAGACGGCAGAGTCGAAGCCACAATTAATGCGAACAGCGCCACGCTGGTTCGGCGTGATGACGTGGCAGCTGCGGTCAGCCTTAATCTTACTGCCGCTGGTCCCCTTGATGCGCCCGATATCGCTGGCCAGATCACGATTGATCGCGCAGAGGTTCGCTTGGTGAACGCAACGCCGCCAGGCGTCGCCGACATTGGCGATGTCAGGATCAAGGGCCAAGAACGGCCTGAACCTGAAAAGGCAAGCGGCGAAGACATTGACCTCGGCATCACGATCAAAGGCCCGCAGGACATTTTCGTTCGTAGACGAGGTCTTGATAGCGAATGGAAGATCGATCTCAAAATATCCGGCACAGCCGCTGATCCGCGAATCGTTGGCGTGGTTGAGAAACGTAGGGGATCGCTGGATCTGTTAGGGGCAGCGTTTGATCTTGAGTGCGGCAAAGTGCAATTCAGCGGAGCCAAAGGGATCGACCCAGTTGTCGATGTATTAATTCAGCGGGAAAATGACGGCATTCGCGGCGGCTTCGCTGTAACTGGCAACGCCGCAGATCCACAGATCGCGTTTGTTTCACGCCCCAGCCTGCCTGAGGAAGAGGTTCTTCCCCGTATTCTATTTGGCAGATCTCGCCAGTCCCTGTCACCGGCAGAGGCGCTGACGTTAGGGATTGGCGTCGCGCAGTTGCTTGATGGCGACGACGGCACCGTCGGGTCTGCCCGCGGCGCCGTTGGGCTGGATGTCTTGCGCATCGACAGCGACGAAGCCGGACCGTCAGTCACTGTCGGCTCTAACGTCGCTGATGGCGTGTTCGTCGGGGCTAAGCAGCCAATCGGTAGCGGCTCCGCCTCAGTTCAGGTCGAAGTTGAAGTGTTCGACAACATCACCATCGACAGCGAGTTTGGCCCTGATGTTGGCACATCCATTGGCTTAAACTGGAAGAAGGACTTTTAGGCCCCTTCCGCCCGCAGAGAATCGTAGGACACCATTACATGGTCACGGAACGCCTGCCGTTCCGCGAGACGCTCGTAGTAAGCGCGAACGCGGGGCCGTTCCGCCCGTTGAATATCGATATCGTAGTAGCGGTACAGAAGATGCCCGATCACAATATCCGCAAGCGTCAGATCATCGCCCATGATGAAAGGCTTGTCTTCAAGCGCCATGCCAACGCGCAAAAGCAACGCTTCGAACTGTTGAACGGCGCGTTGCAACATCGCCTGATTGCGATTTTTTGCCGGTGTTCGGACGCGCGCCCAAAAGATGGGTCCGGAAAATGCAGGGCCGTAAGTGGTCTTTCCCCACTCTGCCCAGCTGTCCGCTCTGCCACGTTTGGCTGGATCTTCGTTCCAGAATGACGTTCCTGCGCCATACTTCGCCGCGAGATAACGAAGGATCGCAGCGCTTTCGAACATTTCGACATCGCCGTCCTTCATTGCAGGCACGACGCCGTGCGGGTTTATTCTGCGAAACTCAGGGTCATCAAGGCCACCGTGAACATGGCCTTTGTCGATCCGTTCGTGTGTCAAACCCAGTTCGCCGACCAGCCACATGACTGCCTGAACATTGGAAGACGTCGCGCGCCCGTAGATTTTCAGCATCTCATCTCTCTCACTCATTATGCGCTTCAGTTGGGGCCTTCTGGTAGTTTCTTGTCAATGCCGACGTCAAAGGTGATCGAATTTTGGCAAATAGAGGGGCAAACAGGGACGCTGAGGCCTTTTAGCAGCAGGATGAAAGTGCTAGACGCGCTTCCCTATATGCCGTGGAACAGAACCTAAATAGCGACGACTGATGCAAGGCGCGCCCGAAAAACTGCTGGAAACCCTGCCGACTCTGTCCGGCTTGCCCTTGCGGCTGGCCGATTTCGACACGTTTGTCGATGCCGTGGACTACGCGTCCAAAGGCGTCAACGGACTGAATTACTACAGTGCGCGCGGTGAAATTCTGGAACAGCTCACCTTCGTGGACATGCGCGCTCGCAGTGAAAAGCTGGCCGGTCGCTTGCTGGCGATGGGTCTTGAGCGCGGTGATCGCGTCGCAATTCTGGCAGAGACTAATTCCGATTTCGCTGTTGCCTTCATTGGCGCGCTCTACGCTGGACTGATCCCAGCACCTTTGCCGCTGCCTGTCGCTTTTGGCCAACGGGACGCCTATTCAGACCAGCTGCGCCGCACCATCAAAACCGCCGATGCCCGCGCAGTCTTCACCCCTGCGGAATACGAAGACTGGGTAAAAGAAGCGATGGCGCCGCTGAACCTTAGCTTTGTTGGGAAAGTAAGCGATCTACCAGACGCCGATAGAGTGACAGAGCGGGTCAAGGTTTCATCTTCGGATCTGGCGTATCTTCAATTTTCATCCGGCACCACGGGTGAACCAAAGGGCGTTGCAGTCACTCATGGATCGATGATGGCGAACCTTCGCGCCATCGCGATTGATGGGCTAAAATTCCGCTCAGAGGATCGCGGTGTCAGCTGGCTGCCCCTTTATCACGACATGGGTCTGGTTGGTTGCTTTCTGACGCCCATCGCCACGCAGTTCACAGCGGACTACATGTCCACACGCGATTTCGTACGTCGACCGCTGATGTGGCTTGAGTTGATCCAGCGCAATCGCTGTACCGTCACCTACGCACCATCTTTTGGGTATGATCTGGCCCTGCGCCGCGCGCGTGGTAAATCGCCTGAAGGGATGGATCTGTCCGCTTGGCGTGTTGCTGGTATTGGCGGCGATATGATCAAGGCGCCGATTATCCGCGCATTTTCCGAAACCTTCCGCGATGCAGGCTTCAAACTGGGCGTGTTTGTGCCAAGCTATGGCATGGCCGAGACCACATTGGCGCTGTCCTTCGCACCTTTGGGCCAGGGCCTGAAGACCCGCCGTCTTGACCTTGGCATGCTGGAACGGGAAATGATCGCTGCACCTGCGGGGGATGGCCCAGCGCGTGATTTCGCACTGTGTGGGCCGGCGTTGGCGGAACATCAAATCGAAGTGCGCGATGAAGCGGGTGCTGTTCTGCCTGAATTGAAGGTCGGTAAGATCTGGGCGGCTGGGCCAAGCTTGATGAAGGAATACTTCGGTAATCCTGAAGAAACTGCAAAGGCGCTGGTGGACGGCTGGCTCGACACTGGCGATCTAGGGTATTTCACGGACGGCCAACTGGTTATCACCGGTCGCGCCAAAGACCTGATGATCGTAAATGGCCGCAACCTGTGGCCACATGATCTTGAATGGACCATCGAAAAAGACGTCGATGCTATCCGCGAAGGCGGTGCTGCTGCATTCGCCGTGACGCCGGATGATACGTCCGGAAACCCTGAAGAACAGGTTGTGGTCGTCATCGAATGTCGCGCCCGCGACGCCGAAGCACGCGAAGCGATCCGGGAAGAAGTTCACGGCGTCGTTCGGTCCGTCCATGGGGTAGAGGCGAAGATCGCATTGGCTAAAAATGGCGAACTTCCGCAAACCTCATCAGGCAAGTTGAGCCGCGCCAAGGCCCGGTTAATGTATCTCGACGGTGCATTTGATACGGGCAAAGCGGGATGAAACGCCTTGCGGCGTTGACGGGCGGAACTGGTTTTCTAGGCCGGCATGTTATTCGCGAACTTGCAGATCAGGGATGGGCGGTTCGCATTCTCGCGCGGACCCAGCCCGAACTTCCCGAACTTTCCGATGTTGAAATCGAACTGACGCTTGGCGATCTGTCTGATCCCGATGCTTTGAAGGCGCTGGCGCAGGGCGCTGATGCATTCATCCACATCGCCGGGGTTGTGAAGGCTAAGAACCGCAATGATTTCATGCGCGCGAACAAGGACGGGGCTGAACGGGCTGCGCGGGCCTGGGCCCAAACTACCGTCGGTGGTCGGTTTCTTCTTATCTCATCCATGGCGGCGCGCGCGCCTGAGCTGTCTCATTATGCTGCATCAAAGCATGCAGGTGAGCTGGCGGTTGCGGACGCGCTTGAAGGCAGGGATTGGCGAATTCTACGGCCTGGGGCCATCTACGGAAGGTTCGATCAGGAATCGCTGAAAGTTCTGCAGCTTTCGAACGCCCCAGTTCAGCTGATGCTGAACGCGCCAGCTGCGCGAGTCGCAATGGTGGATGCGCGCGATGCTGCGCGAGCGATCGTCGCCACGGCGCAAGATCAGGACATCGGCGCAATTCATGAAATCTCAGATGCGCAACTGGCCGGTTATCGTTGGGATGAACTTGCTGGGATTGCTGCGAAAGCGCTTGGCAAACACGCACGCCCAGTTCGCCTGCCAGCGGCAGTACTGAAGGGTATCGGCGGCATCGGCGGCGCCATCACGGGGATTACCGGCGGTGTTGAAATGCTGACGCCCGGCAAGGTTCGGGAAATCCTGCATCAGGATTGGTCAGTGCAATCGCCGCTACCTGAAATCCTGTACCAGCCTTTGATCCCACTGGAGCAGGGCCTGAGAGAGATGGCAGAAGCGTCAGGCCTTCTCAGCCGTTAGGATATAGTTCATCGACAGATCCGTATCGTTAAGGGACCAGTCACGGGAGACCGGGTTCAATACCATCCCTTTGCTGTCTACGACCTCCAGTCCCGCAACAGCGATAGCCGCCTCAAGCTCTTCAGGGGTTAGGAATTTGTTCCAGTCATGGGTCCCGACCGGCAGCCAGCGCAAGATGCGCTCTGCTCCAACAATCGCACCTACCCAGCTTTTGGCTGTTCGGCTAAGCGTCGACATGATTAAAAGGCCGCCCGGACGGACCAGTGTTGCCAACGCCTCAATAAAAGACGGTACATCGGCGACATGCTCGACTATCTCTAACGCCAGCACCACATCGAACTGGTCGCCGTCAGCTGCTGCCGCTTCTGCAGTTCTGACCTGATAGTCGATGGTTAAACCCATAGTCGCAGCGTGCGCGCTGGCGACTGCGACATTACCTACCGCAGCTTCAAGCCCAGTAACCTTGGCCCCCAACCGCGCCATCGGTTCTGCAATCAATCCGCCGCCAGACCCGACATCAACCACGGACAGACCGGCCAGCGCAGATCGGCCAGGTTGGGTTCCGAATTGCCCCACGATCTGATTCAGGATGTAATCCAAACGGCATGGGTTCATCAGATGAAGTGGTTTGAATTTCCCGTCCGGATCCCACCATTCCGCTGAGATGGCTTCAAACTTCGCGACTTCCTGAGCGTCAATCGTCGTCGGAGCGAAATCAGCGTCTGTCATTTGTCACTCTCCGGGGCTGGGCATTATCGCAGCATCGCCCTAGAACATGGGGTGAAAGCGCGCAAGCGCAATGAAACTGGACCTGGAATGCCTGCGCAACGCCGTTCTCTTTACCCACCGATAGAGCCATTCAACCGTTTCCGTCTTCAGGTTAGCGGCGGCCATGAGCTGTATGTCGAGGAATGCGGAACCAAAGGTGCCAAGCCAGTTATAATCCTGCACGGTGGTCCTGGCGGCGGCTGTAGCCCAGCAATGCGACGCTATTTCGACCCTTCCACCTATCACATCATTTTGTTCGATCAGCGCGGTTGTGGCAGATCGCGGCCTCATGCCAGCGTAGAACGCAACACGACGTGGGATCTTGTCGACGATATTGAGGCAATCCGGCGGCGACTTGGCATTGAACGTTGGATGGTTTTTGGCGGCTCCTGGGGCGCAACTTTGTCGCTGATCTACGCTGAAACCCACCCGCGGCGGGTATCTGAAATGATCCTGCGAGGCGTTTTCCTGATGACCAATCGGGAACTCGACTGGTTCTACGGTGGCGGTGCATCAATATTCTGGCCTGACCTCTGGGAAGAATTCCTGCGCCCAATTCCAGAAGCAGAGCGTGACGATCTGATCACGGCCTATCATCGACGTCTGATGGGCGGGGATCTGGCGCAGCAAACAGAATGCGCCCGTGTCTGGACAAAATGGGAAGGGGCGACGGCAACCCTGCGCGGACATGAAGATCGTGGATCAGGATATGCTGCGGCATCCTACGCCCGCGCCTTTGCGCGGATTGAATGCCATTATTTCAAGAACCGCGGCTTTCTCGCTGAAGATGGTCAGATTTTACGAGATGTTGGCCGTATCCGCGATATCCCAGGCGTCATCGTACAGGGCCGTTATGATATGGTCTGCCCACCGATTTCCGCGTTTGAACTACACCGCGCCTGGCCGGGGTCAGAGCTGAAGATGGTCGCCGACGGTGGCCATGCGTTGTCAGAACCAGGCATCACGGCTGAGCTATTGATGGCTACCGATGCAGCGCGTGTTGGCCACGCAGAGGCGGCTGAGTAGAGACCGCAGGTTGTTAGCTTAACATCATTGCTGCTAAGAGACACATGGTTGCCGCTATGGATTGAAAGGCGATGGCAAAAAACAAAGCCTCAGCCGCTGTCCCCAAGCCTTTTGCGCAATTGCAAATTTCATCCATAATTTCAGTCCTTTGAATAACTTAGTGGACTGAGAATAGCGGGCGCGCGGATACAGGGCGCGTATAAAGACTCGCCTCTAAGGTGAATTCAGCGTGAAAACTAGCTAACCAAAGCAAGAAACGCTTCGATATCAGTGACTGAGGCAGTCGACGTTTTGGACACGCAGAGATTCGCCTCTGATTTTAGAATCAGGCCATCACTCAAGATTTTAAGGTGGTTCGCATTCAACGTCTCGCCGGTTGAAGTGATGTCGATGATCGCTTCCGCCGCCAGATTTAGCGGTGTCGCTTCGGTCGCGCCTTGGCTATCGACCAACTGATAATCAGCGACCCCCGCGTCCCGGAAGAACGCTCGGGACAGATTGTGATATTTGGTGGCGATCCGCATCCGCATACCATGCCGTTTTCTAAAGGCGGCGGCAGCGGCGTCAAAGTCATGCAGCGTATCGACATCAACCCAAACCGATGGGACGGCGACAATCAGGTCGGCGTGACCGAAACCCAACTTTGCCGCGAGTCTGACTTTTTGGTCCCAAACCGGAATCTTTTCACGCACGACGTCTTCGCCGGTAATGCCAACATCGATGCGGCCAGCGGCCAATTCGCGCGGGATTTCTGATGCGGACAACAAAACCAGCTCGACACCATCTGCACCTTTGACCCGACCGGAATACTCACGGCCCCCTTCAGCGCGTTCAATCTCAAGGCCTCGCTCAGCAAACCAGTCAACACATTGCTGTTGCAAGCGGCCCTTGGAAGGCAGACCCAGTTTGATCATGCGCCCGTCTCCGCCGCGTTCATCGCCTCTGGCCGGACAACACCACCAACAGCGGTTGAACCCGCCCCACCACCGAGTTTGGCAGTCAGCTTGTCATACCTGCCGCCACCGCCAAGTGGCGGCAGCGCTGGATCAGCAGCGCGGAACTCAAAAACAAAGCCGTCATAGTATTCAATTGATCGGCCAAAAGTCGCATCAAACGAAAGATCTGATGCTTCAATTCCCTTGGCCGCCAGTGCATCCAGCCGACGCTCCATCCGCCCAAGTGCGGGCGCCATGGATCGTGGACAGATCCGGCGCAATTCAGCCAACGCTTCATTGGACGGCCCGCTGACTGCAAGCACAGCCTCAATCATCGCGCGGTCGCTAGCTGACAACGGTGGCTCTGCAGCATCAGCGTCCAGAATATCGAGCCTCTCTAGGATTTCACCCTCGCCCCGCAGGCCAACGAATTTTCCCGCATCAGCAATAACCTTACGACGCTCTACACTGCTCTGCGATAAAAGGGCCGTTCGCGACGGGTTCGGTTCGATCGGGTTTGCAAAGCGTTCGATCAGTGCGTGAAACCGCTTTGGCCGCCAGACATGACGACGAAGAGCAGCCTTTCGCACTTCGCTTACACTCAACGCATCAATCGCAGCAAAAATAACGCCGAGGTCACCTGTGATGACCCTATCAACCAAATCACCAAGGGCTGAGCGGATCAAGTTGAACACCTCAGCTTCTTCTGCAGCCGGATCAGCGCCGCCGATCAGCTCTATCCCGGCCTGCAAATATTCAGTGGGACGATCAACATCAGGTTCCTGACGTCGCCAAACCAGGCCGTCGTAGTAATACCGTGCTGGCGACAGGCCCTGCTCCATATGCAACCGAGCGACAGGGACAGTGAAGTCAGGGCGAAGGAACTGCTCACCCGCCACAGGGTCCTGCACCAGATAGGCCCGCGCCCGAATATCCTCGCCGTATAAGTCGAGCATGACATCGGCAGGCTGCAGGGTTTCCAACTCAACCCGGGCAGCGCCGGCCGCATCAAAGATCGAAGCAATATCGGCGCGCATCGCACTCAACCGAGCAAGATCGGCGCCTGCACGTCCACCGCGGGCCATCGATTAACCCGCTCGCGCGATCATGGCGCGCACTTCTTCAACAAGGCGTTCACGCGGTACTTCGATCTGTGCAGGCTGGGCTTTCCATTGTTCATTTGTCTCGATCTCAGCCGCCAGACGGGCGCCCAGCGCAAGATCCTTCAACTGCACAATTCCCGCGTCTTTCTCATTGCCACCTTCAATAATGGCGACAGGGCTGGAGCGCTTGTCGGCGTACTTTAGTTGTTTTGCCATGTTGCCACCGCCCAAAAACATCTCGGCCCGGATACCTGCTGAACGAAGCTCGGCAACCATCGTCTGGTAATCTGGCAGGCGGTCCTTATCCATGACGGTGACCAGCACTGGCCCCACTTGCTCAGCCGCTTTGCCGCGTTTTTCGCGCAAGGCGGCCAAAAGGCGGTCAAGGCCAATGGAAACGCCCGTTCCCGGCACGTGCTGGCCGGTAAAGCGCATGACCAGATCATCGTAGCGACCTCCGCCAGCAACAGATCCGAACTGACGTTTCTGACCTTTTTCATCGATAATCTCGAAGGTCAGCTCAGCCTCGTAGACCGGACCGGTGTAGTAGCCGAGGCCACGGACGACCGAAGGGTCGATCTTAGCCCGCCCGGAATACCCCTGAGCGTCAAGGAGGGCCGCTATCGTTTCAAGCTCAGCCACGCCTTCAAGCCCTGCAGGCGATGCCTCGACAAGTTCGCGAAGGCGCCCACAAGTGGCCGCGCCGGTTTCCCGCTCAGCTTCGACGAAGCCCATCACGATTTCTGTTTGATCAGCGTTCAGACCAGCGCCTTTGGTGTAATCGCCGCTTTCATCCTTACGGCCTTCACCGAGCAGGGCGCGCACTCCATCGGGGCCAAGGCGATCGAGCTTATCGATTGCTCGCAAAACCACGCCACGCGCCTCTTCACCTTCGTCAGGTGCATCTGGGTTCAGAAGGCCAACAACCTCCATCACGCCATTTAAAACTTTGCGATTGTTGATACGGATCAGATAATCGCCACGTTCAATCCCGGCAGCTTCCAACGCATCGCAGAGCATTGCGCAGATTTCTGCATCGGCGGCTGGCGACGCCGACCCTACGGTATCTGCATCACACTGATAGAACTGCCGATACCGCCCTGGCCCAGGTTTTTCATTGCGCCAGACAGGGCCAACTGCATAACGACGGTAGGGCGTAGGTAGAAACTGTTGGTTCTGCGCATAAACACGCGCCAGCGGCGCAGTCAGATCATAGCGCAGCGCCATCCATGCCTCGTCCTCGTCCTGCCAAGCGAAAACACCAGCATTCGGACGATCCACATCGGGCAGAAACTTACCTAAAGCTTCAACAGTTTCGACTGCAGACGTTTCAAGCGCATCGAAACCATAGCGATGATAAACTTCGGTGATCGCAGACAGCATTTCTGACCGTTCAGCCACTTCTGCACCGAAATAGTCACGAAACCCTTTGGGCGTCTCGGCGCTGGGGCGCCGGACCTTCTGTTTCTTGTTTTTAGCCATCACCCTGGTCCAGTGTTCGATTATGGCGGCTTGATCTTACATTGAACCAAGTTTCGTTTTGAAATCCGAGAAAACGTTTGCCATTGCAAACGTGGTCAGGTTTCAAAAGCCTCAATGTTTGATCAAAACGCTGTAGATGGGCGGATACCGCATGCCCCGCCTGACGGCAAGGCGACCGATCAGCCTAACGAGGTTAGAAAATCCGAATTGCGCAGAATCAGGCTAGCGTGGCTTTGACTGACGCACCCGCAGCGCCAAAATCCATACGGCCTGTATACTGGGCTTTCAAAGCGCCCATGACCTTGCCCATATCCTTGATCGACGATGCGCCAGTTTCCTTGATGGCGTCTGCCACCGCCGTGGCGACCTCTTCTTCGGTAAGGGGCTTGGGAAGGAATTCTCGGATGATCTTTATCTCGGATCGTTCACGTGCGGCCAGATCTTCGCGGCCAGCATCTTCGTAGGCCTTAACGCTATCATCGCGCTGCTTCACCATCTTGGAGAGAATCTGCAGAATCTCATCAGCGTCGATGTCACCAGCATCTTCGTTGCTACGAAGAGCGATCTCACGTTCCTTGATCGCTGCATTAACAAGGCGCAGCGTGCCAACCCGCAACGTATCCTTGTCTTTCATCGCCATTTTCATGGCGCTCATAATGCGCTCACGCATGTTCATTTTACTAACCACCCAGCGCCATCATGGCGGATCGCGGGGACTTTACACGACGACAATTTCGCGGGCAAACGGTTCAATAGGCATCAAGGCATTGTAATTTAACGGTAAAATATCTTTTCCTATAGATATTGACCAGTTCCCGCTGCTTCTCTAGCTTCCGCCCGATTCATTATAGATCGGTATCCGGATGTCGAAAACAGCCCCCCCGAACGCTTGTCTTGCGCTCGCTGATGGGACGCTTTTCTGGGGCCGAGGGTTCGGCGCCACTGGCACCGCAGTGGGTGAACTCTGCTTTAACACAGCAATGACTGGCTATCAGGAAATCATGACCGACCCTTCTTATGCCGGTCAGTTGGTTACGTTTACCTTCCCGCATATCGGAAATACCGGCGCGAACATCGAAGACAACGAGGCGGCTGAGCCGTTCGCACAAGGCATGGTGGTTCGCATGGATCCGACGGACCCATCGAACTGGCGGTCCACTGCACGCCTTTCAGATTGGCTCGCCAAGAAAGGTCGCGTTGCAATTGGCGGCATCGATACGCGTCGACTGACCCGCACGATTCGTCAGAAGGGTATGCCACACGCCGCCATCGGATACGCGGAAGACGGCGTTGACGCGAACGCACTGATAGCTGCCGCAAAGGCGTTTTCTGGGCTGGAAGGCCTTGATCTTGCGAAGGACGTATCCTGCACCCAATCCTATCAATGGGATGAACAGCGTTGGGCTTGGCCGGGCGGTTTTCCAAAGCAGACAGCCCCGCGCAAAAAAGTTGTCGCAGTCGATTTCGGCGCCAAGCGCAACATCCTGCGGTGCCTAGCTGAGGCAGGCGCCGAAGTTACCGTCGTACCAGCCAGTTCCAAAGCCAAAGATGTTCTTGCGCACAATCCTGATGGTGTATTCCTGTCAAACGGTCCCGGCGACCCCGCTGCGACGGGCGAATACGCTGTGCCAATGATCAAGGGTATCCTGGCCTCAGGTATACCTACGTTTGGTATTTGTCTGGGCCATCAGATGCTGGCGCTTGCACTTGGCGCAAACACTGTAAAAATGAATCACGGCCATCACGGCGCCAACCACCCGGTGCGTGAAGCAGCGACCGGCAAGGTCGAAATCACCTCGATGAACCACGGTTTTGCTGTTGATGCTCAATCTCTGCCAGACAATGTCGAAGAAACGCATGTTTCGCTCTTCGATGGGTCGAACTGCGGCCTTAAAGTAAAAGACAGGCCCGTTTTTTCAGTTCAGCACCATCCAGAAGCAAGCCCTGGCCCTCAGGACAGCTTTTATCTCTTTGAGCGTTTTCTAGCTTCTATGGCCTAAAATGGTGGCGTCCAGTTTTCGCTCCTATTAACGCTGCCTTAATCCAAACTCGCCAATTTCCGTAAAATTGCGGATGACCAATGTCCTCCGCCGGGAAGCGGAGGCAAGCGCATGTCGCTCGACACATTTGGCGATGCGCTGGCGACGCATCAATTCGACAGTTCCCGGATCGGCGCGATCCTCAAAGGTAATGGCTCCGCCTCAGAGACTTCCATCCAAAGGGCATTGACGGCTCAACGGTTCAGCAAGGCGCGGATTGGCGACATTCTTAGCGCGCATGGTCTGGTCGAACGAACAGACATTGCGGAAGCCGTCGTGCGACAACATGGGCTGCCATTTGTCGATCTATCCATCGAACCGGCAGACCCAACTCTCATAGAAACAGCAGACATAGCGATATATCTGGACAGTAAGATCATGCCCTGGCGAAAAACGGGTCAAGGCACAGTCTATCTATGCAGCGATCCAGATAAAGCCGCGACCGCAATGGCGCAATTAAGGCGCAAAGATCGCTCACGCATTCTGGCTTTGACAGAAGCCCGGAGTCTTCGGTCAGCGCTGGTGACCGCAACTGCAGGACCCTTGGCAAAAGACCGTGATTGTAATGGCGTTGATCACTTTCTTTGCTGGCTTGGTTCTTTCGCCAGCATCAAGCATCGTTGCGTTGATTTACATCGCGGCTTCGATCATTGGCTTGAATGGATTGCTTTGGCTTTCTTCTTGTTTGTACGGGCGGTTTGATAATCATGGATTGCCACGTACTTGCGATGCGCCTCTGATCTCAGACCATCGTCCGCCGCCGAGCATTTCCATTCTCATCGCGCTGTATCGTGAGGCTGAGGTTGCACCTCTGCTGAATGAAGCCTTGCGCGCATTGGACTATCCGCCTGAACTGCTGGACGTGAAACTCATCCTGGAAACAGATGATGATGAGACTGTTCCTGCAATCCTGGCGCAGGACCCTCCTCCCTTTGTTGAAATCCTTATCACACCAGACGGCGGCCCACGAACCAAGCCCAGGGCATTGAATTTCGCGATGGAGTTCGCGAAAGGCGATATCATTGGCGTTTACGACGCTGAAGATCGCCCTGCGCCCAATCAGATTAGGCAGATCACCGCGCAGTTCGCCGCATCACCGCCGGAGGTGGCCTGCATTCAAGCGAGGCTGGGGTTCTACAATGCATCAGAAAATTTCATCACTCGGTGTTTTGAAATTAAATACGCAGCATGGTTCGATGTCATCCTTCCCGGCCTTCGGCAGATGAACCTTCCGACACCTCTGGGCGGCACATCTTTTTTCATCCGCCGCGGCGCCCTAGCTGCGGCTGGCGGATGGGATAGTTACAATGTAACCGAAGACGCTGATCTTGGCGTGATGCTATCGCGCATGGGTTTAATAACTGCGCTGTCGCGGTCGATCACAGCGGAAGAGGCAAGCAGCAAGCCCAGCGCCTGGATCAAGCAAAGGTCACGTTGGCTGAAAGGCTATCTTGCAACATGGATAACACACATGGCTCATCCTGCTGAGCTATGGCGAAATCTTGGCCCATCGAGTTTCATCGGACTAAACGTCATCCTGTTGAGCGCTGTTTTGGGATATCTCGCCTTACCGCTTATGTGGCTAGGTGCGTTGCTTACGGTTTCTGATACGCTCAGCAGCGCCTTGCCCAAGGCAATAATCGAGGCCTTTCGCAATCTCGGCCATGTATCCGCGTTGTGCATATTATTGCTCCTCATCGCGGCGGTGCTTGGCCTCTGGCGACGCCGGCGACTTCAATATGCGCCGTTCGCCTTCTTACTGCCCCTGTATTGGCCGCTTGGCGCGATTGCAGCCTATCTGGCAGTTTACGAGTTGATTGTAACGCCAACCACCTGGCGCAAGACCCAACACGGTGTTGGACGAATAGCTACCAAAATGCGCAAAAAATCTCTGGCCACTTCAAGGTCGGGCAGCGATTAAGCGATGGCCTATCTCGGTCTTTGAATAGCGGTTTTCCACGTCGACGGCTCAGCCAATTTCGCTCGATACCCGCAAGGAATGGCATCGCAACTGCAAACGGCTTGCCGACAGAATGGCAATTCGAAAGGTCGTTTAGAACCGGAGGATTGAAAGGAAAAAGGCGTCCTGGGCTGTGGGGCATATCCCAGGACGCCTTGTCGGCCGATCTTTGACCGGCCGCTGCAGGACGCGGTGTTATGTGGGGTAACACCTTCCGGGCCAATTAGTGTGGAGGGTAAACGGCCCGTCGTCTCTGTTTGTGCCTTTAAAAATAGAGTAAACCAATGCACATGTCTGGCCGCGTTCTCGGATTCCACTGGTTATTCGCCATCTGTTAAATTCACTCAATTTGCGCAAATACAAACGCATTGCGATTCATTCTATTCAGGATGCGCGATTGGTTTTCGTGATACGGTCACTATATGGCCATATTTTTTTCGTTTAAAAATTGATAGGTTACAGAAGTTTTCGATTCAAATTCGTCGAAATTGCGGCGGATATTGAACCAGTCCATCGCAACTCACGCGAGCGCCCCAATTCAGACATATTTGGTGCCAAGCACGAACGGTCATCAATGTTCATATACTTCAGAACCCATCGATTCCCTTCTTTGTAGCTCTCCAGCAAATTATTACGCTCTTCTGATGTTAGGTACTGGACATCGCTGCGACCGTACTGCGTCTCCAGGCGCGCAGCCGCGTCGCGCGGGGCGACATCTCCTATCGCGTTCAACCTCCGGATCACTTCGACGGCCTCAACGCCTGCAGAAGGGTTCTCATGCGAATGGGCGAACGGCATCCAGCGAAACGCTCTGCCGAGGGCTGCAATATCAAGCAATTTCATCAATGGACGCTTTGCACCAAGGGGATGAAAGCCTTTCACAAGCACCCGCTCTTCGCCGAAGGCGTCCATCCACCACCTTATGATGCGATCATAGCTCATATGCGCCTTGGTAGAAGCGGCTTCGATAAACTGATGAAAACTGCGCACTTCTTTAACTTCGCGGCTTAACACCATTTGCTTGTAAAAACTCTCAACCCAATGGTCCTGGCGACGAACGAAGATAACGACAGTTTTGTCGAACCGATCAGAAAGGCTGGCCATCGCCTCAGCAAAAACGCGTCTTTCCCCTGACAGTCCTTCTGCGCTGAGCACGCCTATTTGGCCCGAAGATGATTCAATCTCATCAGCTGTGCTTCCGATCACGCTGGCCGACGGCCCAAGAACAGGGTGAGGCGATCCAAAGTCTGCTTCGTGGCTAATCGCATCGAAAATGGACGCATGCTTTGGTTGCCGTGCGCCATCGATACCGATCGAGTTAGGATAGGATACGCCCATCCTCCTCAGCATCATTCTATTGCGCGAAAAGTATCGCTGGACCGATGAGGTGCCCGTTTTATGCATCCCAATATGAAGGATCAGTCGTTTTTTCACCGTCGCCTCGCCCAACTCAGTTTGCTGCAGTGCAGCAATTCTGTTAACGCAGAGAATAGAACCCTTTATCCGAGACGCAAATGGCTAACATCATCACCTTCGCACAGCAAAAGGGCGGCGCTGGCAAAACTACCCTGTTGACCCAGTTGGCTGCACATTTGGTCACTAAGCAGCGGATCGCATTGATTGATCTTGATCCTCAGAAAACGCTGACTGGCTGGATGGACGAACGTATCCAGCGCACTGTTGAAGCAGACATGGATCTGATCGAATCATCTGAATGGCGCATCGGGGTGGATATCAAAAAGGCAGCCCGCGACGCAGATGTGATCCTAATCGACTGCCCCGGCACTGCCGACATGATGCTGGGTAAGGTTATGCGAGAGACTGATATTGTCGTTGTGCCCGCTCAACCATCCGCACCAGATGTCTGGGCCACACGAGCGACTGTTCGTATGGCGATGAAAGAAGGTGCGGACGCTTATGTCGTGCTGAACCGCGTCCAACCACGCGGCGGGGCGGTTGAAGACATCGCTGCGAAACTTGCCGATGAAGGCGCTGATCTGCTGAAAGAGCGGATAGGCAACCGCGTTGCATTCTCGACGGCATTCGGTAAAGGCGCGGGTGTCAGCGAAACGGCGAAATCATCGAAGGCCGCCGAGGAAATCGCGGCGCTTGCCAAAGCGATTGCAAAGAAACTCCGCTAGGCAGTTTCACTGCGAAACGTTATAGCGCGGCATGAGCCTTAACCCACAATCCCTCCGCCCCGATCTTGCACCGCGCATTTCATCTGATGAGGCGCCGCGCCCCGGCCAGCCCAAGATCGGGATGGTTAGCCTTGGCTGCCCCAAGGCGCTGGTGGATAGTGAGCGCATTCTCACCCGCTTGCGGGCTGAAGGATACGACCTGTCGCCCGACTATCAGGGCGCCGAGGCCGTTATCGTAAACACTTGCGGGTTCCTCGATTCAGCCAAGGCCGAAAGCCTTGAGGCGATCGGCGAGGCGCTGAACGAAAACGGCAAGGTCATTGTCACCGGCTGCCTCGGCGTCGAAGAAGAGATGATCCGCGAGACGCACCCCAACGTCCTCGCCGTCACCGGGCCGCACCAGTATGAGCAGGTGCTCGACGCCGTCCATCAGGCCGTCCCACCTGCCCCCGACCCGTTCATCGACCTGATCCCGGCCGGCGGCGTCCGCCTGACGCCGCGCCACTACGCCTATCTGAAGATCTCGGAAGGCTGCGATCACAAGTGCAAGTTCTGCGTGATCCCGGACATGCGCGGCAAGCTACGCTCCCGCCCTGTCGCCGCAGTCCTGCGGGAGGCGGAAAAGCTGGTCGAGGCCGGGGTGAAGGAGCTGTTGGTGATCTCGCAGGATACCTCCGCCTACGGCAAGGACATCCACTATGCGACGTCGAACTGGCGTGATGAGGAGCGGCGGGCTCATGTCACGGATCTGACCCGTGGGCTGGCTGAGCTGGGCGTCTGGACCCGCCTCCACTACATCTACCCCTACCCGCATGTGGACGATCTGATCCCGCTGATGGGCGCGCCGGACAAGGGCGGCGTGCTGCCGTATCTCGACATCCCCTTCCAGCATTCCCACCCCGACGTGCTGAAGCGGATGGCGCGGCCCGCGGCGTCGGCCAAGACGCTGGACCGGATCGCGGCCTGGAGGGCGATCAACCCGGAGATCGCCCTCAGATCCACCTTCATCGTCGGCTATCCCGGCGAGACGGAGGCTGAGTTTCAGCACCTGCTGGATTGGCTGGAGGAGGCGCAACTGGATCGCGTCGGCTGCTTCAAATACGAGAATGTCGCCGGGGCGCGGGCGAACGACTTGGCCGATCATGTCGACGACACAGTGAAACAGGACCGGTGGGAGCGGTTTATGGAAACGGCCCAGAGGATCTCAGCGGCGAAAATGGAGGCCCGGGTCGGGTCAACCATGCAGGTGCTGGTCGACGAGGTCGACGATCAGGGCGCCGTGGCCCGCAGCTATCTGGACGCGCCGGAGATCGACGGGAATGTGTTCATCGACGAGGGGTTCGAGGCGCTGTCGCCGGGTGATCTGATCGAAGTGGAGATCGACGAAGCGGCGGAATACGACCTGTGGGGGCGTGTGAAACCGTAGAGGGTTTCACGCGTGAAACCATGGGTAAGTGTCTATTTTCATGTAGAATTAGGGTTTTGTTAACCTTTTATTTCGCACAGTTTCGCAGTCCAGCGCCGTAGGGTGGGCCTGTGGCCCACCATTCCGCCCGATAGGCAAGCGCCAGCCGGCAAAGTCATCCGGTGGGCCACAGGCCCACCCTACAATCTTTCGAAACCGCGAAGGCCAACGCGATTTGGCCTTCAAACGCCCACACGCCGCAGCCTGTCCCCACGAACCACCGTGAGCCTGCCCGTGGGATGTCGCATCACAGTTCGTTCGACGCACTTTATGGCTGCCGAGTACATCCAACCTCTGAAGGAGGCGCTTTGTTGCAGAAGTGCCAGCCGCCGGGACGGGCAGGCGCTGGCCCGGCGCCTTCGGCTTGATTCCGGGCTGATCTGGTCTTCGACCAAATCTGTTTCCCAAAAAAACACTCGAACATCGTGCTTCCAAGAGGTTTAACAACCTCAAATCTCTGACTACATCAGTATAGTCGGCTGTGATTTTCGTGCTGTCGCGTCAAATTTCGTTCGCGATCGTCATCGTGCTCAGATTGAGGCTTCCGGTTTCCGGTTCTGATTGACAAGGCAGGCCAGTAAACAGAGGCACAGAAGCCTGAGCCACCTTGCCAGTAGGCG
>CALKOT010000016.1 GCA_938092015.1 uncultured Paracoccaceae bacterium
ATCGAGCTTCCCTGAAACACGAGCTTGATCGTGCGGTCAAAATGTAGCCGCAAAGGCCCTGTTTCCGCTTCACCCGCCGCGTTCGCCGTCAAAACTGAACTCCAGTCACGCTAACTCATTGATGATTATAGATTATCATGCGGACCGATGACCGCAAAACGATTTCCATATGGGATATCCGGGCTAAAGAGATCCAGACTCTCGGCAACAAACTGAAGCTGGAATATCAATGGGTTGCCGAAGACCACGTCGAAATCTTGTCGAGTTATCTGAATGAACGCCTCAGCGATATGACGTTCGGCTTGTGTCACGGCACACGCCGCGGCGCGGAACAAGGCTGGTTCACGAAACATCTGACAGGACACCCCGCGGTGATCGGGACCGAAATTTCAGATACGGCGACCGACTTTCCCGCCACCATCCAATGGGATTTTCACGATACAAAAGACGAGTGGACTGGCGCAGCGGATTTTGTTTATTCGAACTCCTGGGACCACGCACATGACCCTTACAAGGCGTTCGGCGCATGGGTTTCGTCGTTAAAGCCTGGCGGATTTATGTTTCTGGATCACGGTCCTAACTACGATCCAAAACGTGTCAATGAACTCGATCCTTTCGGGATGAGCCTTAAAGGTCTCGAAACCCTTCTGAACCAGCAGTTTGACGGTATCGGATCATGCGTCGAGGTCATCGAAGGCGGGATGCACAAAACTATCCCGATCATTACTTTGGCCTTCAGAAAGCACGCCACCGCGTGACGCGTGTGGCTGTCTATTCCTGTTACTATGGCGCTCACGAGCCATTAAACCACTTCGCTATGGCCGAGGCGGATTGTGATCGCTTTGTCGTCACGGACAATCCCGATGTTTCTGTAGATGGCGCGACTACGATTGTAGACGATACGATGGATTTGCCGCCTGCAATTGCATCCCGGCGCTACAAACTATGTCCACAAGGGCCTTTGTCTGACTACGATCTGACAATCTATCTGGACAATCATTCAGCCTTGAAACCGAACGCCATACAACGCCTAAAGGAAGTAGAGGCGCCATTTAGTCTGTTTCGGCATCATCAACGTGATTGCGTCTATCGAGAAGGCAAGGCATGCTGCCGAAACAAAGTAATCGATAAAAAACGTCTGGACCGTCAGATCGCTAGATATCGCCAAGCTGGATTGCCACGCAATTCGGGGCTTTTTTGCGGAACCTTCCTGGTTCGCAAGCGCATTGAGGGTCAACTGGTGGATTTTACGCGCGCATGGGTCGAACATTTTCTGCACTATTCTGAACGCGACCAGATCTCGTTGGGATATCTCGCATGACGGCAGAAGTATGAATTTGGCATCCTTGATGGCGATCTTGCCGACAATCCATTCATGCGTTGGCCCGTAATATCAAAAACAGAGCGCGCAGCTTTTCGCGCTTCGGTCGAGAATCATGCCCCGGCGACCCCGCCGGGCTGAGCAGGAGAACACGAATGCTCGGTGAAGGAGCCGATTTCGTTCGCGCAAGCGGTCCTGATTATTTCAGGCTTCTGAAGGCGATGCATAAACAGTTAAAGCCGTCGCTGTACCTTGAAGTCGGGTCTCGTACAGGGAACAGCCTGGCGCTGACCGATTGTGATTTCATCGCCATTGATCCGGTTTTCAATCTAAAGCATCTGACGGTCTTTCCCGGTCGCCAAGCTTACTTCTTTCAGATGCCCAGTGACGATTTCTTCGCTTCTGACTTCCTGGCAAAAACCGAACTGCGACCTGATTTCAGCTTTCTGGACAGCATGCATCATTATGAGTTCCTGCTCAGAGACATGATCAACGGAGAGGCCACCTCTGCCCCGGGCGGCGCCATAGCTCTGCATGATTGTTGCCCGTTTAACGCTGTGATGACTGAGCGAAAATGGGTGCGCCGCAGAACCCGTGAATGGACTGGCGACGTCTGGGAAGTGCTTGCGATCCTCTTGGACAAGCGTCCGGATCTGTCGATCAAGGTTTATGATGCGGTGCCGACCGGTTTGGTCGTGATCGAAAACGCTGATCCGAATAATACTGTGCTTAAAGACCAGTACGACGCAATTCTCGCCCAATACGATTGCGTAGAAATCAAAGACTACGGGGTCACCAAGTTTTTCGATAGTTTTGAATATGCGGACACCTCCGCCTATTTGACAGAAACACAGGCGCTGTGATCACTAGCATCCGCATCCTGATCGCCCCAGCCAATCTGCAACGCGGCAGCCGTTGGGGTGACTACTTTTTTGCAAGATCCCTCCAAAAAGGGTTTGAGGCGGAAGGCTGCGCCACCCGCATTGTCGCCCGCGATATGTGGTACGAGGACTTGCGTGAGAACGAAGCAGACATCTATTTGCGCGGCTTTGGCGGGTTTGAACCAATAGCGGGACGGCCCAGCCTGATGTGGATCATTTCTCACCCGGGCACTATCCAGCTGGATGAATTGAAGGCTTACGATCACATCTTTTGCGCCAAAACCAACCGCCGCCCTCTGGCGCAGGCGATCGGACGGTTCAATGTCACGTCAATGCTGCAGGCTACCGACCCTGACATCATGAAGCCCCATGAAAATCCAGTGCGGTCAGATCTGCTTTTTGTTGGCATCAACCGTCGCGGCGGGCGCCCTTCCCTGGCCCATGCGTTGGGCGCAGGATATGACGTCGACCTTTATGGATCCGGATGGGCCGATCATTCTGAATATGGACAGTGGTTCAAATCCGACCTGATCCCGAACGAAGACCTTGGCTTGCATTATGCCGGGGCCCGCGCCGTTTTGAACGATCACTGGCGAGACATGCGCCTGACCGGCTATATCTCTAACCGGGTTTTCGACGTACTCGCGTGCGGCGTCCCCTTGGTTAGCGACACGATCAAGGGCCTGCCAACAGACATTGCGCCCTTCGTTTACACCTGGTCTGACACCGACAGCTTTCGCTCAGCAGTCGACGCGGCGCGGAACGAGGGCCCGGAAAACCGCTCTGAACGACTGTTCATGTCGGAAAAGGTGCGAAGCGAGCATTCTTTTCAGGCGCGCGCGCGCCAAATTGTCCAGAAGGTGCATGAAATCATAGGCTGAGGCTTAACCGTGTGCTAGAACTACTATCGACCGAAGTTAAAACGTAGGGCTGGGCGAAATGGCTGAATTCACTCTTCCGAAGAACTCTAAGATCTCTGTCGGCAAAACCTGGCCGAAGCCGGAAGGCGCAAAGAACCTGCGTGCGTTCAAAATCTATCGCTGGAGCGAAGAATCTGGCGAACTTCCACGCATCGACACCTATTTCCTCGATCTCGATGATTGCGGGCCAATGATTCTGGACGCGCTGATCAAGATCAAGAACGAAATCGATCCAACCCTATCCTTCCGCCGGTCCTGCCGCGAAGGGATTTGTGGATCCTGCGCGATGAACATCGACGGTATCAACACGCTCGCCTGTATCTACGGATTGGATGAAGTGAAGGGCGATGTCAAAATCTACCCTCTGCCACATATGGAAGTTGTGCGCGACCTGATCCCAGATCTGACGCATTTCTACGCGCAGCACGCATCAATCATGCCTTGGCTTGAGACGACGACAAACCGGCCCCAGAAAGAATGGCGCCAGTCGATCGACGACCGCAAAAAGCTGGATGGCCTTTATGAGTGTGTGATGTGCGCATCCTGCTCAACCTCTTGCCCATCCTACTGGTGGAATGGCGACCGGTATCTTGGGCCAGCGGCACTGTTGCACGCCTATCGCTGGATCATCGACAGCCGTGATGAGGCGACGGGTGAGCGTCTGGATCACCTCGAAGATCCGTTCCGCCTGTATCGCTGCCACACGATCATGAACTGCACGAAGACCTGCCCCAAAGGCTTGAACCCTGCAAAGGCAATCGGTGAGATCAAGAAGATGATGGTCGAACGCAAGCTTTGACTGATTCAATATAAGTTCGAAAAGGGCCGCTCAGCAGAGCGGCCCTTTTTCGTATAAAGAGCTGATTCAGCCTGAATTCTGTGCCGCGCACTCAACACAGGCCTAAGCGAAATCGCCACAATCGCTCACGCTTTAACGCGGCGAAAATAAGATATGTGATGGAGATTTTCCTCAGGTCAGGTGTGGCTGCCTGAATTCGTTAACCATTTACGGCCACGGCGTAGTTTCGTCCCTGAAATATTTGAAGCCGAAACAATAAGTCAGGTGCACCGATGATCGTTTCCGAAGAACGTCCCCTTGCCGCAGGTTGCGAGGGGTCGCTTTTCCAGCGGGCAACGACTGAAACGTCATCTGGAGGCGACCCATGCCCAATACCAACAGCACCGTGTTCAACGGCAGCACCATCAATCTCTCAAATTTTGATCTTGGCGAAGGTCCTGTTTTTGTCGATCTCGACATCAATAGCGCAGGCGCGCTAACACCCAACAATGCACCATCGCAGGATGGCGTGCTCAGGATCGGCGAAGAAGGAACCGCGCTGTCCGACGTTGAAAACATCATCGGCACAGATTTGGGTGAACGGCTGTTTGGCTCAGAAGAAGACGGATTTATTCTGGCCGGCGGCGGCGATGACACGGTCCATCCGTTCAATGGCGACGATGTCGTCAATGGCAGGTTAGGCGTCGATACGCTGCTGCTCAACGCGATCAACGGCCCACTTTCGATCGATCTGAAACGTGGATTCGTCAATACCGATGGGCAAAGCAACGCGATCTCAAACTTCGAAAATGTGACAGGTTCCAACCTGTTCAGCGATCGGATTTCCGGCGACCGCAACGACAATGTCCTGTCCGGCGGCGCCGGCGGGGATGATACGTTGAAGGGTAAGAATGGCGACGATCAGTTGCTGGACGAAGCTGGCGAAGACCGACTGCAGGGCGGGCGTGGCGATGATGCGCTTTTCGGCGGTGCTGACAATGATCTGCTGATCGGCGGCCGCGATGACGATACCCTGACCGGCGGCGAAGGGGGCGACCGATTTGTATTCAGGGGCCGCTGCGATGACGATGTCATCACCGATCTGACCTTTGCAGATGGTGATGAAATCAAGATCAGTGGCCAACGTCTGATCAACAGCGAAGCAGACCTGATCAGCTTTGCCGAGCGGCTGAATGAAAACAACGAGCAGTCGACCCTGGCCACGATCGAAGGCGACGACCTTCGTCTCGACACTGGCCAGTCGGAAATCCTGATTGAAAATGTGGTGTCCGATTGGGCTGAAGGATTGCTCCTCGCCTAACGCACTGGAATGACGACGCAGCGACCCCACAAGGCGCCGTCTGCCCCTTCCCTACGCTGATACGCGTCGGGGAGGGGAACATCGTTTCTGTATTCTACTGATGGCCCCAATCGTCGGGATCATTCGAATTGTTTGGGCTAAGGCCAATGATGTCGCCTTCGGTGTTCACGCCCAATCCCAGAACGGTCCGGTTTGCATATCCAAAATACGCAGTGACCTGATTGATCTCCAATATCTCTCCATCCGACCAACCGGCATCCCGCAGGGCCTGCACATCCCCCTGCACCATTTCAGCGCAACGGTCGTTCAGCTTCTCTGCATAGGCCAGCGCCGCAGTCTGCGCTTCATCAAACGGATTGCGCGCTCCAGACAGGATCGCAGCCTTCATTGCCTCAGCCCGCGTTGCATCGCCGACGAGCCGAGCCATTCCGGAGTAATGGTGATCAAAGCAGTACCCGCAGCCATTCAAATGGCTGACCAGCACGCCGATACATTCCAAAAACCACTTCGGCACCTGATTGGCTGTATGGTGGAGGACGTATTTGTAGATCGTCATATGCGCCTCCATCGTGTGGGGACGCAGAGAGTGGGACATCATGATGTTGTCGACGTTGTTATCCGGACCTTTGACACGATCATACAGCGACTTCAGGCGACCTTCGGCTTCATCATACGGTACGGTGTTGATCCAGGTCATCAGGCTTTCTCTCCCAGTGGTTTTTCCAATCGCGCGAGATGATAACAGCGCTTGCCAGTCATCCAGTCTTCATGGCGGGTAGACCTTTCCACCGCCGATAGCTCCCGCGCCCAGCGGCGAAACGGAGGCGGAATGCGGTTCAGCTTGGCGCCACGCGCCTCAGCTTGCGCAAGAACGCTGTCGCGGGCGCGGTCAGTGAGATCACGAAAATCAGTAAGCCGCAGACCGGCGCCTTTGGCAAGTTCATCAAGCCGCAGCGCAGCCCCGCGCGGTTTCGCCTTTCGAAACTCAGCAATCGAAAGCGCGCCACCGGGGCGGAGGATGCGATCGATATCTTTCAATCCAGCCTCAGGGTAGTCCAAGCAGACCACGCATTCGACACCAAGAATATGGTCGATACTATTATCCGGGATCGGCATACGAGTGATATCTGCAAAGCGCAGATCGTGCCCCCGCCGCCTTGCCGCAAGGGCTGCAATACGGCTGCCATCCAACCCAGATACACGCCATTCGCCAGCAGCCTGAATGAGTGTCAGTCCATCCCCCAACCCGGCGCCGATCTCAAGGCAATTTCCCTTCGCGCCATGCTCTGCAGCAAAGGCGGCAAGGGTGCGATAGGTTTCGCGCTGTTCTGCTTCCGGCCCTTCAAAACTGACTGGCCTCAGGCCATTGTTGATTATGCGAATGCCCAATATCAGCATCCTCGCAAAAATCGCCTCGTTCATCAGACCGATGCTCACGACTTCGCCTCACGCACCGCCACCTGTTCCCGCCACAGGGCGAAAAGACCCGCTGAAATTACAACTGCCGAACCTCCGACTGTCCACAGCGACAAGGCTTCGCCAAACCACAACACGCCGATGCCGCCCGCAAAAACGGTCTGCAGGTACGCAAAGGGCTGGATCGCGGCCGCTTCAGCCACTTCAAATGCTTTGATCAACATCAGATGCCCCGTCATACCAGTCGCGCATAGGATCAACATAAGGATGTTGTCAGTGGGCGTCATCGCTTCCCAAAAGAACGGGCCGATGAATGTCATGGTGATCGCGCCAAAAAGACCAGTATAATAGAAACTGGTCATTGCGCCGTCGGTTTTGGCAACTTTGCGCGTCGAAAGACCGTAGATGACAAACCCGATCATCGCGACGATGGCGATGCCCATTGAGGCGGACAAAACCTGCGTCCCTGGCCTTAGGATCATCAGCATGCCGCATAGGCCCACCCCGACAGCCGCCCAGCGTCGCCAGCCGACCTTTTCACCCAGAACCGGCCCGGACATGGCGACGACCAGCAAAGGCCCAAACGCAAAGATCGCGTGTGTTTCCAACAGCCCATGCGCATGAAATGCATAGACGGCGATGATGATCTGCAGCGATAGCAAAGTGCCCCGGAACATCTGCAGCTTCGGCTGAGCGCTTTTCAGGCCTTTGCGAAAGCCAACGCGTGACAGGATCAGCAGGACGCCTACACCAAAAAACCAGTAGCGCAGCATGGTGATGAATACAGTCGAATAGTGCCCAGCGAGATGTTTGGAAATCCCGTCCTGCGCCGAAAAGATCAGCATCGCCGCCAGCATAAACAGAATGCCGCGCATGGTGTTCTGAGGTTTATTCACACCCCGCCTATGAAGCCGAATGCGCCTGAACGCAATCGGCTATTACAGTCAAAGTGGCTTACCGCCCAATTCCGCGACGCCATAGAAGGCGCGATTGTAGGTCGGGCTGATCAGGATCTCGTTCAGACACATATGTGGCGGCGCTTCGGCGATGTAACGGACGATGTCGCCCAGGTCGTCTGCCTTCAGCATTTTTGCCTGATCTTCTTCCGACGGCGGCTTGGGACGCAGATTGAATATTGGCGTTACAACCTCACCTGGCATCAGGGCCGTGCAGCGAATGCCGTTCTGCCCTTCGTCCTGATTGATCGAATGGCTCAGCGCCACAACAGCATGCTTTGAAGAACTATACGCAGGCCCTGTCAGCTTTGATGGATAACGCCCGGCCCAGGACGATGTCAGGATCAGCGTCCCCTGCCCCTTCGCCCGCATCTGCGGCAGTACGGCCAGAACGCCGTTCATCACGCCAGTCAGGTTAATGTCGATTACTTTCGCAAAATCCGAAGCCGTTATCTTGTCGGTAAACCGGTTTGGCACGTTGATCCCGGCATTCGCCATATGAATATCAACGCCGCCGTGCCGCGCATTCAGATCATCGGCAATGGCCTGCGCCGCGTCCGCATCAACGACATCCAGAACCGCCGCTTCTGCTAACCCGCCGGCGTCAGTGATGTCGCCCACCACCCAATCCAGTTCTTCCTGCCTCCGCCCGGACACGACAACTTGCGCCCCACTGGCCGCCAGCGCCTTAGCCGATGCTTCGCCGATGCCGCCCCCACCGCCGGTGATCCACGCGAGTTTTCCACTAAGTGCGCTCATGCCGTCCTCCATCTGAAATTTGGTAAAGTTTCCTGCCCAGATGGAGACGCCGCAATAAGAAAAGGGGCCCAAAGGCCCCTTTCCCGAAGTCATGCAAAAGAGAAAGGCTTAGCCTTCTTCTTTTGGAATCTCTTGGCCGGTTTCCTGATCGATGATTTTCATCGAAAGGCGTACTTTGCCGCGATCATCAAAGCCCATCAGCTTTACCCAAACTTCCTGGCCTTCTTTAACCAGATCTTTTGGGTTCGACCCACGCTCGTACGTCATCTGAGAGATGTGGACGAGGCCGTCGCGCTTGCCGAAGAAGTTCACGAAGGCGCCGAAGTCCATGATCTTGACGACTTTACCTTTGTAGATCTTGCCAGCTTCAGGCTCAGCAACGATTGAATTGATCAGCTCACGCGCTTTCTCGATGCAAGCCGCATCGGGGGAAGCAAGCTTGATGATGCCTTCGTCGTTGATGTCGACCTTGGCGCCCGATTCCTCAACGATTGAGCGGATAACTTTACCGCCGGAACCGATGACTTCACGGATTTTGTCAGGGTTGATCTGCATCGTCTCAATCCGCGGCGCGTGGGCCGAGAATTCCTGACGACCAGCAGACAACGCTTTCGACATCTCACCGAGGATATGCGCCCGGCCGTCTTTGGCCTGCTCCAGCGCCTGGTTCATGATCTCTTCGGTGATGCCAGCTACTTTGATGTCCATCTGCAGGGACGTGATGCCCGCTTCAGTACCAGCCACTTTAAAGTCCATGTCGCCGAGGTGATCTTCGTCGCCCAGGATGTCCGTCAGAACAGCGAACTGGCCGTCGTCCTGCAGGATCAGACCCATCGCAACACCAGCAACTGGCGCTTTCAGCGGAACACCGGCGTCCATCATGGACAGCGATGCGCCACAGACGGAAGCCATGGAAGACGAGCCGTTGGATTCAGTGATCTCTGACACGATGCGGATTGTGTACGGGAAGTCGGTTGCTGATGGCAGAACTGCCTGCAGCGCGCGCCATGCCAACTTGCCGTGACCGATTTCACGGCGGCCTGGGCCCATCATGCGGCCAGCTTCACCGACAGAGTATGGCGGGAAGTTGTAGTGCAGCATGAAGTTTGAACGATACGTGCCTTCCAGCGCGTCGATCATCTGCTCATCATCGCCGGTCCCGAGCGTGGTAACCACGAGGCCTTGGGTTTCGCCGCGTGTGAACAGGGCTGAACCGTGGGTCCGGGGCAGCATGCCAACTTCGGAAACGATTGGGCGAACAGTCGCCAGATCGCGGCCGTCGATGCGCTTGCCGGTTTTGATGATGTCGCCGCGAACAACCTCAGCTTCCAGATCCTTGAACAGACCTTTGGCTGCGATTTCCGCTTCGTCGTCTTCCAGACCTTCTTTGATGGTCTCACGAGCGGCTGAGATTGCCGTGGTGCGTTCCTGCTTGTCGGTGATTGCGAATGCAGCGCGCATCGCGTCTTCACCGAGGCCTTTAACTTTGGTGTAAAGTTCGGAGTTATCAGCAGGCTCAAACGGGAACGGCTCTTTCGCTGCGTCTTCAGCCATGTCGATAATCATGTCGATCACAGGCTGCATCTGCGCGTGGCCAAAGGTGACTGCGCCCAGCATTTCAGCTTCGCTCAGCTCTTCAGCTTCAGATTCAACCATCATGACGGCGTTTTTCGTGCCGGCCAGAACCATGTTCAGACGGCTTTCTTTGACGTCTTCGACTTTCGGGTTCAGCACGTATTCGTTGTCGTGGGTGTAACCAACGCGAACACAGCCGATTGGGCCACGGAACGGACAACCTGACAGGGTCAGCGCAGCGGATGCTGCGATCATTGCGACGACGTCTGGATCGTTCTCAAGGTCATGAGACAGAACCGTACAGATGACCTGGGTTTCGTGTTTGAAACCGGGGACGAACAACGGGCGGATCGGACGGTCGATCAGACGCGCAGTCAGCGTCTCTTTTTCCGTCGGGCGCGCTTCACGCTTGAAGAAGCCACCTGGGATCTTACCAGCGGCGTAGTATTTTTCCTGATAGTGCACGGTCAGGGGGAAGAAATCGAAGCCGACCTTAGGCTTCTTTTCAAAGACAACTGCGCACAGAACGCTGGTCTCGCCGAGCGTGGCGATGACGCAGCCGTCGGCCTGACGGGCGACTTTACCCGTTTCCAGGGTCAGCGTTTCGCCGCCCCATTCGATGGATTTGGTAGTGATATCGAACATTAAGTTCCCTTTCGGACGGTCGGCGCCCCCTTGGGCGGTCCTCCCGCGTGGTTCTGTTAAGATATATCCCTGAACGTTCCCCCCAGAACCGTGGGGGCGCGCCCTTCGGACGTTTGCGCCACGATTTCACCGCCCTTGTCGGGCGTCGGGGTCCGCGATCAAACCTTTAGCAGATAGCAAAAACGCGCCCCGAGGGACGCGCTTCGCAGTGTCCCGTCTTAGCGACGGATACCAAGTTTCGTGATAAGGTCTTTGTAACGAGCCTCATCCTTCGACCGGGTGTAGTCCAGCAGCTTACGACGCGTGCTGACCATTTTCAGCAGGCCACGACGGCTGTGGTTGTCTTTTTTGTTGGTCTTGAAGTGTTCGGTCAGCGTGTTGATCCGGGAAGTCAGGATCGCGATCTGCACTTCAGGTGAACCAGTGTCGCCCTCTTTCGTGGCGTATTCCTTGATCAGCTGTGCTTTCAGCTCAGGCGTAATCGACATCGTGTTTCTCCTTAAGTTAGAGAGGGACCGAAGCCCCGGAAAACCGCCGCCAATCTGGCCAAAGCCGGGATGTCGTCCAGCAAGGTCGGGTAAGGCGAGGAACTGATGCGTATCTTCGCGTCAGGCGCGCGTTTTATGACGGGTTTTGTACTGAATTACCAGAGGAAAATCAGGTTTCAGGCCCTTGTGACCGGCGTAACTTCCGCGCACGCCGCCAGATATGGAAAGCGAAGGGAATAGACGGGAAAATGAACCACGGGGTCGCAATGCCGCTAAAGACGACATTGATCCCAAAAAACATCGCAATCATGAATGCGGAACGTTGCACACTTTTGGGCTGCGCTCTGATCCAGTTCAGCCAGCCGTCAGCCCGCTGACCGTATTTTGAGAACGCATCATCGCCCTTGATGCTGATCGGATCCGTCGACATATCTGGCGGCGCATTACTGCGCACCATGTTCACCGAATAGCTTTTGACCGGTTCTTCAATGCTTTTGACCTTCTGCTCACCCAGAAAGTTGAAGCCAACGGCCAGTTGTTTATGCGCAAAATAATGCACGGCGCCAGATACGACGATGCCGCCCGGATCAGCCATTTCCTGCAGCCGGGACGCGACGTTTACGCCGTCGCCATAGATATCCTCACCGTCGATCATCACGTCGCCGAGGTTAACGCCAATACGGAACGGTAAGCGGCGGTTCCTCGCCATTGAAGCGTTTTCGCTTTCGATCGCTTCCTGCACTTCGACAGCGCAGCGAACCGCCTCAACCACACTGACGAACTCAGCGATGATCGCGTCGCCCCAGGTGTTCACCTGCCGGCCATCGTGTTTTTCGAACAACTCACGCATGATTTCGCGACGGCGCTGAAGGGACGCCATGGCCGCGTCTTCGTCAGCCTCCATCAGCTTGCCGAATGCAACGCCATCAGCGCAGAAAATGGTTGTCAGTTTGCGCTTCAATGCAAAACTCTCCCGCCTCTGGAGTATATAATGGCGATCAGAGACGACAATTCCAAGACCCCAATGTAAACAGTATTAACATGATGTGACTCAATCAGCATCATCAAACCTGAACACCCGTTTCAACTTTGGCGGCGCGGCGCCTTCACGTTCAACAATCGCCAGCGGATCGCCGTTGTAAGACAACCAATAGACCGGCGCATTGATTACAGGAACAGCCGAATTGTCGCCATGATCCAGACGCGCGGCCAGCGAGGCTGGAACGTCATACTCTGGCGCGTCGCCCATTCCTTCTTCCACCGCCAGAAGGTGATCATCACGTTCCGGGTCCTCTTTCAGCGCCTCAAGCGCCTCAAAACCAAGCGCGCCTTCCAGGTCGAAACCGCCGGAAGCATGTCGGCGAAGCGACGCAACATGGGCATGACAGCCCAACGCCTCCCCCAGGTCGCGCGCGATGGAACGGACGTAACCACCCTTGCCGCAGACCATTTCGATAACTGCGTGGTCGGCATCGATGATCTTCAATAGCTCAAGCTTATGAACTGTCAGGGGCCGCGCCTTAAGCTCAGCCGTGTCCCCGCGTCGGGCAATATCGTACGCCCGCTCTCCATCGACCTTAACGGCAGAGAACAGCGGTGGTGTCTGCATGATTTCACCGCGGAACGAAGGCAGCGCAGCTTCTATTTCAGCGGCAAAGGGACGTAAATCGCTCGTCGCGCACACCTCTCCCTCACGGTCATCAGACGTAGTCGCCTGCCCCCAGCGAACGGTAAAGTGGTACGTCTTTTCACCCTCTTGAGCGTAAGGGACTGTTTTGGTCGCCTCACCAAACGCCACCGCCAACAGACCAGTGGCAAAGGGGTCGAGCGTGCCCGAGTGACCCGCTTTCTGCGCATCAAACGCCCAACGAGCGCGACCAACAACTTGTGTAGACGTGACGCCTTCCGGCTTGTCGACAATCAGCCAGCCGTGAACCGGGCGGCCTTTCTTACGGCGTCCCACGTCAGAGGTCTCGCTTGACCTCAGGCTCGCTCAGCAGGCGGCGGGTTTCGTCGAACTGATCGAAGGTCTCATCGAGGCGAAACCTAAGATCAGGTGTGAATTTCAGCTGAGTAGATTTGCCCATATGACGGCGAAGTTCATACTTCGCACGCGCCAAGGCCTTGATCATCTCAGGTCCATTCGCACCACCCAGCGGCATGACATATGCAGTGCCGATCTTCAGATCAGGCGACATACGAACCTCTGTCACAGTGATGGATACGCCATCCAGATCCGGCTCATGCGTCTCACCGCGGATCAGCGCATCTGACAGCGCACGGCGAACGACCTCACCCACGCGCAACTGGCGTTGGGTCGGGCCTGCATCTGATTCAAATCTTTTCTTAGCCATTTATCGGCTCCTTAACAGAAAAGAGCGGGACTAGCCCGCTCTTCCCCACAAATCGTAGCGTTCGGCTTTTACAGAGTGCGTTCGATCTCTTCGGTTTCAAAGATCTCGATCACATCATCTACCCGAATGTCTTCGTATTTCTCAAACGCCATACCGCATTCCTGGCTGACCTGAACCTCTTTCACTTCGTCTTTGAAGCGCTTCAGGGTCTTCAGCGTACCAGTGTGGATCACGACGTTGTCGCGCAACAGGCGAACACCCGCTGAACGACGCGCGACGCCTTCGGTAACCTCGCAACCTGCGATCTTGCCTGCGCCGGTGATGTTAAAGACCTCTTTGATCTTCGCATACCCGATGAAGGTTTCTTTGATCTCAGCGGACAGAAGGCCAGACGCCGCTGCTTTCACATCATCCACAAGGTCGTAGATGATGGAATAGTAGCGGATTTCGACGCCCTTCTGCTGCGCCGCTGCGCGTGCAGGCGCGTTGGCGCGGACGTTAAAGCCGATGACCGGGGCGCCAGACGCCTCAGCCAGGGTCACATCAGATTCCGTGATCGCGCCGACGCCGCTGTGTAGCACGCGGACTTTCACCTCATCATTGCCCAGCTTTTCCATCGCCTGAATGATGGCTTCGGCAGAACCCTGAACGTCTGATTTGACCAGGATCGGCAGTTCCGAAACATCCTGATCGGCTTTGGCCTGCGCCAGAAGCTGATCGAGGGATGTACCAGCACCGATGTTGGCCATTTTCTCTTTGGCCTTACGCTCACGGTATTCAGCGATTTCGCGGGCTTCGTTTTCGTCCTTCACAACGTTCAAAACGTCGCCAGCCTGCGGCGTGCCGTTCAGGCCGAGGACCTCAACCGGAATAGATGGTCCAGCCTCTTTAACGCGGTCGCCCTGATCGTTGATCAGCGCACGAACCTTGCCCCACTGTTCGCCAACGACAAAGATATCGCCGGTACGCAGCGTACCCTTCTGAACCAGAACAGTCGCAACAGGGCCGCGGCCTACATCCAGCTGCGCCTCGATCACGGCACCTTCAGCGGCGCGGTCGGGGTTGGCTTTCAGATCCATCAGTTCGGACTGCAGAACGATGTTCTCGACCAGCTTATCAAGACCCATGCCGCTGACTGCGGACACCTCAACATCCAGCACATCGCCAGACATCGCTTCGACGATGACGTTGTGCTGCAGAAGATCTGTGCGAACTTTCTGCGGGTTGGCGGCCTCAAGGTCCATCTTGTTGATCGCGATGATCATCGGAACTTCGGCGGCCTGCGCATGGTTAATCGCTTCGATCGTCTGCGGCATGACCTGATCGTCCGCCGCCACCACAAGGATGACGATATCCGTAACCTGGGCGCCGCGTGCGCGCATCGAAGTAAAAGCAGCGTGGCCTGGCGTGTCGAGGAAGGTGATCTTCTCACCGCCATCGGTCACAATCTGGTAGGCGCCGATATGTTGCGTAATGCCGCCAGCTTCGCCTGAGACGACATTGGTCTTGCGCAGCGCATCCAGCACCGAAGTTTTACCGTGGTCAACGTGACCCATGACAGTAACGACCGGCGCACGGGGCAGCAGATCTTCTTCGGCGTCAACCGTTGCGGTGATCGCGTCCTCAACATCCGCCTCTGACACGCGGCTTACCCTATGGCCAAATTCCGCGACCAGCAGTTCGGCTGTATCGGCGTCAATCGTCTGGTTTTGCGTCGCCATGATGTCATTGCTCATCAGGGCCTTGATCACATCGGCGACGCGTTCCGCCATACGGTTGGCTAGTTCCTGCACCGTGATCGCGTCAGGGATGATCACGTCGCGGACCACCTTCTCACGTTCGACCGTGCCGGTCATCTTGCGCTTCTCACGCTCCTGACGGCGACGCATCGAGGCCAGCGAACGCTGACGTCCGTCGTTGCCACCGGTGGCCTGAGAGATCGTTAGCTTGCCTGACCGACGACGATCATTGCCGCCCTTAGGCTGACGCGGCTGCTGAGCCGGACGTTTGTCGGCAGGCGGCGGCGCGGCACCCAATGGCGAGCGACGGCGCGGCGCGCGATCTTCGTCTTCCGGCGGTGGGCCGGTTGGATCGGGCGCAGCCGTGGTGGCGGCAGGTTTCGCCTTGGCGGCGGCCTCAGCCTTTTTCTTGGCTTCGGCTTCAGCCTTTTCACGCTCAAGGCGTTCAGCCTCTTCGCGTTCCTTGCGGATTTTCTCTTCTTCTTCGATGCGCTTGGCTTCGTCGATTTCAGCGCGACGGCGGTTACGTTCTTCCGCGCGCTTTTGATCTTCTTCCGCTTGCGCAGCTTTGCGGCTGGTCTCGTTTGCCTTGGCCGCCTGCAGCGCCTTCATCCGGCGGTCATACTCTTCCTTGGACAAGGATTTGAGCATGTTTGGCTTGCCGCCATCACGGCCGCGCTGCTGCGCAGGCTTTTGCTGGCGCGGCGCTTCGGCCCTTGGCTTGGCCGCAGCAGGGGCTGCTGGCGCCGCTGGTTTTGGCGCAGGCGCCGCCGGCTTGGGCGCAGCTGCAGGCGCCGCCGTAGGGGTCTGCCCCGGGACAACGATGCGCTTACGTTTCTTTTCAACGACGACCGACTTGGACCGGCCATGACTAAAGCTCTGACGCACGCGGCTCGTTTCCGTACCGCCTCCACGCAAGCTCAGTGTCTTGCCTTTGCCGTCATTGCTGTCAAAATCGCTCATTCACTACCTACTTCCGAGTGGCGGATCGTATCCGCCCATTGCATCCAAAGCGTTTTAATTTCAATCTAGTTCACCAGATCAAAATTAAAACGCCACGGCCATCGTCGCCGCCCGTCTTGGTTTTGAACCTGTCTAAAGAAGACAGATAGAAAACCGCCTTAGCCACGCGATGAAGGCATCGCGCGACGCTCCTTAACCTGACTGGCGAAATCCGTCCAGTCGCCTCGCCTCTCTTAAGACACGTTCTGTAGCGCCGCCGACATCAAGTGCAGCGTGTACCACCGAATCGCGCCCAAAAGCCAAGCCCAATTCATCTGAGGTGAGCACTGCAATGATCGCAGCGTTCCCTACAAGCAGGGCCAGTTTGCCCCGTCCGTCTTCAGCCCCATCAGACCCCGCCAGCAGAACGCCAACGCCGCCCTTTTTCAAGCGGGCCTTTACCTTCTCAAAACCATTTACCGCCAGTCCGGCCTTGCGGGTCAGACTGATCGCTTCGATCAGCCGTTTTGCCAGCAATGCCTCTAACTGGTCCGGCAAGTCAGCGCTGACTTCAACCGGCTGCTTGAAGCCGCGGCTGAACAGGCGCTTTTTCGCTGCCAGCGCCGCTGCGTCCCGCGTTGCTGAAAGCCAGGCGCCCCGGCCTGGCAGACGTTCTGCCAGATCGGGTGTCAGGCACCCATCGGGATCCAGAACAAACCGGATCAGCCCCGCTGTCTCATCCGAGACACCGGTTGCGATACAACGCCGTTCAGGCGCTTCTCGCGTTTTTGACTGTCCGCCGCGGGTCATCATCAGACCTCAGGATCCCAAGCACGCGGATCATCCGCGTGCGGACTCCTCTGCTGCGCCTACAGCTTCAACTTCACCTTCAGCTGTTTCTTCAGCAGGGATAGGGTTTCCGTCCTCGTCCAGCTCTTCAACTATGATTGCAGAAGGATCAACAATGCCCAGTGTGACACGGGCTGTCATCACCAGGTATTGGGCTTCTTCCAGACCAACATCGAATTTTTCCAGCAACCCATCGTCTTTGACGCGTTTGTTGTCGACCACAGAATAGCCACCGGCCAATTCCCAGTCTGCGCAAGTGGCGAATTCAGCCAGATCCAGAATGCCATCTTCAGCAAGCGCCATTATCATCTGGGGGCTTAGGCCGTCAAATTCAATGAGGTCTTCCTGAACACCCAGTTCACGGGCCTTTTCCAGCGCTTTGGCGTTCAGCTCTTCCAGGCTTTCGCGGGCGCGGGCCTGCAGTTCTTCCGCTGTTTCTGTATCAAAGCCATCGACAACTGTCAGCTCGTCAATCTCAACGTAGGCGACCTCTTCCAGCGAGGTGAAGCCTTCCGAGACGAGCAGCTGCGCCACCATCTCATCAACGTTCATCGTATCCTGGAACAGCTGCGTGCGCGTGGCGAACTCGGCCTGGCGACGCTCTGATTCTTCGGCTTCGGTCATGATGTCGATGTCCCAGCCAGTCAGCTGAGACGCCAGACGCACGTTCTGGCCACGGCGACCAATCGCCAGTGACAGCTGATCGTCAGGCACAACAACTTCAACGCGGTCCGCATCCTCGTCCATCACCACTTTGGCGACTTCGGCAGGCTGAAGGGCGTTGACGAGGAACGTCGCGCCATCTTCGGTCCATGGGATGATGTCGATTTTCTCGCCGTTCAGCTCAGACACAACAGCCTGAACGCGCGAACCACGCATACCGACACAAGCGCCGACAGGATCGATAGAGTTGTCGAAAGAAATCACACCGATCTTGGCGCGTGAACCCGGGTCACGGGCGACGGCCTTAATCTCAATAACCCCGTCGTAAATTTCCGGCACTTCCATCTTGAACAGTTCAGCCATGAATTCTGGCGCTGTGCGGGATAGGAAGATCTGCGGCCCGCGGGCCTCTTCTTTCACTTCGCGGATGAAGCTGCGGACGCGGTCGCCAACGCGGAAAGGTTCGCGATTGATCAGCTGGTCGCGGCGGATGATGCCTTCGCCCCGACCGAGGTCGACGATGACGTTGCCATATTCCACACGGCGCACGACGCCGTTAATGATCTCGCCAACGCGGTCCTTAAACTCTTCGTAGGTTCTCTCACGTTCCGCATCGCGGACCCTCTGAACAATGACCTGTTTCGCGGTCTGCGCGGCGACACGGCCAAAATCCATTGGTGGCAGCGGGTCAGTGATGATGGAGCCAACTTCTGCCTCAGGGTTCACCGCCCGCGCTTCTTCCAGCGACATTTCGATGAAGTGGTTTTCCACCTCTTCGACAACTTCACGGGCGCGGAACATCGTCATCTCGCCGGACTTGCGATCAATATTGGCGCGGATGTCCAGCTCAGCGCCGTAACGCGAGCGGGCAGCCTTACCAAGGCTGTCTTCCATCGCTTCGATCACAAGATCAGGGTCGATCAGCTTTTCACGGGCGACCGCTTCGGCGATCTGCAAGAGTTCCAGCCTGTTGGCGGAGACGGCGCTGTTGCTCATTTAGATATCCTCCCGGGGGTCCGGTTTGTCTTCTTCAATCTCATCAAATTTTGCGGGATCAACGCCCGCAGCCTTCCGCCCTTTCAGACTTTCGGCGATCAGTTCGTCTGTCATCGTCAGCTTGGCGTCGGCGATCATATCAAAATTCAGGCCAATGACGCCTTCGGTGATCTCGATCAGCACTTCGCCATCCTCAACGCCGCGCAACTCGCCCTTAAAGCGGCCGCGTCCATCGATCTTGGTGACGGTTTCAATCTTGGCTTTCCACCCAACCCAGCGTTCAAAATCCACCAACCGCGTCAGCGGGCGGTCGATGCCAGGGGAGGACACCTCAAGATGATATTCGCTTTCAATCGGGTCTTCGACATCGAGATGGGCGGACAATGCGCGGGATAGCTGTGCGCAATCGTCAACTTCCATCGACCCGTCAGGCTTTTCGGCCATGATCTGCAGTGTCGGCATATCGCCGCCCATCAGCCGCACGCGCACAAGTTCTAACCCCATTGCTTTTACAGTGGGTTGGATGATGTCAGCGATGCGCTGGTCCATCGGTGTCTTGGCGATCATGTCGGTCAGGGGAACCTCCGAAACAAAAAAAGCGAGCTTTGCGGCCCGTTCCGTATCGGATCGGCTTCTGTGGATAAGCTACAGAAACGCCGCTATGTGGCGCTGCGTATACGGCGGACCGGCGGGCGGTGCAAGATGATTCTAGGCCAGAATGCGTATCAGCCCTTGTTACGGCCCCGTTCTGGTTTCCAAGGGAAAGGCAAAGTTGGCGTTATCGAGCGTCTCCAAACGTATAGAGGCATATGGATATATGAGTACATAAAGTGAATAGATTGTGGCACACTCATTCTCACTCTATATTTTTCAATGCTTTACCTCTACTTTCGCATATGAAAGGTTTTCCAAACTATCCTGCCCCCAAAAACCGCTTGACCATCAACCGCCTCACTTCCCACTCTACGTGCGAAGGTCTTAAAGGGGCGGCGACAAAGAATGGCTGATGATGATCGGGACTGGCGCGACCAGATATTCACCGCGCTGAAAGACGCTGACATCTCACTGGTTGGCTACGTACCCGATGCGGGCCACGCCAAGCTGATCGAAGCCTCCATCGCCGACAATGATATCGACGACGTCGCCCTGACAACGGAAGAAGAAGGCGTCGCGCTGGCCACGGGCGCATGGCTGGGGGGCAAAAAGTCCGTCCTCCTCATGCAGTCATCCGGTGTTGGGAACTGCATCAACATGCTTTCGTTGCGTGAAACCGCCCGTATCCCAATGGTGATTATCGTCACGATGCGAGGCGAATACGCAGAGTTTAACCCTTGGCAAATTCCGATGGGCTCAAAAACCCAGGCAGCGTTTGAATTGTGCGGTTTCAAAGTCGAACGCGTTGATCGGGCCGAAGATGCCGGCCCTACCGTCGCCGCCGCACTGTCCTTCGCTTATCACAGCGATACCGGCGTTGCGGTGCTCCTCTCCCAAAAACTGATCGGAGCGAAAACATGGTGACGTCTTTGCTTGACCGCCGCGATGTTGTCTCAGCCTTTCTGAAAGACCGGGGACAGGCTGCCGTAGTTTGCGGCCTTGGGTCATCAACCTGGGATGTCGCCGCCGTCGATCCGAATGACCGCAATTTCTATTCCTGGGGCGCGATGGGTGGCGCAGTCTCAATGGGACTTGGCCTGGCGTTGGCGCAACCAGATATGCGCGTGATCGTCATTACCGGCGATGGCGAGGCAATGATGGGCGTCGGGTCGTTCGCCACCGTCGCCGCCAAACGCCCCGCCAATCTTTCCATCCTCGTTCTCGATAATGAACACTATGGTGAGACTGGGATGCAGCCTGCGCACACCGGCGCAGGCGCAGACATCGCAATGATGGCGCGCGGCGCAGGCGTCGCAGACGCCACCACAATACGGACCGATAGCGAATTGGCGGCTGCAGTGGACAGTTTTCATAGTGGCGTGGGACTGAGGCTGATCGTCGCCAAGATCGACCCTGCCTCCCCGCCGCGTGTTATGCCAACCCGTGACGCCGTGGAAAACAAACTGACATTCAGGCGGACGATTCTGGGCGGCTGATCGCACGCCAAGCACCCCATCCACCTCTGACAGACCCTGCAAACGCAACGTCGCTCGCGCAAATCGTCGCAAAACGTCGTGGGTTGCTTGAAATTATCGTGCGCTGCAGGAATATGCGCTGAGATTTTATTTCTCCCCTGCCGAACCAAAATCAGAAGAAGAGGGTCGCCGTCATGAAAATAGGCGTACTGAAAGAGACGTTCCCGGGCGAGGCGCGTGTTGCGCTGACGCCTGCGTCGGCTCTGCAACAGCAGAAGCTGGGGCATGAGTGTTTTGTCGAAGCTGGCGCCGGCGTCGCCGCCCAGTTCTCAGATGCAGATTTTATAGCAGCAGGCGTCACGGTGTGCGCCACAGCCGGTGAACTGATCGGCGCCGTCGATGTCATCGCCAAGGTTCGTCCGCCGACCGACGAAGAGGTTGATCAGCTGGGCAAGGGCCAAACGCTGATTTCCTTTTTCTATCCGGCCCAGAACGAAGCACTACTTGAGCGCGCCAAAGGCCGCAGCGCCACGGTCATCGCGATGGACATGGTTCCACGGATTTCCCGCGCCCAGAAAATGGACGCGCTTTCATCCATGGCGAACATCGCCGGGTATCGCGCCGTTATCGAGGCTGGCAACAACTTTGGTCGCTTCTTCACGGGTCAGATCACTGCCGCTGGTAAAGTTCCGCCAGCCAAGGTGCTGATCATCGGCGGCGGCGTCGCGGGTCTGGCAGCCGTCGGCACATCCACATCGCTGGGCGCAATCACCTACGCCTTCGACGTGCGGCCCGAAGTGGCCGAGCAGGTCGAATCGATGGGCGCAGAGTTTGTCTTCCTCGACTTTGAGGAAGAACAGCAGGACGGCGCCGCGACGGGCGGCTACGCCTCAGTCTCTTCCCCCGAATTCCGTGAAGCGCAGCTAAAGAAATTCCGCGAGATCGCGCCAGAGATGGACATCGTCATCTCAACCGCGCTGATCCCGGGCCGCGATGCGCCGAAGCTGTGGCTGGAAGACATGGTCGCGTCCATGAAAGCAGGCTCAGTTGTCGTTGACCTTGCGGCTGAGCGTGGCGGCAACTGTGATCTGACGGTCATGGACGAAAAAGTCGTCTCACCCAACGGCGTTACGATCATTGGCTACACCGACTTCCCATCCCGCATGGGCGCCCAGTCGTCAGAACTGTATTCGACCAACATCCGTCACATGATGGCTGACCTGACGCCGGAAAAAGACGGCGTCGTCAATCACAACATGGAAGACGACGTCATTCGCGGCGCAACGATCACGCATGAGGGCAAGATCACGTTCCCGCCGCCACCACCAAAAGTCGCGGCCATTGCAGCCAAGCCAAAAGCATCGGTTCCTGAACTGACGCCAGAGGAAAAGCGCGCCGAAGAAGTCGCCGCATTCAAGGCCCAGACTAAGAACCAGGTCACTTTGCTGGCTGTTGGCGGCGCCTTGCTGCTGGGTGTGGGCCTCGTCGCCCCGGCCAGCTTCATGCAGCACTTCATCGTTTTCGTGCTGAGCGTCTTCATCGGCTTCCAGGTCATCTGGGGCGTTGCACACTCGCTGCACACGCCGCTGATGGCTGTCACCAACGCCATCTCATCGATCATCATCCTAGGCGCCCTGATGCAAATTGGGTCGGGATCGATGCTGGTCATCATACTCGCCGCGCTGTCAGTCTTCATGGCAGGGATAAACATATTCGGCGGTTTCCTCGTGACACGGCGGATGCTCGCCATGTTCCAGAAATCTTAAGGGAGGGCTGAGACATGGATTACGGCTTCACCACCGCCGCATACGTCGTTGCGGCCATCCTTTTCATCCTGTCGCTTGGCGGATTGTCCGGTCAAGAAAGCGCCAAACGAGCCGTCTGGTACGGCATCACCGGCATGGCCCTCGCGGTCGTCGCCACGCTGATCGGCCCAGGCTCAGGTCTTTGGCACGCCTCGATCATCCTGATCTTGCTGGGCGGCGCCATCGGCTATCAGCTGGCCACCAAGGTCCAGATGACCCAAATGCCGGAACTTGTGGCTGCGATGCACTCACTCGTCGGTCTGGCGGCTGTTTTCGTCGGCATCATCGCGCACATCGAGCTTGGCCGCGTCATGGCCATGGGCGATGCCGAGAAGAAGGCATTGGAGGGCTTTGCCGCCCTGCTCGCCAAGAAAGACGGCGTTGAGATCTCAATCCTGCGGGTTGAGCTGTTCCTTGGCGTCTTCATCGGCGCCATCACATTCACCGGTTCAGTCATCGCTTACGGCAAACTGGCTGGATCGGTTGATTCAGCCGCAAAGAAACTGCCCGGCGGTCATTTCCTGAACGCGGCGGCGGCGATCATTTCGCTGGTCTGTCTGGTCTGGTATTTCAGCACAGGCGGCGTTGCCCCGCTGACGATCATGACGATTGCGGCCCTGTTCATCGGCTACCACCTGATCATGGGCATCGGCGGCGCGGACATGCCTGTCGTTGTGTCTATGCTGAACAGCTATTCCGGTTGGGCGGCGGCGGCGATTGGTTTCAGCCTCGGCAACGACCTTTTGATCGTTGTGGGTGCGCTGGTCGGCTCTTCCGGCGCGATCCTCAGCTATATCATGTGTAAAGCGATGAACCGGCAGTTCGTATCCGTCATCCTCGGCGGCTTCGGCGGCCCGCAGGGCGAATCGGCTGAGATCGAAGGCGAGCAGATCGCCATCGATTCAGATGGTGTCGCGACCGCGCTTGAAGAAGCTGACAGCGTGATCATAGTACCAGGTTACGGCATGGCGGTGGCGCAGGCCCAGCAGGGCGTGGCGGAGCTTACGCGCCGTATGCGCGCAGCTGGCAAAGAAGTACGCTTCGCGATCCACCCGGTCGCAGGCCGTCTGCCCGGCCACATGAACGTGCTGCTGGCCGAAGCCAAAGTGCCGTATGACATCGTGATGGAGATGGACGAGATCAACGATGACTTCCCTAATACGGACGTCGTGATCATCATCGGGTCCAACGACATCGTGAACCCTGCGGCGCAGGATGATCCAAACTCTCCGATCGCTGGCATGCCGGTGCTTGAGGTCTGGAAAGCCAAGCAAGTGTTCGTATCAAAGCGTGGTCAGGGCACCGGTTATTCCGGCATCGAAAACCCGCTGTTCTACAAAGAGAACACACGGATGTTCTACGGCGATGCGAAAGCCTCACTGGATGATCTGCTGACAAAGATCACCTAACGGAGATGCACGCCCTAGGCAGGTTTTACCATGTTCTTGTAAAGGCGCTGACCCTGGCGAAGGGTCGGCGCCTTTCTCTTGAAGAAGGTGCTGTGGAGGTGATACACTCCGCAGAAGTCCGACCTTTGTCACCCGTTGAAATGTTCGAAGAAGAAAGGCGCTGGTGACGGATGCCATGCACCCCGGAAGACTGGGTAAAGAATGGCGCAGTGTGAATGGCGAGGCTGTTCGGCATGAAGCGACCATTCGCTATACCTTTCGCAATGTTCTTGCTACGCCGCGTGGATTCTATACGTCCGCTGGGCGGTTTCAAACTGGCGGATCCTACTCTCTGTTAGGTCTGATAACCGCGAAAATTCCTGTTTACGAGACCGGATTCTACTCACCCCCAACCATCGGCCGCCGCTTTTTTGCTCATTGGATGTTGGATGGGCTGGCGCATACGCTGCTGCGACTTCCCGACGAGGCCCTCTACTTTGGAACGCCGCAAAATTGGCCGCATGCATGCGAATATCTGGACATTCTGGGGCTGGACCGAATCAAATCGCCTTTCGTCTACTTCAAGGAAATGACTTACTGCGAAGACATTGGGCAAAACGCCGGACGACACGCGCGATTTGCGGAAATGCGCCGCCGCTTGTTTGCAAAAATCGGCGCAGAAACGCATCGCGGCGTGTTCATCAAACGCGGTGAAACGGGCGTTCGGCGATTGCTGGACAATGAAAAAGATCTTGAAAAACAGCTTGTCGCACGCGGTTACCGCGTTTGCAGTGCTACCGATGATCTCAATGCTATCCTTGCCGCAACAGCTGGCGCCAGCGTCGTTGTATCGATGGAGGGCAGCCACTGGGCCCACGCATACCACGCCGCCCGCTGGGGCGCCCGACACGTAATCATTAACCCGTCTTACAGGTTCAACTGCTGGGTATCCGACATCACAGACGCTGTTGGTGCGCGAATGGGAACTGTCGTCGCAACCCCGCAAGGCGATGGCTACTCGGTCGACATCGCCAAAACTATGCGGATGGTAGACTGGGCGGAAGCTGAAGCAGACCAGTCTTCGGAACAGCCCTACGCGCTCTAAGCCGGTACTTTTGTAAATCGCGCCGATTCTGTCGCCGAGAAGTGATTGATCACCCGCATTATCCCCTCTTCAGGCTCAACGCGCGGCGTCCAGCCTAGCACCGCCTGCGCACGGCTGATGTCCGGGCGCCGTTGGAAAGGGTCATCCTCTGGCAGCTGGATGTTGACTATTCCGGAACCTGCGCCTGTCAGCCTTTGGATCATTTCCGCCAAGGCCAACACAGTCATTTCAAAGGGCGCGCCTAGGTTTATTGGTCCAATCGCCTCTGGTCCAGCGGCCATCATCGCCAGAATGCAATCGACGAGATCATCGACATAACAGAACGACCTGGTCTGCGCCCCGCCACCATAGACGGTAAGGAGGTCCTCCGCCAAAGCCTGCGCGACAAAATTCGGTACAACGCGTCCGTCATTCGTCTTCATGCGCGGCCCATAAGTATTGAAGATACGCGCCACCCTGATATCGACCCCGCGCATACGGTGATAGTCAAAAAACAGCGTTTCCGCGAGACGTTTGCCTTCATCATAACAAGCACGCGGACCGATCGGATTAACGTTGCCAAAGTACCCTTCGACCTGAGGGTGCTGGGCCGGATCACCGTAAACCTCAGATGTGGAGGCCTGAAAAACTCGGCAATTCCGGCGTGTGGCGATATCCAGCACATTCATCGCCCCCAAGACGCAGGTGCGCGTCGTTCCTATCGGGTCAAGCTGATAACTTTTCAGGCTTGCCGGACAGGCCAGGTTGAATATCGCATCGATCTCCAACGCCAAGGGGTCGGTAATATCATGCTCCACAAAGTGGAAATCGTGGTGCGAGGCCAGATGATCGACATTAGCGCGCAGCCCTGATGACAGGTTGTCGACGCATTACACAGATGCGCGCAGGTCTAGCAAACGCTCGCAAAGGTGCGAGCCGATAAAGCCGGCGCCGCCTGTGACAAGCACAGATTTTAATTCATAGAACATTGCCCCACCTCGCCCGGCAGCCAACCATAAATCAACGCACACTACGCAAGTCGCCCGTTTCCAGGGGAAACTCCTGCTGCATAGCAAGAGTTACGACTCGCAATTCAGGAAGAAAAGTGCATTTTCGTAGGCTGACTTCGCCGCGACGAAAGCCCTTCGCAAACAAAATAGGTTATCGCTATTCTCGCTTGATCAAACCGCGTCGAAGTCCAAGGTGATCGCGGCTGATTTCGGCTGTACCTGACAGGCCAGCACAAAGCCTGCGTCAGTCTCCCAGGGCTCAAGGCTGAAGTTTTGCAACATTTCCGCCTCGCCTTTGGTCAGCTTGCAGCGGCAAGTCGCACACATGCCATTGGCGCAGGAATACGGGATTTCGAGACCCGATCGTGTCGCTGCATCGACCAGCATGGTTCCGAGCGCCATTTCGAATTTGCGGCTGGCGCCATCGACAATGACCTCAACCTGCGCACCGACGGCATCTTTGGCGATGGTGCGAGAACTGGCGACTGGCGGGGCCCCTGATGGCGTGAACAACTCAAACTTCAGTTTGCCTTCGTCTGCCCCCAACGCCTTCATCGCCTCTGAAGCTGCTTCAATCATCGGCTGAGGGCCGCAAATGTAGATGGCGTGATAGCTGGGGGGATGGATCAGCCCCCGCGTCGCCAGAGTTTCCAGCTTTTCGGCATCCAGACGTCCATTGAACAATTCCACATCCTGCGCTTCTTCGTCCATGACGTGTGTGAGGCGAAAGCGGGTCATGTATCGATCTTTGAGGTCGTCCAGCGCTTCGCGGAACATCACTCTATCCGTCGTGCGGTTCGCGTAGCACATGGTGACGGTGCTATCCGGCTCGCCTTCCAACACCGATGTGGCGATGGAGACCATGGGCGTTACACCCGAACCCGCCGCCAGCAAAAGATAGTCATGCGCGCCGCCGATAGGAGCGGTGAACCTGCCCTGAGGCGTCATCACTTGCACCTTATCGCCCGGTTTCAGACGCTGTGCGTGATCCGAAAACCGCCCCCCCTCAATCCATTTGACGCCGACATCCAGCGTCTCTGAACCGACAGGCGAACAAATGGAATATGACCGGCGCACATCTTCGCCGTTAATCTCTGCCCTCAACGTCAGGTATTGGCCAGGCGTGAAAGCATAGTTGTCTTTCATGTCTTCTGAGATCTCAAAAGACAGAGCTACGGAGTCAACCGTTTCGGAGCGGACATCCGCCAACGTCAATTCGTGAAAACGGGGGGCCATATCAACCTTTGGGATTATCGTGGTGGTAGAGTTTCGAGATGATCAGCCAATCGCCATCCATCTTGATCAGGTGAAAATCGTTGACGAAAGATAAGCCAAGCAAATTGTCTTCTATAATCCGGCCCAGCGCTGTGTTGCCCGTTACAACGACGGAAACGACATGCGCTGCATACTCCGGCCCAACTTCATTGGCCTCAAGCTCGTCATAGAAAGGTTGCGGCGTGCCAATCATGATGTTGGGTCCAAAATACCCACTCATCGAAGCATCGGGATGAAAGATCTTCTTCAACCCAGCAACATCACTGTTCTTTGTGCCCGCAATATATGCGTCCATTACAGCGGCGACGGCTTTGGCGTCATCGGTACGGTTCACAGCGTTCTCCCTAGATACATTTGAAGTAGTCGAAAGGCTCATAGCAGGACTGGCATTTGTAGAGCGCCTTACAGGCGGTTGAGCCAAATTCACTAACCCGCTCTGTATCTTCCGAGGCGCAGCGTGGGCAGGCGACAACCGTTTCGCCGAACAAAGCTCTGACGGAGTTCGACGCTTTCACCGGTGGAGCGATTCCATAGGCGCGCAGTTTTTCGCGCCCTTCTTCGGTGATCCAGTCGGTCGTCCAGGCGGGCGCGATAACCCGCTCAACTTTTGCTTCAAAACCCGCATCCAGCAGCGCCGTTTCCACCGCCAGCTCGATGGCAAGGACCGCTGGGCACCCAGAATAGGTTGGTGTGACCTTCGCCGTGGCGACGCCGTCGCTAACCTCAACTGAACGCAGAATGCCCAGATCAGCAACCGTCACCGCTGGAACCTCAGGGTCCAGAACGGCGGCGGCGGCTTTCCACGCACGCGCTTGGTCGAGGTTAAGAACCTCTACCATGTCAGGCCGGGATAGGTGCGCTGAACGTATTGAAGGTCGGCGAGCAGAAAGCCCATCTGCTCCCCATGCCTACCCTGCCGACCACCTGAGATTGAGACGGTTTGCGCCCGTTCCAGCTGAGCCTCGGCGAAAATCGCATCGATCCGCGCATCCCACTCTGCGCGCAGGTTTTTTGGCGATGGGATGATGCCCAGGTCAGCGGCGGCATCCAGCGCTTCATCGTCAGCGAACACCTCATCGACATACGGCGCCAATGCTTCGACAGCATCTGCCATGCGACGGGTGCTTTCTTCTGTTCCATCGCCCAACCGGATCACCCACTCGCCCGAATGACGAACGTGATAGGCGACCTCTTTCACTGCTTTGGCCGCGATACCGGCGATGGTTTCGTCGGTGGAGTTCTTCGCCTCACGCCAGAACGGCTCCATGAATGCGGAATAATAGAGCTGGCGCAGCATTGTGTGGCCAAAATCGCCGTTGGGGCGCTCAACCAGCAACAGGTTGCGATAATCGCGCTCAATCCGGCGATAGGCGAAATCGTCCTCATCCCTGCCTTTGCCTTCAACCTCACCTGCATAGGTGTAGAGCGGGCGAGACTGGCCGATCAGATCGAGGCCAATATTCGGCATCGCCAGATCTTCCTCAAGCATCGGCGCATGGCCGCACCATTCGGACATGCGATGGCCAAGGATAAGGTGATCATCGGCGAGACGGATCAGCGTCTCGAAAAGGGCCTCAGAGCGATCCATCACATATGGCCCACTTCATCAGGCACTTCGTAGAAGGTTGGGTGACGGTAGATTTTACTTTCCGCCGGTTCAAAGTTCTCGTCCTTGTTTTCAGGATCCGACGCCGTGATCGCGGCGGATGGCACAACCCAAACCGACGTGCCTTCACCCCGGCGCGTATAGACGTCGCGCGCGGCTTGAATAGCCATGGTCTCGTCCGCCGCATGCAAACTGCCGCAGTGGCGATGGGCCAAGCCGTTACGGGGACGGATGAAAACTTCCCAGAGGGGGATTTCAGAGCTCATTTGCGTTTCTTTCCTTGGATTTAGTCGGGCGAGGTAGCGCGACTACAACTCTCCGCGTCCTTTGGCTTCATCGAGTTTGCGTTGATATTCCTGATCAGTGGCGTGGCCTCTTTCCGCCTCAACCTCAGCGCGGGCCTTGGCGGCCTTCCTGCGTTTCCCGCGCGTTATTGCTGCGCCGCAGGCCGCACCCACCGCTATGGCCAGCACCATGACAGCGATGCGCAACCCATCTGACAGGTCGAGAATATAAGCCACCGCGATCCCGGCGACTGTCACCAGAATGGCGACAATGACGCCCTCGAAAGAACCGCTTGGCGGTGGGGTGCCATGCTGATCGGCAGCGCTGGTTTTATGATTCACTGAAGGCGCCATCCGACCACCGCCTCAGGCATCAGCGCCTCAGTCCCGAACACCCTTTCAGTGGGTCCGGTGCGGCGCAACTCAGCCAGCATTTCAACGGCTTCGGCCCCTGTCGGGCGGTGATCATCTGCTATGGGCCAGACGGCGAGGTAGGCCTCATCCATTTTTTCAAACCACTCATGTGTCTTCAGCCGAAACTTCTTGTGCAGAGTGTTCCAGGTGAAATGACGGAGGCTTGCAACATCCTTCCACACTGACAGGGTCATGGTGAAGCGCGGCTCATGCGCGAAATGCGTCGCCATCATTTCACTGTCGTCTTCCAGCCGCCACACGAAGCCCGGCGTACGCTCCGCCAACGCATTGACGGGCGGAACCGCGTCGAAAAACGGTTTCATCCAGGGATCATCCAAATCCCAACGGGCGCGTGCGATGTTGAACTGGCCGATCAACATCGGCCTATTCCGCGGCGTGCTGAGCCGCTTCCTTGCGGGCCTTCCGCTTCGCGGCGTGGGCCAGCGCTGCGTCGCGGACCCATTCGCCTTCGTCCCAAGCCTTGTTTCGCGCGGCCAGACGTTCGCGGGTCATCACACCGCCACCTTTGACGGTGCGCCAGAACTCATCCCAATCTATCGCGCCAAAGTCGTAACTGCCTGTTTCTTCGTTATATTTCAGGTCAGGATCCGGCAATGTAAGGCCCAGGTATTCCGCCTGAGGCACCGTTGCATCGACGAATTTCTGGCGTAGCTCATCATTAGTGAACCGTTTGATCTTCCATGCCATCGACTGATCGCCGTTAGAGCTTTCGGAATCATGTGGTCCGAACATCATCAGCGCAGGCCACCAAAACCGGTTCAGCGCGTCTTGGGCCATTTCTTTTTGCTCGTCTGAGCCCTGAGCCAGAACCGTCATGATTTCAAAGCCCTGACGTTGGTGAAAGCTCTCTTCCTTGCACACCCGGATCATCGCCCGGGCGTAGGGGCCATACGAACAACGACAAAGCGGGATCTGGTTCATGATCGCCGCGCCATCAACCAGCCAGCCAATGGCCCCGATATCGGCCCAGCTCAGCGTAGGGTAGCTGAAAATCGAAGAAAACTTGGCCTTACCGCTCAGCAATTCCTCAGTCATCTGCTTGCGCGAAACGCCTAACGTCTCAGCAGCCGAGTATAGATAGAGGCCATGCCCGCCTTCGTCCTGCACCTTCGCCAACAATGCCGCCTTGCGGCGAAGCGACGGGGCGCGGGTGATCCAATTACCTTCTGGCAGCATGCCGACAATTTCAGAGTGAGCGTGCTGGCCGATCTGACGAACGAGGGTTTTGCGATACCCTTCCGGCATCGGGTCATTCGGCTCTATTTTCTCATCTGCGTCGATGCGCTTTTGGAACGCTTCGAGGAATTCTGGCGTTTCTTCCGATCTGCTGTCGGTGCCGATTAGGCCCTGAGAGTACATGGCGAATCTCCGCTGTATTTCAGTAATGATATGTTACGAAAATATCAAATTCAAGATATTTCGTAACATATCATTACTGAAATCGGTTGCCGATTGTTGCACGACCGGGATTTGAGGTTGGGGTGCCCCAGTACGGCTCTGCCGCGTCTACCGCCACCTTATAGACGGCTGCGACCTCCGCATGGCAGTCCAGTCCCGGCCATTCAGTTGAAACAAAACTTTCTGGTAAAAATGGATGGCGCAAGATCAGACGGCGCCAAAAGTGCGCGATCAGGATGCGGGCGCTCATGGCGTCTAGGGGGGACAAGTTGGCGGCCTCACTGAATAGGTCTTCGGCGGCCAACGCGGACTTCAACGCGCGAAACTGATCATATAGTTCCGGTGGCGCAACCGCGTCCTTCACCCACTTTGGTGTGTGGAGGGGGGAGCCGAGCAAAACAAATCTTCCTGCATCAACCTCTGCCAAGCGCTGACCGACAGGCAGGATACGCACTGACTTGCTGATTGCAGCAGCGCCATCATCAACCGCGTTTTGATCGATTGAGACGATCCATTCCCGATGTGACACCGGATCGGCGGCATAGATTATCTCGGCCGCCGAATTTGAATCCTCCCGCGCCTGATCTGAAAGCCGGTAGAGAGAGTTGCGCCCAACCTTTTCTCGCTCAACCCACCCCTCTGCCGCCAGTCGAGACATCGCGGTGCGCAGCGCGCCGGGGGAGACGCCAATGTTGCCCGTGATAGCCGTCAGATCGGTCATCGCGATTTCCCCACCTCGCGGCAAAGCGGCGTCGCCGAAGATCGTCACGACCAGCGAGATCACGCGCGGGCGACCATTGGCGTGGAACATATCGATCAGCGGTTTCAGGGTAGGCGATGGCACGAGGCGGTCCTTAACTGGAGACGGTACAGAATACGGGACGTATCCAGACTGCTGTCGAGCAAATGGTCAAGAGGCAAGCGCCCGCTGGCGACCGTACCCACTAAGCCTTGTCGACAGCCCCCTCTTCTTCCGCAATGACAAGAAATTCATGATCTTCCAATGGTCTGTGCCGCGCTGTCCCTGCCCGCTGTGATCGTTTCAGAATACGTGATAATTGGTTGGATGTAGCGGTAAGGGCATAGTCAGCAAGTTTCTGGATGACAGCGCCCGTATCGCTCCACTTCCCGATGACCAGTTCGGGACTGCGACCGACCACCTCTGGCTCAAACGGGAAACCTTGGCGCCGCTCGCCCGCGTCTTCAAATGCCCTGATTGAGCGCCATTGTTCGTACCGGAAGGCGCCCTCGCCGACGATTGGGCTGTAGTAGCCGTTTGGTATGCCGCTGATCTCAGCCACCTCGCGGCAGATGTCAGGCAGGCGGGTCAGGTCGACGCCAGTCTCCGCCCCGTAGACCATCGCCAGCGCCGCTGCGACCGTCTCCATCGCGGCATTCCCGGCCCGGTAGCCGATTCCGTTCACCGACACCTGCAACACATCAGCGCCGCCCTCGTAGCCGCCCAGAACGTTGGCGACGGCGAGGCCGAAATCGTTGTGGCAGTGGACTTCGACCTCCATCTTCGTCTCTGCCTTCAGCTTGCCGACCAGAAAGGCGATGGCGGCGGGGCGGGCGATGCCCTGGCTGTCAACGACGGTGACGGCATCGGCGCCCTCCGCCTCAGCTGCTTTGGCGACGGCCATGATGTTGTCGAGGTCGCCGCGTGTGCTTTCTGGCATGAAGAGGTTGACGGTGCAGCCCGCCGCCTTCGCTGCGCGGATTTCAGCAAGCGTCTTGTCGAGGAATTCGGTGCGGTTGGTGCCAAACACATGTTTCTGGAAATCGTCGCCAATATGGTGCCAGACCATGACGTGCCGCGTGCCGAGGTCCAGGGCCTTTTCCACCCGGCCCGGCTGCCATGTCACCCACAGGTCCATGCCCAGATCGCGAGCCATGAAGGCGCGTATTACTTCCTCCCACCCTGGAACGGTTAGGAAAATCTCGGTCCGTTTGATGCCAAGGCGGGCCAGTTTTTCCGCGATGCGGATCTTGTCGGCGGTGGTGAAGGCGAGATCGGCGCTTTCCTCGCCATCGCGCAGGGTCAAATCGTGCAGCTTTACAGGACGCGGCGGGATGGCGATCTCGGGTGCAAAGTTGTGGCGGCTGGTCACCCAACGCGGGTTGTCCCAAGGCTGGTTGTCTGAATTGTTCATCTTGCGGCGTCCCCTGTCCGGCTGCGTCATGGGGAATGCTAAGCCATGTTCTGGCGATCAGCCAAGGTCAGGCGCCGCAGGGGCAGTTTTGGGATCAAAGGCTAAAAGCGGCTTTAATCTGTTCCGCGCATTCCTCTGCCGACGCAACCCCGCTGTCGACTTCCAGATCGTAGCGCATGCCGTAATGAACCTCATCAAACTGCCAGCGGGCCATGCCAATCATGCGATCACCGCGCGCAGCCTCTCGCGCTTCGATCACGTCTAGGGGCGCAAAAACGCCAACCATTTTGAGAGTATAGGGCGCGAGCAGCCGCCGATATTCCACCACCGGGTTGCAAAACCCATTGTGGCGGTCGCCAAAGAACACTTCGTCAATAATTAAGTTGTTCCCCTGCCCTGCCACCGCCGCCGCAGCATGACGCATGCCGGACAGCGCGTTTTCAGCGACCTGCCCGGTTTTCACTTTGATCGTCGAGCGTCCATCCGCCTCCCCCCGCTCAAAGCTGAGGCCGTCGGGATGATCTTGGTATTTCGACGGCATGGCGGCGAGATAGGCGTCCATCTCCATATAGAGAAAAGGGTCGGTCGTGACCGACTACAATGCCTTGCAAATGGACGATTTGCCGACACTGCTGACGCCGTTCAACAGGATGATTGTCGCCCTATCAAGCAAATCGCGCCGCCAGCTTGACGTCGAGATCCGGCGTCAGGATCAACCCATCTTGGTCACTTCCCGATGAATGCGCCACTGCCCATGTGCAAGGCTCACCACTTTCGTTGCGCGGGGCGTGGGGAACGGATGCGGCGACAAAGCACTGTTCGCCCGCCTGCACCTCCACCGGTTTTCCCAGATCATCGCCATAATAGACCTTGCAGGTCCCCTCCAGAAGGAAGGTGATGGTTTCTATGCCTTCATGATAATGAGCCTTGGCGACTGCACCGGCAGGCATTGACAGAATATTCAAGCAGATCGACGTGACGCCCACCGTTTCAGCCGAGCAGCCTGCGCCATAGGTGAAGCCTTGTCCGCCCTCGTATGTCTGGCCCGGCCCAACGACGGCGACGCCGTCATGTTCTATTGCTTACATCCCAATGCCCTCTCGTCAGCGACCCGCGAAATCCTTGTGTATCATGCAATGGACGCCTTTTGACCCGTTTACTGTCTGCGTCACCCGCAGATCAGCGGCGAGGGAGCAAAGGGTGTATGCGTCTTCGCGGCTCAGCCCCGCCTTCTCGCCCAGCAGCGCGATCATGTCGCGCAGGGCCTGCACGACGCATTGATCCAGGTCGGGGTCGAGACCCATGGTGATTAGGTGCGTCGGCGTCTCAGCGCGCGGCGTCGTCAGGCTGATGTCACGGCGGATGTGAAACTCGAAGTCGCCTTCGAGGGCTGTTTCGATGGCGGTGACATTCACCTCTCCATCGCCCTGCGCGCCGTGACCGTCGCCGCAGGAAAAGAGCGCGCCTTCCGTGAAAACCGGCAGGTACAGCGTTGATCCCGCGACCAATTCCTTGTTATCAATGTTGCCGCCCATCAGGCGCGGCACAATGGAGCCGATGCGCCCCCAGGCGGGCGGCGGGGCGACGCCCATGACGCCAAAGAAAGGCGCCAGCGGCAGATCGAGGCCCCAAGGCAGCTTGGCGATGTTCTTGTCGAGGTCGAGCGGGATGTTCATAAGCCGCTCTTCATGGAAATCATCCTGTAACGTGCCAGACAGCGGGCGGATCATGTTCCAGCCCCAGTCCTGGCGCAGACGCACGTCCTTGATGCGCACCTCCAGCACATCACCCGGCTTGGCGCCTTCGATGGCGACCGGCCCAGTAAGGATGTGGCCGGGTAACAGGCGTTCCGATTTCTCGTGGATTTCGGGCAGCTCTGGCGGCACATGGAATCCTTCGGGCGGCAGCACATTCGCGCCACCAGATACGGTGCGGATGGTTACAGCGTCGCCGTCCTGAATGGTTAGGACCGGGGGCATGGACGCTTCGAAATAGCCCCAGTGGCAGGTTTCGAAGCTGGCGTTCAGTTCATGATTGCTCACAGCGGATACTCATAGGCGTTCATGGTCAGCAGCTCATATTCAGCGACCTGCTCTTCGTCCTGATTGACGACCATGACGGCCCAGCGGACCTCGCCATACGTGTCAGTCCGGCGAGTTTTCTTACGGACGGTCAGGCGCACCTTGATGCTGTCACCGGGAGAGAGCGGCTTTTGGAACGCTAGATCGCCGAGGCCGGTATTGGCGAGGACGGGGCCCGGGTTCGGCTCCACAAACAGACCAGCCGCGAAACTGAGGATCAGGTAGCCATGGGCGACGCGGCCCGGGAAGAACGGGTTCGCTTTGGCCGCCTCTTCGTCCATGTGACCATAGAAGAGGTCGCCAGTGAAATGGGCGAACGTCTCGATATCTTTAAGGGTTACGGTGCGCGGTTCAGTCCAGATCGTCTCACCGATCTGCACTTCGTCGAAGGTGCGGGTAAACGGATGCGCGGGGCCGGTGACCTCTTTGGCCCCCTTCACCCAGGTCCCGCCGATCGCCGTCAGCATTTCGGGTGAGCCCTGAACCGCCGTCCGCTGCATGTAGTGCATGACGGCGCGGACGCCGCCCAGTTCCTCAGACCCGCCAGCGCGGCCCGGCCCGCCATGGACCATGTGCGGGAGGGGAGAGCCGTGGCCTGTCGCCTCTTTCGCGCTGTCCCGGTTGTTGATGTAGATGCGCCCATGATGGGCGGCGGAGGACATGATGACGTCCTGCGCGACCTTGGGGTCATGCGTGAACAGCGACGCGACCAGTGATCCGCCGCCCCGGTTCGCGAGATCCGCTGCGTGGGCCATGTCGCGATAACCCATGATGGTTGAGACAGGGCCAAACGCCTCGGTCTCGTGTACGGCGGCGTGCGCATCGGGGTCGTCGCAGTGGTAGAGGCGCGGGGCGACAAAGGCACCCTTTTCGGCGTCTCCATTGATCGGCGAATCACCATAGACGAGCTGAGCGCCCTCAGCGATCCGCGCAGCGCTGTCCAGCACGTCAGCACGCTGCGCGAGGCTAACAACAGGGCCCATGCGGGTCGCTTCATCGGTTGGGTCGCCGATGGTCGTTTTGGCGAGGCGGGCGGACAGGGTGTCGATCAAATCACCAACCATCGCTTCGGGTGCGATGATGCGGCGGGTCGCGGTGCATTTCTGCCCCGCTTTGGTGGTGATTTCTTTCGCCGCCTCCTTGACGAAAATCTCGAATTCCGGCGTGTCTGGGCAAGCATCCGGGCCGAGGATAGAGGCGTTCAGGCTGTCCTGCTCAGCCGTGAACCGCACCGCGTTCGCCAGCAGGTTTGGATGGCTGCGCAGTCTTAGCCCAGTAGCAGCAGAACCGGTAAACGCGAGCGTATCTTGATAACCTAGCTGGCCCAGAAGATCCCCTACCCCGCCGATGATCAGCTGGATCGATCCTTCGGGCAGCAGCCCGCTTTCAACCATCATCCGCACGCACGCCTCAGTCACGTAAGACGTCTGCGTCGCCGGTTTGACGATGGAGGGCATGCCAGCCAGAAACGCAGGCGCGAATTTCTCTAGCATCCCCCAGACCGGGAAGTTGAACGCGTTGATCTGGACCGCCGCGCCTTGCATCGGGGTGCTGATGTGCTGGCCAAGGAAAGTGCCGTTCCGCGACAATAGCTCGACATCGCCATCGAGATAAACGCAGCTGTCCGGCAGCTCTCTACGCCCTTTGGAGGCATAGAGCATCAGCGTGCCGATGCCGCCGTCGATGTCGATCCAGCTGTCGCCCTTGGTGGCGCCGGTGAAATAGGAGAGCGTATAAAGCTGATCTTTCCGCTCCATCAGATACGCGCCCAGCGCCTTCAGAATACGGGCGCGGGCATGAAACGTCATCTCGCGTAAGGCAGGCCCGGCCTTGCCCCGCGCTTCGGTCAGCATGGCGCCAGTGTCTAGCGCCGCGCCACCTGCCTTTGCGACCACTTCGCCTGTCGCGGCGTGCGCCAACGACTGCGCGTCAGACCCCGCAGGGATCCATTTTCCTGCAGCGTAGCTTTGAAGGGTCAGAGTCATGGCGCATTCCTTTTCCATCGTGGCGCATCACAACAAAACCGGCTTTCCAGTTCGGTCGCGATGTCGATTCTCAGCCCATAACCTGACCAGTCGGTCGGTTAATTGCAACGACTGATGGTAGTCTCATCGATGTGGCGTAGATAATTAGCTGCCAGAAAGGCAGGGGCTATAAGCCCTGCTGCCTGCGGGACCGTGATAAAGGCGGTTTCCATAAGTACCAGACCAACAGCAAACATAGGCACCTCCCACCAGGCCCATCCACGTTTGATGGAAGCTCGGGCGTGAAACAAGGCGCCGATGGCCAGCAAGGGGAGGTCATATACGAATATACGCGGCGCCGCGATGATGGCCGCATAGACAATAATGGCGAGGGCGGCGTCAGTCGGCCCGCAGCGGCGCAGCGTTATGGTTGCAACAGCAATTACCGCCAAGCTGACTGCCGCCTGCGCCATACCCGCCCCCCGTATTGGCGCGCCGTTATACAGCAAGACGCCATATGCGCTTGCATATTTCGCCCATAGGTCACTGCGAGCCGGATCTACAAGAAAGAAGTCTACAGTTCCGGTAAAAGCACCAATAAACGTCAGCCAGACGTCGACGCCCAGCCAAGCCGCCGATACGGCGATCAGGACGGCGCCTGCCAGACAGGCGGTCACAATCGGCCGCCAGCAGCCAGAAAACGCCATCGCCAGGGGAATGGCGAATACTGTTTGAGGTTTCAGCATCAACAACGCCAACCATCCGCCACCGCCGCCCGACCTGCGATATGATAACAGGCACAGCCCAGCAATGGCGGCGATGAACAGCCCGATCTGGCCGTTGTACAAGACAGCAAAAGCACTGAAAGTTACCGCCATCAAAACCGCCAATGGATCAGGCAAGATGCGCCATGCGGCATAGGTAAATATCGACAAGCCTAGCGCCCCCCAACACAATCAGAGACCAGGCTGGGCTGAGATAGGCAAAAGGTTGCGCCAAAACCTGCGCGAGCGGAGGATAGAACCAAGGCATCACGCCTAGATAGTCATATCCCAACCCGGCACTTTGCACGGCCGCAAGCGCTGCCGGATCGTATGCGGCGGCCGCATCCCCATGATTGGCCAGCCAGCCAGCCGCCCAGAACGCGATGTGATCCACCGCTGGGCCGCTTTCATGGTCAATCAGAAGGCTGGGGGCCACGGTGCTAGATATGGCGTTCAACAGCAAAACATTGAACGCGAATCCCAACAGCGTGAAAATCCAGAGGATCGGTCTGGAGAACAAAGATCGCCAAAACATGGCACGTCTGTACTGTTTTTTGCGCCTAAGGCCAGCCAAAGAAGAAGGCCGGGCGCTATGGCCCGGCCTTTTCCGAAATTTGATCAGCGGTTTAGATCGATTCCTTGATCCAGCTTTCGATCGCAGATTTCGGCGCGGCGCCGACTTTCGTCGAAGCGGCTTCGCCGTCCTTGAACAGTATCATCGTCGGGATGCCGCGCACGCCGTACTTGGACGGTGCGTTCGGGTTGTCGTCGATATTCACTTTCACAATGGTCACTTCTTCGCCCATCTCAGCAGAAAGTTCCTCAAGCGAGGGTCCGATCTGCTTACAGGGTCCACACCATTCCGCCCAGAAATCGACAACGACGGGTTTGTCGGATTTCAGCACGTCGGCTTCGAAGCTCGCGTCAGTTACAGCGACTGTAGACATGATCAATCCTTCCTCTCTCATGTTCTTCCGGGCATTGCACGGCCCGGGCTCAGAACCTATGAACGCGGCGGGGGGCGGTCAAGCGGTGGTTGCCCTAACCCTCGGCTTGATCTTGTTTTGATGATTTAGAAAGTGGCGCTAAAGCATTGTCCATAAGAGTGCTTTCGATCCGGTCGAGACGAGGTTCAGATGTCCACAAAATCTCAGCCACAATGGATTTTCCGGGATAAATCCGTTGCAGAGCCGCTCTATAAGCCGCCAATTGTGCAACATAAGCGGCGGGCGGCGCATCAGGCGGGGCAGGTGTAGCGTCGGATTTAAAGTCGACGAAGTAGACTGCATCCGATGCAACACACAGCCTGTCTATTCGGCCTGCGATGCGTTTTTCGCCCAGCGCCAGGCTGATTGTCGCTTCGGCTACTGCGTCTGCGCCAAAATATCTTGCGGCTTCGGGCAGGGCGCGGGCCGCAGCAGCCTCTGCCATTGCCGGGGCGATCAGCGCGGCTGGCAGCTCTGACGCTGTGGCGGTGATGATCCGGCGGATGTCTTCTGCATCCTCGGCGCCGTGTTCCAGAGCGGCATGGATCGCCTCACCCCGCCGCCGAGCGATTTCAGGCGGTAGTGTGCTGACGCCTGTGGATGTATCGTGCGGGGGCCCAAAGGCGCTGGCGGCGACAGGTTCAAGCCGATGCTTTCGAGCGGTCGCAGGACGCGTCAGCGCCCAGTTCGGAAGCGTTGTGTGCGCTTTGACAGTGGCCATTTCGGCATCCCCGACACGCGGTTCCTGGCCCGTCGCCAGACGCCGGACTTCACCATCAAGCCCTTCGGGTATTGCGCCCATTGCGACTGTCGCATCCAGTCGGTCCAAGCCTGCCTCAACCATGCCATACCAAGTGTCAGAATGATCACCAGCGCGCTTGCCTTTGGCCCCAGCGACGATAAGCCAATCTTCGGCGCGGGTCATGGCCACATACAGAAGGCGGCGATTTTCTTCGACTTGTGCTTGCGAGGCTTTCTCACGCGCGGTCGCCAACAAAGCAGGCTCCTCACCCTTCTTGCCTTTCCACGCAGCAGCTGGCCGACGCGCCATATCCACCTTGGCCAACTTGCCGCGGTCCTCGCGTATCGCCCGCATCGTATCCGGCAGGATGACAACCGGCGCCTCAAGCCCTTTGGCGCCGTGGGCCGTCATCACGCGAACCTGCCCGCCTGCGCCTTCTTGATCGCGCTTGATCTCTTCATCGCCGCGCGCCATCCATCCAAGGAAGCCTTCTAATGATGGCGGCTCTACGCTTTCGTAAGCAAGCGCCTGCGCCAGCAGCTCATCAATCGGATCCTCCACCTCTGGCCCCAATCGCGCCAGCATCCGCATCCGCCCATTTTCTTGTACCAGCATGTGTTCAAGAATTTCGTAAGGGCGCAGGAAGTCAGCCTGTTTTCGAACTTTACACAGAACCTTCGCTTCGCGCGTTTCAAGATCACGCAGCGCCATCCAAAGCGTGCCTTCGCGTCCATGCGCCAGAGCAAACAACGCCTCTTCACTGATATCGAAGAGAGGTGATCGCAACAGGGCCGCTAACGTCAGATCATCATCCGGCGTCGCTGCAAATCGAAGTAGCGCGAGTAGGTCTTTGACCGCCAACTCCTCAGTCAACATCAGGCGGTCAGCGCCTGCGACGGGCACGCCGCGCTGTTTCAGGCCCCGGATCAGCGGCGCCATCATCGGTTTGCGGCTTTGTAGCAAGATGATGATATCGCCAGGCCTAACTGCACGGCCATCGCCTGGCAGTTTGGCGCCACTATCCAAGAGATCGGCGATGTGATCAGCGATAATTCCGGCTAGACGAGCGCGCGGCTCGCGCGGGGCGGGCATGTCTACCGGGGACCAGGGTTCGGGGTCCAGCGCGTCCACATCCGGCTCAACAAGCGGCCAAAGGTCAACGCGGCCCGCACGGGCTTGGTGAAACGCGAGATGGCTGACCGGGGCGCCAGCCGCACTTAGCCCATCAGCCGCGTCATCCTGAAAAACCGCATCCACTGCAGACAGGATGGCAGGGGCGGATCGGAAAGAAGCCGCTAGTTCCTCGCCCTTCATCGGCGTTTCTGCAGCCAGAAACCGCTCATCAAAATGACGGCGCATCCGGTTAAACTCACCCGGTGCGGCACCCTGAAAGCTGTAGATCGATTGTTTCTCATCACCCACGACGAAAAGCGTGCGCCCGCCATCCCGTGCGCCCTCACCTGCGTGGAACTCTTCGGCGATGGCGCGGATCACTGCCCATTGTTCGGGGCTGGTGTCCTGCGCCTCATCAACCAGAATGTGATCGACGCCGCCATCCAAGCGGTAGAGCGCCCATTGCGCCATCTCGGATGATGTCAGCAAGGCCTGCGCCTTGCCCACTAGGTCATCGAAATCCAGCAAGGCGTGCGCCGCTTTCGCCGCCTCATACCGTTCCACCAGCGCCGCGCCAAACCGCATCAGGCGTGCCGTGCGGTCAGCGGCAATGGCGGCGAGCTGTGCTTCGCGCGCTGCAACTGCGATGTCGATGAGATGGTTGGTGTGAGCTTCCCAGTTCGGCTCAGCCACTTTGCTGGCTTTAGTTGCAACGCGTGCGAGGCGCGTTCCCTTGCCAGTCAGAAAGTCCTTTTTCAGACCTTCCGCCAGCGCCAGACCTTTTGTTTCAAACACATCGCGAAGGCGGTTCGCTTTTTCCTGCTCTTTGTCCGTACCCGCTGCATAGGCCGCAATCATCGCCAGCAGCGCCCGGTCATCCAGCGCCTCAATCGCCACCAACCTTGCAGCGTTCTGATCGAAGGGCGGCGCAGCGTTGAAGGCGGCGGCAATCGCGGCCTGATCCACTTCACCCACAAACCGCTCACGATTGGCGATGACGTCCTGCGCCAGACTATCGACCGCGTCTTCGTTCAAAAGGGCCGCGATGTCCTGAAAAACAGGTCCACCAGCCAGATCATCCATGATCTCAGCAACCAGCGCCTTTTGCTCGCGCCCTTCCAGCATGCGGAACGACGGCGGGGCGCCTGCCTCCAATGGGAAACGGCCTAGCAGACTGTCACAAAAGGCATGGATCGTCTGGATCTTCAGACCGCCCGGGGTTTCCAACGCCTCGGCAAACAGACGGCGGGCCTGGTCTAGGTCAATGTTGATCTCGCCGCCGGTAAGGGCGCTGAGCTGCTCGCGCAGAGCGCCCTCTTCCATCATCGCCCAGCCGCCGAGCATACCGAACAGGCGCGATCGCATCTCTGCCGCCGCCGCCTTGGTGTAGGTCAGGCAGAGGATTTTCTGTGGCGGGGCGCCTTCCAGCAACAGCCTCGCGACGCGTTCGGTCAGGACGCGCGTCTTGCCAGAACCTGCGTTGGCCGCAACCCAGACAGAGCCGGCCGGATCAGCCGCTCGGCGCTGCGCCTGTTGCGCGGTATCGCCAATCGCGTTCATGCCTCATCCCCCGGGACGCGATCGGACCATTCCCCAAACCGCGACAAGTGTTCGTAGTCGCTGGCCCAGGTAATTTCTTCTGGCGCCGCACGAGCGAGGAAAGGCTGATCCTCAGACTGGAAAGCGTTGATCAATTGGATCAGTCCGCTCATCGCCTCTGGATCAGGGTCGATCTCGGTGTTTTTGCCGCCATCGTCAGCGCCAGACAGGCTGACATAGGTGAGGATGGCGGCAGTTTCGGCCTCAAACGCATCGAACGCCCCGGCCCGCGCCATCGCGCCCAGCAGGGGCAACTGTTTGGCGTAGACCTGCGCCTGCTTGTTGCTGGGCGCTTGGCCCGCCTTGTAGTCGATGATCGCCACGCCGCCGTCTGGCAGGTTGTCAATGAAATCCACCCGGTCGGCGCGGCCCGTCAGGGTGAAATCACCCAGCAAAGTCTGGATCGTGGCGATGCCATGCAACTCAGCCCCGATGGGACGGCTGTATTCACGGCGCTTAGCCTCTTGCCCGATGATCCACGGCGCGACGCGGGCAAGGCGGGCGCGCCAAATATCAACCAATGCGGGAGGGGGCGCGACTTCAGCAATCACTTCATCGGACAGGCGATCAAAGACTTTCCGGGCAGCGTCAGGACCGGGCCAAGGGTCACATTCCTTGATAAACCGTTCCATTACCGCATGCAGCGTTTCACCTCGCAGGCGTTGGTCAGGCGGCGCGCCGGGTTCGTCTAGCGCACGAAGGCGGAGGATGCGCTTGGCGTAGATAGAATATGGATCGCGGATCAAGGTTTCGATCTCTGTCACCGACAATCTTCGGGGCCGCGTCTTTGCCGGAGGACGGGGTTCGGGGCGCCCTGCAGGCTCAACCGACGCGTCCACCGCATCTATCGCCTCGGCCAAAGTGACCCATTCGGCTCCCCTGCCCTGCATCGCCTCAAGCGCGGACTTTTCGGCGCCTTCCAGCAAAGTCGTCAGGCGCGATAGCCAGCGCGCCGGGGTCGTGGGCGCACCGTCAGCCTTCACCGCGCGTGTCAGGTAGACAGTCGGCGCAGACGCCGCTTGCAGGAAGTCATGCGCGGCCAGCCCGATCCGACGTTCAGGCGCGTTCAGGCCAATCTTTTCACGCATCTGCCGGTTCAACCACGGATCGGGGGCAGGCTGGGCGGGCCAGACGCCTTCATTCAGGCCACCCAGAATGACTGTCTCAGCCGATTGCGCACGCGCTTCAAGCGTACCCCAGATCGATACACGCGGATGGCCTAGATACGCTTCTGCGGCGACATCCCCAGCCTCTGACAGCGCCGCGGTTAGTAGTTGGGGATACTCAGACGCCGCAGCTTCGCCGTATGCGTCAGCAGCTTTCTCAAACCTTTCGAGCGCGGCACTGGCGGCGAGGCCTGCTTTTTCTTCCCACAACTTTTCGGATGCAATCGCCTCAGCAACCGTCCGATGCAGGCGCACCCATTCGGCGAGCGGACGGCGTTCATCACCAGCCCACGGTAATAGATGAGAGAGGCTTTCAGCCAGTTGAGGCGCCACGAGCGGCCCCTGCCGTTCTTCAGGCCCCTCTGTGATCTCTGTGGTCAAAAGCGCTGCAACGCCGGTCAGGCGATGGGCGATGTCACGATTTCTGAGGCCGTCCATCTCCATCCGCGCAATCTCAAGCCCAGGTGCGTCCGAAAGCGGATGCTTCAGTAAGGCCAGCAGCAGCACCGGATCGAAGCTGCGTGTCAGCAAGGCGGCGGTTGAAGTCAGGAACACCCCTGGCGGCGTCAACGCTAACGGGCGACCTGAACTGTCGTCCGGGTCAATTCCCCAGCGTCCCAGCGCAGCAGCGATGCGTCGACCAAGGTTACGATCAGCGGCGACAAGGGCGACGCTGCCGGTCGTTTCTTCAAGCGCTTTGCGTATGATCAGTGCGACTGCCTCAGCCTCTCGCCTGGGCGACGGCGCTTCGATCAGCGTCATTGCGTCCGTTGCTGCAGGAATGTCTGCTCGAAGGGCTGGCAGCGCGCGCAGCCAGTGATGAGTGACTGGTGCTGGGCGTAGCACCTCAGCAAAAACCCGCGCGCGGGCGCCAGGCGTTCGTTGACCAGTCCAAGGGCGCACATCGGTCGGCGCAAGGTCAAGGTGATCCAGCAACTGGCGGTAACCGAACTGAGGATGCTCTGGCGTCGCCGCCTTCCAACCCGCACCATCTAATGCGAAATCAAATCCCGGCAGAACGACCGCGCCTTGTGGCAAGCTTGCAAGGGCGACCAGCAGATCAGAGGTAACGCGTTTTGATCCGGTAGAGCCCGCAGCGAGCACCATGTGCGAAGGCGGCGCGGACTGTAACGCTGTAATCTTCGCGGCGGTGGCAAGGGCGTAACGCGCCTCAGGATCGACCGCGCCTTTTTCGGCTAAATGCGCAGGCCAGCCGTCGCCAAGAACTTTGAGAAATTTTAGCGACGTTTCCCAATGTTTTGCCAGCGCCGCATCATCGACCGCCCCGTCCAGCGACGACAACGGCGCCTTCGATCCATGCATCTCATCCAGCAGCCGTGCTAGTGTATCGGCCAGTGGCCCGGCAGCGCCGGGCGGGCCAAGCGATGGATCGAGCGTTAGCATTCGGTCGATCAGGCGGGTCAGCGTCAGGCGCCGTTCCAGCCCATCAATAGCGGGCGGCACGTCGGTCAGCGGATCATCTACAAAGCGCTCAAAAGTGGTAATGCGCGGCAGAAACATCGCCTCAGCCGCATTTTCAAAGGCCTCTTCCAGGGCGCGGGATGCGCGGGATGTGTTAATTGCGACCTCAACCCGCGCAAGCGCCTCAGGCGGCTGACCGGCAAGGCGCGCTTTGATGCCTGCAGCCAGTTCTGCTGTGAAATTGGCGCCCGGCGGCAGGCCATAAACACGTGGGCCATCGTGGTCGCCAAAAGCGCTCACGTTAGCGCCTCATCGGCCAACTTCAGGCCCTCAGGCGTGCCAACATCAACCCAGGCGCCGTCATAGACTACGGCGGCAAGTTTGCCTTTTGCGTTCAGACGATCCCAGATGACATTCGTTGAGAAGGCGCCATTCGGGGCGTCCGCGAACGCCTCAGGTCTAATTATCTGAGCGCCAGAATAGACATAAGGCGCGGTTGCCGCCTCTCCTCTTCGCACCGGTCGCCTACCTTCCAGCCGAAAATCGCCAGCGCGGGTGTAGGCTATCGCGGCCTTACGCCGAACCATCAGCAACAATGCGTCCATTTCATCTGGCCACCAGGCGTTTGCTAAGACCGGCAAGGCGGGCGGGCCGACAAAGATCGCATCCGAATTCACCGTGTAGACTGGCGTGTCGCCCAGTAAAGGCAAGGCATGGGTGACGCCGCCACCGGTTTCCAGAATTTCAGGTTCCTCCGAAAACACTACATCATCGCGCGTCGCCAGATGGTCGCGGATCTGCCCACCAAGATAGTGGAGGTTGATGACATGCCGGGTCACCCCCGCCGCTGCGCAGTAGTCCAGCGCGTGATCAATGAGCGCGCGTCCCGCGACCGGCAACAGCGGTTTTGGCGTACTCGCCGTCAGCGCGCCCATCCGGGTTCCGAACCCGGCCGCCATGATCATCGCCGTAGTCGGCCCGCTCATACTTTCGTCGCCCTGATCCGCGTCAGCGCGTCAGGGGTGGGGGCAGGAATATGTTGCGAAACAAACTCTGCAAGCGGTCGCAAGGCAGGATGCGCCAGGTCGCGTTGCAGGTGGTTCCAAACGCGGGTGATCAGATCCAAATAAGCAGGCTTCCCATCACGAAGGTGCAGCCGGGCGAATATCCCCACGATCTTTAGGTTTCGCTGAGCGCCCAGCGCGGCGTAAGCAGCGCGAAAAGCTTCATTACTGAAGCCAGTCGTGCGAATATAGCGATCCAGCATCGCGGCCTGTAGATCCTCGCTCGTGTCGCGGCGGGCATCTTCCAAAAGCGATACCAGATCATAGGCGGGTGCGCCTAAAAGCGCATCCTGGTAGTCCAGCAGCCCTACCCTGCAATGGCCAGACCGGTCAGGCAACCAAAGGAGGTTTTCGGCATGATAGTCACGCATGACCAGCGCCGAACGATCGCCCTCAACATCGGCGCAGGCTGCATCGATCAGCGCATCATGCTCGGCTAAAAAGTCATCGCTGGGCGCCTCACCCATTACGCCCATCCGCCACCAATCCAGCGCAAGTCGCGCTTCTCGCCTTAGCACTGCTCCGTCATAAGGCTGGATCGCAACCGTCGCGCCGGATCCTTCAGCCACTGTTGGTGGAGGTGTTTCATGCATCGCCGCCAGAAGGTCTACCGACGCCTCATAAAGTGTCATTTCCTTCGCCGGCGTCTCAGCTGCAACACGGGCGTAGAGAGCATCGCCAAGATCTTCGATGATGGCGAAGCCGGACGCAATATCTACTTCCAGTACGTCCGGTGCGGACAAGCCCATCTGACGCAGAAGCCCTGTGAAGGCTAGAAAAATTGAGATGTCTTCGCCCCGTTCAGCCGGCGCATCCATCAACACGGCATGCTGACCGCCAGGACCGTTGGCCAGTCTTTCATATCGCCGGTTCGAAGCATCGCCTGCCAATGGCGATATGTCCGCGCTTCCCCATCCGGCGGCGGTCAGAAACGCAGATTTCGCATCATCGCGGTTCATATTGCGTCCTTCAGCGCGTCCATCACGGGCGCCCAGCCAGGTCCAAGCGGCTGAATCACGGCGATGCGCCCTTCGCCTTTGGGACCAAAATCCAGTTCAACCTTCAAAACGCGGGCGGGTGTAGCTGCGCCAAGACGATCGGGCCACTCAATAAAGACCGCCGCCGTTTCGAAAGCCTCATCCAGACCAATTTCATAAACTTCATCAGAGACGCTTAGCCGATAGAGGTCAGCATGCCAGATAGGAATGTCCGCCTCATAAATCTGGACTAATGTGAATGTCGGAGATGGGATATCATCTGTGCGTCCGACTCTCGCCAACCGCGCAGTTATCGCTGCTCGGGCGAGCGCAGTTTTGCCAGCGCCGATGCCACCTGACAGCAAGACGACGTCGCTACGCGCCAAAGCCCGGCCCAGCGCCGCGCCAATACGCGTCGTGTCCGCGTCATCGCCCAGCGGGATCGCAATCGGGGGTTCGGTTGAGGAAATCGCGTCGTCAGTCATCCAGCGAAGTGTTAGCGCGATAAAACCTCCGCTGCGAGAGGAAGTTCCACTTGCGGTGCAGTTAAAGCAAACGACGAGCATTCAGGCAGGGCGCAAACAACCTGCCTGCCGCCCCGATCATCATGTTTCACCTCGACCGAGCCACCATGCAGACTGGCGAACCGTCGGACCAGAGATAACGCCAGACCGACATCGCCAGAATTCTCGTCGGACGGATGTGATACGTTGATGATTAATTTTCGCCCCAGCAACGACAGCTCAAGCCTGATGCAGGCGTTGTCTGCGCTTTTGGTGAGCGCGTCGATCAGCAGGTTGAACACGATCTGGCGCAACCTAACGCGATGGGCTGTGAAGGCACCGATGTCGTTCGTTTCAGCCACATCTATTGTAACGCCTCGGCTTTCAAACCGGCGGGCGGCCAGCTCAATCACTTCAAGTGTTGTTTCCAGCGGGCTGAGCGCTTCACCTTCAAGGCTCATACTGTCCGAACCAACATTGATCAGGTCGGTCATGCCGTTGATGGCGTCCAGCAATTCCCTTGATGAGCTTGAAATGCCATCGACATATTCGCGCTGGCGTTTGGTCAGGTCATCGAATCTTTCGTCGCCCAACAATTGGCTGAAACCAAAGACGGCGTTCAGCGGCGTGCGCATCTGATGCGAGATCTGTTCAACCAACGCCCCCCTGATTTCATCAGCATGTTCCAGGGCGTCATTCCGCTCACGCAACGCAGTGGCGATGTTTTCAGAGGCCGTAATGTCACTCATCACCAATAGAGAAGACCCATCTGGCATTGGCGAATACCGGCCCTGCACAATAGCGCCAGAGACGAGAGTGAATTTTTCCCGGACCTTGCGTCGGCCGTCGCCAGTTGTCACTCGGTCCTGTACCATGACCAGTATCCGTCGCCCTGAGACAGTTTTGCACAATGACGGGCGACCTCGCCAACATGCTTTGCTTTAGCGAATTCCTCTGACGGGAACTGCCACATCCGCATGAAAGCTGCATTGGCGACACGCGACAGGCCGTCAGGCCGTCAGGCCCAAAAAAGATAAGCGCCTCTTCCAGAAAATCTGTCGTGGCCAACATTACAGCCTTGTCTGCAGCAGTGTTGCGCAAAAGGTCGATATTGGCGGTGATATCTTCAGCGGTGATCGCCAGACCACCGGATGGGTGCGGGTGAGCAATGATGTGGATCGTACGGCCGTCGGCAAGATGCCAATCCTCGACATATTCCTTTGCCTTTGGGCCATCAAACTGGGCCAGAAGGCCATCGCGCCACTTAATGAAATTGGCCTGTTCAGGGATCGCCCGCGATTCACGCATTCCATCGAGGATGTCGACAATGTTTGGCCGTCGCGCAAACCAGGTCGGATCACCGCCGAAGAGGTCAACCGTCGCTGGATTGAACAGGGTCAGACGGCGCTGCTGATCAAAGATCATCAAGCTGACCTTAAGGTGCGCAAAGGTTTCCGCCATCGTATTGACGAAACGACCGAATGCAGCATCACTACCCCCGCCTTCGGGCGCAGGGGTCGCCGTGATCATGCGCCCGCCGCCAGGCGCCTGTCCGGCGTCAAGATGATAGACGGCGTCGTCCACCGTCACTTCCGCGCTGTGTCTGCCAACGCCGGTACGCGTTTTCAGCGGCGCCGCAGCTCCGGCCAGCACCCTCGCCTGCCGTTATGGCAGCCGGTCCATTGCAGCGCTGCGCCATGTAACCTCGCCCGCCGCATCGACCCGCGCCGCCGCAATTTCCGCAGTCTCCAGGGCCGAAGCCAGTAACTGCGCGTCTTCGACCTTCTCAGTAGCGCGGACCTCTGCTGCGATCATGCGTTGGTGAATGTCAGTGACATCATATAGCGCTAGCGAAACTGACGCGCCCCGAGGTTCCCCTATAACATCCAGGCGTTTACCCGCCTTCGTTTTGACCTGCAGCGCAAAAGCGGCCCCTGCGGTGGCGAGGCTGGACAGAGCTTGTTCAAATTCATATCGGCCAGCGGCGCCCTTTGCGGCGTCCCTTATTCGGTCCAGCAGCGCGCGACGCGTCGGGGTTGCGCCGGAAAAGCCATCAAACAATTGTCTTGCGCCGTGATTGATTGAAAGGTCGCCTGACTGGTCGATCCGGACGACGCCTTGCCTGCGTGCAGCGCTGTCTTTCCAGCTGCGTGCACCAAAAGAACGAAGATCCTTGAAGAAACGCCCCCGGCCCCCAACCAGCAGCGCCGCAGTCCCAGCGAAAACCGTACTCAAGATCAAAACCGCCTGAAACAGGCTAAGCGAAAAGGTCATTAGAGCCCCAACTAAAAATTGAAATATTTTGTCACAATATTATCAAACGTTGTGTGATGTCCACCCCTTCAACCTAAGCAGTACTCACCCAGTGTGTACGAAACTGCACGCCCCTAAACGCAAATACGCCCGGCGAGGGAAACCTCGCCGGGCGTATCAATCAGCGCTTTAAGCGCAGAATGCTAGGGAAACAGACGCCGTCAAAGGCCCCATTTCGCACGGGTCGTCTCAAAGAAGCCTTTCAGCTGCTTCAGCTTCACCCAATTATTCACGTAGTTGATCCAGACCTGATCGCCCTGCGGCAACAGCATCGCAATTGGCGATGGCGCGCGGGCGTCGGCGCCAGCAACCCGGACAACCGGGAACTTCGCAGACAGCGTGGACCCTTCGATGTTCGAGGTGATGAAGACGTCGGCGCGGCCCGCCAGAACTTCCTGATAGCCGCGAGCGGGCGCTTCGACGACTTGGATGTCGGCGTTCGGGAACCATTCCCGGGCGAGTTTTTCAAACGTCGTACCCAGCGTGGTGGCGACTTTGACACCCGGCTGATTCAGCGAATCCCAGCCGTCAAATTTGCCGACCTTGTCTTTGGTGGTGAAAGGCAGGATCTCAACCGAGATGTAGCTTGCAGAGAAACCTGCCGCTTTCATGCGGGCCGGTGAAATCGAGGCGGAGCCAGACAAGTGGTATTTGCCAGCTACAACGCCGTTCACCAATGTTTTCCAGTCTGTGGCGACGAATTCGACCTCAACGCCCAGATCTTTTGCCAACTCAGTGGCGACATCTATATCGAAGCCTTTGTAGCTGTTTGTGGCCGGATCGCGGGTGGACATCGGATTCCAGTCGCCGGTGGTGCCGAACTTCAGCTTACCACTGTCGAGGATTTCATTCAGTGCGGACTGCGCATATGCAGGCGGCGCGGAGATAAAGCTGAGCGCCGCGGCGAACAGCGCAAATACTGCGAATTTCATTGGAAAGTGCTCCCATTGGATAAGACGCGGAATGCGTCCCTTAGGCCCCGCCCAAGATAGGGCGCCGACCGGTAATGTCGATTAAACCTTGTGACCAAAGCTTATTCCACTAGAAATTCTTACCGCGCCCATAGCGCAGAAACTGTCAGGAGAGTGCCGTGGCGACAGATAATCCCCTGGCGATAGAAATGCGTGACGTAGATAAGTGGTTTGGCGACTTTCACGTCCTAAAAGGCATCAATCTTAACGTTAAGCGCGGCGAGCGGGTGGTGATTTGCGGCCCCTCAGGGTCGGGCAAATCGACCGTTGTGCGCTGTGTGAACCGGCTTGAGGTGCATCAAAAGGGCGTGATCAAAGTCGAAGGCGTTGAGCTAAAGGACGACCGCGCCTCAATCGATGCGATCCGGTCCGACGTTGGGATGGTGTTCCAACAGTTCAATCTGTTCCCACATCTGACGGTGATGGAGAACCTGACGCTGGGCCCGATGAAATCGCGCAGCATGAATAAGGCAGACGCCGAGGCGCTGGCGATGCGTTATCTCGATCGGGTCCGCATTCCAGAACAGGCCGACAAGAAACCCGGTCAACTGTCCGGCGGCCAGCAACAGCGCGTCGCCATCGCCCGGTCGCTGTGCATGGAGCCAAAGATCCTGTTGTTTGACGAGCCGACCTCTGCCCTCGATCCAGAGATGATTTCTGAGGTGCTCGACGTCATGGTCGGGCTGGCGGAGGACGATGGCATGACCATGATCGTCGTGACGCACGAAATGGGCTTTGCCCGCAAAGTCGCGGACCAGATGGTGTTCATGAATCAGGGTGAGATCGTGGAAACCGGCCCGCCGACGGAATTCTTTGGCAACCCGCAAACCGAACGCTGCCGCACCTTCCTTGATCAGATCCTGAAGCACTAGAGGCGAATGATGACGTCAGAAAACCGCCTCACCCGCTTCATGATCGTCCTCGCAGGCTGCCTAGTGCTGTCCGCCTGCTCGTCCAACTCCGAGTGGGGTTGGTATGTCGTCAACCCGTTGCTGGAAGGCGGGCGCGTCAACCTCTGGTTTCTGATCGCCGGGTATCCGAGCACGATCTACATCTCAGCCATCGCCGCCGCCCTATCCATGACCGTCGGCCTTGGCGTCGCGGTGATGGGCATGTCGACGTGGCGGGTCTTTAGGATCATCAACCGGATCTATGTGGAGTTCATCCGCTCCATCCCCCTTCTCCCCCTGCTGTTCTGGATCTATTTCGGCCTGCCCTTCCTGATCCGCGGGACCTGGTTTGAGTTCAACGTCGATCCGTTCTGGGCCGGCGTCATCACCCTGGCCCTTTCAGACAGCGCCTTCACGGCAGAGATCTACCGATCCGGCATCCAGTCCATCGCCAAGGGCCAGTCAGAGGCGGCGCAGACCATCGGCCTGACGAAATGGCAAACCATGCGCTATGTCGTGCTGCCCCAGGCCATCCGCCGCATCCTGCCGCCGCTGGCCAACCAGTTCATCTACATCGTGAAGATGAGCGCCTTTGTCAGCGTCATCGGCATGCAGGAGCTGATGCGGCGGGCGAACGACCTCAACACCAACGAATACCGCGCGCTAGAGATCTACACGGTGCTGATCCTGGAATATCTGGTTCTGGTGCTGCTGATCTCAGCGGCGGTGCGGTGGCTGGAGAGGCGGATGGCGGATGGGGAGGTGCGGTAGGCGCCGCTCACTCACCAGTCTTTTACCCTATGAAGCAAGGTGCAAATTGATCAGCAGCCGTAGACTTAGAGAAGGGGCTACGGCGGCGCTTTGCAAAAGCTTTCACGTGTGAAAGAATTTGCAAGCCATTAAAGTATATATGATTCAGGGGTTTTGCCTTAAAAAAGACGCAGTTTGTTGCACTTTCGTTCTGCCACCATTTGAATATACAGCGTCCTCTGCGATTGATGGAAGATCAGCGCTGGCGGCATATATGAAGGTCGATCCTAGCGCAAAAAGGCCTTGTCGATGACCGCACCGACCATCCCGCGCGGACGCGCCGTGCCTCAGTCTCGCGCTGGACGTTTGGCCCAGCTTGGCGCCATGACGACCAGTATCGCGGGCGGTATGGCGGCGGAGGCCGCGCGCAAGCTGTCGGCGGGTGAGCGCCCGCGCACCCGCGATCTGTTGCTGACACCCGCCAACGCCCGCCGCGTCGCAGACCGTCTGGCGCAGATGCGCGGGGCTGCGATGAAAGTCGGGCAGCTGATCTCGATGGAGGGCGGTGATGTCCTTCCGCCGGAATGGGCCTCGATCCTGGCGCGCCTGCGCGATCAAGCGGATTTCATGCCGCCGCAACAGCTGAAAAAAGTGCTGACCCAGGAATGGGGCGCTGATTTCCTGAAGCAGTTCAAGCGGTTCGATGTTCGCCCCATCGCAGCCGCCTCTATCGGGCAGGTGCACAAGGCGGAAACGCGCGATGGCCGCCATCTGGCGGTGAAAGTGCAGTATCCGGGCGTGGCGCGCTCAATCAACAGCGATGTTGATAACGTCTATGGCCTGATCAAGATGTCGGGTCTGGTGCCCAAGGGCCTGAACCTTGACCCCTTGATGGAAGAGGCAAAACGCCAGCTGCATGAAGAGGCGGATTATGAGCGTGAGGCGCGGTACATGGGCCTTTATGCAGGTAATGTCGGCACGGATGAGGCGTTCAAGATTCCGGTGGCACAGCCGGATCTGACGACAAAACGCATCCTCTCGATGACCTTCTTGCCCGGCAAACCGATTGAGACGCTGGAAGAAGCCAGTCAGGAAGATCGAGACAGGGCGGCGAGCCTGTTGATGGATCTCACACTGCGCGAATTGTTCGTCTTTCGCCTGATGCAGACAGATCCAAACTTCGCCAACTACCGCTATGACCCGGAAACACGGCGCTTGATCCTGCTGGATTTTGGTGCGACCCGCGACATCGCTGAAGACGTATCTGACGGGTATCGCGCGATCCTGAAAGCCGGGCTGGCGCGGGATGTAGCGGCTGTCGAGGCGGCAAGCTTGTCACTGGGCTTTATCCCGTCCTCAGCCGGGGCTAACATGCGCGCGAAAATGATGGAGATGGCGGAAACAGTGTTCGCGCCTCTCCGCCTGCCCGGCCCGTTCGATTTTGGGGATGGCGCGTTGGCGGCGAAAATGCGCGATGACGGGCGCGATTTCGCGATGGAGCATGAAATCAACGAAATCCCTCGCGTCGATGCGCTGTTCATCCAGCGCAAACTGGGCGGCGTCTATTTGCTGGCACACCGCTTGCGCGCGCGGGTCGATGTGAATGCGATGTTGCTAAAGCACGTGTAGAGCGTCCTGCAGGTTGGCCCTTACTGGCCACCTGGGGGCGATTGTAGGCCATCAGCGTTGTACGCCTGTCAGCCTCACCTCTGGCCCAGAAAGTCACCCAGCCTTAGCGCCAATGCGATAATCGTAATCGTTGGATTGGCCCAGCCGCTTGTCGGGAACAGCGAACTCCCCGCCACAAACAAGTTCGGCGCGCCGTAAACCCGGCACTCCGCATCCGTCACGCCTTCACGCTCTGTCGCGCCCATCCGGGTCGTGCCCATGTGGTGATAGCCGCCAATCGGATGGCTAGAGATCAGGGGATCGAAATCCCAGAGCTTCTCGCCCTCGACCAGCCAGTCCGCAGGCTGCGCCCGCCCTGCCCCCATGCGTTGCAGTTCTTCGTCCAGCAGGCCCATCAGTCCAGCGACGGAGCGTCGGTCAACCTCAAGAAACCGCCAGTCCAGCCCCACGCGGCGCACGCCCAGTGCATCAACCTCATCGACCAGACGCACCCGGCTGTCAGGGTTTGGCGCCTGCTCGGCCCGCACGACCGCATACAGCCCCTTCAAGTCGCGCTTGCCCATCAGCCAGCGCGCTGCGATGCGGCTATCGGCGCGGGGGGCGAGCTTTACGGTGGCTTTCTTTAGTTGCTGGTACGTGCTGCGGAAGCTGCGCTTGGCGGGCAGGCTGTGTTTCAGGCTTGATATCAGGCTTTGGAACCCCGCCACCTTTTGCCCCGCATGACGGCGGATGCCAAAGCTGAGGGCGCTGTTCAGAATGCCAAGTTCAGCCTGCGCCGCCTCACTCGGGCGGTAGGCGCCGGCAAAGCGACGGCCGTCATGGGACATCTTTTGCTTTGTCAGGCTCAGGATCTTCATCATCCCGTCCACGTCATCCGTCAGGGGCAGAATAGCGCCGCCTCGGGCGTGGGGATGTTCCATGAAGAACCGGCCGACCAGATCATGGTCATTACCGATGCCATCGGGGCGGTCTTCGCCGCATGCCAGCAGCAGGCGCGGTGTTTCAATGCCGCCGGCTGCGATGACATAGTCATTAGCTTTAATCGTCAGTGACGTCCCGGCGAGGGATTTGAACACCAGCGCCTCAACCTCACCGCCTTCACCCTGCCGGATCGAGGTCAGCGTGGCGTTGAGAACAAGCTCAATCTTTGGATGATCCAGATCGGTGGCCGACGTAAACCGTTCCCCCTTCTGATCGAACGCCCAGATGCGGGCATCTACCTTGTCGGGGTCGAAAGGCGGTTGCGCCTCACCGATATCGCTCCACGAACGTGGGCGTTGCAGTTCCAGCGCCTTGAACGCCTCATCCACGTAGGGATCAAGCTCTTCATAGGTGATTGGCCAGCCGGAATGTTCAATCCAGTCGCGCTTGATGAAATCGATAGGATCAAGCGCTACGCTGCGTCCGCCCCAGATCGCCGTAGTACCGCCAAACAGGCGCAAACGACTGTCGCGAAGGGGGTAGTATTCCTCCCCCAGGTTAGGACCGGTCGCCAGCGACTGGACATCATTGTCAAAATCCACGCCGCCGCTTTCGCACAGAATGACGGACTTGCCCGCAGCCGCCAGCCGACGCGCAACGGTCTGCCCCGTGACGCCCGCGCCGACGATGCACACATCCGCATGCCGGTCGCCGAGGTCGGCGCCTGAAGCGGACAGATCAATCATCAGTCAGCGCCGCCGAATAGATTGGTGACGTTCTCAAAATCTTCGGGTGTGTCGAGTTCAGCCCATTTCATACCCTTGATGGAGCATGTGTTGATCACCGCCCCACCTTTGGCCAGCGCATGGATTGCTTTCAGATACCAGCTTTCGACCCCTTCGGGCGTGCGCATCATGTCTTCCAACTGATTGGTGAACAGCGTGCGGCCTTCACCACAGAACCGCAGCATCCCAATGGATTCTGCATCGCTTTCTGTGGACAGCAAGGTCTTGCCGATGGCGGTCAGACGCGCCCCATCCAGCGAGACCTTCATGTCGTCAGAATCGTAGTCATCCTTGATATCGACAGTGACCTGAACGGCGTTAGAAATTGGCCCAGCCAGAACGCACTTGGCAATTTCCAATTCGAACAGCGTATCGCCATTCAGAACGATGAAGTCCTCGCGCATTTCGCCGCGCGCCATCCAGCAGGACGCGAGGTTGTCAGCGATTTTGTAGAACGGATTGAACAGTGTGCGGATGTGCGCTTCACCGCCGAAAATGTCTTCGTTCAGGTGCGCGACCTCAGCCTCAACCTTATGCGGCAAGAAACCAGTAACGACAACAAAATCGCGGACGCCAGCCTCAGACAGCGTTGCGACCTGATTGCCCAGCACAGTGCGCGCACCTGCAGGCAGCAGGCATTTCGGGCGATCGTTGGTCAGCGGCAGCAGGCGAGATCCGCGACCAGCAGAAAGGATAATGGCTTTCATCGGAACTTAACTCCGTTTTCTTGTTGTTGTGTGCAAGCGCGCGGCAATCAAATCTGCGCTACGCCGCCATCCATGAGGTGAGCGGCGGGTCCTTCTTGGTAAAGCCCGCCTGGAACAATCGCACAGTGTGGAACGTGTTACAGATGACCGTCCACGCCGTCACAGCGGCAAAACCTACAACCGGGGCGCCGAAGATGCAGAACATCATCATGATGAACCCGTTGGGATTCCGCCGCGCGGTATAGACCCGCATAAAGCTGTCGACCTTGCCCCATACGTGGATGTGGAAGCCGTGGGTCTGCATGAAGACGCCCTCGACGGCCCTGCCGAAGACATAGCCAAATAGGGTGATCAACAGGGCCGTGTGCATCCATTCTGGGATAGCGACGCCGGTGTTTTCCATCCCCTTCACCCAGGCGAAGTACCAGAACGGTGGGTGGATCAGGTCAATGCCGTGGTCATAGATATTGCCCCATTTAGATGAGGTCAGCGTCGTGCGCGCCAGTTTGCCATCGACCGTATCGAGGAAGGTCATGATCCAGGCAGAGGCAAAGCCCAGCGCCCAGTCGCCTTGCCAGAAGAAATACATCGCCAGCAGTACAAACATCAGGCTGACCGTGGTTACAGTGTTGGGTGAGATTTTCTTCGCCGCGCACCAGCGCACCACATGAAAGGCCGGGATCGGCCAGGCGTATTTGGTCACAAAGTCCGTGACGCCCTTGTACGAGCTGTCGAACAACGCCTGTTCTGCCGGGCGCACACCGTCGTTTTCAAGATCAACTGCAAAGGGCTTTTCGCGTTTGCGGAGTTCTTTGTTGTAGAACCCGGCCAGCGCTTCTGCATCTTTCGGCTCAAGCCCCAGCGCACGGATATCGTCGTCGCTGGCGGTCGGCGCGGCGATCAGCGCCTTGATAGCCTCTTCATCTGCCTCGCCTTCAACATGCGCGGCGATCAGCACCTGTCCAGCAGGTGAAGCCCCGACCAGCGCCTTGCCCGGGTTGGACACAACAGCGGCGGCAAGACCCGAAGACAGCACCCATGGCGCGGCGGCGTAGACAACGCCAGACGCGCCTTCAACCCCGGCGCGGCCCCAATTGCGGGTCTGCCATTCGGTCAGGCTCAGCCCAAAAATCTTGAAAGGCTGATCGCCAATGATGCAAAGATGTACGCCTACGTTACCGGTCATTGTCTTTTCTTTCCCACCCCAAACCAGAGGCGCTGTTTTTCTTATGTCCCATCACGCGACTTACGACACTTTCGGCGGCGACGATACGCTGATCAAAGCTTATGAGCATTGGTCCGTTCTCTGCCGTCCCGCTCAGGCCACCAAAGGTGCGATGGTGCTGATCGCGCATGCGGATGTCACCGCGTATTCAGAACTGCCCAAGGCGGCGTTCGCCGAGATGCACCAGGCGATCTCAGACATCGAAACCGCCCTGAAAGCCGCTTATGGCCCGGACAAGATGAACTACCTCATGCTGATGATGGTCGATCCGCACGTCCATTATCATGTCATCCCTCGCTATTCCGACGACCGGCCTGAAGAAGACCCCGGCTGGCCCGGCCCGCCGGTTTTGTCAGCCTCTGCCGATGTGTCGCCCGCCGACGTGCGCGATACGCTCAAGTCCGTGTGGCCCTGAGCCGCCTTTGACGCCGACCAGTCGTGAAGTCGCGCGATATAGACGGCGACCAGCAGTGACACAAGGGCGCCGGACATCACGGCGAAGCCGGGGCCAATCTGGCCGACGGTGTGGTATAGCGCGAAAAAGCCAATCACCATGACGCTGAGGCCTGATAATCGCGAAAAGATCGCCTTCTTCGGCTTGCCCGCCGCATAGAACGCCGGGAACAGCGGTCCAGCGGCGGCGGTAAGGGAAGCGCCGAGGATCAGGAGGACCGCAAGGCCTGCCGCCTTCACGTATTCCGGCCCCAAAGCCCAGTTCAGAACATAGGGCCCACCGAACCAGACGATGGCGCCGATGACCGCGCCTACGGCAAACATAGCGCCGCCCGTGCGCAGGACATAGCCGGGCACCCGCGCGCCTTCGCCTTTGGCAATCAGGTTGGTGAATTCCGGATAGACGACTCGGTCGATCATCACTGCGCCTTTGGCCAGCACAATCGCCACTTCCTGCGCGATGCGGAAGATCGCGGCGAAACCCGCACCGCCAACTGCGCCCGCCAGCAGCAGCGGCAACTGAGCGGCGCCCGCTGCGATGGCGGTGTCGATGTTGGTGTACATGACAAAGCGCCAGACTTTTGGTTCCGGCGCCGTCAGGGTCAGCCGTCTATCAGTGGCCGCCGCCCATAACTCCCGCCGCTTCAACTCAAAATACGCCAGCACAGGCAGCGTCAGATAGCTAATGGCTGACCCTGCAAACCACACCGCCATGTAAACCCAGAACGGCGCGCCCAACGCCCATGCGATCCCGCAGCCCGCCATGCGGGTAAACGGTATCGTCAGAGAGTTCATCGCAACCAGATCGAACCGGTCAAACAGACGCAAAACACCAAGGGAAGCGGATTTCTGGTTCAGAAAGATAAGCAGGCAGTAGAAAAACAGGAATGGCGTCGCGTCCTGGAGGATAGGGATAAAGCCGCTCAGCACATAGGCGAGCGTGATCGCGACGATGAACCCGACGCTGGCCGACAACAGATCAAGGGATGAGCAGAACCGCGCCACCCGGCCAAATCGTGCGGGGTCATTGCGTTCCGCCTCATCGCCGGTCAAGCCGCCTGCCGCGTGGCGCACCATAACGAGCCAGCTGTCGAACGTCGCAACTTCTGTAAAGAACAGAATGTAAGCGTGCATGAAGACGAGAAGGCCGAATTCCTCAACCGACAGGCCCTGCACCGCGAAGAAGATGCCAAACGCAGCCATGACCGCGCCAATGCCTTTGGCGCCCAGCATAAGGCCAGTGTTCTTGCGAACCCGCTTTCCGACCCCATCCGACATGCACACACCGTTCTCGATTGCAGCGCGGGCCCCACCTGGGGATCGTCAAAGCGCCTTTTTTGTTGCAGCGGAACCTATGCACTAAGCCCCCCTCGCGCAATCGGCGGCCCTGCGGTGTATTTGCAGCCCTGGTATGCGCCAATTTACGTATAGGTGATGCAAAACCCCGCCCTGCGCATTATGGATGGGGCGAGACTACAGAAAGACCGCCCAAGCCTATGACCAAACCAGTCGTCGCAATCGTCCTTGCAGGCCAGCGCCCCGGCCCTGACCGCGTCGCTGCGCCGTTTGGCCTGCGCACAAAGGCGCTGGTTCCGGTGCTGGGCCGCCCGATGATCGACAGGGTTATCGAAGTCCTCAGCGCTTCGCCTCACATCCGCTCAGTTATCATTGCCGAGGACGCATCCCTTGACCCGCTTTCCACTGCCGCCGGCGTCGCCAAGGTAGTGGAGGATGGTTTTGCGACGATCACGCCGTCCTTTCCCAAGATCAGCGAAAGCGTTGCAGAGACGGTAGAGGCTCATGGCGCAGATGCGACTTATCTGATCACCACCGCCGACAATCCCCTGTTAACAACAGAAGTCATCGCAGATTTCATTGCAGACGCGCGGGGGACCGATATTGCCATCGGTATAGCGGAGAAGCGCGTTATAGAAGCAAAGTACCCGGACATCCCCCGCACGTACTACCGGTTCAGCGACGCTGCGATATCGGGTGCAAACCTCTTCTACGTGTCAGGCGCTGAGGGCCTGAAGGCGATCCGCTTCTGGGCGTATGTGGAACAGCACCGCAAGAACCCGCTGCGCTTGTTCGCCAAGTTTGGATTGGTCAATCTGGCCCTGATGGCGTCCAAACGTCTGTCGCTAGTTCAGGCGTTTGAACGGGCATCCGCAAAAATCGGCTGCACAATCAAGCCGGTTTTACTGCCACATGCAGAAGCAGCGATAGATGTGGACAAACCTATTGATCTGCTGATCGCAGAGGCGATCATCGCGCGCCGCCGCGGCTAAGCCAAATCATGGATTGGACAGCTGTCTGGCGATCACATCGAACCATTCGCCACTGGTTTTGATTTCATCGAGACCAGCGTTCAACTGGCCAAGCGCCGTCATCCCGGCCTGATTGCCCTTGAAGGCAATGGCGTGGACTGACGACAGCCCGCCAAGCCACGGGGCCTCTTCGAATTTCTGCGCGTCGCCGCGGGCCAGCAACGCCTGATCAACAGAACTGGCGTCTGCAACCAGGGCGTCAACCTCACCACTGGCCAGAAGATCGAAGCATTCTGAACTGCTAGAAGTCATTCTCAGATTTTCGTTCAGAATTCTGGCTCCGCCCTGACTGAGAACCATCAGATCAGCAGGCTCAGAAGCGCATAGTTTCATCGCTGATAATACGCCAAAACCCTGTGCCTGATCAGGCGCGCGCCCGCGATTGGTGAAGACGCTAACGGCAAGGGTGTAGATCGAATCTGAAAAGGCGAAGTCCCTGCACAGCAACTGTTGATTTGGGGTCAAATTTGCCGGCTGTTCGCAGTCCGGCATCCGCCATGGAAAGCTCAGCGCAAAGCCCGCACGGGGCAACAACGTTTCAACATGCGCATCTCTGTCGTCGATGAAGGACAGGTTGACCTGACCCAGTGTTGGGTTGCTTGCACTCAACGCCCGCTTCACAAGCGCCGGGACGACCCCGCCATTTGACTGATCCTCGCCTGCCAGCCCCGTGCTGTCATTGGCAGTCAGCAGCGCCAAATCAGCTGAGCCACCCTTTGCCTGCACAGGCGCCGAAGGGTTTGTCGACACTGTCGTCACCAGGGGCGTCGATGGGCTCATTGAGGTAAACTCTTCCAGCGGCAACATACGGAACGTCAGCGCGACGGCGTCAGGGCTGCGCCCCAATTCGCCAGGAAGGCATGGGATGACCAGTTCTTGTTCCTCAGACAGGTTGGCAATGCTGGTTAGTCGGTCAAGGTTCCGAGAAAAAATCAGCTGATAGTCGCCCGACCCATAAGCGACTTTCGCTATGTCGCTTAGCTTGTTCTTGGGCTGCACTTCATAAAACGCATCACAAGGGGCGGCTTGCGCCGCGCACACAGCAACGAAATTCAAGCCGATCGCGGCAAGAATGGAAAGTTTCATTTCGCTTTGGTCCGATGTCTATTTTTGGTCACTCAACCGCCCACTTCATCTGTTCGAAGCGGTGAATGAGCGACGATCAAGGGCAAATTATGTCATATTCAGGTTGATGAAATGTCTAAGTGTATGCAGACCAAACACAGTCTAACCAAAATGGCGAAATGCCACATTTTGCGGGCCTCATTGGCCTTATTTGCGATTTTTCTTTTTTTGATGGGGTGCGGGAAGATTCTTTTCGCGTCGAATGCGGCCTTCCCATCGGCGCCAACTGCGCTGTGCAAGGTGTCATCGCCAAACATTGGCCTGGCGCTGCCGATCTTGATTTACGCCATAGTCAAACACTGACGAAATCTGCTTTGCTATTGGCGGTCGGACGGCTGGAGGCATCAGTTTTTCTGCCGGCGTCCTTCTCGGAAATGCAAGCTGGCGGCGGCGTCTACGCCGTTGCGCCAGAAAAGGCGAAAGCCGCCGCCAGAAGCCTACGCTCATTGTTCAGTTTTGTGGATGGCTACAACCATATCCTTGCTGACGCCTCAACAAGTGGCGGCATGCGCCAGACGGTACAGGGCAACGAAGTATTCATTGGCCCGCCGTCAGGTTCAACATTGGCCGCGGCCAGCGTGGTTTTGCGCTCATCGACCGGCGGGTTGGAAATGGGCGTTGATTTTGAACCTGTGACCATGGGCTGGGGCGCCGGACAGCAAGCCTTCGCTGCTGGAAAAGTTGATGTTTTTGTCCGGCCGATGCCAGCTGGCCTGCCCCTGATCAAAGGGCTGTCCCAGTATAGGAACCTTCGACTGGTCGGACTCAGCGATGAAGACATCGCCCGAATGCGGGCCGCGGGCGTGTTTCAGTTCCCTGGCTTCGCAATTGGTGAAATTCCGGGTGGCACCTACCCTGAAATAGCGAACGCCAATGAAACAGTGAAGGCGCTGGCTTATTCACTGGTTCAGACAGTGAATGTGGCGATGTCAGAGCAGGACGCGTATGAAATCACTTTGGCGTTCTGGGGGAATATTCCGGCCGAAAAGGCCGGAAATCCGGCGCTTGCAACCCTTGACCCGGCAAACCCTTTTCCCAGCTTGAACGTGCCTCGGCATCCCGGCGCGGCGCGGTATTATCGCGAATAGGGGATTGCGATACCTGAGAATATTCTGCCGCAATAAATTGGCGTTTGGGAGATTTCCGAAAGAAGCGGAGCAGCACTTCATTAGGCGTCCCCAACGCCCAACAAGCGGCGATGCCCTCAGGCCAAACTCTAAAAGGTCTATTCGTCAACAATTGCGCACCCGGCGTGCGCAATTGATTAACATAACTATAAATATCAACGATTACAGTATCTTGGATATAGTTTCACGCGTGAAACCATAGCCGTTTCACACCTATTTCAGCGTTTGTAGGGATCATCGAGGGCGGGCATCATCTCACCCACACAATCGCCAAAGCCGATAGAGTATCCGTCACCCTTTGCCGTCCCGATCAAGGTCAGGGTATCGCCATCCTCGATGAACGTACGCGTCTCACCAGATTGCAGCGTGAACGGCTCTTTTCCGCCCCAGCTTTGCTCTATCAGCGATCCGCGCTGCGATTTCTCAGGCCCTGAAATCGTACCGGAGCCCAACAGATCACCCACGCGCATAGGACAGCCCGACGATGTGTGGTGCGCCAGCTGCTGCGCAGCCGAATAGTACATCTCGTTGTAGTTCGTTTCGGCGATCGTCGTCGCCTCACCGCCCTGCGGCGCCATCGTCACGCTAAGGTCGATGTCATAGAGCATCGGCCCGGCGTCTTTCAGGTGGTTGAGCAGTTCAAACTCCCGCGCCGGGGTATCACAGCGAAACGGTTTCAACGCCGCCGCAGTCACGATCCACGGGCTGATTGTCGTTGCCGTCGCCTTTGCTTGAAACGGGCCAAGCGGCTGGTATTCCCACGGCTGGATATCCCGCGCCGACCAGTCGTTTAGCAGGACGTAGCCAAAGATGTTGGAATAAGCTTCTTCCACGCTGATTGGACCGTTCGAGGCCGCGCCGACGATGGCGCCCATCTCAAGTTCAATATCAAACCGGGCGGACGGGCCGAACCGGGGCAGCGCATCGTTCGGGCCTTTCAGCTGACCCCAGGGGCGGCGGACACCGGTACCTGAAACGACAACTGATGATGCGCGACCATTGTAGCCAATCGGGATGTGCAGCCAGTTCGGCGGCAAGGCGTTTTCCGCCCCCCGGAACATCGTACCAATATTGGTGGCATGGTGACGACCGGCGTAAAAGTCGGTGTATTCGCTGACCTCAAGTGGCATATGCAGCGTCGCGTTTCGCTGTGAAACCAGCAACGGCTCGGCCACCGCCCGAGCATCCGATCCTTCAGCCAACAAAGCCGTCAGCCGCGCCCGTAAGGCAACCCAGGCATTCTTGCCGCGGGCCATGAAAGTGTTCCAGGACGCACCGCCAAACACCACGCCGCCAGCGACGCTGATCAGGCCAGCCTCCTCCGCCACTTTCATATCGAGTATCTGGTCGCCGATCGCCACGCCGCACCGGGGCGCGCCGCCGTCGGTCGAGAAGACGCCATAGGGCAGGTTATTCAGCGGAAACGGGCAGTCGACGGTATTTGCAGTCTCCACCCACGATTTCATCAATGGCATTCTGATAGGTCCTTATCGCGCGAGGGTCGCCCCGCTTTTACTTCTTGCCGGGGGTTCCGTCGAACTTCTTCTCGATATCATCCCAGCAGTCGATGTAGTTGTCCTGCAAAGGTGCCTCGTTCGCTGCGAAACCAGTCAGGTGCTGCGGGAAGCGGGTCTCGAACATGAAGGACATCGTGTTGTCCAGCTTGTCCGGACCAAGGTTCGCGTTAGAGGCTTTTTCGAAGGCTTCACGGTCCGGGCCGTGAGGCAACATCATGTTATGAAGGCTCATACCACCCGGGATGAACCCATGCGGTTTGGCATCGTACTGGCCATAGATGTTGCCCATCAGTTCAGACATGATGTTCTTGTGATACCAAGGCGGGCGGAACGTATCCTCCATCACCATCCAGCGTTCACGGAACAGGACAAAATCGATATTCGCCGTTCCTTCCTGACCTGACGGTGCGGTCAACACTGTAAAGATAGAAGGATCCGGGTGATCGAACAGGATCGCGCCTACGGGGCAATAGTTGCGAAGGTCATACTTCACTGGCGCGTAGTTGCCGTGCCACGCCACGACATCCAGTGGTGAATGACCAATTTTGGTCTGATGGAACTGTCCGCACCATTTTATGGTAACGGTTGAAGGGGTTTCGCGATCTTCGAAAGCAGCAACCGGCGATTTGAAATCACGTGGGTTCGCCAAGCAATTAGCGCCAACAGGGCCCCTGCCCGGCAGTTCAAACTTCTGACCGTAGTTCTCGCAAACAAATCCACGTGCCGGGCCTTCCAGCACCTCAACCCGATAGACGAGGCCACGCGGAATGATTGCGATTTCCTTCGGCTCAACATCGATGACCCCAAGCTCTGTATTGAACCGCAAAATGCCTTCCTGCGGCACAACCAGAAGCTCAGAATCAGCCGAATAGAAGTAGTCTTCCACCATCGATTCCGTAGCGAGGTAGATGTGAGACGCCATGCCGGTCTGCGTGTTCACATCCCCCGCTGTCGTCATCGTCCGCATGCCGGTGATGAAGGTCGTCGCCTGATCGGAATGCGGCACGGGATCCCAGCGATACTGGCCTAGACTGGTCACAGTCGGGTCGACATTTGGCGCCGATTTCCAGTGCGGCACGTCGATCTTTTCGTACCGTTTGCTGTGCTTGACCGAGGGGCGAATGCGATAGCACCACGTCCGTTCGTTTTGGTGGCTTGGCGCAGTGAAGGCCGTGCCGGAAAGTTGCTCACCGTACAGGCCATAGTTGACTTTTTGCGGGCTGTTCTGACCGATGGGCAGTGCACCGGGCAGCACCTCTGTCTCGAAATCATTACCGAAGCCAGGCATGTAGCCAGCGGTGATCCCCTGGCTGTCAGGGGCCATCGTCATTCTCGGCAGGGGTGATATTTTGTTCACTGAGGCCTCCTGAACCATCGCATAAGCATGGTGTGGCTGGAATTGGCGCAATTATTCTTTGCAAACGCAATGAAGTCAAGAAACTTGTTGCATTTGCAACGAATATACACATCAATCTTTCAATGACGCCGCATGCCGCACCAGTTTCTGCAGGATCGCGTCGAGCGAGGCGTGATCATCCGCCGACAAAGGCGCAACCACCTCCTCTTCCCGTTCAGACAGAATTTGCTCAATACGCGTTTGCATCGCACGACCCTTCGCAGTGATCGTCAATTTGGATTGACGCCCATCCGAGGGGTCCGGCGCGCGATCGATATACCCCTCGTCCAACATCCGATGCACCGCGCGGCTAATCGTGTTGCGCGGACGACGAGTCATGCGGGCTACGTCCTGCGCGGTTGAGATTTTCTGATGTGAGAGGCAAAGAAGTAGCAAATACTCGCCCCGGATCAATCCGGTTTCGCGCTTCACAGCGTCATATCCCGCCGTGACGATCGCGCTGGTCAGGTAGGACAGTCGGTAAGCATGGCGCAGGCCGACAGTGGCGATGAATTCCGCCACATCAACTCCGGCGTGATCGTCTTTCGCCATTACTTTTCCTCACACTTGCAGCACCACAGATTCTTCTGCTTGCCATCTGAACGCATGATTGGCACATTGTTCCAAATGGAACAAGAATCTGAGCAACACCATGACTGAGATACGCCCAAAGCTGACCATCCCAGATCTCGCGATAAAAAAGGCGGCGGGAGAGCGGCTGGCCATGGTCGCAGTGGGTGAAGCGATGAGCGCCGCATGGGCTGAACGCGCCGGGATCGATATCATCGGCATCGGAGACAGCCTGGGCATGACGTTGCATGGACACGAAAACACACTGGCTATCACGGTCGACCAGATGATCGATCACGCCAAGGCTGTGCGACGGGGTGCGCCGAATACGTTTACACTCGTCTCAATGCCCTATGGCTCCTACGGCACAGCGGACATGGCGATCATCAATGCAACGCGCCTGATCAAGGAAGGCGGGGTTGAGGCGGTCAAGCTGCAGGGCGGGCGCGAGATCGCGCATATCATCGAAGCGGTCGCATCAGCTGGCGTGCCGGTGATTAGCCATGTTGGCCTGCTGCCCCACCGTGTCCACCAGTTGGGCGGGTTCAAGATGCAGGGGCGCACCGCTGAGGCGGCATTGAAGATCATCGACAACGCCAAGGCCATCGAAGAGGCAGGCGCCATCGGGCTTGAGATCGAAGCGATGCCCTATGAGGTCGGCAAGGCCGTCGATGAGGCAGTGGACATCTTCACCTTCTCCATCGGTGCCGGATCAGCGGGGACCTGCCAGTTGCTGAATGGCTATGACCTGATCGGCGCCTTCGATACGTTCAAACCGAAATTCGCCAAACGATATGGTAACATCGCCGAAGTCGCCGAGAATGCTTTCAAGGCCTATGCCGAGGATGTACGGTCTGGGGCATTCCCAGACGAAGATCACAGCTACAAGATGAAGGCGGAAGAGATCGCCAAGCTTGAAGCCGCACTCAAGAGAGACTGAGATGAACAAAGCCGCAGAGATTGTCCCGAACGGCCAACGCATCCCGAACGGGATGCTCGAAGACAACTACCCCCGCAACATGTGGTGGGTCGCGGCGCATTCCCGCGAGGTGATGACCAAGCCCATGGCACGCTGGCTGCTGGAGACGCCCGTCGTGCTGTACCGGACTGAGGATGGCGCGCCCGCCGCAATCTACGACCGTTGCCCGCACCGCTGGGCACCGCTTTCCGAAGGCCATGTATGCGGCGACAAGATCGTCTGCCCTTATCACGGGATGGAATTTGATACGGCGGGCAACTGCACAAAGACGCCGACGCAAAAGATGATGCCCAAGACGGCGCAGATCCCGGCCTTCACCGTCAAAGAGGCAGGCGCTTTCATCTGGATCTGGATGGGTGATCAGGATGCGATAGATTGTGAGCCGCCAGACGTTGCGTATCAAACTGATCTCGGCTGGTCGTTCCTCGATGGCTACTACGAGGTCGGCGCCAACTGGGTGCTGATCCGCGAAAACGTGCTGGACCTGACGCATATCGCGTTCCTGCATAAGAACACGTTCAAACAGGACGACTGGATCACCGCGCCTGACAGCTTTTTGGATGGTGAGACGGTGACTTATGAGCAGGAATTTGACCTCGCTCCGCTGTCCCCACTCTTCTGTGCAGGCATGGGCCTACCAGAAGATAAGCCGATCAAACGCAAGCAGGTCGGGCGGATGCCTGCGCTGTCGATCTCATTCTCTGACTGGATCGTGCATGACCCCGCGCCGGAAGATGGCGCACGGTCGGACTTCATCATGCGCGGCTGCCATATTGTGACACCTGCACAGCGCGGCAAGACACACTATTTCTGGGGCGCAGCGTTTGATGTGCCTACACTTTCCGATGATGTAGCTGAAAAAACAAAAGCCTCAATCATCGCAGCGTTTGATGAAGACAAGCACCTTTTGGAGATCATGCAAAAGCAGATTGAGGATGATCCACGCGGCATGGATTACCTTGAGGTTACGCTTGGCGCTGATGGCGCAGGAATCTTCGTCCGTCAAATCCTGAACAAAAAGCTAGCAGCAGAGGGCCGCAAGCTGAGCGGTGGTCGTACATGACGATCAGCGTTGAAAAGATCACGCCCGCCATCGGCGGCATTGTATCAGGCGTAGATTTTTCAGCGCCACTGACGGCAGTCAATCATGATGCAATCTATCAGGCGCTGCTGGACCATTTGGTGATCTTCTTTCGGGGCGTTGAAATTTCACCCGCTGCCCATCTCGACTTCGCTAAGGCGTTTGGAGAACTGGATGCGCCGCATCCTCTCTACCCCCATGTCGAGGGTCATGACCGGATCATGGTGCTGGAGAACGACGCCGACAGGCCACCCGATACGGACAGCTGGCACACCGATCTGACGTATAAAGTGGAACAGCCCTTCGCCTCCATCCTCGTGGCGCGGCATGTGCCAGAAACAGGCGGCGATACACTTTGGTCCAGCAACTATGCCGCTTATGACAGGCTGACCGCTGGCATAAAAGCGCATCTGTCCGAATTAAACGCTATCCACGACTTTGGCGATTTCCGCAATTCCTATGCTGAAAGCACTGAGAAGATTAAGGAAGGCTTCGCTAAAATGGGGGTCAGCATCAAACCGCTGATCGATGCGCATCCCGTGACAGACCGCAAATTTCTGAACTTCAATGAAGCGTTCGCGACTCACATTGATGGCATGACGACGACCGACGCCAATGCGCTAAAGGTCTGGATCGCCGGGCACATGAACGCGCCCGAAGATCAGATGCGTTGGCGTTGGCAGGCGGGCGACATGGCGATGTGGGACAATCGCGTGACACAACATTATGCCGTTGGCGACTATCTGCCCGCCTATCGCTGCATGAACCGGGTGACGGTTGTGCGCGATGGCCGGGCGTGAAGAGCATGACATGAAGAAAGTTCTCATTACCGGCGGCAACGGCAACCTTGGCCATCTCGTCGCGCAAAGGCTCGCGGCAGGCGGGGTTGAGATTGTCCGCTTTGACCTGCCCGGCACGAAAAAGGATGGGCCCGGCGCAGAAGTCACAGGCGATATCCGCGACGCAGCATTGATGCGCGAGGTTTTCGATGCGCATCAGCCGGACGCCATCATTCATCTTGCCTCTCTTCTCTCCGGCAGTTCCGAGGCTGACCTTGACGCGACATGGGAGATAAACGCCACCACCTCATTCAACCTGATGCGGCTGGCACAGGACCGGCAATTGCCCGGCCCATTTGTGTTCGCCTCAACCATCGGCACCTACGGACCGAACGCGGGCGACCCCCTGCCCGAAGATACGGAACAGTGGCCCGACGGGTTCTACGGCGCGACCAAAGTGGCGGTTGAACGGATGGGGGTTTACTTCAAAGCGAACCATGGGCTGGATTTCCGCTGCCTGCGGTTCCCGCTGGTCTTTTCCCCCTTCGCCCCGACCAGCGCTGTGACCGCCTACCCGTCGCATGCTTTCAAGGCGGCGGCCGAGGGGCGACCATTCACCTTTCCCGTCTCGCGCGATACGGGCATGTCGACGATGTTCCTGAACGACGTCGTGCGCAGTATCGCAGAAATAGCGCTCGCGGATGGGTATCGTCTGACGATGCACGCATACAACCTCCATAGTTTTTTCGCCTCTGCCGGCGACGTCGAAGATGCGATCAAATCCCGCTGGCAGGGATTTCAGTGCACCTACGATCCTCACCCAGTTCTGGACGCGCGAATGCGGGAAAAGCCGAAGGTGATCATCGATGAAAGCGCCGCCCGCGACTGGGGCTGGGCACCCGAATACGATTTCCAGAAATCCGCCGAAGCGATGTTCGCGCTGTTCGGCCTGAGCGAAGGAGCATCCTCATGACACCTGAAGAAATCCTGAAACACCCCGCGCGTGTTCTGACCGAAGCCCAGCGCGAAAAGTACTTCACTGATGGCTTCACCAGCGTTGAAGAGATTGTGCCAAAAGATGTTCTGGCCGAACTGCAGCGCGTCACTGCGGAATTTCAGGACAAAAGCCAGGCTGAGACTGCCTCAGGCGATATCTATGACATCGGGCCAGGTCATTCGGCTGACAACCCTATCCTTCGCCGCCTGAAAACGCCGGACATCCAGCATGAAGCATACTGGAAGTTCTCAACCGGTTTGATGGCCGATGTCGCCGCTGATCTTGTCGGGCCGAACGTGGTGTTTCACCATTCAAAACTGAACTTCAAATGGTTCGATGCCTCTGACACGGTGAAATGGCATCAGGACATCCAGTTCTTTCCGCACACCAACTACAATGTCCTGACCATTGGCTGCTATCTGGCCGACACGGACATGACCAACGGCCCACTGGCGGCACTGAAAGGCAGCCATGATGAGCCGCTTTACGACCAGTACGATGCTAACGGGAACTGGACGGGCATGCTGTCAGATGAGGACGCCGCCGGTGTCGATACGACTCGTGTTGAATATATGCCGGGCAAGGCAGGATCGATCACCGTGCACAACGCCCGCACGTTGCACTATTCGCCAGCGTCCAAGAACCCGGCGCCACGCCCACTATTGCTGAACTGCTATACGTCGTCGGACGCCAAGCCATATACGGCTCACCCCTCGCCCACTCGCAACACGTACAAAGTGATCCGGGGCGAACACGTCAAATGGGCCAGCCACGACCCCCGCCCCTGTCAGATTCCACCAGACTGGGCAGGCGGCTACACATCGATCTACGCCGCCCAAGCGGGTGAAGACAAAGCAGCTGGCGGCATGATGTAACCGCCTGACACCTTGGCCCATCTGCCCACTTCACCTACATTGCATGCGAACACAGGCTTTGGAGGGCCTTCATGGACCCGTTTATCTGGTGGACGGCAGGCACAATCGTGCTGCTTCTGCTTATGTCAGCGTTTTTCTCAGGCAGTGAAACCGCGCTGACGGCTGTCAGCCGCGCTGCGTTGCAACGGATGAAAGATAAGGGTTCCGCCGCCGCTGGGCAGGCGCTGAAACTGACTGAAGACAGCGAACGGCTGATCGGCGCGATCCTTCTGGGCAATAACCTCGTCAACATTCTGGCCGCCTCGCTGGCGACTGTCCTGTTCACCCACCTTTTTGGCGAAGCCGGTGTGATCTGGGCGACCGGCGTCATGACCCTGTTGGTTCTGATCTTCGCAGAGGTGACACCCAAAACCTATGCGATCACTAATTCCGAAACTGCCGCGCTGAAGGTTGCGTGGCCGATTTCAATCCTCGTGCGTCTGTTATCGCCCTTTGTGAACGCTGTCCGCGTGATCGCGCGTGGGGCGCTATTTCTGTTCGGCGTCAAAGCGGATCCCGACGCTCGCATCCTTGGCGCATCCGAAGAAATTCGCGGCGCCATTGATCTGCACCACTCCGCCGGAGCCGTGGAGAAGGATGACCGTGACCGCCTGCTCGCGGCGCTTGACCTTGGTCAGCGTGAGGTTAGCGAAGTCATGATGCACCGCAGGAACATCGAAACGATTGATGCTGACCTACCCCCAGCTGAGATCGTCTCTCTCTGCCTGCAATCGCGCTATACCCGTATTCCGATCTGGCGGGATGAACCTGAAAACATCGTCGGCGTCATTCACGCCAAGGATCTTTTGCGCGCGGTTAACGACCTCACCGGCAAAGCACCTGACGGGGCCAGCGCGCTGGATCAGATCGTCATCACCGACATCGCGATGGAACCATGGTTCGTGCCGGATACTACATCCATGGACGAACAAATGCGTGAATTTTTGCGCCGCAAAAGCCACTTTGCACTGGTTGTTGACGAATATGGTGATCTTCAGGGCCTGATCACGCTTGAAGATATTCTTGAAGAAATCGTCGGTGACATCACCGACGAGCATGACGAAGACGAGGTCATGATCCAGCGAGAGCCTGATGGCAGTTTTGAGATCGATGGCTCTACTACCGTGCGTGACCTCAACCGTTTTGGCGACTGGTCACTGCCAGACGATGAAGCTGCGACTATTGCTGGCCTGGTGATCCACGAGGCCCAGACCATTCCGACGGTTGGACAGGTCTTTGTTTTCCATGGGTTCCGGTTCGAAATTCTGTCGCGCGAACGCCATCAGATCAAACGGATCAGGATGAAAGAGGCGACCGAAGTCGCAGCATAGACGCCGCTGCTGAACCGCCAGCACCCTTGACCTTTGGCCCACAATCGCTCTGATTGAGAAAAAACAAATTCTCAGGGAGTGAAGCATGACTGACGCATTGCCGCCAAGCCCGCATAAACTCATGGAACAAGCGCAGGTACGAGGTGATCAAATCGCCTATCGCTGGCCTGAAGGCGACAACTGGCATTCCGCAACTTGGTCCACATACCTGGAAGAGGTTGAAACCTGCGGCCGCTCAATGATCGCAGCGGGCGTACAGCCTGGTGATGTCGTTTGCATTCTGGGCGGAAACACGCCCGAATGGACAACGATGTCGCTGGCTGCAATGACCATCGGGGCGACGCCTGCGGGTATCTATATTTCATGTTCAGCCGAAGAAATCGCCTACATTCTGAACCACTCAGAAGCGCCGATTGTGCTGGCAGAGACGGAAGAGCACTTTAATCGCATCAACGAAGTTCTCGGCGAACTGCCCCACCTCAAAAACGTCATCATGATGCGCGGCGTGTCATCTGACGCAGATATCCAGACTGGCTGGGACGAGTTTGTAAGCGGTGACCATATCGCCCATCAGGCGGAACTTGAAGCGCGGCGCGATGCTGTGAAGCCTGCCGACACCGGGACACTGGTTTACACTTCGGGCACGACCGGGCCGCCCAAGGCCGTCGTCCTCAGCTATGGCGCACTCAGCTGGACGTCGACAACCTTGCTCGACATGTTCCCGATGCAGGGTAACGACCGCGTCATGTCGTACCTGCCCCTGGCGCATATCGCCGAGGCGACGAATTCAATCCACAACCACGTTTTTGCCGGCTATGAACTGTGGCTTGTTCGCGACCTGAACGAACTTGCCGTCCGCCTGCCGCAGGTCAGACCACATACTATGTTTGGTGTCCCGCGTGTCTGGCAGAAGATCCATGAAGGACTGACCAAAAAGTTGAGTGAAGCGACAGGGACTAAGGCCAAACTCGCTGCATGGTCGCTGAAGGTCGGCCGCGAAGTTGCGCTGCAGGAAATGGATGGCAAACCGGCAACCGGCCTGCTGAAGATGAAACACAACTTCGCCGACAAGCTGGCCCTCGCGAAAATCCGCGCTGCGCTTGGTCTTGATGAATGCCGCCTGCCCGTTTCAGGCGCCGCCCCGATCAGCCGCGAGGTACTGGAGTTTTTCGCTTCGCTCGGCATCGTGATCTATGAGGTCTACGGTCAGTCCGAAGATTGCGGGCCAACATCGTTCAACCGCCCCGGCAAGGTGAAATTCGGCACAGTAGGCCCGCCAATTCCGGGCATGGAAGTCCGCATTGCAGATGATGACGAACTTCAGATCCGCGCACCAAGCCTGTTCGACGGCTACCTCAAGAACGAAGCGGCGACCGAAGAGACGTTGGTTGACGGCTGGCTGCTGACCGGCGATCTTGCGCGTTTGGATAATGAAGGCTTCATCCACATCATCGGGCGCAAGAAGGACATCATCATTACCGCTGGCGGCAAGAACATCGCGCCTGCGAACCTTGAGAATAACCTGATGGACATCCCGATCATCGAACATGCAGTCGTGATCGGGGATGAGCGGAAATACCTGTCCGCCGTCATCACCCTCAGCGAAGAGGCGATGGCCGATGTTGAGGACAAGTCACCTGACGCCATCCGCGCCACCATTCAGGCAGGCGTCGATGCGATGAATGAGAAGTATGCCCGGGTTGAGCATGTCCGCGAGTTCGCCATTCTGGATAAGCCTCTGACAATTGAGGGTGGAGAGCTGACGCCAACGATGAAGGTGAAGCGCAACATCGTCATGAAGAACCACGCGGCAGTGATCGACGGGATTTACGCCGAATAAGCTTTACGTTGGCATCCGATTAAATGCGTCGAGGGCTGCAATCTTGTGGGCCTCGGCCAGTGTCGGATAGTTGAACGTGTTCTCAACAAAGAAATCCAAAGTGCCCTTAAGGTTCATGACGGCTTGGCCGATATGCACCAGCTCAGTTGCGCCTTCGCCAACGATATGCACACCCAGCAGGCGGTGGGTCTTCAATGAAAAGATCAGCTTCATAAGCCAACGATCAACACCCATGATGTGCCCGCGAGAGGTTTCTTCAAACTTGGCGATACCGACCTCATAAGGGATGTTCCGTTCCTTCACCTCAGCCTCGGTCATGCCGCACGTGGAAATCTCTGGCACGGCGTAGATGCCAAAAGGAAAGAATTCAGGCGGCGGCGGCACCGGCGCGCCGAACGCGTGGCAGGCGGCGATGCGCCCCTGCTCCATCGATGTTGAGGCAAGCGAGGGAAAGCCAATGACATCCCCTGCCGCATAAATATGCGGAACGCTGGTCTGGTAGGTTTCGGCATCAACTGCGATGCGACCTCGGCTGTCGGTTTCCAGCCCCAGCTTGTCCAGCCCGATCCCATCAGTCGCCCCCATGCGCCCAGCGGCGAACAGCAACATTTCAGCCCTCGCCTGACGCCCGCCGGTCAGGCTGACAACGACCTGGCCATCACGCTGTTCGACGGTTTCTGCCTTGCAACCCAGCCGTAGCGTCGTGCCACGGGCGATCATCCCGGCCTTGAAATGTTCGATGATGTCTTTGTCGAAAAGGTCAGAAACTCATCGCGCGGTTCTACCAGGGTGACCTGCACATCCAGCGCCTGAAAGATCGTGGCGTATTCGACGCTGATGACGCCTGCGCCGACGACGATCATGCTGCGGGGAAGATGTTTTAGATCCAGCACCTCATCTGAATCGATAATCGCCGCCCCATCTAACGGCACGTCATCGGGGCGAAACGGCTTGGTGCCGACCGCGATCATGAACCTGTCGGCAGAAACGAAAGTTGTATCTTCGTCCGTCTGCACCGCGATCTCGTTCGGGCCGGTAAAGCTGGCGCGCCCAACCAGCGTTTCGATCCGGTTACGGGCAAACTGGTTTTCCAGTACCTCGACCTCATAGCCAAGGGTTTTCATCAGCCGCAGTTTCAGATCTTCCGCTGTCACATTCTTCTGCGCGCGATAGCCAGAGCCATAGAAGGCGCGTTCGCGCAAACCGGACAGATTAAGCGCAGTCTCACGCAAGGTTTTAGACGGGATCGTGCCGGTGTGAATAGAAACGCCACCAACCTTTTTGCCTCGTTCCACCACAAGCACGCGCTTGTCGAGCTTCGCGCTTTGCACAGCGGCGCGTTTGCCCGCCGGGCCGCTGCCGATGACGATGAAATCGTAGTGTTCGCTCATGCTGATCCGCCTGCCTGTATTCCACCAAGATGAGACGCGCTTACGGGCAGCGTGTCAAACCGGGTGGTGTGAACGCACAAAACCTTTCACATGTGAAAGTAAGGTTAAGCTGTTGATAAATATAAGGCCACTGTATCAGCACCTTGTTTTGTTCTTTTTATGTTCTCTGTCAACAGCGCATTTAGCCAAAGCACACAGGGCACCCAACCCTAAAAGCCCTAACCATTTCCGCCTTTATAATTGAGGACCGGTTTCGTTCAGCGCTCATCAGGTCAGACTTAAGTTTTACGCCATCTGATCTACAACGCCCAAACAGCGCGCAAACTTGATGATGTACTGGCAGAGCCGAAGGTGGACCTGCACATAAAAAAACTAAGTCTCCGAACAGACGTGCCGCCACAGTATCTGCCCTTTTTGGCCAAAATCCTCCATTAGCGGATGCGCATTATGCCAAGCTTTTCAATCTTTCAGTTATCTGCAGACCCTCTTGGTTCCGCCACGATCACGGCGGTAACCGAGTTTTCAGTCGATATCATCGACAATGACGGAACGCTGTCAGACCCTGATGGTGATGGAAGTCAGCAGTTCGATACAGCCGGACTGCCCGGCGCGATCAACTCTGCAAACACACAAGTTTTCGAGCTTTATTCCGGCACTGTCGGCGGGCAGACGGTAGAATTCATTCTACTGAGGTTTACCGCCCCCCCCCTGATGGTTCTCACGCAAGGCACGTTAGCTGCGGGGCAGACGATTACTGGCGTCGCCGTACAGAGCTTCAACGCCCCTCCGATCGACTTCGAAGATATTTCCAGCTTCGTTTGTTTTTGCGCCGATACCTTGATCGACACCGTGCACGGACGTCGCCGGGTTGGCGATCTCAAGGTTGGTGATCTCGTAACGGTGCGGGATGGCAGCCATCACCCGATCCGGTTGATCGCAAGCCGAGACATATCGCCTGATGAGTTTGCGCGCCGTCCATCACTCCGTCCCGTGAGGATCAGTCAGGGGGCGCTTGGCGATGGCCTGCCGCAATCTGATTTTATGCTTTCGCGTCAACACAGCATTCTTGCGTCCTCGCGGATCGTCGAACGATTGACCGGCCATCCAGACGCGCTAATTGCAGCGATCAAACTGACGGCGATGCCAGGCGTATTCGTCGATGAGCAGGCCAAATCTATTACTTACGTGCATTTCATGTTGGACAAGCATGAGGTCGTCGATGCCGCCGGTATAGGCGCAGAAAGCCTGCACCTCGGCCCCGAGGCGAGGAAAACTCTCACGCATGAAGCTATCGCAGAAATAGAGAAAATTTTTCCCGAATTGAAATGCTGCGATGGCCACCCGCCGACACGCTATGAGATCCCAAGCGGAAAGCTACAGAAAGCCATCGTTCGCAGGCACGTCAAAAACAGTAAGCCGTTGTATTCGCATTCAATCGGATGATTTCCTGCTTTAGGCGCTTTTTAAACAACGGCTGGCCGATGAGAGCACACTCCATCCGAATGCCATGAGCAAGAGAATGCTTTTCATACAATTGACGTCACTAAGCGGTCAGACGTGCCGGCCGAGGATCTAGCCAAACACAAAGTCCGATGCGTCCAGAATTCTATGGTCGGTGTCTTCGACCGTTATCCGCACGTTCGAAAACCGGATCTGAGCGTTTTCACCTAAATCAAGGATTGTGAGATCGGAAAAGTCACTGGCCCCTCGTTCGATCATGAACTTGTCCTGACGATCTTTGTAGTCGAGCACCTTATCCCACCCACTGCCTGTTTTGAACACGAACATGTCGCGTCCACCACCGCCTGACAATTGATCAGCGCCCCTGCCGCCTTCGACTGTATCCTTACCGCCGCCGCCAAACAGCTTGTCCCTGCCGCCGCCGCCATCCAGCATGTCTTTGCCGCCATTACCGACAAGCTGGTCTTTGCCACCGCCGCCGTCCAGCATGTCTTTGCCGCCGCTTCCGTTCAACGTGTCTTTGCCGCCGCCGCCTTCAATCGTGTCAGCGCCGCCCTGACCGGAAATCAAGTCCCGGCCAACGCCGCCGGTTACAAAGTCTGCGCCGCCACCAGCAGAAATCGTATCGCCGCCGCTGCCGCCGTCTATCGCCTCACCTTGCTGGGTGCCGGTCAGTTTGTCAGCGCCGGACGTACCAATGATCTTTTCTGAGATGCCCACGATGGGGAAACTCGCCAGCGCGACTTCCTGATTTGGCGCAAAGGCGCCAGTCGCCTGATCGAACGAAGTGACGCTGTTCAAAAAATCATTGTACTGGTTAGCATTTCGAAAATTTGGGAAATCATCGCCATCAAGCCGAATGAAGAAGTTCGTTTCCTGCGTGAGGTCGGCGCTTTCAGTGAAGAAGTTCAGCGCAGTGAAGCTGCCGCTATTTGTGTTGATGACACTTAGTTCTGCATCCAGTTGATCACCCGTGAACTCACCGCCGAATGTCACATCGGTCAGGTCAAACCCATTCGGTGTAATGATCACTTCAATCGCCTCATCAGGGGATTGTGACGCGTCTCTCACATAGGTGAACGTTGGATCGGATATGTCGCTGTCGATTGTGACGGTTGTGTTTGATCGGGTCAGTGTTCGTGCAAAATCACCATCCGCTTCAGTCAGTGTAATGTCCAGACGGATAGCCGGCAGGGTGATAAGGGAAGGCGTCGGAGCAATAGCCTCAACCTCCGCCAGCGATAGTGACAGATCAACGAATTGAAAAACCTCAACATTACTGACGAGGCTAACCCCATCAAAATCAAACGTCGCGACCTGAATTACATCGCCAATACGAGAGAATGTGACCTGGTCAGAGAAGGCGCGGGTGAAGACAATCGTATCGACACCCTCGCCACCATCGACAACATTGTTTCCAAAACCGCCGAACAGCATGTCATCACCGCCCAGGCCGTTTAGCGTATCATCGCCGCCATTGCCAAAAAGCTGGTTGGAAGATCCATCACCAATAAGGAGGTCGGCAAACCCGGCTCCGGCGGCATTCTCAATGGATTTGAGCTGTATCGTTGCGTTTGACGAAATGCGCTGAAGGTCTTCGCGCCCAAGATCGATCGACACACCATTCGGAAAGTCGCCGCTGGTGACTGAGATTTGGTCACTGCCTTCGCCGCCGTCGATGTAGTGCGATCGCGCCGCAAGACTGCCGCTGGTCAGAACGATGTTGTCGTCGCCTCGTCCTCCAAAGGCATTGTCGGTTGGACGCGCGCCATCCGCGAAGTCCGCTTCGGATATGAATAAACCTTCGGAAAGGTTCAGCACATCATCGCCGGCCCCGCCGAACAACTCGTCCGCCCGTCCCCGACCGCCATTCAGTATGTCAACCCCGCCAAACCCGAGGATCAACTGATCGGTAGTGGAGGTTCCATCGCCAATAAGATTATTAAATTGCGTCCCACTAACGCCAATACGGACGGCGTTGATATAATTGACGGCGTTGTTTGGATTACTGACGCCCAGCACACCTTCGCCGGGAGAGCCTATTTCAACCGGCGGAATGGTGTCGGAATAACCACCCCGGCCTCCTATCGCCTCTGAGGTTGGGTATATCCCGATACGGGCAAGACCATCAATCTCCTGAATGTCACCGTTAACGGCCAGAATGCCAACGACGCCATCGCCCCCATCACCATAAACAGAAGATCCCCGGCCATCACGCCCTGTACCGCCCTCTGCCCTGCCGCCAAACCCGACACGATCAATCGACGGCAGACCATCGCCGGTGTTGAGAATACCTGCAACGCTGTTACCCCCATCTGGCGCAATTAAAGTCGTGGAGTAGCTGTCCGGGATAAAGTTTGAGGAAAAGACTGTATCAAAGACTGAAAGCTGGCCACCAAGGTTCGCAAGAACGACCGGATCAAAACCCCCTACGACAAGGTTACGAGTAATCGTTGAATCAAAAATCGACAGATTGCCTTCGTTCGAGATCACACCGGGGTATACCGCCGATCATTATCGCCATTGCTCAGAACCAGATTTCGCAAAGTGGCGTCGGCAGGCGCTGCGCGCGTTCAACAGTTTTTGGCTAATCTGATTGGGATTAGAGGTATCACTTGAGATTGTGATCAGCGCTTCGCCATCCTGATCGGTATTTCCGAGGATTTCCACACGGCCCTGCGTGATTTGCAGCGGACTGAGCAGCTTGATGGCCTGTCCATTCAATGCGTCGCTGAAGCGAATAGTATCGCTGTCCGTGGCGGCGTTGGCTTGGTCGAGCGCTTGCCTAAGATTTCCTACACCTGAATCGTTGAGATTGGTGACAATTATTTCGGCCATGCTACGCTCCTCACAAATCTACCGACAACTTGGTTAGTCTGCGCCGCACGAGCCAAAATGGCAAACTTGCTCCTGAACGGATCAGAAACAAGTCGGTCGCGTTTTAGGTATCGCGCCGTAACGGGGGATCTGAGGGCCGGTCCGATCCGGCATTTTGGGCTATCTGAAAAGCGATCAGTAAACTGACGGTCACACGTGCTGGCCGCCATTAATCTCAATTTCTACACCGGACACGTAACTGCTTTCCGGTGTGCAGAGATAGTAGATCGTCCGCGCGACCTCTTCGGGCGTACCCAGACGGCGGAGGGGAAGCTTTTCGACGATCTTTTCTGTGCCGGGGCTGAGGATATCGGTCTCAATCTCACCTGGCGCAATGGCATTGACGCGCACGCCCAGCGGGCCGAAATCATGCGCCATTTCGCGTGTCAGCGCTGCAAGCGCGGCTTTGGATGTCGCATAGGCCGCGCCAGCAAACGGGTGCACGCGGGCGCCGGCGATGGAGGTGACGTTGACGACTGCGCCTTTCGCAGCCTCCAGTTCATCTTTCAGGCCACGCGCCAACACGACCGACGCGAAGAAATTGACGTGGAAAACCTTGCCCCAGTCTCTGAGGTCGGTGTCGAGGGTCGACAGTCGCTCTCCATTTTCACCTTTGGGGGAGATCCCGGCATTGTTCACCAAAGCCTCAAGCTTGCTGCCATTGAGGCGTTTTTTGATGTCTTCCACCGCCTCAATCGTGGATTTCGGGTCGGAAAGATCGACCTGAATGTGGTCTTCTTCACCCATCTCCCATGGGCAATCCTCAGGAAACGGATGGCGCGAGCAGGTCAGGACACGCCACCCGGCGGAAGAAAACCGCTTTACCGTCGCGTGGCCGATACCCCGGCTCGCGCCGGTGAGGAGAAGAGTTTTACGGTCTGGCATGTGTCATGTCCCATGAGAGGTGCGCGCCGTGGCGGACAGCTGGGCGAATTTCGACGCCAGTACAGACCACAACGCAGCTCAGGTCAATTTGTGCCGTTGGGGAGTATCCCTTTCGATCAGAGGGACCGGTACACTTCCCGTTCGACCGCGTCATAGATCGCGAGGCAATTATCATCCACAAACGGCAGATGCTGCAGCATGATCACCGCCGCGACGCCCGCCTTTGGATCAAACCAGTAATGGGTGTTCAGCACCCCAGCCCATGACTGACTACCAGCGCAGCGCTTGCCATCGATGTCTTCAGTGTTCATGAGGCAGCCAAGCGAGAACTTGTTTTCTTGCTCTGGAAAGAAATCCACATCCGCACTCAGCGGCGGGGCGTAGGACGTCATCTTGCCGACACTGAGATCGCCGTTTTGGTTGGCGCAGTACATTTTCACCGTGTCTTCGGCCAATACGCGGGCGCCGTTCAGCGCGCCGCCGTTCATCAGCATGCGGATGAACGTCAGATAATCTGGCCCTGTCGTGTAAAGGGCGTGGCCCATGCCATAGAGCTCGGGCGCCGGCGGCGGGGCGATCTCGTGCGACGCCCATTGCCCCTCAGCAAAGATATGGGCCTGGGCCAGACGCGCCTCCATGTCGCCCTCCAACTCAAATCGGGTGTCAGACATCCCGAGGGGGTCAAAGAACGCCTCTTTGCAATAGGCGTCGATCCGCTTGCCACTGGCCGCCTCTACCATCTGGCCAAGCCAATCGATGCCGGTGCCATAATCCCAGTTTGTCCCCAGCTCAAACGCCAGAGGGTAGGAATGGAGAGAAGCTGATAGCCCCGACAGAATTGTCGGCGCCTCAGTCGCCGCCATATACCGCCCCTGTCCTTCGTTCCAAAACTCATAAACCAGCCCCGATGTGTGGGTCGCCAAGTGGCGGAGGGTGGCTTTGGTTTGAGGCGTATCCAGAATTGGCGTTTCACCGTCAAAGCCTTTAAGGATTTTCACATCCTTCCATGCAGGCAGGATGTCTTCGACAGGCGTTTCCAGCGTCAGAAGTCCATCCTCGATGCACTTCGCGGCCGCCGCCGCGCCGACCGCCTTGGTCATGGAAAAGGCGCAAAAGACCGTGTCCATCGTCATCGCTTGATCGCCGCCTAACGCGCGAACCCCTGCGGCGCCTTCGAACGCAATGCCTTCAGGCGTGGCGACAGAGGCGACGACGCCCGGCGTGTGCCCGACTGCTACGTGATCTTCGAGAATTTTGGCGATGGACTCCATGGCTTCTTCCCGTTTTGGCTGTGTGAAGCGTGCGGGAAATCAACCGCCCGTGTCGAGCGCCGCTTTCATGAAAGCGCGAATTCTCTCAATGTCTTTGATACCTGGCGTGCTTTCCACGCCCGATGAGACGTCGATCTGCGCCGCGCCAGTCAGGCGTACTGCGGCAGATACGTTGCTGGGATCAAGACCGCCGGCAAGCATCCAGGGGCCCGCCCAGTCGCGCCCTTCTATCAGGCGCCAGTCAAAGGCCAGGCCATTGCCGCCGGGCACCTCGCCGCCTTTAGGTGGTTTGGCGTCGACAAGGATCTGATCCGCCACACCTTCATAGTCGGCGATCCGTTCCAAATCGCTTGCATCAGCTACGCCAATCGCCTTCATCACAGGCAGGCCTGTGCGCGCTTTCACTTCAGCCACGCGCGTCGGGCTTTCCGAGCCATGAAGCTGGAACATGTCGATGGGAAGCGCAGCAATATCATCAATCAGCGCGTCATCCGCGTTCACCGTCAGCGCAACCTTCACAATGCCGGGCGGCACAGACAAGGCCAGCACCTCTGCCTCAGCCAAGCTGATATTGCGCGGTGATTTCGGAAAGAAGACAAAGCCGATATAGGCTGCCCCGGCCTTAGCCGCCGCTTCGATGGCTTCAGGCGTGGTCAGCCCGCAGATTTTCGCACGCATAAACGATCAACGCGCTGGCAAGGCCGGGATGTCGTCGTCAGCGTCCTGCGTCATCTCGTCGATCTTGGCTTTCAGCGCAGCCGCTTCTTTCTTTGAACGGTTACCAGCGCGACGGATCGAACCTTCGCGCACATATTCGCGCAGGCTGCCCAGTGCAAAACCAATGAGGCCAGCGACAAAGGCGACGCCAAATAGAGGAACCGAATGCGCCGGAGATGCAGGCAATCCATAGTCGGTCATATCAGGCCAATACTTGACCACGACATTGTCGCCATTCGCGAACAAAAGAATGATGATCAACACCGCAAAAACGGCGACGAGAGCGAATTTGATTGCACGCACTTACGCGATCTCCTGTAAGGCGGGGCGTCGCCTAGCTGTTCATGCGGTCGCGAAGGTCTTTGCCGGTTTTGAAGAAAGGCACCCGTTTCTGAGGCACTTCAACCGACTCACCAGTGCGGGGATTGCGCCCAACCCGCGCATCGCGATGTTTCACCGAAAACGCACCGAAACCGCGTAATTCAACCCTATCGCCTTGTGACAGAGCATCGGTGATCTCTTCAAACACCGACGATACAATGCGTTCCACGTCCCGCTGATAAAGATGCGGATTCTCGTCGGCCAGTTTCTGGATCAATTGTGACTTAATCATGTTGTCTTTCACCCCCTCAAACACGCGTGAGACTCGCTCTCGCGAAGTGTTTACGATGGCATGGGTATAGATCATCGTCAACGCGGCTGACCTAGGATTTCTGTGCAATTTCGCTGATTTTGAACGGAAATTCGCCCCCGACGCTGAAAATTCACCACTGCAATCGCTTGTCAGCCGACGAAGAATATCCCTAAGCTTGCTGTGCGTACGACCATTTTGTCGACGCGTCGTAACGGGGTTTTGAGTATATGGGCGTGGTCAAACCCATGCGCCGGGCTGAGATCAGGGCAGAAAATGAACGCTTGATCATGTCCGCGGCGGAACAAGTTTTCGCCGAAGCAGGCTATGGCGGCGCGACCATGCAGTTGATCGCCGACCTCGCCGGATTACCCAAAGCAAACCTCCACTACTATTTCCCGACAAAAGAGGCGCTCTATCGCCGCGTTGTATCCAATATCTTTGAGATCTGGTTGCAGGCGGCCGGCGATATGGAGGAAGCAGCTGGCCCCGCTGAAGGACTTGGCCGCTATATTGACGCCAAGATGGATCTGGCGCGCAGTCATCCCGCCGGATCAAAGGTCTGGGCGTCCGAGGTGATGCACGGCGCGCCGGTCATTCAGGACTATCTGGAACAGACCCTGCGCGCGTGGACAAATGATCGGTCGGCGGTGATCCAGCGCTGGATAGATCAGGGGCGGATGAGCGACGTTTCCCCCCGGCATCTTCTTTATATGATCTGGGCCACGACCCAGCATTACGCAGATTTTGCGCACCAGATAGAAACGCTGAACGCTGACGCGCCGCTGGACGATGCGCAGTGGGCAGAGGCGAAAGCGGCGGTGCGCGGGATCATCCTGCGCGGCGTAGGGGCGATCCAATGAGCGCGCGCGCGACGCAAACGCGGCGACGAACGCGCATTCAGGAAGAAAATGAGCGTAAGATCCTTGCCGCCGCGCTGGACGTCTTTTCCGACAAGGGCTTTCGCGGCGCTTCGCTGGATGACATCGCGGCGGCAGCGGGCATGTCAAAGCCAAATATGCTGTACTATTTCAAGGGCAAGGAAGAGATCCACCTGACCCTTCTGTCCCGCCTGCTGGAAAACTGGCTCGCGCCCCTGCAAACCCTCAACCCCGATGGCGATCCGTTGGAAGAAGTCGGGAACTTCATTCGGCTGAAGCTGAAAATGGCGCGGGAAGCCCCTCGCGAATCCCGTCTGTTCGCAAACGAGATCATTCGGGGCGCGCCCCATATCGGCAATCATCTGCACGGGCCGCTGAAGGCGATGGTTGATCAGCAATGTGAGGTGCTGCAAACTTGGATGGATGCAGGCAAAATTGCAAAAGTCTCACCACATCACCTGATCTTTACGATCTGGGCGACGACGCAGCACTATGCCGACTTTGACACTCAGGTCAGCGCCGTCTTGGCGGATCGCGATGCGACACGATTTGAGGATGCAGAGGCGACGCTGCTGACGCTAATACTTGGCGGGCTCAAAGTCTGACTTAAAGCCGCAGCGCCAGCTAATGATACGAACTTGCCTGGGCGAATTTGAATCGGATTAATCCTAAATTCACCGCTTTGGCTTAGGACAGCCTCGTCGCGCCACTAGCGCACTTTTCCCACCGTCCGATCAATCCTGCCACGCGTTCCCGCGTGCGCGCGTCTTGTCCGAGGCCCCGTCATGCAAAATCCGTTTGAAACCCGCTTTACATCAACCGCAGGTCCAGGCACCGATTATGCCCCGGTCACGCCGGATGATGGTGCCGACCTGGCGACTGTCGCGATCTCGTTGTTCGTCGAAACCGGCGGCGCGGTCAGCTTTGTAAGCCAGAAAGGCCAGTCGCACACAGTGAACCTGCCTGACTATGGCTATCTGACCTGCGGCGTGCGCCAGGTGAATGCGACGGGCACAACCGCCACTGGCATTCACGCCATCGTCGTCACCTGATTCCCGCCAAAGAAATCGTCTGACAGATTTCGTCTCCCCAATTCTTGCGAGTGTTCACTGCTCCTTAACCATGATCCCTAAGATTGTCTGAAAGTTTGAGGCGGTGTTTGGCGGTTTTGGCCTGTCAGCCCGCCTGGACCCAGTTTTGCTTGTGGATGTTGAGGTTTGGTATGCAGGAGCACGCAGTCATTTTTGGTGGCGCCGGATTTATTGGCCGTCATCTGGCAAAGACGCTGCGCACCCGTGGTGCGGCGGTCTCGGTCGCGGATATTGCAGATTCGATAAAACCGATCTCAGGCGTGCGTTACTTCAATGTAGATGTGCGTCATCCGATTGATGAAGCTGACCTGGGCGCTGGTCCCAACACCGTCATCTACAACCTTGCCGCCGTTCACCGCACGCCAGGGCATGAAAGTAACGAATATTTCGACACCAATGTCGAAGGCGCCCGAAACATCGCAAGCTTTGCCGAACGCGCTGGCGTCAGGCGGATCGTTTTCACATCCTCCATCGCGGTCTATGGCCCAAAAGAAGAACGGCTGGATGAAGCTGCAAATCCGCTTCCATCTTCCTCATACGGTTGGTCAAAACTGCTGTCTGAACGCGTTTTTGAAGAGTGGAGCGCTGGCGCCCCCAACCGCCGTCTGATCACCGCCCGCCCCGCTGTTGTTTTTGGTCCGGGTGAAGCGGGTAATTTCACCCGCCTGGCAGGGGCGCTGAAGCGGCGGCTGTTCGCCTATCCGGGTCGGCGCGACACGATCAAGGGCTGTTGCGATGTTAAAGATCTGGTCGACAGTTTCGACTTTGCCCTGTCGCTTAACCATCCAGAATTCCTATACAATTTCGCCTATCCAGAGCCCTATACGATTGAAGCAATCTGCGATGCATTCCATCAGGTCGGCGGCCTGCCCCGACCGTTGGCCAATGCGCCTGCATAGCTACTTTCTGCTGCAGCCGCACCCCTTGGAGCGATGGAAGGACTGGGCCTGAACCTCGGCGTTAATCGCGACCGGGTTGCGAAACTCACCCGTTCCACACATATCGCGCCACAGCGTCTTCAAGAGCTGGGGTTTGAGTTTCGGTCCGACCTTCGCGAAGGACTGCGCGACTGGCGCCAGGAAGCAGGGGCCTTTGTATGACGACGCCAAAAATCACATATATCCTTGGTGCAGGACGATCCGGCTCAACAGTGCTGGAACGATTGCTTTCCTCCGCCCCTGATGTTGTCGGCGTGGGAGAAGTGGCCACGTTGTGGCGCCAACCCCTGTCGGATCTGACGTGTTCATGCGGTGCGCCAGCGCCGGAGTGTGCGTTCTGGACTGACGTGCGGGCGAAGGTCGGGTTTTCAGACAGTACACTTCGTGATCTTGCAGAGGCTGAGTAATCCATCATCCGTCACCGCGCCCTGATTTCTGACGCAGTGCACGCCGCCAGGTGGACAGATCGGACAAGCGTCCAACGTTATATCGCCCATCAGTCCGATCTCTTTTCCGCCATAGCCGACACAACAGGCGCAGCCCGCATCATCGACAGCTCAAAATCCGGTCCGCGGGCATGGGCCTTGTCTGACATAATGGGCGTTACGATCCTGCAACTGCGCCGCAATCCAACCGATGTCGCAGCGGCGTGGCGGCGGGTGAAACACGACCCGTCATTGAACGGCCCAATGCGTCGCCCGTCCTTTCCTTCGATCGCCCGAGAATGGCTGGCAGCAGAGCTTTCCGCCCGCCGCCTCGGCGCCATCCGTCCGGTTCTGCGGCTTGATTATGAAATGCTGACAAATGATCTCGCGGCCGCAATGAAACGCCTTGGCCCTATTGCGGCGGGCGTAGAACTTGATGGCGGCAGTTTCACGCCTGATCCGAACTATCACAGCCTGAACGGCAATCCCGATCGCTTTCACCGGGGTGCGATCACGCTGAAGCCCATCGCAGCGCCGCCCTTTCCCCGACATGACGCCGCCTTCGCGCGGCTGACGGGCGCTGCGTTAAACCTGGCTGCGCCATGACATGTCTTCGCTTAATCTTCATCATCCTGTTGACCCCGTTCATTGCCGCCGCTGCGGGCGAGTATCAGCTGGGCGCAGGCGACAAACTGAAGATCACGATCTTTGATGAACCTGATCTGTCGGGTGAGTTTGAATTGGACGGCGCCGGCGGCGTGGCCCTGCCACTGATCAGTCAGATTCAGGCGCTTGATCTTAGCCCACGCGAACTTGAGGCGCGGATAGAGGCCAAGTTGCTGGATGGCTACCTCCTACGCCCGCGGGTATCTATTGAGGTTCTGTCTTACTGACCGTTCTACATCATGGGCGAAGTGAACCAGCCCGGCAGTTATCCCTATCGCGCGGGCCTGAACGTTCTGAACGCCGCTGCACTGGCTGGTGGATTCACTTATCGCGCAGATGAGGACGACATCGAAATCAGCCGCGAGGCGGCAGTCGACGGAGGTCGGTTTGAGGCAGCGCCCCTTACCAAAATCAAACCCGGCGATGTCATTCGGGTAAAAGAGCGGCTGTTCTGACCCCGCGTATTTTGAGATGAGATTTCTCACGCTGCATATGACTTTCCATCCCCGTCCTATTGCGGTCATATCTGGGCAGTAGTAGTCCACCGCGAAAGAATGCGGAGTGGTCATGCAACCGGTCAGAAAAGCTGTTTTCCCCGTTGCCGGTCTTGGAACAAGGTTCCTGCCAGCAACGAAGGCTGTGCCAAAAGAGGTGCTGCCGCTAGTTGATAAGCCGCTGATCCAGTACGCCATCGACGAAGCGCGCGCTGCCGGGATCACTGATTTTATCTTTGTCACCGCCAAGGGAAAATCCGCCCTAGAAGATTATTTCGACAGCTCACCGGAACTGATCAGATCGTTGAAAGCCAAAGGCAAAACCGATCTTCTTAAGGCAATTGAGCCATCGAACATGGCGTCCGGGTCGATCAGTTACATTCGCCAGCAAGAGGCGCTTGGTCTTGGTCACGCCGTCTGGTGCGCCCGCCACCTGGTTGGCGACGAGCCGTTTGCTGTGATCCTGCCCGATGATGTCATTGCGGCTGAAACACCGGTTCTGCGCCAGATGGTCGATGCGTATTCGGAAACCAGCGGCAACATGGTTGCGGCAATGCAAACGGTACCATCGCAAATATCGAATTACGGTGTGATTGATGTGGCCGAAGATCACGGTCGCCTGGTGAAGATGGCGGGCATGGTCGAAAAACCACCCGCTGACGAAGCGCCGTCCAACCTGGCCGTTATTGGCAGATATATTCTGTCACCACAGGTCATGCGAAACCTCTCCGCGATGAAACCAGGTGCGGGTGGTGAAATCCAGTTGACCGACGCCATCGCCGCTGAAATCGCCTCTGGCGCCAACGTCTATGGCCTAAGGTTCGATGGCGAGCGCTATGACTGCGGTTCAAAGGCCGGCTATCTGCAGGCGATCGTTGCATTCGCCCTTGCCCGTCCTGATTTGGCCGGTGAATTCCGCGACTTTATCACAACGACGCTGGCTGAAGCTGAAACAGGCGCAAAAGCAGCCGAATAGAGGCATTCCAGCGAATCATTGCGCTTGACCCGCCGAAAGTTATCCTCCACCACGCTTATCCGCCGCTAGATCCGTCTGGCGGCGTCACTTGTTGAAATAACGAAGGAAATGGTCCGATAGCTCGTAGACCCCATCACGCACCGCCAACCCGGGACACTGGCCCGCGCACGAATTTGAATATTCGCGTCCCTGAAATCCGCCTCATCGATGAAAACGGCGACAACCATGGCGTTGTCACACCGGCCCACGCCTATGAAATGGCGCTGGAGGTTGGTTTGGATGTCGTTGAGATTTCACCCAATGCCAAACCTCCCGTCTGCAAGATCATGGATCTCGGCAAGTTCAAGTACGAGACCCAGAAGAAGGCCGCTGAAGCGCGCAAAAAGCAGAAGGTCATCGAGGTTAAAGAGGTCAAGTTCCGGCCCAACATCGACACCAACGACTACGATGTGAAGATGCGCAACGTGAACCGGTTTCTGGGTGACGGCGACAAGGTGAAAATCACCATGCGCTATCGGGGCCGTGAAATGGCTCACCAGGAAATTGGGCGCGATCTTCTGAAAAAGATCGCTGTCGACATCGAAGACGTCGCCAAGGTCGAAAGCATGCCCAAGATGGAAGGCCGCCAGATGATCATGGTCATCGCGCCAAGAACTTCCTGACAAGAATGTCGACCTGAGGCCCGGCCTCAGGTCACTTTCAAACGGGCGCGCAATCGCCCCACTACCAATTCTTCGCACGCAGATCGTTGAAAACCTGCAAGATTGCGGTCGCTGCAATCAACGCCTGCCCCCCTCCCCGCGCTCTCCATGATCCCTTTCGCCAGACAACTGGCACGGTCATATACATTGACCTCAAGAAATCGTGTGACCTGTCCCGACAGCGCTTGACCGTCGATCACCCCGGCCTGATGATCCACAGCAGGCAGAGGAGACTACGATGACAAATTCTGCAACCGCTGATGCGGGCAGGCGCTGGCACGACATGGGCGGCGATCCCGCCGGGCAGATCAATCGCGATGAACACGATTACGCCCTTTGGGAAAAGCGCGTTGATGCGCTGATGGTGATCGCATCGAAGAAGAAACATTTCACCGTTGATGGCCTGCGCCGCGTATTGGAAGATATGGGGCCAGAGGCGTTCGAGACGATGACCTACTACGAACGCTGGATCCATTCGATCACCCAGAACCTGATGGAAGGCGGTGTGTTCACACCGGCTGAGCTGGGTGACAAAATGGCGGAAGTCGCCGCCCGGGGCGCCAGCTATGGCGAGGCAAGCCTCGGTGACTGAAACTTCATCTCCCGCTATCGCAACCGGCGCGCCTGTTCGCCTGAAAAGCATCGCGCCGCCAGGCCATGTCCGCTGCCCGTGGTATCTGCGCGGCAAAACCGGCGTGATTGAGCGTGACCTGGGCCTGACTGGCAATCCAGAAACGCTTGCTTACGGCGTCGAAGCACAGCAAATTCGCCTCTACCGCGTGCGCTTCACGATGAAGGACATATGGGGCGACGACGCTGATCCTGCATCGGATACGCTGGACGCAGAAATCTTTGAAAACTGGTTGGAGCCGACACATGCCTCATGACCATCATGATCACGACCATCTAAGCCCATCGGGCCACCCGTATCGCGAAGATCAGGACGGTCCTCTTAGCTACCACCAGCAGATGGAAATCGCCGTGCGCGAACTGTTGGTGGAAAAGGGCGTAACGACCAAGGCTGAAATCGCAGCACAGATCACTGCGATGGACAACAGGTCCCCGGCAATTGGCGCCTCTATCGTCGCCAAGGCATGGACTGACGCCGACTTCAAAGCGCGACTGTTGGCCAGTGGCTCAGCCACATGCGCCGAAATGGACGTTCCCGTCGAAGCGATGGAACTGATCGTGGTTGAGAATACGCCCGACACACACAATGTCGTCGTTTGCACCCTTTGCAGTTGCTATCCGCGTAATATCCTCGGCCTGCCGCCGGATTGGTACAAACAGCGTGAATACCGCAGCCGGGCGGTGCGTGAGCCGCGCAAAGTGCTTTCCGAATTCGGTCTCGATCTGGCTGACGATGTCCGCGTTCAGGTGCACGACAGCACAGCGGACATGCGCTACCTCGTTCTGCCAATGCGTCCCGAAGGCACCAAAGGCTGGTCAGAGGATCAACTGGCGGCCATCGTTGGTCGTGACAGCATGATCGGCGCCGCTGTTCCGCAGGCCTGACAGGACCTTGAGCGCAAAACAAAAGGGGCTGGTCTAAAACCAGCCCCTTTTTCTTTGGTCTTTAAATATCCAAAGGCCCTATTTCAGCGCCAGACGCCCGGCCCCCAGAATAGGGCCCCCTTCACGATCCTGGACCAGAATAGCCACACCATCGGCCATCATCGGCAGAGGCGCTGTCAACACGATCCGCCCGCCGCGCCAAACGCCAAGGTCAGACCAGCCTTTGACGACGTTGTGGTAGACGATCTTGCGGCCGCGGTTCTCACCCGCTCGGATCGCAACCTGTTCAGCACGGCTGTACCAAGCCATCAGAACCCGACCGCGCGTTGCACCGTCTTCAACTGGCGTGATGTCGGCGACCAGGCGGTCTTCCATTTTCGTCAGCACTACGCTGGCTGCGGCTTTGATCTTGGCCTGCGCTTCAATCGCAGCCTCAACCTTGTTGGCGTGACTGCCAACCATGCCTTGGCGGCCCTGAACAACGACCTGCGGCGTATAGACCATGCGCTCACCCATCCGGCCGGCATAGTCGCGCTGGCGGCGCGTGTGCGCGGCTGAGCTGAACACATCACGCCAGCCCAGATAGTCCCAGTAGTCGACATGAAGCGACAGGGCGATCACGTTTTCCCGGTCCACGATGCGGCCAAGGTATTCGTCAGCCGGTGGGCAAGAACTGCACCCTTGGCTTGTGAACAATTCAACTACCACAGGCGATGCCTGCGACTGAGCCTGACCCACCATGCCCACCACTGCAACGGCGGTCGCCGCCACAAAATTCAAGAAACTGCGCCTCATCAAGGTCTCCATCTCGCTGCACCCTATCTAAGCCGGGGAAGTGTTACATGCGAGTCAACCTTTCGGGAGTGTGCGAGTGATCACCCTGACGACTTCGCGAGATGTCTTTCCAAAACCTCAAGGCGCAGCGACGGACAGCCGCCCAGCCAGATCGGATGGTCCCTGTGATCGGCCATCACATCGCCGGTATCAGGATGGTTGAACACGATCACCCCATCGCGGTTCAGGGCCAGCCAAGGCAGAAGTTCAACGAAAACTTCTGGCGTAGCGCCCAACTGGCACGACCACATCGGATGCGGGCCAACAGCTTTTTCGTGCATGCGTTCCCGCTCGACATCGAACAGCTCACACGCAGCATCGATAACGGCCCGGGCCCGGTCTATACTGTCTGCATCATAATAGATCTGCGCGTGATAGGATTTGATGGATGATGTTGGTTTCATGATCAGCCTCTGATATCCCTGACATATTGCCGTAAGACGGTTTGATCCAATGCCTGTTTTGGAAACAGTCAGTCGCTGGTTCAGGTTCGTTTGCGCAAGACAAGAATGGCCAGACCGATGGTTACAAATCCAATGCCGGCCCATTCCAGCGCGGTCGGGATCTCTCCAAGAACGGGGATGCCCAGCACCGCGACACCCGCTGGCACAGCTGCCGAGAACCCCGATGTCGCTGAAGCGCCAAGATGCGTGGCGGCAAGCGTGAAGAAGATCAGCGCAAAGAACCCAGGTCCAAGGCCCTGAAACGCGACCTGCAGGCCGATCTCTTGCATTGACGCCTGATCCAACCCGGAAGGCAGGAAAAAGTACCATATTGGCAAATACGCCAGCATGTTGGGCACATTAACGATGGCCAGCGCGTTCCACGGCGTCAGCCCCCATTTCGAGATGCCGTAGATATACGTCGACACCAGAATGGAACTGCCAACGAACATGACGATCGCCTGCCCGACATCGGCGCCGCCAGCGCTGAGGCCCCTTAGCCCAACCATCGTCCCGCCGAGATACAGGATCGCGATGCCCAGCATCCGCCAGGGTCCCGGATAGTCCTTGGCGATGAACGCCGCCAGCAGCATCGTCGCAATGGGGATAGAGCCATTGGCGAACACGCCTGCATAGGCGGCAGGCGCATTCTGCAGACCATAGTAGAGGATCATCGTATAGATCGATCCTGGCCCACAGATGATCAGCAAAGGGGGAATCCACCACTTCAACCCGCGCGGCCACCACCAGTAGACAAATGGCAACGTGACGATCCCAGCTACCATGAACCGCAATGCAGCGAGATCATAGGGCGTCAGCGGCGATGTGACGCCCTTGCGTGAGACGACAAAAAAGCCTGACCAGATGCAAAAGACAGCCACTGCGCTGACAATGCCGATGATGAAATTGCGCTGAGCCAATTCAGCCCCACTGAAGTCTGTTGCTTTGGCAATGGCAGGAAACTGACCCCATGTCGATGCAGCCCAGCGCTGGTGATGGCGGCCGTGCCCGCATACTCTGTCTTAAACTGAAATGCCGTGACGACAGGTGAGGGATATCATGACCGCTGCATCACTAACAAAGTTGGAACAGGACTGCCTCGCCGCTGCTGAGGATTTCTCAGCCAACACGTTAGCGCCCAACGTCATGGCGTGGGAGGCTGCGCATTCCGCCCCGCGTGAAATGTTTCAGGCGGCGGGTGATGCCGGCCTGTTGGGCCTGCTCGTATCGCCGGATCAGGGTGGCATGGGCGTCTCTTACGTCGCCCTTCTCACCATTCTGGAAGCACTGGCCAAGGTAGACATGGCCGCTACTTTTGCGCTGATCGTCCACAATAACCACGCGCGGGCGATTGCGGTGTCAGGGTCAGATCACCTGACCGACACCTACCTCGCAGATATGATCGCAGGCCGCACGGTTGGCGCGTTCCTGCTGACTGAGCCTCAGGGCGGTTCCGACGCCGCCGCGATCTCAACCACAGCGATTGAAGATGGCGATGACTACATCATCAACGGCGCAAAGGCGTGGATCAGCAACACGCCGACCGCCGATATCCTGAACGTCTTCGCCCAGACTGAACCGGGCGCCAAGGCGCGAGGCATCCTGAGCATTCAGGTGCCGGCAGATGCGCCCGGCGTCACCCGCCTGCCCGCATATGAGATGATGGGCGGCTACGCCATCGGCGCTGGCGGGTTTGAATTCCGCGATGTCCGCGTCTCAAAATCCCAGCTGATGCTGCCCGTAGGCAAAGGCTTTCAGGCCGCAATGGGCGGCATCGACATCGCCCGCGCCGGGGTCGCCGCGATGTGCGCAGGCATGCTCCGCGCTGGGTTGGACGTCGCGATGCCGCATCTTCTGAAAAGACAGGCGTTCGGTGCCCCGTTGGCGGACCAGCAGGGCCTGATGTGGACGCTGGCAGATGTCGCAACAGATATGGAAGCGACGCGTCTACTGGCTTTCAACTCCGCCGAACTGATCGACAACGGCGAAAGCGCGGTTGAGGCCGCCGCCCATGCCAAGAAATTCGCAACACGCGCCGCGTTCAAAGGTCTGAATGCCTGCATGCAGGCGATGGGCGCAGACGGCCTGAAACAGGAATTCCCCTTCGCCCGCCATCTGGCGGCGGCAAAAATGGCCGAGTATCTGGACGGTACAACCGAAATCCAGAACCTCGTGATCAGCCGGGCGCTGAAGAAAGCCTATGCGTCTTAGATCCAGCTAGCACGTTGCGCCCGGAGCGGCCAAAGCCTCAAGCGCGTGGGCGGCGCAATGCGCCCAGCACGCCAAACCCGCTCAGCAGAAACAGGGCTGTCATTGGAATCGGCACCGCAGTACTGCCAGCGTTCACGACGGATTTAGCCGGTACAAATTCAAACTCGTCCGGGTCGTTGAAAATCCCTCTCAGTCCATTCAGCGTTACAGCGTATGGAGCGAACCCGAGATCAATTTCGTCGGCTGTTCCCAATTGAATTTGGCCTGTAGGAAAACCTGCGATAACGAAGGTATCTTCCTCAACTGTTAGATCCAGAAATCCGTTGCCGAGTGCATCAGTGAACAGATAAACGACAGAGCCGGACTGATTGATAATTGATCCACCGCCTGTTTCCCCGCCAACAGTGACGCTCAGGCTGCTGATTTGTGTATTCAGAAAGGACTAAGATTCAAGGATGCTTCCGCCATTGTCTGCAACAACGGTCTGTTCCGACGTCTGGCCATTTAACTCCAGAACCGTAAAGGCAGGTAAGTCAAAAACAAAGGTTGTTGGGGCTGCAGTAGAGGTGATTGGAACCCAGAGCCCCATAAGCAACGCAGAAAGGAACGATCTAAACATGTGTTTTGACCCTTGTTCGGCAAGGTATGTGCTGCCCGATGGAACGGTCCTTGCGCCTATTCAGTGTCGAGTGAGTTTGATCAGGTCTTGTGAGAAACCCGTCTGCGACGAAGCCCCGCAACCATCAATAGTCCGCCCAGCAGCATGATGCCGGGCGCCGGAAGTGGCACAGCCGCCGCCCCCAGAAAGCGTGCATCTGCGCCGCCCAGCTGACCACCGGAACCGTCGAAGAAGGTGATCGAAAGGTTATTTACAGCAAATGTGTCGTTTGAAGATGACATTCGCAAAAACAGCTCTTCCACCGTGGGTTCGATCGTCAGAGACGCGCTCAGACCGTTCTCATCGACAAAGCCTGCGGACAGGCCGAACGTGTTGCTGACCGAGTTTGTAAAGACAGACCCAATGTCTGATCCGCCACGTGTCGTTCCAAAGGCGAATTCGATCACTGCACCTGCATCAATTCGTTCTTCAGAACCTGGTAGGCAAGTGGCCGTCGTCTGTACGCCATTGCTTGCGGTTGAAGCGGCTGCATTCGTGTCGAAACACCTGAAGTCTGCGCGTCTCAGCAGGACATCGCCAGTAAGCAACGTGGGGATATCTGTGAACGAAAAGTCTGCGCTTACACCCCGACCAACTGTGGCCTCGAAAAAGTTGGCCGGCGCTGCCAAAGCAGGATTGGTCAACCCCAACAACAATCCGGCCACTGCGGGCGCAACAATTCTCTGTAATATTTTTTCTTAGGCGGTATTTTGGACCCCTCCTGCTATACCCAATAGCTAAAACCTAGAATTTCAGAGAAGGTTAGAACAAGCAGCAGGGTCGTGAATTCAGAGTGAAAGTAAGCTCATAAGCCGTTATAAATTCGAGTGTTTTTCATTTTATAGACCAACACACTCTCGCCAATTCATTCTTTGTACGCTTGAATCGCCTTCGTTACTTCGCTCAACGACCTGCGGGCGCCTGATTGCAGATACTCCATCGCGCGAAGCGCAGCGTCATGCGCTTCGATGCTTGATCCTGCAACGCAATCTTCAATGACGCGGCAAAAGTAGTCGCCCTGATGGCCATCCACGAACGTGTAGCGGACGCACACATCCGTCAGCCCACCGACCAGCAACAACGTCTCTGCCTTCAGCCCCTTCAACAGTATCTCTAGATCGGTGCCGTAGAAGCAGGAATAGCGCCGCTTTTGGATACTATAGTCATCGGGTCTGATGCCCATCTCAGCAACGGCGAGTTCGGTTTTTGGATTGCTGTCGAGGCAATGAACATCCTCATCGCCATCAAGCTCCCGTCCGAAATCCACCAGATCGGCGCGGTGAATCTCCTGAATGAAAATGACCGGAATATCCGCCGCCCTCGCCGCATCGACCGCCTTACGCGCCAACAGCATGCGATCGCGATAGCCTGGCATGTTGTCAATCGACCGCACAGCGCTGTCATCGATGAAGGTGCTGGCTTGAATGTCGATGACCAGCAGTGCGGCGTGGCCCTCTATCAATTCGCGTTTGTTGTCGTTCAGATTGGCCATGGCGCCCTCCTCATCATTATCGAAACTCTAGCGCTTCATGTTCGCGGCGAAAGATGTATAGCGATGATCCAATGATGATCGCGGCGCCTAACAGCGTATAGGCGTCAGGAATCTCTTGCCAGACGAGATAGCCAATGATCGCGGCCCAGATCAGTTGGGTGTAGTCGACATTGCCTATGACGCTTGCCTCACCCAGTCGCATCGCCCTGACGCCAAACCATTGTGCCAAGGTCGCCAATACGCCCATCGCTGTCAGAAAGAGAAAGTCGTACAGATCCGGTGTGATCCAGACCCAATACATCGGGATGGCCGCCGCAAGGCCAACGAACACCGCCTGATAGACCAGCAGCGTTGCTGTGCTTTCCGTTTGTGACAGCTTATGCACGCTGATCATCGCAAAGGCTGCGCCAAGGGCGCCCGCAAGTGGGATCAATGCGTTTAGGTCGATCAAATCTTCAACCCCCGGCCGCATCGCGATGATAACGCCAACAAAGTCGACCATGACCGCACCCATCCGACGGGGGCCAACCGGTTCTTTCAGGATCCACAGCGCTAACAACGACACCAAAAGCACCCGCGCAAAGCTTAGCATAATTGCAGTGGTCAACGGCAACACCGCCACCGCCCAGATACCAGTGCTCAACGCCAGAAACGCCCCGATCAACCGGACAGCATGCCACCAGGGCCGGTCGGTTTTCAACGAATGAGGGAACGTTCTGGCAAGATCCGGTATCGTTGAAAGGAAAATCACAGCCTGACGAAACAGCAGGATCTGCAGGACGTGGTAATCTGCAACCGCGACCTTCGCCATTGCAGCGACAACGGCAAAAAACACCATCGCCAAAAGCCCCCAAAGCAGGCCCTGCATATTACTTGTAATGAAATATCCAATTTCGTCACTGCATCCACCATTCACGCAAAGACAAGTGAATTGGAAGGGCTGACTGGGGCTGCAAAAATGCATAGGCCAATTTTTAGATCGCCCAGGCCATTCAATTTGAGGTTGATCGCAGCTTACCGGGTAAATTCCGGTCTTATCGCAGACCGTATACCCAGAACCTTGCAGCGCTTTTACCGCAATCTGACCGTCACACCCTGCGGATGGCATGCTTCAAGATTTGAAGAGCCAGAATGCGATAGCCAAAGCTATTTCCGTGTTTCTCTAAAAGTTAAGATTCAATTAATATCAATATATTTCAGAGTTTTATGCAAGATTTCACGCGTGAAACCCTGCCCTGTTTCACACTATCAAATGCAAACGGGGCGCCCCACAGGACGCCCCACTTCAAGATTTTACTGTGAAACTCAGGCCGCTTTGGCGAGGTTCCTGAGCACGTAATGCAGCACACCACCGTTTTCGATGTACTCGATCTCAACTTCCGTATCGATCCGGCATTTCAGGCTGATCTCTTTCACGTCGTCATTCGCATAGGTAATCGTGCAGGGCATTTCAGACAGCGGCACAATATCACCGGAAAGACCAGAGATCGAAACCGTCTCATCGCCCTTCAAGCCCAGCGAAGACCGGCTGTCGCCGCCCGTGAACTCAAACGGGATAACGCCCATGCCGACAAGGTTTGACCGGTGAATACGCTCAAAGCTTTCCGCAATGACCGCCTTCACACCCAGCAGCGCCGTGCCTTTCGCCGCCCAGTCGCGGGACGAGCCCGCGCCGTACTGCTCACCGCCAAAGACGACCAGCGGCGTGCCAGCGGCCTGATAGGCCATGGCGGCGTCGTAGATCGGCATCTCGGTCCCGTCAGGGCCCACTGTGAAACCGCCCTCAACCCCATCGAGCATCTCGTTCTTGATGCGGATGTTCGCGAAGGTGCCGCGCATCATGATCTCGTGGTTACCCCTGCGTGATCCGTAGGAGTTGAACTCACGCACCGGCACCTGACGCTCTGTCAGATATTGGCCCGCAGGAGTTTCGGCCTTGAACGACCCGGCGGGTGAGATGTGGTCGGTCGTGACCATATCGCCCAGGATCGCCATGACCTTGGCGTTCTCGATGTTCGAAATCACCCCAGGCTCCTGCCCCATGCCCTGAAAGTAGGGTGGGTTTTGGACATAGGTCGAGGCGGACGGCCAGTCATAGACCTGGCTTTCGGTCGTATCAACGCCCTGCCATTTCTCATCGCCCTTGAAGACATCAGCGTATTTCGACTGGAAGGCTTCGCGCGTGACGGTCTGTTCGACCAGATCAGCAATCTCTGCCTGTGATGGCCAAATGTCTTTCAGGAAGACGTCATTGCCATCTTTGTCCTGCCCAATAGCGTCAGAGCTGAGATCAATGTCCAGCGTCCCGGCCAGCGCATAGGCCACGACCAGTGGCGGTGAGGCGAGGTAGTTCGCCCGCACATCCGGGCTGATCCGACCTTCGAAGTTACGGTTGCCTGACAGGACAGCGGTGGCGACGAGATCGCCCTCTGCAATCGCTTCGGACAGTTCCGCCTGGATGGGGCCAGAGTTGCCGATACAGGTGGTGCAGCCATAACCCACAAGGTTGAAGCCAACTGCATCCAGATCTTCCTGCAGGTTCGCAGCCTCAAGATAGGCGCTAACGACCTGCGAGCCGGGTGCGAGGGATGTCTTTACCCAAGGCTTGCGGTTCAGACCAAGCTCACGCGCCTTGCGCGCCACCAGCCCAGCGCCGATCATCACGTATGGGTTCGATGTGTTGGTGCAGGACGTGATCGAGGCGATGACGACCTTGCCAGATTCCATCGTGTAGTCTTCGCCTTTGACAGGAACCTCTTTGCCCATTGGACGTTTGAAGTTCATCCCCATCTCTTTCGAGAAAGCTGTCTTTGCGTCGGTCAGCGCAACGTAGTCCTGTGGCCGTTTGGGGCCAGAGATGGCCGGCACAATCGTGCCCATGTCCAGCGACAGCGTGTCGGTGTAAACCGGGTCATAGTCATCGCCGCGCCAGAAACCGTTTTCCTTGGCGTAGGCTTCGACCAGCGCAATCCGGTCTTCATCGCGGCCAGTCGTGCGCATGTAGCGAAGCGTCTCGCCGTCGATCGGGAAGAAGCCACAAGTTGCACCATACTCCGGCGCCATGTTGGCGATAGTTGCACGGTCAGCCAACGGAAGAACGTCGAGGCCAGGCCCATAGAATTCAACAAACTTGCCGACAACGCCCTTTTCGCGCAGCATTTCGACGACTTTCAGCACAAGGTCAGTGCCCGTAGTGCCCTCCATCATCTCACCGGTCAGTTTGAAGCCGATGACTTCAGGGATGAGCATAGAAATTGGCTGGCCCAGCATTGCTGCTTCGGCTTCAATCCCGCCAACACCCCAACCAAGAACCGCGAGGCCATTGACCATTGTTGTGTGGCTGTCCGTGCCAACCAGCGTATCCGGGTAAGCAACCTCGGCACCGTTCTGGTCCGTATCGGTCCAGACAGCTTGCGCTAGATATTCCAGGTTCACCTGATGGCAGATGCCGGTGCCCGGCGGCACAACGCGGAAGTTGTTAAAGGCGCTCTGGCCCCATTTGAGGAACGTGTAACGCTCCATATTGCGCTCATATTCGCGGTCCACGTTCATCTGGAACGCGCGCGGATTGCCAAATTCATCGATCATGACGGAGTGGTCGATGACCAGATCGACAGGGTTTAGCGGATTGATCTTTTCAGCGTCGCCACCAAGCGAAATGATGGCGTCACGCATCGCGGCAAGATCGACGACAGCGGGAACGCCGGTGAAGTCCTGCAGTAAAACGCGGGCGGGGCGATAAGCGATTTCCCGTGGATTTTTGCCGCCTTTTGCGCCCCATTCAGAGAACGCCTTGATGTCATCGGTTGAGACTGTCTTGCCGTCCTCAAACCGCAACATGTTCTCAAGAACCACTTTCAGCGCAGCCGGAAGGCGATAAAAGTCGCCCAGACCCGCCGCTTCAGCCGCCGGGATCGAATAGTAGTCTATCGACTGACTGCCGACGCTGAGAGTTTTGCGGGTTTTGGACGTGTCCTGTCCGACGACTATGGGCATGTTTGGCCTCCTCGCTGGGCGCAATATCGCGCGTCGCTGATGATTTAATGCTACGCGAGCAGCTTGGGAAAGCGCTCAACTGCACGGTGCGAACATAGCCTGTCATCGCTGATATTGGCGAGTCGGGCAAGCGCTCGGCTCAGCGTATACACCTGCATACAATACTCAGCAAGACACTACAAAAGCCCTTCGTCAACCATTTCGCGATAGCCTCTAAGCCCTGCTTGCACAATTAGTGTTACATACCGTTCAGCATCTGCAGGGGGGATCGTTCGATTAATGGCGAAGGTCACAACGCCATGGATTGCAGCCAAAAGCATGCGCAGCGAATCTGCCTCGGCCTGATTGGCGCCGGTCGGGTCGATGCCAGCGGCTGAGATAATGCGGGCGAACAGCAGTTGTTCAGCATTCTGGATTCGCTGATCTGCCGGACCTTGCGGGCGATGTTCAAACACGGCAGTCCAACGATTGCGATGAGTGCGGGCGAAATTCAAATACATCCGCGCCAACGTCGCCAGACGTTCTTCGCAACCCGCGCTTTCCGGCAAATCACGGATGGTGCGAGACGCCTCCTCAGCCATTTGGCGAAATGTCGACAGGTTCACTTCGCATATCAATCCGTCGAGATGGCCAAAAATGTTGTAAAGTGTTCCCACCGAACAGCCGGTTTCGTTAGCCACACGGCGGGCCGTCACAGCGCCTAACCCCTCCTCCACCAAAATTAGTTCGGCTGCGGAAAGTGCAGTTTTTCTTAGCTCTGCGTGGGGTTTGCGTTTTGTGTGGGCGGTTTTTTCAACATTCATATTTGAACAATGTTCATATATTTTCTATCTGTCAAATATGAACGACGTTCAAAGTCGCTTTCGAGCAACTTTTCTTTGGAGCAAAAATGAACATTGTTCAAATATGGAGGACAAAATGTTTAGAACCGTAACCACCCTCTTCCGCGCTGGCGTCGCCGAGGCGGATGAAGATTTGCAGGACCGCACGGCGTCCACACTGCTTGCGCAGCACCTGCGCGATGCAAAGACCGAACTTGCCCGCCACCGTGCCGGCATCGCCGCCCTTATGGCGCGTGAGACGAAAGAGGCGCGGCTGGGTGAGGCGCTGGCGGAAAAGCTGGCGCGGCGCGAGACAGAGGTGGAAACCGCCCTCGCCGCCTCGGACGAAGAACTGGCGGCGGATATCGCGGAAGACATGCTGCGGGTAGAGGACGAAATTCGCGCAGCGACAAAGGAACGCGACCGGCTGAAGGCGGAAGTCGCCAAAGCCCGCGCGGCGCAGGGTGCGGCGGAGCGGACGTTCAAACAGCTGTCTGACCAACTGCGCATCGCCCGCACCCGCGCCGTGTCGCCCCTCACAGTCCAGACAACCTCGCTGAAACAGGCGGAGGCGGCGGCGGAGCGGTTGAAATGCCGGATGGAGCGCGATGAAGACATCGCCGCCGCTTATGAGCAGATGGAGACGACCGTCGCTGAGCAGGACCTAGATACAAAACTGAAAGCATCAGGCCTGTTCGACGACAAGGCGGTCCGCCGGGACGCCATTCTTGAACGCATCAAGTCCAAAGGAGAGACCAAATGAACACGCACACTCAGAACTCAAAAGGCTGGATCCTGTTTTTATAAGCCAGTTTCATAATCGCTATGGGCGCCACGCTGATCGGCGCCTGGATGACCGAAATGACGCTGGAGATGAAAGCCTTTGTCACGATGGGCACCCTGCTGATCACGTCGTCCTCCTTTACGTTGGCCAAGACGCTGCGCGATGAGCATGAAACGCAACGCTTCCACAACCAATTGGAAGATGCGCGCACAGAGAAGCGGCTGAGAGAAGTTGATGCAGCCTAGAGCATGATTTCGCCAAGGAACGCCTGCAGGTCTGCATTAGCGTTCAGTGGCAGAACATGCGCAACATACTGGTCCGGGCGGACAAGAACCATCGCACCGCCCGGATCGATCCCTCGCATTTTGTAGATATTTGCTGAGGGGTCGACGCAGAACATCTTTTCATAGTCCTTCAGGCCGTAGCGGCCCTTGGCAAGCAGAAGGAACGGATGCGCTGCTTCTAGCGACAGATCACGATGTGGCTGCTGAAAGGTGGCGCGAACATCCAGCTTAGAATCGAGATCGGCATCTTTCGGCGCGTTCGCCAGAAGCTCATCGCAAAGCTGCCAGATTGAGGCGCTTTCATCTATGGGCGGTTCTTCATCAGCAAACAGATACAGCCTCCATCGGCCATCCGCCGACGCAACATGGCCAAGTTGCATTGGTTTCGCATCGGCCAGACGAATGACCGGCGCAGAATGGAACCGTTTGCCAATGATCAATCCACTGGCCAATGCCTGATGGGTATCCGCGGCCGTGATTATCGAGGGTTTGTACTGCGTCTCAACGCCCGCAGTGTATCGGCCATGCTTGGTGAAATAGTGCTGAACCTTGGCAGGATCGGCCTCTGCGCTTAGGAGGCTCGCGAAGGCCCGGTCAAAGTCGATCAAATCCTGCGCGACGGTCTGACGCTCCGCCGAATAGGTGCTTAGCAACTTGGGCGGGCTTCGCCCCTCTAGCACCGCCGCGAGTTTCCAGCCGAGGTTGAAGGCGTCCTGCATCGAGATATTCATCCCCTGCCCCGCCTTTGGGCTATGCGTGTGGCAAGCATCACCTGCGATGAAGACGCAGGGGTCGGAGGCGTCATCGTCGAAGCGGTCGCAAATCCGCTGACCGATCTCATAGACCGACCACCATGGGATTTCCTTCACGTCGAAGGAGTACGGTGCGAAGATGCGGTTGGCGGCGGCGATCAGATCGTTAGCGGTAACGTCTCGATCAGCGACACGCTCGTCCGCGTTCAGCTTGTCGAGCTCGATGTAGAGGCGGAACATGTACCCGCCCTCTCGCGGGATGACGAGCGCGCTGCCTTCGCTGGCTGACCGTACCAACGCCTTCAGCCGCACATCCGGGAAATCGGTTGTCGCCAATAGGTCCATCACGCCCCAGGCCTTGTTCGCGGCGTCGCCGGTCAGCTTCAGACTGATGGCGCGGCGAACGGCGCTGCGGGCGCCGTCGCAGCCGATGATATAGCGGGCCTTAATCGTGGTGGCGTTCCCGCCTGTCTCAACCGTGGCGGTGACGGGAAAGTCCTGGGTGCGATCAACGGTCAGATTGGCGAGTATGCAGCCATAATCCGGCGTCAGGCGCGTTGGGGCATTGCGCATGACCTCAAGATAGAAATCCTGAACCCGCGCCTGATTGAGTACGGTGTGAGGCATCTCGGACAAGTCATCCTCGACATCATCGATCCTGCCACTGCGGATGATCTGTTCTGGTTGATCAGGATCAGGCGTCCAGAACGCGGCTTCATTGACCCAATACGCCTCTCGCGCGATGCGGTGGGCGAAGCCGAAAGCCTCAAACATCTCCATCGTGCGGCAGGCGACGCCATCCGCTTGGCCGACTTCCAAAGGCCCGGGCTTTTGTTCGATGATGCCCGTGCGGATGGTAGGGAATTGCGACAGTTGCGCCGCCAGTGTCAAACCCGCTGGGCCGCAGCCGACGATCAGGACGTCGACCTCGTCTTTAGGGCCGGGTTGGTCGATCGCCTCGGCAATATCCGGGTCGCCTGATCTGTATCCGTTGAGGTGAAACTGCATGCGACGCCTTCTGTTGATGGAAAGGTAGCGCTTTTCTTTCAGGGTCGGAAGGGCCGGGTATTCGGGACGATCGGCACGTCTTTCGCATGTGAAAGACAGGTTAAGTCATTGATTCAAATCGAATCTAGAAAGAGGCGCCACAATTTGTTCACTATACACCCCCTAGTCACAGCAGGTTTACTGCAGTGATGAATTAGGCGCGTTACGCTAGGATCACGCCCGCGCCTAGCGGCTTGCCCCTCAAGAAATCCACTGCTTTGACAGCGCCCTTGCCGGCCCTTTGCAAGCGCGTCAGGCGGATCACGCCTTCGCCGCAGGCAACTGTCAACGCCGCATCCATTACTTCACCCGGCGCGCCCAGACTTTGCCCATCTGCAACTTCGGACAGCAACGCTTTGACCCGTTCACCGTCCAGCTCAAACCATGCGCCGGGGAAAGGTGACAGGCCGCGAATGTGGCGATCAACCTCTGCCGCAGGACGCGCCCAGTCGATCCGCGCCTCAGCCTTGTCGATCTTTGCGGCATAGACGCCATCAGCCGGTTGCGGCGTCATCTGCAGCGCGCCGCGAGACAGATCGTCCAGCACACGCACCATTGACGCGGCGCCTATCCCGGCCAGCCTGTCATGCAGCGTCGCCGCCGTGTCATCGGCGGCAATCTTCGTGCGCGCCTCCAGCGCGACAGGACCTGTATCCAGGCCAAGCTCCATCTGCATGATGCAAACGCCTGTTTCTGCGTCACCCGCCATGATCGCCCGCTGGATCGGCGCTGCCCCGCGCCATCGCGGCAGCAGTGAGGCGTGTATGTTGAAACAGCCGTGGCGCGGTGCATCAAGGATCGGTTGGGGCAAGAGCAGGCCGTAGGCGACGACCACGGCCGCATCGAGGTCAAGCGCTGCAAAGGCGGCGCGATCCTCTTCTACCTTGAAGTTCAGTGGCGTGCGCACGTCCAGGCCCAACGCCTCTGCCCGCGCCTGCACCGGCGATGGGCGCAGTTTCTTGCCGCGGCCAGCGGGGCGCGGCGGTTGAGAGTAAACGCAGGCAATTTCGTGCCCTGCCTCTACCAGTGAATCCAGCGCCGTAACGGAAAATTCCGGCGTGCCCATGAACGCGATGCGCATCAGTTTTTCCGCCTTAACTTTTTGTACTTGTCCAGAACCATGCGCCGTTTCACGCGCGACAGGCGCTCAATGAACAACTCACCGTTCAGATGATCAATCTGGTGCTGGACGGATGTTGACCAAAGCCCCTCAAACCAGCGCTGCGTTTTCGCGCCGCCCATATCCAGATAGCTGACCAGAACCGCATTCGGGCGGGTGACCTTGGCGAATACCCCGGGAAGGTTGGGCGAAGCTTCTTCGTGGTCGCGCATCTCGGCGCTGGCCTCAATCAACTCAGGGTTCGCCATGCGCACCAGCGCTTTACCGTCCGGCTCACAATCCACCACGATGATGCGGCGGCTGACGCCGATCTGCGGGGCAGCCAGCCCGACGCCGGGCATGGCGTACATGGCGTCCAGCATACGCTCCCACGTCGCGGAGACTTCAGCGTCAATTTTATCAACTGGCGCGGCGAACTCTTTCAGGCGCGGGTCGGGCCATAAAAGGAAGGCGCTGTCGCTCATCCTGCCAACACCTCCAACTGCGGCGCGAGGCGGATCTTGTCCGCCTCAGACGCCAGATCGACGTTCAGAGTGCCGTCGAGATGGTCGGTCTCGTGCTGCACGCAAACGGCTTCAAAACCTTCGAATGACCGCTCTTGCGCTGCGCCCTCCAGATTGGTCCAGCGCATGATGACGGATGCTGGGCGACTGACATCGACCGGCACGCCGGGGATTGAGAGGCAGCCTTCTTCGTTTACCGCCTGATCGTCGGATCGCTCAACAAATGAGGGGTTGATGAAAACCTGCGGCGCCTTTGCCACGCCATCTTTCCAATGGCAATCCATCACAAACAAACGCAGAGGCTCACCCACTTGTGGCGCAGCCAATCCCCTGCCCGGCGCGTCATACATCGTCTCGATCATGTCCGCCGCCAGCCGCCGCACCCAGTCATCCAAAGGAGTTTCCCCAGCGACTTGGCGCAATACCGGATCGCCGTAGATACGGATCGGCAGAACGGTCACCCGCGCGCCCGCTCTCGCTTCAGCTTTTTCATTTTCTGAGTGATCATCTGACGGCGAACCGAGCCGAGATAATCGATGAACAGCTTACCGTTCAGGTGGTCAATCTCATGCTGGACGCAGGTTGCCCACAGGCCGTCGAAGTCGCGTTCCTGAGGGTTGCCGTCACGATCCAGATAGCCGACGCGCACCTCAGCGGGCCGCGTCACCATGCCGAACTGGTCAGGGATCGACAGGCAGCCTTCCTCATACTCATTCGTCTCATCGGATGATTGCAGAACCTCAGGATTGATCAGCACCATCGGCTTCGGCGTCTCGCCTTCTTCCTTGACGCAATCCATCACCAATATACGTTTGGTCACGCCAACCTGCGGCGCTGCAAGGCCAATGCCGGGCGCGTCATACATCGTCGCGAGCATGTTGTCGGCCAGCTTACGCAGGTCGTCGTCCAGATCGGCGACGGGGTCGCAGACCTTTTTCAAACGAGGGTCGGGGTGGATCAGGATCGGCAGATTGGTCATGAATTGCGGGGTACGGGATCGCCCCCTTTCGGTCAACTCCATCCCGGCCTATCGTAGCGGCAAAATAGGAGGTGCCGATGTCTGACCCAACCCAAAGCCCAATCTTCGTTCAACGCCTTGTTGAGGCGAAGATTCTAAAGCATGTCTATGAGACGCTAATTGAAAGCCATGGGGAAGAAGTCGCCAAAAAGACCATCGCTGACAGTGTAAGACACGCTTCCATTGCGCAGGCAAAAGAGATGTCTGAAGGCGTTGAAACGTCGATGACTTCCTTCATCGAGCTGATGGAAATGTGGACTAGGGGCGGCGCGCTGGAAACAACCGTGCTGGATGCAAATGAGGAAGAATTCAACTTCGACGTCACCCGCTGCCGCTATTCCGAGATGTACAAAGAGATGGGGCTTGGCGACATCGGCCATCTTTTGTCCTGCCAGCGCGACGGCACATTTTGCGAAGGCTACGATAGTCGCATCAAGATGACCCGCAGTCAGACCATTATGCAGGGCGCGCCGACCTGCACTTTCCGGTTCAAACTGGCGGAATGATGGCTGGGTGATGTTCGATGGCTTCGTAGAAGATCGGATCGAAACCTCGGGCGCTACGATCCGCGTACGCTATGGCGGGACTGGCCCCGCAGTTCTTCTGCTGCACGGCAATCCGCAGACATCAGCGATGTGGCGCCATGTGGCAGCTCATTTAAAGGATCGTTTTACGCTTATTTGCCCTGATCTGCGCGGTTATGGGCTGTCGTCGAAGCCGCCTGCCGGGCCGGATCACGTCAACTATTCCAAGCGCGCAATGGCGCAGGACATGGTTGAGGTGATGGATTCGCTTGGCCATCGCGATTTCTTCCTCTGCGGTCACGATCGCGGCGGGCGCGTGGCGCATCGGCTTGCTTATGATCGTGCGGATCGGGTCAAAAAGCTGTGCGTTCTGGACATCGCCCCAACGCGTGAGATGTACGCAAACACATCAGATGAATTCGCCCGCGCCTATTGGCACTGGTTTTTCATGATCCTGCCGGCGCCAGAACCTGAACGGATGATGCAGGCCGACCCAGACGCCTTTTGGCTCGCGCGCTGCGCCAAGAACGGGACTGATCTGTTCGACGAAGCGCTCGACGAGTATCTGACGACATTCCGCGATCCCGAAACGATCCGCGCCACCTGCGACGACTACCGCGCAGCCGCCAGCATCGACATCGTACATGACGACGCCGAATCCCGCAAACTGCCTATGCCTGTACACTGCCTTTGGGGAGCAAACGGCGTGATTGAGCGGTGCTTTGACCCGCTGGCGCTGTGGCGACTGCGCGCCGAAACCGCAACTGGGCGCTCATTGTCGACGGGTCACTTTATGGCGGAAGAAGCCCCCGATGAAATCGCGGACGAACTGGCTGGGTTCTTTCAGTAACGTCAAACCCGCGGCTCCATGAACAGCTGTGACTTCGCATTCACTGCAATGTTGGTAGCGTCCCTTGGAAACGGCCTGAGGGAAAATTGAATGGCGAACAAGCCTAAGAAAAAGCAGGCCGCAGCGCGGAAGGCTGCGCCAAAGCAGGATACGGACCTGGGAAAACGCGCGTCCATTTCGACAATCCGATACTGGGCGATTGGCGCAGCTGTTGTTGGTGGCGGCGGGTACTGGTTCGCCAATGACGTTCAAGCGACAATGCGGGAACACAACCTCAGTCGCCTTGGCCAGGGCGTGCCTACGGTTGTTCAGATCCATGACCCATCTTATCCGCAATGCACAGCCCTGCAACGCACCGCCCGCTCTGCGATGAGCGGTTTTGATGAAACGGAACTCGTCTTCCTTGTCGCCAACATCAACACCGAAGAAGGCCGCGCCATCGCCACGGCTAACGGTGTCGGCAATGTGACGCTGGTGCTATTCGATGGCGAAGGCCGCCGACGTGAGATCATTCATGGACCCAGCACAAAAGCCCAGCTTGAAGCCGCTTTTGCGAACCATTTGCAGCGCCTGGCAGGCAGTTAAAGCCTCGCGGACCTGCGGATTGACGGAAGGTGGCGCAACATTGTAATGTTGCGCTGCAATATTTCGTCATTTCCTTACCCTAAGGTCACCGCCTCATGAGCTTCAAAGTCCAGCCCGCTGGCCCCGCCCGTCCGAACCGCTGTCAGCTGTTTGGCCCAGGCTCTCGCCCTGCAATTTTCGAGAAGATGGCGGCCTCCGCTGCTGATGTCATCAATCTTGACCTCGAAGACAGCGTCGCGCCCGCTGACAAAGCACAGGCCCGCAAGAACATTATTGAAGCCGTGAACGATATCGATTGGGGCGCAAAAACCTTGTCCGTGCGCATCAACGGTCTCGACACAGAATTCTGGCATCACGATGTGGTCGACCTGATTGAAAAATGCGGCGACCGGCTGGACCTGATCATGATCCCCAAGGTCGGTAACGCGATGGATATCTATGCCGTCGACGCTGTTGTGACCGCCGCCGAGATGGCCGTTCGCAAAACAAAAAAAATCGGCTTCGAGGTCATCATCGAAACCGCCGCAGGCGCGCAGAATGTAGATGAGATCGCAGCAGCCTCGCCTCGCATGGATTCGATGAGCTTTGGCGTCGCTGACTATGCAGCATCCATGGGCATGGCCGTAACCGGTATCGGCGGCACACAGGACGAATACTATATGCTGGCGAATGGTGAGCCAGGCTCAGACCGCGCCACGTCTATGGTCGACCCTTGGCATTATCCGATCACCCGCATGGTCGCTGCCTGCCGCCAACACGGCCTGTTGCCGGTTGATGGCCCGTTCGGCGATTTTTCTGATGATGACGGCTACGCAGCGCAGGCCAAACGATCCGCCACGCTCGGCTGCGTCGGCAAATGGGCGATCCACCCCAAACAGGTCACATTGGCCAACGAAGTCTTCACGCCCCCAGCAGCAAAGGTAGAACAGGCCCGCCGTATCCTTGCCGCCATGCAAGAAGCGGAAGACGCTGGCCAGGGCGCTGCCGTGTTGGACGGAAAGCTGATCGACCTCGCCTCTTCCAGGCAGGCTCAGGTGATCGTCAAGCAAGCGGAGTTGATAGCTGCTGCTGGCTAACATGTGTCTTCCGCCCCCTTAATTGGGGGCGGTTGCTAATTCACAAATATCACAAAATTAACCTCTCCTTTATCTCCTTGTTCAAAATTTGCATTCCGCTCCCAGCGGTCTAGCCCCGCGAATTACCGCTGCCTTGACGAACTATCGCCAAGATTTTGCCAAGCATGGATCAGAGGATCTGTCTCTCATTCAGGTGAATTAATAGAAGCCGCGGCCAGTCGCCTTCTGAATGTGCAGGGATCGGACTAGGTATGCACGGATTGATGTTTCGTGAGTTCTTTATGTTCGCCGAAGATGCGACGTCCAAAGGATTCGTTCAGGACATGATTGGGGCGTCCCGCAAGGCCAACGCCAGCGACTACGATGCTTCAGGTCCTTATGATCAAGATGAACTGATCGCGATGATGGACTTTCTGGCGCGGCGAACCGGCTACGAATTTGATGAATTATGCAATGACTTCGGGCGGCGACTGTTCCATCGTTTCACCGTTCTGTATCAAGAGCTTTTTGAAGATCAAACCATGGCTCTGGATTTTCTACATGGGATCGAAGCGCACATTCACGAACACGTCCGCACGTTGGTGCCCAAAAGCCAGCCACCCAGTTTCGAAGTTTCACGCCCTAAGCCCGACGAACTGATAATGCACTACCGGTCAGCACGCCCCTTCGCCGACCTGTGCGCAGGGCTGATTGAAGCATCACTGGAACATTTCGGAGTGAATGCCAGCGTCGATCATCGCCCCATTGGCGATACGAAATCCGAAGCAGTATTTACAATTACGACTCATAGCTAACGGGTTAAATTTCTGACGGCAGTGGCTGCCCTCTACATTGCAATTCCCCCATAGAAGCACCTATATCGGGCGCAAACAAAGGTGCGAGCGATGCAGTCTTATCTAGATTTCGAAAAAGGTCTGGCCGATCTGGAAGGCAAGGCGGAGGAGCTGCGCGCCCTCGCCCGCCAGGACGAAGATATGGATGTAGAGGCAGAGGCAGGGCAACTGGATGAAAAATCCAATGCGCTTCTGAAGGACCTCTACGAAAATCTTTCACCTTGGCAGAAATGTCAGGTGGCGCGGCACCCGAACCGCCCGCACGCCATAGATTATATTGGCAAACTTTTCACTGATTACACGCCTTTGGCCGGCGACCGTAACTTTGCCGAAGATCATGCTGTAATTGGTGGCCTCGCCCGGTTTACCGACAAACCAGTGATAGTGATCGGGCAAGAAAAGGGCTCTGACACCCAATCGCGGCTTGAGCGTAATTTCGGCATGGCCCGGCCCGAAGGATACCGCAAGGCCGTGAGGTTGATGGAAATGGCGGATCGGTTCGGCATCCCAGTTATCACCCTGATCGACACGCCTGGCGCCTATCCCGGCAAGGGCGCTGAGGAACGCGGTCAATCCGAGGCGATTGCGCGATCCACTGAGATGTGCCTGAAACTGGGCGCGCCGCTGATCGCCGTTGTGATCGGCGAAGGCGGATCAGGCGGCGCAGTGGCGTTTGCGACCGGCGACAGGGTGATCATGCTGGAACATTCAATCTATTCGGTGATCACGCCCGAAGGCTGCGCGTCGATCCTTTGGAAGAACGCCGAAAAGATGAAAGAGGCTGCCGCTGCCCTGCGTTTGACCGCGCAAGACCTGAAAGGGCTTGGCGTCATTGATGTTGTGGTGAAAGAACCTTTGGGCGGCGCGCAACGCGACCGGAAGGCTGCAATCGAAGGCGTGCGTGAGGCAATCCGTAAGGAACTTGCCGATCTGGAAGGCATGTCTGCCGAGGCGATCCGCACGTCACGCCGCACGAAATTCCTTGATATGGGATCAAAGGGCCTGGGCTGACCGCGATCACCCCCCTGATCTATGAAACCTGACTATCGCTTTCGCGGCCGATCGCACCTGACCAAATAACAGGGCGGAGTCAGACCATCTGGGAATGTAAAGCACACTTGGGTTAAGCCAGTTTGCGACAAGTTCGAACGTCCGCCTAATGTGGTCACGCCCCCACCAGATCAGCTCATATTCCAGACCGGTTCTGAACCTTTGGCCTGCACTGACATTCGCAGTGTTCGGATTTGCAGTGCGGCCAAATGCGCAATCAACCAGCATCCTCGGCATGTCGAGACCGATCCGATAGGGGAGTATCGTTGTGCCGGAAAATCGCGGGTTCAGCTCAATCAGCAGCAGCTCACCGCCTTCTGCTTCAAGAAAGTCGAAATCGAGCGGCCCTTCCCAGTGCAACGCTTCGACAATTGCGGCTATGCGTTCACTGATTTTGGGCCCATCGGCGGAGGTCACGTAAGGCACGGACCCACCGATCAGATGACGGTCTTCGGCGCGGAAGGATTGGGATGCAATGAGGCGCCCCTGCTGACAGACCGCAGCCACGCCCACCAGGGCCCCGGGGCGATAGGCCTGAAGGATCAGCCAATCACTTTTGTCCTGCCGCGCTTCGACAAATTCGGCGACCTCCGCAGCGGTGTGTGCGATGAGAACACCGGCTGATCCAGACCCGCGCCTCAGCTTCACGACACAGGGCATTCCCAGCTTTTCAACGCCCGCATCAACCTCGGCGATGGAAGATGGAAGCAGCGTCTCGGGGCACGGAATGCCCAGTTTAGCCGCAAGCTCCATCGTCAATCCCTTGTCGTCCGCAGCGGTGATCGAAGACCGCTCAGGCAGGACCATACGGGTGTAGGAACGGATATCTAACTGGGCTGGCTGGCATGCTCAACCACCAGATCCGAGATTGGGATGAACAGGTCATATGTGGCGGCAGACAGCGTTTCTTCTAGTTTTTGCATGTAAGAGGCTGCGTCAGTCTCAGCCGGTGTCAGGATCGCATTCGTCGTTCGCCGGGACAACGCGGCGGGCATCCATCTGAACGTTGTCAGAATGTCGACCGTCCAGCCGTTCCTGCTAAGGCTTTCCACACAGCAGAGGGCTGCGTGCCAGCCAGCAGAACTTACCAGAATTCTTTTGCTCACAGCTTTCCCCTAATCACACTTCGCAGCGAACGATCCGGACCGACGTCGCCAATCGTCAGCCAAACGATGCGCTCCGACCTGATGCCACGAAAAACGGCGACCCGAAGGCCGCCGTTTTCCTGTTTAACGATGATCAGCAGATCACTTGGCTTCGTCGTCGTCCTGACCTTTCAGGGCCGCACCAAGGATATCGCCAAGCGATGCGCCTGAATCGGACGAACCGAACTGTTCAACCGCTTCACGCTCTTCCGCAACTTCGCGTGCTTTGATCGACAGGCCAAGGCGGCGGGCCGCTTTGTCCACGTTCGTGACGCGGGCGTCGATCTTGTCGCCAACTGCGAAACGCTCTGGGCGCTGCTCAGCACGATCACGGGCGAGGTCAGAGCGACGGATGAAGGCTTTCATGCCATCATGCTCAACTTCGATACCGCCATCTTCGATCGCAGTGACGTTCACGGTGACAATCGCGCCACGTTTCACGCCAGCAGTCGCATCGACGAATGGATCGCCGCCAACCTGCTTCACGCCAAGCGAGATGCGCTCTTTCTCCACGTCTACGTCGAGGACCACGGCGCGAACGATGTCGCCCTTTTTGTAGTCTTCCATGGCTTCTTCGCCCGAACGATCCCAGTCGAGATCGGACAAGTGAACCATGCCGTCGATGTCGCCTTCGAGGCCAATGAACAGACCGAATTCGGTGATGTTCTTGACTTCGCCTTCAACTTCGGTGCCGGATGGGTTGCCGTCAGCAAAGACTTCCCATGGGTTGCCCTGAGTCTGTTTCAGGCCAAGGGATACGCGACGTTTGGAGGTGTCGACGTCCAGAACGATGACTTCCACTTCCTGAGAGGTGGAAACGATCTTGCCCGGGTGGACGTTCTTTTTCGTCCAGGACATCTCGGAAACGTGAACCAGACCTTCAACACCGGCTTCCAGCTCAACGAATGCGCCGTAGTCAGTAATGTTGGTGACGCGGCCGGTCCATTTGGAACCCAGCGGGTATGCTGTCTCAACAACGGTCCACGGATCTTCCATCAGCTGTTTCATGCCGAGAGAGATACGCTGAGTTTCGTTGTTGACCTTAACAACCTGCACCTTGACGGTTTCGCCGATGGTGACGATTTCCGATGGGTGGTTCACACGGCGCCATGCCATGTCGGTGACGTGCAGCAGGCCGTCAACGCCGCCGAGATCGACGAATGCGCCGTAATCGGTGACGTTCTTGACGACGCCATCAATAGTATCGCCTTCTTTCAGCTTACCAACGATTTCAGCGCGCTGTTCGGCGCGTGATTCTTCCAGAACGGCGCGGCGTGAAACAACGATGTTGCCACGGCGACGGTCCATTTTCAGGATCTGGAATGGCTGCGGCTGACCCATCAGCGGCCCTACGTCGCGCACTGGGCGCACATCGACCTGAGAGCCGGGCAGGAAGGCCACGGCGCCGCCGAGGTCCACAGTGAAACCGCCTTTAACACGACCGAAGATCGCGCCTTCGACGCGTTCCTGTTTGTCGTTGGCTTTTTCCAGACGATCCCAGGCTTCTTCCCGGCGTGCTTTGTCGCGGCTGAGGGCGGCTTCGCCCCGCGCGTTTTCGACACGCTCAAGGAACACTTCAACAGTATCACCAATGGTGATTTCTGCGTCGTGGCCTGGTTTTGCGAATTCTTTAAGTTCGACACGGCCTTCCATTTTGTAGCCGATGTCAATGATGGCCTGTCCGGCTTCGATGGCCAGGACGGTGCCTTTTACTACGGAACCCTCTTCGGGGGTTTCCAGCTCAAAGCTCTCGTTCAAGAGGGCTTCAAAATCTTCCATTGTGGCGTTCGCCATTAAGTCGTTCTCCAGATTCGGTTTCACTGGCCGGCCGGTTGTCTCCGACGGTCTTTCGTTTACGGGTCAGAGGCTTCGGCTGGATTCCGAAACGACAAAAGGCCCTGCACTAAGCGCGAGCCTTTGAGAGTTGTTCGTTAATCCAACGCGCCGCCTCGGCGACGGCTGCGTCTATAGACAAATTCGTGGTGTCTATCAAGTGCGCGTCCGCCGCTTTGGTCATCGGCGCTGCGTCGCGCGTGGCGTCGCGGTGATCGCGGGCTTTGACGTCCGCCAGCACCTCTTCGAACGGCTTGTCATCGCCCTTTCCGGTCAGTTCCGCATGGCGGCGACGGGCGCGCTCTTCCGGGCTTGCTGTGACGTAGAGTTTAATGTCGGCGTCGGGGCAAATCACTGTGCCAATGTCCCGGCCATCGAGGACAGCGCCGCCGGGTTTCACAGCGAAACTTCGCTGGAAATCAACCAAAGCGGCGCGGACCTCTGCGATGACCGCGACTTTCGATGCCTCTTGCGCCGTCGCCGCAGTGCGGAGGTCGGTGCGCGCGAGATCATCGGTGGAGAGGGTATGGGCCACACCCGCCGGATCGCGGCCGGTATCGGCAGCAACGGCGCCGACAGCCCTGTAGAGAAGGCCGGTGTCGAGATGGGCAAAACCAAACTCAGCGGCTACGGCCTTTGAGATCGTGCCTTTGCCTGCCGCGGCGGGGCCATCGATTGCGACTGTAAATTTCATGTGGGCCTTCTAGGGCGGCTTTAGGTAATTGGCCAGCAGATTGCGAAGTGAGTGTGAAACGCAGGCAGGTTTCACGCGTGAAACCACAGATAACAATCTGATATCATTCAAAATTAGGATTTTGTTAACTTGAGAAACCCCCATTGCGAAACGTGAGTGTCGTTTGAGGAGCTGTGCGAACGGTCATGACGTATTTGAGGGTAGAGCGCGCCCACCTTCCCTTTCCGGCAAACTCATCGCAGAGTGCCACCGAAGAAGGAGCGACCATGACCGACGCCCGCCAATACGCCCCATCCGCCCACAGAAACCGTGATTTGATCCGCGATCAGCTGGCCAGCCACTGGCCCGCATCGGGAACGGTTCTTGAAATCGCCAGTGGGTCCGGCGAGCACGTTGTTCATTTGGCCCCTACTGCTCCACACCTGACCTTTCAGCCAACTGACCCGTCAGCTGAAGCGCGCGCCAGCATCGACGCGTGGGTTAAAGCGTCAGCCCTTTGCAAAATCCACCCCGCGCTGGAACTGGACGTAACGGCAGAGGAATGGCCAATACAGCAAGCCTCAATGGTGCTTTGCTGTAACATGATCCACATCGCCCCGTGGGAGGCTACTTTGGGCCTGATGCGCGGCGCCGGTCGCGTGCTGACATCAGGCGGCAAGATATGGCTCTATGGTCCGTTCATCCGGGAAGGCGTTGAGACGGCGGAAGGGAACATCAACTTTGACGTCAAACTCAAAGGCATGGACCCGCGCTATGGCATCAGGCGGCTGGAGGATGTGGCCGATGTGGCGGCAGGCGAAGGCATTGGCGCGCCAGAGGTGATCGAGATGCCAGCGAACAACTGCTTAGTCAGTTTCGCACGAAATTGACGGGCAGCCTTATCAAAAACGATGGCGCCGGCACTGCAGGCTTCGATGGGGTCAATATCTCGGGTGCATGGTTTGCTTTTTTGGTCGCCTGCTTTTTCCTCAACGACTTCGTTTTCATCATGTGGAGTGGAACTAGCACCCTCTACCTTGCCGACTACGTCATCCGCATAATCATCATCGGCTTATGCCTAGGATTGCCACTTAGCCGACAAGTCGCCTTGAATAGCATCTCGGATCAGAAGCTTCCGCTGATCCTGATCATCATTTTGATTCCGTTGTTAACGGGTATAGAGCGCGCAAGTCACATCATCATTGAACCTGCTATCATCGACGCTGTTGGCTACACTGGCCTGTTCTACTTTGGTCGAATTGATAGCTCCGCCCTCTATGCCTTTGATATGACGATCGGTTTGGCCTTGGTCGCCGTGAGTGAGGAGCTGGTCTTTCGCAAGTTTGCACTGAACTGGATGCGAAGCAGAGGGATGAGCGCCTTAGCTATCATACTGTTGTCTGTAGCGTTGTTCGCGTTGATGCATTGGGGCAGCGGACTGCATCGTATTGCGGCTACTTTCGTGTTTGGGGTGATCGCAATGGCATTCTATCTCAGGCATACGCGGCTATTGCCGCTGATCACGGCACATTACCTGGCAAACTTCATAGCTTTCGCAGACTTTGATTGACGCAAGATTGCGTAGAGACAAATCAGAACGGCAGCGTTTAACCAGCCGCCACATCCCGCTCAAACCGAACTTTCGCGCGATCATAAATCGCCATGTCGTCAGCGTTCAGGTTTTCGATCTGACGGATCAGATCAGCCGAAAGCGCACTGCGCTTCACTTTCCATGGTCGCCAGCTGGTTTTGTTACTGCGCAGGGTCGGCAGTTCTACGCCAAACTGACGATTGACCATCGCAATGGATGCTTCATGTTCTGACGTGATCCCGACGACGGCGATCTGATCAATGTCGATATTGCGCACAGTGGTGGATTGCTTGTTCGCGTGACCGGGGTCGAGCGCGTAAGCCTCAAACGATTCAATCTCACGGCCGAGGTTTTTCCAGAAATTGTACTCGGAAATTGCCCGATCCACGGGTTCGCGAAAGAACGCCACTGTCTTTTCAGCTGGGATGAAGCGACCGAACATGGGGTTGTGGGTAGAGAAAAACGCAGGGCGTTTGTCTTCCAGCAGATCCAGAACCTTCATTGCAGCAGCGCGTGGCTTGCCAGTTTCTTCCATCGTTGCAGTGAAGATCTCAAACGCGCCACCGGTGTTCGCGCTGCGCCCTTCAGCGTAGAGGCAAACACAACGATCTTCGCCGAAATGTTTGAACGCTGCATGACGAACGGACGTGCCACCGGTCTTGCCGATATGGGCAAAGTAAATGAACGGCCAGTCATAGGTTCGTTTTATGGGTGTGTTCATCACTGCGACATCCGGTTTCAGCTGTTTGAGCGCGCGACTGACGCGCCCAGTTCCTGCATCAACGGCTCAAAAATCGGAAAGCTGGTGTCGATGGGCGATCCATCGTCAACACTGACCGGTTTTTGCGTGGAAAAGCCGAGAACCAGGAAGCTCATCGCGATGCGGTGATCAAGGCGCGCCTCAGCAATGCCGCCGCCAGGGACACCGCCTGCGCCCATGCCATGGACAGTGAACGTGTCTTCGGTTTCCTCAACTGTCACGCCCATGTCTTCCAGCCCGCGGGCCATGGCGTCGATCCGGTCGCTTTCTTTGACGCGCAGTTCTTTAACGCCCAGCATCTTCGTTGCGCCTGTGGCGCTGGCGGCAACTACGGATAGTACCGGAAATTCGTCGATCATTGAGGCTGCGCGTTCCGGTGGCACCTCAATCCCCTTCATGTCGGGCGAGAATTTGGCGCGAAGGTCTGCGACGGGTTCGCCGCCTTCTTCGCGTTCATTCTCAAACGTCAGATCGGCGCCCATTTCCTGTAGCGTGGTGTATAGGCCCGCGCGGGTGGGGTTGAGACTGATGTTCGGCACCAGCACGTCCGATCCTTCCGCGATCAGTGCGGCGCAGACCGGGAAGGCGGCTGAGGACGGATCGCGGGGGACGGTGATATCGATGGGGGTCAGCTCTGGCTGGCCGGTGAGGTGGATGTACCGGCCATCGGGCGTGACTTCGGTTTCGACTTTAGCGCCAAAGCCTTTCAGCATGCGTTCAGTGTGATCGCGCGTCGCCTCAGCCTCGATCAGCGTCGTAATACCCGGGGCATTAAGGCCCGCCAGCAGAACAGCCGATTTCACCTGTGCGGAAGGAACGGGAGAGCGATACTCAACCGGGCCGGGGTTCTGCGCGCCAATAATCGTCAGAGGCAAGCGCCCTTCCGCCCGGCCAAAGGACCGCGCGCCGAAAAGGGAAATCGGATCAGTGATCCGCCCCATCGGACGGGACCTCAGCGACGCGTCGCCGGTGAATGTCGCCGCGATCGGGCTGGTCGCCATCGCGCCCATGATCAGCCGCACGCCGGTGCCTGAATTTCCGCAATCGATGACGTCCTCAGGCTCTGCAAAACCGCCTACGCCAACGCCGTGGACGCGCCATTGACCTTCGCCAGTCCGCTCAACTTCGGCCCCGAACGCACGCATGGCTTTGGCCGTATCCAGAACGTCCTGACCTTCCAGCAAGCCTTCGATTTTTGTCTCACCCACAGTCATGGCGCCGAAGATCAGCGAGCGGTGCGAGACGGACTTGTCACCCGGTACATTCGCGACGCCTTTCAGCGCGTCGCCTTTGCGGGATGTCATGGGTTTGGCGGGACCGTGGCCGGACATGGAGGCTCCTTCACTGCGATTGCGCCGGGTATAACGGCGGTCGCAGGGCTGGTCCATGCGGCGCGGAAGCTGACAAAGCCGGCATCGATATCGGTGTCGTTCTGATGCACCCCAACGTAATTGCCAATTTTCGGCTAAGGTTGCGCAACGCGGAGCAAAAGGTGCGTGGTGTCAGATTACAAATTTGTTGAACAGGAAGACCATGAACAGGGGTTTGCCGCAATCTTTGACAGCGATATCGCACCCCTTCTGCAGGAACTGGAAGAAAAGCGGATCAAAGCCGTTCGCAAAAGCCAGATCTGGGTCGCATTGATAATGACAGTTTCCGCAGGCCTCGCTTTTCAGGCCTCAACCAAGATCGATCCGTTGCTTGGTATCTTCCCAATAGCCTTTGGCGGCGCCGGCGCGCTGATCGTCTATTTTGAACGGACATCGAAACTGCGTAGCGCCTTAACTGACTACATACGCCCGTTGATGTGCGACTTCCTGAAATTGGCGTATCAGCGGGATACCCATTTCAGAATTTATGTCTTTGTCCAGATTGGTCCGTCTCGGGATCGTTCCTCAAACCAACAGAAACAGCCTTGGCCCTGCGATTGAAGGAAGCTGGAGAGAGATTTCCTACAAGCTGATGCGCGCCACCTTTTCGCAAAGAGAACGCGATTCCGATGGTGATCAGAAGTCCACGGTACATTTCAGCGGGATTGTCATTGAAATTGAGTGCCTCGTCGAAATGCCCACAATCGTCTTCTATCGCGATCTCGGCGCGTTGATGAACAGGTTCTTTTCATGGGCGGCCCGCAATACCTTACCACCGCACAAACTGCATTTCCCCGATCCGGAAGTTGAAGAGGTTTTTGAAGTTCATACGTCCGACTTGGACAAAGCAAAACACCTGTTGCACCCCGAATTCGGGCGCCTGCTTCTAGATCTCGCGCAGGAGCACCAAGGGTCAAGCCGTCATGTTTCAGCGGCTTTTGCGGGCGAGCGGTTTTACATCGGGCTCAATACGCCCAGCGGCTTTATGGATTTTGACGCCATGGACCTGCCACTTAGCGAATGCAGCGACAAGATCCACGAAGCTTTCAAAGATCTGACGATCCCGCGCTGCATCATTGATCGGTTGCTGGACTAATCTGCGCGAACGGAAAGAAATCAGACGCTGGCCCTAGAACTTCCCGTATTTCAGATACGCTTCCTGCGGGTCGGTGCCCGATTTGATCGCTGTTCGGATCGCGCTTTCAGTGTTGATGTCAGTCTCAGACGCCTCAATCACTTCTTCTACAATGCCTTGCGGCACGCGGATCAGACCATCGCGGTCACCAACCATGTAATCGCCCGGTTCGATATCCACCTCACCAATCCGGATCGGAACGTTGATGGCGGCAGGCAACCACCAACCGACGATATCGCGGGGGGTGTAGCCGTTATGCCAGGTCTGAAACCCCATATCTATCAGGAAGTTGGCGTCGCGGATCATCCCGTCCGCCACTGCGCCGCGTACGCCTTTGTCCTTCAGCGTCTCAGCGCTCAGCTCACCCATATGCGCGATCGTGTTGTCATTGGGCTGGTTCACCCAAACATGGCCTTGCGGGCATTTGGACAGAAGACCTGTCCAGGCCAGCAACGTCTCATGCGCGTCCGCCGTCGGATCGACCTTGCCGAGGATAGTGAACGCCGGCCCCGCCATCGCCTTTTCCGGCATCAGCGGACGCAAGCGGGGCGGCAGCGTGAAGTCGCGATGGCCCATCTTGCGAAGGACGTCGTGTACGACGCCGGTGTAACATTTGGCGAGGCGGTCTGAGATGGCGTCAGTCATTGGATGCTCCTTAAGCTGCTGGCAGACAGGCGGGACCAAGGGGTTCGAAAGTTTTGTATGTCAGGATGAACTCCCGATGGCCCAGCGCCTCAGATTTCGTCGCTTCCCCACCTGCGACAGCCAGGGTGAGATCATAGATTTCATCGCCAACCTCGGTCAGCGGCGACCCGCGCAGGATACGGCCTGCGTTCACATCCATATCGCCTGCCATTCGATCATAAGTCTCAGGGTTAGCGCAGATCTTAATGACGGGAGAGATCGCTGATCCGACGACAGACCCCCTGCCCGTAACGAAATACGTCAGGTGACAGCCACAGGCCATCAGTTCGGCAATCTCGGCGTTATCATTGATGTTGGGAAAGCCAAACTTCGGGTCGCCGTCGGGCACCACGTCCAACAGGTAGAGACCACCTTTGGGCGGGACATCGCCCGGCTTCAGCATCCCGTGGATCTGGCCAGAGCCCGATTTGGCGTAAGCGCCCAGCGACTTTTCCTCAATCGTTGTCAGCCCGCCATCGGCATTGCCCGGTGCGAAACTGCCATAACCCATCTGGGCGTAATAGGCCGCGGCCTTGTCGACGGCGCCACGCAATTCGACTGCCAGTTCGGGCGTGGCGGCGCGGTCTGCCATGACATGCTCGCAGCCAATCAACTCGCCAGTTTCCTCAAAGATGCAGGCCGCGCCATCCGCCGCCAATCGGTCAAAAGACAGACCTGCAGCGGGATTGCCTGTAATGCCTGATGTGCCGTCAGAGCCACCGCAGACAGTGCCGATGACCAGTTCATCCACGCCCATTGGCGCCCGCACCGCCGCTTCCAATTCCGGCAGGACCCAGTCGATGAAGGCGCGACCAGCATCAATCGTGGGGCCGGTTCCGCCGACACCTTGAATGACCAAAGTCTCTACCGGGCGACCCGATGCTTTGATGACTTTGCCCAGTTTCTGTTTGTTGAAGCTTTCGCAGCCAAGGCTGACCAACAGCACTGCGCCGACATTGGGATGCGTGCAGAGCGCTTCCATCATTCGCTGGGAATAGTCGTTCGGATAGCAGCCTGGAAAGCCAATCAGGTGCACGTCACGGTCACGATAGGCAAAAGTAATCTCGCGGGCGACGTGGTGGGCGCATTCGACCAGATAGGCGACGACAAGCGTATTGCGGATGCCCTTGCGCCCATCGTTGCGGGGATAACCAGTCAGCATCTCATGCTTCCTCGATCACATGGGTCGGTGTGTAGTCGGATCGAACGTTATGCACATGCACATGCGCGCCCAGAGGAATATCGGCAATCGCGACCCCGATGGGAAAGTTGTATTTCAGGATTGTCTCACCGGCCGCAATGGGCCGCGCTGCGATCTTGTGGCCCAGCGACAGCGGAGCGGGCAGCGGGATCGTCTCGCCTGCAACATCCAGCGCCTCACCGGCGGCGAGCGCGGTGGCGATCATCAGTACATTGTCAGGCTCAGCCAGCCGGATCAGACGCACATCTGGTTTGGTCATTTTCTGTCCTTTGACTTGAATCGTAGGCGCAGCATGCAACGCCCAGCAAGCCCGGCATGGCGTCAAGTTTTCGTCCACCAACCCTAAAAGCGTATCAACCGGCCGGTATGGCGCTGATCTGCGCCTGTAGTTCGATCTCGACATCATTCCGCAGCGAAGATATGCGCCATATTGAAACCCTCAGCAGAAAGCCGGCGCCGCAATGAAGTTCCTCTCTGTCAAATCGGTGCCTGTGTTAAATTGGAGCTCACCGAAGGCGTTCACGCTGCGACCGCCAATGGCCTCACTTGCCTTCCTGATCATGGGCCTGACCATTTTTGGTCTGGGCGAGGCGTTTTTGATCGCCGCCGGCGTCGGCGTCAGTCCGTGGACCGTTTTCGCCGAAGGTCTCACGCACATCATCGGGGGCAGCATCGGTCAGGCGACCTTCATTGTCAGCGTCGGCGTATTGCTGCTTTGGATCCCCTTGAGGCAAACACCGGGCCTTGGCACAATTCTGAATGCGATCATCATTGCGCTTGTGCTCGAATACCTTCTCCCGTTTTTTCCGCGGTTTGATGGACTTCTGATCAATATCCTCATGGCCGCTATGGGGGTTTTTGTAACCGGGGTCGGTGGCGCGATCTACCTCGTCGCCAATCTCGGTCCTGGCCCGAGGGATGGTTTGATGACCGGCGTGCAGGCAGTGACGGGTCAATCGATTTCACTTGTTCGCACAGCGATTGAAATCGCCGTGGTATTGATTGGATGGCTGTTGGGCGGAACTGTCGGCCTTGGCACAATGCTGTTTGCGTTTGGCATCGGCCCATCGGTCGCCATCGGGATACTGGGCTTGCAGGCAATCTTCCCGTCCAAACAAGACGGCCCGCCGAAAGAGCGCTGACGCCGTCTTCTCTGAACGTAGCTTAGGGCCTTCGGGACATCCCCTGCGCGCACTTACCAGCGCTCATAGCATCATCCGCCCCGTCGTTGCGACCAGATCACAGAAATCAGGATGATGAGCCCGCCTGCCAACACTTGCACTGTCGGCGCCTCTGCCAGGATCAGGTAGGCGAGGATCGGCGCCAGCGGCATTTCCAGTGTCGAAAGAAGCGCGGTTTCTGGAGACGGCAAGCGACGCGCGCCTTCGGATAAAGTGACTGAAGCTACAGCAAAGACGAGGCCAAAGGCGACGAGGATCGGCAACTCAACCGTTGGGGCCGCAAGCGGCGCACCAAATATCAGCGCGGCGGGCAGAAGGACGATAGATGACAGCGCATTCGGCAGCGCTGCAGTCGTTTCAGGGTATCTGCGAAAAATAACCATCGATCCGGCCATCATCACAGTCATGAACAGGGCCAGGGCGTCCCCCATCAACGCGATCTCGCCGACCGATCCTGAAACGATGATCAACACGCCTGAGAACGCCGCAAGGCTGGCGATGATAACAGTGCGGGTTGGACGCTCACCAATGAACGCCCAGGCCATCGCCGCTGCAATAAAAGGCGCAGCGGCGTAGATCAGCGCAACATTTATGACAGAGCTTAGTTTGAACGCCGGGATAAAGGCCGCGGTGCCAGCCGCCATCATCAGCGTGACGACCAGTGTCGGCAGGCGAAAAGCCGCGATTTCGCGGGCTAATGCGCCACGCAACAAAAGATAACCAAGGGTGAAGGCGGCGGCGGAGGCGCCTCGCCAAAAGATGACGCCCCAAGCATCGGTGTCCACGCCCTTTGTGAATATCCCGGCAGATGAGAAGACGATGGCCGAGATGATCACAAGGATCACGCCGCTGGTCCGGGTTGTTTTGTTCGCCAATGTGCTGCGCCTGTAATGGTCTTTGGCGGTTAGTATCAGAGGGCTGCTGACAAGGGTTTGTCAGGAGATAAGGCGATGTTGATGCTAGGTGCACTTGGGGAGGTTGGTTTTGCATCAACCGTAGGATGGGTCTTCAGACCCACTCTACGATTGAACGCATCGCCAGCGTCCCCAAGCACATTGGAGAGCTGGCGGAAGCCTATGCCGCCCGACGCTGAGGCCGACGCCCCTTACCCTGCGGGCGACCACCACGGCGCTGCTGTTGTTTGGGTTTTGGATTGGCTTTCACCTCAGCAGCTGACCATGGCCGACCAGAGGCAATCGGCACCTCCATCTTCAGCACTTTGGTGATCTGCTTCAGCTCACCCATTTCCACCTCAGCGCAGAACGAGACAGCCTTGCCCGACGCCCCGGCCCGTGCGGTGCGGCCAATGCGGTGGACATAGTTCTCAGGCACGTTCGGCAATTCAAAATTGTAAACGTATTCGACGGCCTTGATGTCGATGCCGCGCGCAGCGACATCTGTCGCCACAAGCACCATGATCTCACCCGACTTGAAGCCTGCAATGGCGCGATCGCGTTGGCCCTGGGATTTGTTGCCGTGGATCGACGCAGCCTTCAGCCCTGCTTTCACCAGGTTCTTCATCAAGCGCTCTGCGCCATGTTTCGTGCGAGCAAACACAAGCGATTTTTCAGCCTTATGGCCGCTCAGCAGTTTGATCAGCAGGTCCTGCTTGTCGGACTGCTTGATGTAGTGAACTTCCTGCGCGATTTTGTCTGCAGTCTGTCCCGGACGGGCGACTTCGACGCGCGCGGGGTTGGTCAGGTAGGCGCGCGACAGCTCCTCCATCTGTTTTGGCATGGTGGCCGAAAACAGCATGGTCTGGCGGTCCTTTGAAAGCAGCGGCGCAATACGGCGAAGGGCATGGATAAAGCCCATGTCCAGCATCTGGTCCGCCTCATCCAGCACCAAAAAGCGGGTGCGCGACAGATCAACCGCGCGGCGGTCGATCAGGTCGATCAGACGGCCCGGCGTGGCGACCATGATGTGGACGCCTTTTTTCATCGTATCGACCTGACGGTTCAGCGACACGCCACCAACCACCAAAGTGATCTTAAGGTGAGAGCCTTTGTTGTAGCTGCGCAGGTTGTCCATGATCTGCTTGGCCAGCTCTCGCGTCGGCGCAAGGATCAGGCCATCGGCGCATTTGGGGCGAGGCCCCTCACCTACTTTGTTCAACATCTGGAGCAGCGGCAGGCCAAAGGCCGCCGTTTTGCCAGTGCCGGTCTGGGCCAGGCCCATCACATCGCGGCCTTCCAGGGCCAGCGGGATGGATTTGACCTGAATTGGGGTGGGGTTGGTGATGCCGTCTTCGGCCAGTTTTTCGACCATGCGTGGCGCAATGCCAAGTTCTGCGAAATCCATGCGGATTCGTCCTTTCACTGCCGGACATGCCCTGCCCGGCGTAATCATATGCAAGCCGCGCATTTTGCAGCGGCGGGCGAGGTTGGGTTGCGCTGAAGTCTCACGACGGGGCTGGATTGCCCCAAGGCGGCTTAAACGCCGGCCCCCCTGCGTGATGTGGGAAACTCTGTCGATCCGTTCGTTTTCGGCGCTAACTCTTGCGCCCTGTCGCTCACGCGGCGATGTGCGAAGTGGATCTGAGGGCCGTATGCGCCTGATTTACGCTTGCGTCAAGCAAAAGCGGATTGCACCCCGCATTCGCCGCAGTATTGTCGTAACCGTAAACCTTGGGGGGGTGTAGTGTACGAGTTTCTGCATGATTTGGCGTGGGTTGAAGGCATGCGGTCAGATGATCTGACCCAGTTCTTCAAGATAGTGACCTGGTTCGGGTACACGACTTTCTACATGATCTTTCTGTCAGTCGGCTATTGGCTGTGGTCCTACCGGTCATTCACGCGACTTGCAGTGATGATCGCAGTATCCGGATTGTTGAACGCCTGGCTAAAGGATTTCTGGCAAGATCCCCGCCCGCTTTTCCCACCATCATTGGACGCAAAAGCGGCGGAAAGTTTTGGGCTGCCATCCGGCCATGCGCAGATCTCGGCGACACTATGGATCTGGCTGTGCCTTGAGATGCGTAAAGGCTGGCTGTGGTTTGTCGGGATCTTCACAATTATGCTGATCTGCCTTTCTCGTCTCTATCTTGCGGTGCACGATGTTGAAGACATCCTTGGTGGGTTGGCGATCGCACTGGTGTTGATCACCGCGTTCTGGAACATGCCGCTACGCAAATTCGTCTCATCCCGGCGGCCTTTGAAGTGGGAGCCATTGGCGGCCTTGGTGGTGTTTCAGGCCCTGCTGATCACAACATGGTCCGGCGATCATGGCCCCGGCGGCGCAGCTGGTCTGGGTGGTTTTGCACTGGCGTGGCTGATCGGCGCTGAACTGGCGCGCCGGGCCGGATGCCGCCGGCCCGAAGGGGTGCTTGGGGCGGCGGTCATAGGCGTTGTCGGGATCGTAGGGTTGTTTGCGCTATATGCCGGAGCGATCAAGGTGGCTGAGGCAATTGATCCGGGTGGATGGGTCGCGCTTTATGCCAGCACCGTGCTGGTCGGGCTGTATATCAGTCTTGTGCCACCGCTTGTGTCTCGGAAGCTGCGGCGAGCTTGACAGCAGAGCGTTGCTTTCAGGCTTCGCTGAAGGATCGAAGCAAAAGAAAAGGTCCGCTCAACCGAGCGGCCCTTTTGAATTCAATTACCAATTCGATCAGACGAACTGTTCAGCAACCGTCTTCAGATCGTTCAGACGCTGACCAGCGGCCTGACGGCCATCATCGCCAACTGTCTCAAGCGCAGCTTCTGCAGCGGCGATTTTGCCGTCGATGAACTCTCGGGTCAGACCCGAACGCTCAACCGCTTCTTCCGCCAGCACCGCAGCGCCTTCGTTCGACACTTCGGCGAACCCGCCAGTGACGAAATACTCCGTCGTGTCTGAACCATTGGTCACAGTCACCAGGCCGGGGCGCAGCGTCGTCAGGAACGGCGCGTGGCCTGGCAGGGCACCAAGATCGCCCTCCATACCCGGAATGACGACCATGTCCGCCTCTGCCGAAGCGAGCTGACGCTCCGGCGAGACAAGCTCAAAAGTCATTTTGTCGGCCATATCAGCCTCCGTTCATTAACGATTAAGCGGCTTCAGCAGCCAGACGCTCGGCTTTTGCGATCACTTCGTCGATGTCGCCAACCATGTAGAAGGCGGCCTCTGGAAGGTGATCGAATTCGCCGGCGCAGACGCGCTTGAACGAGTCGATGGTTTTTTCCAGTGGAACCTGAACGCCGTCTGAGCCGGTGAAGACCTTCGCCACGTCGAATGGCTGTGAGAGGAAGCGCTGGATCTTACGGGCGCGGGCCACGGTAAGTTTGTCTTCTTCTGAAAGCTCATCCATGCCGAGAATGGCGATGATGTCCTGAAGGGCTTTGTAGCGCTGAAGCGTTTCCTGAACCTGACGAGCAACTGCATAGTGCTCATCACCGATCACTGACGGATCAAGCAGACGCGATGTTGAATCGAGCGGGTCAACAGCGGGGTAGATGCCCAGCTCTGAAATCGCACGGGACAGAACGGTCGTCGCATCCAAGTGAGCGAAGGATGTCGCAGGCGCAGGGTCGGTAAGGTCATCCGCAGGCACGTAAATCGCCTGAACCGATGTGATCGAACCTTTGTTGGTCGACGTAATACGTTCCTGCAGCGCGCCCATGTCGGTGGCCAGCGTTGGCTGGTAGCCCACAGCGGACGGGATTCGACCCAGAAGCGCCGAACACTCAGAGCCAGCCTGGGTGAAGCGGAAGATGTTGTCGACGAAGAACAGAACGTCCGTACCAGACTGGTCGCGGAACTGCTCAGCCAGTGTCAGGCCGGTCAACGCAACACGCATACGCGCGCCTGGAGGCTCGTTCATCTGGCCGTAGACTAGCGACACTTTGGATTCAGTCAGGTTGTCTTCGACGATAACGCCAGATTCAACCATCTCGTGGTAAAGGTCGTTGCCTTCGCGCGTACGCTCACCCACACCGGCGAAAACCGAGTAGCCAGAGTGCACTTTTGCGATGTTGTTGATCAGTTCCATGATGAGAACCGTCTTGCCAACGCCCGCACCGCCGAAGAGGCCAATTTTACCGCCCTTCGCGTAAGGGGCCAGCAGGTCAACAACCTTAATGCCGGTCACGAGGACTTCTGATTCCGTTGACTGATCAACGTAATCAGGCGCTTCCTGGTGGATCGCGCGGCTAACGGCTGCCACAACAGGAGCTCCGCCATCAACAGGCTCACCCACAACGTTGAGGATGCGGCCCAGTGTTTCGTCGCCCACAGGCACCGTGATTGGCGCTTCGAGGTCGGTTACGACGTCGCCGCGAACCAGACCCTCGGATGCGTCCATCGCAATGGTGCGCACAGTGTTTTCACCAAGGTGCTGTGCAACTTCCAGCACAAGACGCTGGCCGTTGTTGTCGCATTCCAAGGCGTTCAGAATGGCGGGCAGATGGTCGTCAAACTGGACGTCGACGACAGCGCCGATGACCTGAGTGATTTTGCCAGTTTTGCTCATTTTCTATCTCCGGCCGGTCAGAGCGCTTCAGCGCCCGAAATGATTTCGATAAGTTCGTTGGTGATCGCCGCCTGACGGGAACGGTTGTACTGAATCGTCAGTTTGTCGATCATGTCGCCTGCGTTACGCGTTGCGTTGTCCATGGCGGACATCCGCGCGCCCTGTTCCGAGGCGCCGTTCTCCAACATTGCACGGAACAGCTGGACAGCCAGGTTCCGGGGCAGAAGATCGGCGAGGATTCCCTCTTCATCAGGCTCATATTCATATGAGACTGCAGGTGCATCAGCTGCATCGTCAAACACGGCAGGGATCAACTGCTGCGCCGTCGGGATCTGGCTGATCACGGACTGGAAGCGGTTGAAGAACACGGTGGCGACGTCGAATTCGCCAGCGTTGAACCGCGCCAGAACATCCTCAGCAACACCCTGCGCGTCGGCATAGCCGATACGTTTCAGGGCAGATTGATCGACGTGGGAAATGAACATGTCGCTGTAGTCACGCTTCAGCTGTTCACGGCCCTTTTTGCCGATGGTCAGGATCTTGACGGTCTTGCCTTCCGCCTCAAGCTTTTGCGCGTGAACGCGCGCCAGCTTGGCGATGGAAGAGTTGAAACCACCGCAGAGACCGCGTTCAGCGGTTGCGACGATCAAAAGATGGGTCTGGTCCGCACCAGTCCCGGCAAGCAGTTTGGGCGCGTTGGCTGAGCTGGCGACGGACCGGGCAAGATTGCCCAGTACGACGTCCATACGCTCAGCAAACGGCCGTGCGGCTTCCGCTGATTCCTGCGCACGGCGCAGTTTTGCAGCGGCGACCATCTGCATCGCCTTGGTGATCTTCCTGGTCGAGGTGACCGAGGTGATCCGGTTTTTTAGGTCCTTGAGGTTCGCCATTGGACGAAGTCCCCCTTTGGCTCAGCTCAGGCGAAAGATCCGGCGAATTCATCGATCGCGGCGCGAATTTTATCTTCGATATCGCCTTTGATCTTCTGATCGTTGTCCCGGATGTCATTCATCAGTGCAGAATGGTTCGAACGGAGGTGGTTCAGCAGGCCCGTTTCGAATGCAGATACCTGAGCAACTTCAATCTTGTCGAGGTAGCCTTTGGTGCCAGCGAAGATCACGCAAACCTGCTCAGCATTCGTAAGTGGTGAATACTGGGGCTGTTTCAGCAGCTCAACCAGACGGGCGCCACGGGCCAACAGGGCCTGCGTTGCAGCGTCAAGGTCAGAACCGAACTGAGCGAACGCAGCCATCTCACGATACTGAGCAAGCTCAAGCTTGATCGAACCAGCGACTGACTTCATCGCGTCGGTCTGTGCGGAAGAACCAACACGAGACACTGACAGACCGACGTTCACAGCAGGGCGAACACCCTGATAGAACAGTTCAGTTTCCAGGAAGATCTGACCGTCGGTGATCGAAATCACGTTGGTTGGAATAAACGCCGAAACGTCGCCGCCCTGGGTTTCAATGATCGGCAGCGCCGTGATCGAACCTGCGCCGTGGTCTTCGTTCAGCTTCGCTGCACGCTCAAG
>CALKOT010000017.1 GCA_938092015.1 uncultured Paracoccaceae bacterium
GGCTCAGGCTCAGGCTCAGGCTCAGGCTCAGGCTCAGGCTCAGGCTCAGGCTCAGGCTCAGGCTCAGGCTCAGGCTCAGGCTCAGGCTCAGGCTCAGGCTCAGGAACCGGTGGCATAAGCGGTGTTTCGGTCAAGTCATCGGCGAAAATAAACTGATCATCTGTTAGACTATTGGCGGTAATCCCTCGCAGAACCATGGACTTTGCGCCTGCAGAAACGACTGCTCCTTCTTCTGTGTCGATGATCTGAAGCTCAGCAACGCCCGCAAAGCCGGAAGCGTCAATCCGATCCATTGCCAGGTTGAAATCCAACACCAGATCGCGACCACTGGAAAGCACGAACACGTCTGCACCACCGCCGCCCCTAAGCGTGTCATCCCAGCGCCCGCCATCCAGCGTGTCATTGCGCCCGTTGCCGTTCAGGCTGTTGGCCCCCCCCGCAATTCAGCCGGTCTACTCCGCCACCACCTTTCAGAAAATCGGCCCGGCCGCCTCCGATCAGAACATCAGCGCCGCCATTGCCAAGTAATCGTTCAGCCCCGCCGCCACCTTTCTGAACATCATCACCAGAACCGCCAAAAAGGCTATCAGCACCGCCGCCGCCAATCAGTTTATCGTCGCCTTTGCGACCCCGGATGTCTTCGTCGCCCCCGGCGCCGACGATCTTGTTGTTTTCGTTGGTACCTTCGATGCGAAGGCCGTCCTTACGTTCCAGTATGCGCACGTCCGGCATGTTCTCATCAAGTTCCAACCGCTTGATGGTATCACGCGGGCGGCCATAGATCTGGCCGGCGCCCTGAATATCGTCCGATTGCGGCGTAATGTGGTCGCCAACAAATGGGTTCAGAAGGGCCGCTTCATTCTCCACATGGCGCAGGCCGATGGAATGGCCGATCTCGTGCGCAGCCACTCCGATGAATTTGTTCCACAAAAAAGCGCCACGAAATTCGTCTTTATCAAAGAGAATGTCGCCGGCCTGTTTGGATTCATTGTTAGTGACAAAGTATGCCTTGCCCAGCCCGTTTCCGAACGAGCCGTCGATGTATCCGAACGCTATCCTGATGTCAGCGGAATGCCCGCCAATCACACGTTCGCCGCCATCAGCAACCTGCGCGAATTCCATATCGGCAATGTCCGACCAGGATTCGAATGCGCTTTGCAGCGCGGTGATCACATTGAACCCGGTTACTGCTTGCCCATTTACCGTCCTGTCATCGCCACGGAACTGAAAACCAGACGTACCAAAAGCAGAAATTACGCCTTCTTCGCCTGGGCCTATAAGGCTCCACGTGAAGACGCCGCCGCTGGAGCCCTTTGCGTTACCGCCCCATTTTCCGCCAGATAATTTTGGCGTTCTAAATCATCCAATATCTCAAAATCTAAACGAAAAACTATATGGCGCGAATTGCGGTCGCAAGTGATCGCAGGCGAACCTGCGATCACGATTTGCAAGTTACTCGGCTGCTTTCAGCACTTCGTAGCGAAGGCCTTTTGCGGTGCGGTTCGCAAAACCCTTCCAATGAGTGTGCTCTTCCTTGAACGTGCTATCTTCGTTCGCAGCCCAAACGCTGTCATTCGCGTTTGGAACAAGGTCGAGGTAAACGCCCATGTCCGCATCGCCCTTCAGATACTGGTCCATCCAGGCTGTAGCGAAATGCTGCGAGATGTTGTTCATGCGCACATTTTCCCACACGGCGTCTGCATAGTGGTCATAAGGTGCAAAGCCCAGATCAGCGTCCACTTCGCGGCCTTCAGCAGGTGGCGGCATCGGGGCTCCAGCATTGTGGTTGGCGTTCTCAAAGGTCAGAAACGCGCGGTCGACATTCACTGCGCCCTGATAGATCGATTTGACGCCCGGCTCATACCCTGAGACGTCATCGACGGAGCCAGCGATGAACATCATCGGGATTTGGATACCTTGCAGTGATGCCGCATCCCAGAACCCATATGTCAGGCCCCATGGCGCAAACGCGATCGCGGTTTTGATCCGGGGGTCAGGCAGCGCGTTGTGGCTATCTGATCCATTGAGGTGCACACCCAGCGTGCCATGCGGGCTACCCCAGGCATAATCGACAGCGGCTTGAGTGACGCCGCCGCCTGCGGTGATCACAGCGCCGTAGCCGCCCATGGAATAGCCAATCAGACCAGTCGTATCGACATCAACCAGACCATTCAGAAAGCTGCCGTCTTCACCTGACAAGCGCGCCATTTCATTCAGAACGAATGTCTGATCGAGGGACCGGTTCACCAGTGTCGACCCAAATGCAGACTTGTCGCGATAGGTGCTGTCACGATGGTCAATCGAAGCGACGACATAGCCCTTGGAGGCGAGATTTTCCGCCAGATGAGACATCAGGAACCGGTTACCAGGGTAGCCATGGCTGACGATGATCAGAGGATAGGTACCCTCAGCAGGGGTCGCATCGCGAACGGCCTTACCATGCAGGTCAACCTCGGTCTTGCCATCGCGAATGAACGCCTTCATCGCGGTGACGCCTTGCACACCGGTGCCCGCAGGATACCAAACTTCAACCGTCAATGCGCGGTCATAAGTCGGCAATGTCGCCGGTTTTTCCGCTGCCGGGTCGATAGCAAGGATGTTGATCTGACCTTGGTTCACCAGCTCAATCTGGCGCACGCCAATCTCATGCGGACCATAGGCCGCCAGTTCCGGCGCATCTGGGCGCTGGCCGTCGATGCGGTTTTGCGTGTGGCCGCCTGCGTTGGCGACAAGGCCAATCAGGGCCGCGCCAACCGCAAGTGGGACGATCGTTTTTAGGTTGAACATATCGGGGTCATTCCTCCCGTTATGATTGCATCGGCCGTAGCACCGGCCTCACGACGTTCAATGATGACGTGGCTTCAGGCGATCATGTTTCAAAACAGGGACAAGGATTCCGCATCGGACTAAATCGCCAGAACCCGGTCAGCCGATGATAGAAAGATTACGTGCGGATGGCCTGTACGCCGGGTTCTGTCCCGGGGCCGAAGCCCCATGAATGGCCATTCATCTGCGACGCCTGTTGCCAGACGCCTGACGCGATCAACCCGGTCGGCGGGGCGGAGACCCCCTGCCCCGCTTGCGCAGCGCAGCCAACCCTATTCGATCTTGCAGCCAGCGGGGCTTGCCGTGCCGCCCCTGTCGCCAGGGGCGCGGTGGGCTCTTACTCCACCGTTTCACCCTTACTTCCCTAAAGAAGCGGTCTGTTTTCTGTGGCGCTTTCCCTCAGGTTGCCCTGGCCGGGCGTTACCCGGCGCCGTCTCTCCATGCTGCCCGGACGTTCCTCACCCAAAGCCATAAAGCCAGAGGCGCGGCCATCCAGCCATCCGCACGTCGCTGCTTTAGGGAAGGCGCGGACCAGTGGCAAGCCCAAGGCGCCTCAACCGTTCCCAATCAAATTTCGGGCCCGGGTCAATCTTGCGCCCAGGTGCAATATCTTCGTGGCCGACGACATCTTTGGGCGCGATGTCATGGCGGGCGACAATGTCGGTGATCAAATCAATCAAAGCCGCCATCTGAGCCGCCGGGAAAGGATGATAATCTGGGCCTGCCCCTTTGTTCACCAATTCAATCCCGATCGAGCGGGAGTTGATATCTGTCTCGCCGTCCCATTCAGAGACCCCCGCATGCCAGGCGCGACGGGCCTCATCAACAAGTTGATCAATGGTTCCATCAACATCGATCAAGTAATGCGCCGAAACTTCCGCCGCCGGATCGCACAGGCGCATGCGCGCTGCGGCGCTCGTCTCCATTCCGGTGTAATGGATGATGATCATGTCCGGCGGGCCAAGGCAGCGTTCGCCATGATTGGGTGAAGAAAAGGCGGTCTTTGACATCCCGCTACGATCCGTCATGGTCTTGGATATGTCCAGTCGCCCAAGCCCGCTACCCAACCGCGTATCGCCTTTCGGTGAAATTACCGTCACGCCGATGCGCGGACTGTTTGTTGGCAATCGAGGGATCATTCATCGCGACTATAAGATCGCCAAGCGGTGCGGCACTGATGGCTGGGTGATCTGCGTGATCGATTTTCGCGGCAGGCGCCGACCGCTGATGTCGCCCGGAACATGGACTGAGCTTTTTTTCCTCGACGAGGCGACTGCATTCGCCGCCGGGCATCGGCCCTGTTTCTATTGCCAGCGACCGCGTGCGGCTGAGTTTGCAAAAGCATGGGGGCACGGGGCCGGACTCGCCGGCGCCGCTAGCGCCAAAGAGATGGATGCCGTCATGAAGCGGGAAAGGCGGCACATACGCCGCTTGCCTGATGACGCAATGCGCCGGCGCGAAAACTTACCAGTTGTAACAGAGCGGGATCTGGCGACTGGCGCGATGGTTGAAAGCCAAGGCGAAGCGTTTCTTTTTGCCGACGGGCAGTTTCTTAGGTGGAGTTTCGGCGGCTACGCACCTGCAAAGCCATCTGGTCCACTGCGCCTGTTAACGCCGCCTTCCGTCAACGACGCGTTCGGGGCTGGCTTTTTCCCGGTCCTCCACTCCTCGGCCGGGGTTTAGCTGCGCCCGGTTTCTGCCGGGTTTTCTGCGCTTCGCCTTTGGGTTCTTTGGGCGCGGAGGCGCCCGGCAACAAACCACCCAGTTGATCGCGAAGGATCTTGCCTTTGATCTCTTCCACGGCGCCTTCCTTCATATCGCCCAACTGAAATGGGCCATAGGACAGACGGATCAAGCGGCTGACTGTCATCCCAAGGCTTTCCAACGCCCGACGAATTTCGCGATTTTTGCCTTCGCGCAAACCAATCGTCAGCCAGACATTGGCGCCCTGCTGGCGTTCAATCTCAACCTGCATCGGTTTGAAACGTTCGCCATCCACCGTGATCCCACGCTTCAGGGGGGCCAGCATTTTTTCATTTGGCCGTCCATGTGCGCGAACACGATAGCGGCGCAGCCAGCCTGTTGTTGGCAGCTCAAGCTTGCGCTTCAATTCACCATCATTGGTCAGCAGCAACAAACCTTCTGAGTTAAGGTCAAGCCGCCCGACGCTCATCACCCTTGGCAGGTCAGTCGGCAGCATGTCGAACACTGTCTTTCGGCCCTGCTCATCCTTGTTGCTGGTGACCAGCCCGGTAGGCTTGTAATAGCGCCACAGGCGGGTGCGCTCAGCTTCGGCCAGCACTTCGCCATCTACTTCGATCTTGTCTTCGCCAACGACATTCAGCGCCGGGCTGTCGATCTTTTTACCGTTCACTTTCACCCGCCCGGCTTCGATCATTCGCTCAGCTTCGCGGCGGGATGCGACGCCTGCACGGGCAAGGCGTTTGGCGATACGTTCAGCATCAGGTGCGTCTTTTGAAGGTGCATCGTCAGTCATGGCGCGCTTGCAATCTCGATTGGGTCAGGGTTCAAGGCTCTCATGGCCCCTTTCACCTCTTATATGCAAGAGGCGCTTCGCGAAGCGCGCGCCGCTGCAGACCGGGATGAAACCCCTGTCGGCGCAGTGATAGTCGATCCCGCGCGTGATGAAATCATCGCAGCAGAGGGCAATCGAACGCGTGAGATGAACGACCCGACCGCACATGCAGAAGTTCTGGCCATTCGCAGCGCCTGTGCAAAACTGGGTTCAGAACGTCTTCCCGGACTGGATCTTTATGTGACGTTGGAACCCTGCCCGATGTGCGCCACTACAATTTCCTTCGCCCGAATTCGGCGGCTGTATTTTGGCGCCTACGATCCCAAGGGCGGCGGCGTCGAACATGGGCCGACAATCTTTAATCAACCAACCTGCCATCATGCCCCTGAAACGATTGGCGGCGTCAGTGAAACCGACGCTGCCGTTCTGCTCAAAGTTTTCTTCGGAAGTCGCCGCTGATTACTTCAGGAAGAAACCTTTTCCGAAGAAAAATATCGTGCCGCGATGGCTTTTCTTGGCAAATCCGCCCTTACGGAAGTGTCCGTGTTTTGCACCGCAAAATGAACGATGGCCAAACCTTGAAGCGCCAAAATGGCCGCGCCTAAACCCGCGATGGTGACACAATTTCTTGAACTTGAACTTGGCGTTGATCAATTCGGTTTCTGCAACCTCGGCCTGCGGTGTTGCATAGCTGAGTGAAGGCGTCGCAGTGGCGCCGCCAGCGAATGAAAGGGCGATCAAGGCGACTGCTGCTGTCAGTAGAAGTTTCATGTCAGATCCTTTTTCATCGTGTTGCATTTCATTATGAATATTAATTTGGGATCGATCAGTCCCCTATTCAACTAGCCAGCTCTGACGTTCGCGTCATCGCCTGAAACAACCAGAGGAAATTGAAGTCATACCGCGCATGGCCCTATGATCTGAACATGACGCTTCACCTCCATATCGGCGCGCACAAAACAGCCACCACGCATCTTCAGGCGACGCTGATCAAACATCGTGAACAGTTGACTGAAGCGGGCGTGCAATTCGAACGTCCCAACCACATTCGCAGCCTGATTGGTTCTGGTCGGCGGGCCGCGGCGCAGTCGCGGATATTCCCTTCTGTCAGAGCCGGCCTTGCCGGGCAGCGGCTGGCTCGGATCGATGCAGGGAAGGATCGACTGGTCCTCTCAGATGAAAACAGTCTTGGGCAATGCATCGAAATCTATGACAGAGAGCGCCTGTATCCGACGGTTCGCCATCGCATGAAGATATGGCGTCGACTGGCGGCGCAGCGCGATACCACGATTTACCTCAGCATCAGAAACTATGCCGATTTTTCAGTGGCGCCTATGTCCAGTCAATTCGCAAGGCTGCGATTTACCGGCCTGATGCGGACAGTCTGGCGGCCCTTGCCCGGATGCCGCGTCGATGGCCGGATGTGATCGCCGATATCCGCCATGCGTTGCCTGACGTCCGCGCCAAAATCTGGGCCTATGAAGATTATGAGGCATTGTCGCCCCGATTACTGCTGGAAACGACCGGGATGGTTTTGAAGCCGGTGCAGCGGCGCCCTATGGCCACGCCCAGCATCAAGACTGTTTCCGCGTTTCAAGCGGCATCGAAACCGGCGGAACAAACACTCGACCAGATCGCGCAAATCCATCCCATTAGCGAACAGAACCCAAAATTCAGTCTGTGGAGCGCGACACAAACGGATGAGTTATCCACGATGTATCGCGATGATGTCGCCCGGCTGCGCAATGACCTCGGGGAAGACTTCCTTCGCCCCTGATTGCATCTTGCCGACAGACGTCGTCAACGGTCTACTGCCCCCAACAGGGAGACTGAGATGACAAAAACAACTGGCGCCAGACCGGGCCCGCTGCAAGGCATGAAAGTGGTTGAAATGGCCGGGATTGGCCCAGGCCCATTCACCGCAATGCTGCTGGCCGATCTTGGGGCTGATGTAATCCGCGTCGAACGCCCAAACGCAGGCGCGCCCATCCCGATGGGGCCGCAGTTTGACAATAACAACCGGGGGCGGCCGCGCATTGCACTGAACCTGAAGAATGATGCAGACCGCGCCTCGCTTTGGCGGCTTATCGAAGCTGCAGACATGCTGGTCGAAGGCTTCCGTCCCGGTGTGATGGAACGTTTGGGATTTGGTCCCGATGACTGCCTTGCCCGCAACGCCAAACTGATCTTCGGGCGTATGACGGGCTGGGGGCAAGAGGGACCGCTTGCGCATCTGGCGGGACATGATCTGAATTACCTTGGCCTGACGGGCGCAGTAGATGCGTTTGGCCCGCCGGGTGAGCCTGCCTGGCCACCCCTGAACCTTGTCGCAGACTTCGGCGGAGGCGGGATGTATCTGGCCTTTGGCATGATGGCCGCCCATCGCCACGCTGTCGCAACAGGTGTTGGACAGGTTGTCGACGCTGCGATGGTTGATGGCGCATCACTGCTGATGAACATGGCGTATGGCATGCGATCTGCCGGCGTTTCGACAAAACGTGGCGGCGAAAATATTCTGGATGGTGGTGCGCCATTCTATGCGGTCTACGCCTGCAAGGACGGAAAGCAGATAACGCTGTGCTGTCTTGAGGTTCAATTCTATGCTGCCTTTCTGGAACGCGCTGGTCTAACGGACGATCCGGCATTCGCGCGACAGTTCGATCAGTCGACATGGCCTGACATGAAGGCCCGGTTAACTGACTACTTTCTGGCGAAAACACGCGACGAATGGGCGACGCAATTCGGTGACGTCGATGCATGTCTCTTCCCGGTTCTAAGCATTGATGAGGCCCCTAAATACGCGCACAACGCCGCTCGGGGCACGTATGAAACGGTCGATGGCTCACACCATGCAGCGCCTGGACCACGCTTTTCTGAAACGCCTGCTCATGGCCCAGATCATGTAGAAAAAGACGTTGTCGACGTTGGGCAGGTGCTTTCAGCCTGGTCAGCCTGATCGCCTGAAAAGAAAAAAGGCCCGAAGCGAATGCTCCGGGCCTTTTCTTTTGTCTGATGGTGAAGGTTATTCTTCGATCTTGACCGCAACGAACCGCAGATTATCGCCGGACTGAACCAACATCAGAACCGACTTGCGTTGTTCTTCCTTGGCCTTCGCGACGGCGCCTCGGACGTCTGCAGGCGTAGCTACAGCTTCCTGAGCGACTTCAACGATCACATCGCCGGGGCGGATGCCCTTTTCAGCAGCCGGGCTGTTGGCGGCGACTTCCGTTACGACAACACCGTTGATGTTCGCACCAATGCCATACTCGCTGCGAGCCGCCTCAGTGAGTGGCTGAAGCTTCATCTGCAATGCGCTTTCCGCAGTTTCAGGTGGCGTTTCGGTATCGACCTCGGCAGGTGGTGTGTCTTTCGCACCCTCTTCCAGAAGGCCCAGCACGACCTTTACGGTCTGCGTCTTGCCCTTGCGCCAGACCACAACGCGAACGTCTTTGCCCACATCAGTCTCAGCAACCATACGCGGCAGATCACGCATTTCCTCAACGTCGCGGCCATCAAACTTGAGGATCACATCCCCGGCCTCAACGCCGCCATCCGCTGCAGGACCGCCTGTGGTCACTTCTGACACCAGTGCGCCAGCAGGCTCATCCAGGCCAAGACCTTCAGCCAGTTCATCTGTCACCGACTGAATGCGAACGCCCAGCCAACCGCGGCGGGTACGGCCAAATTCGCGCAGCTGATTGACGACGGTTTTTACCAGTGCGGACGGTACGGAGAACCCAATACCGATCGAGCCGCCAGATGGTGAGATGATCGCCGTATTCACACCAATGACTTCGCCGTCCATGTTGAACAATGGGCCGCCAGAGTTACCGCGGTTGATCGCAGCGTCGGTCTGAATGAAGTCATCATAGGGACCCGAGCTGATATCGCGGTTGCGCGCAGAGATGATCCCGGCGGACACAGAACCACCAAGGCCGAACGGGTTGCCAATCGCCAGAACCCAATCGCCAACGCGGGCGATGGTGCTGTCACCGAAAGACACAAAGTCCAGCGGCGAAGGTGGCGTGACCTTCAGGATGGCGATGTCGGTTTTCGGATCCGTGCCCAACAGTTCGGCAGGCAGTGATGAGCCGTCTACGAAATTCACTACGATCTCATCCGCGCCTTCGATGACATGGTTGTTCGTAACGACGATGCCGTCCGGATCAATCACAAAGCCCGACCCAAGGGACGAAACAGTGCGCGGCCCTTGCTGGTTCTGACCGTCGAAGAAATCCTTGAAGAGGTCTTCAAACGGCGACCCTTCGGGCAGCTGAGGGCGATTGCCGCGATCCGGGCGGTTCACGGTCTGAGATGTTGAGATGTTCACAACAGCCGGGCTTAGCTTTTCAGCCAGATCAGCAAAGCTTTCCGGCGCCGCCAATGCGGCGCGAGGCGCTGCGGCAGCCATAAGCACCAACGCAAGGAAGGTAACTGCAACAAAACGGTATGCGGTGATCGGGGACAGTGTTTTCATAAACCTGCTCCTTGTTTTTGGTTCAGTCTTCATGAACGCCAAATCGGGGTCAAATGAGCCCTCAATATGGCCATGCCTACACATATATGTCACTCTGTTTCACGGTCGTGAGAGCAGAGTGACATATATTCAGAAAACTGATCGTTACTGACCAACTGTATCGGTCTTGAGATAGTCAAAGAACTCGCTGTCCGGTGAAATCACCAATGTCGAATTCTCACCCTTCAACGCATTTTCATAGGCGGTCAGCGACCGGTAAAATGCAAAGAACTCAGGGTCCCGGCCAAACGCTTCAGCAAAAATCGCGTTCCGTGTGGCGTCAGCTTCACCGCGGATGATCTCAGCGTTCTTGGTTGCTTCCGACACCAGCTCAACCGCTTGACGATCAGCCGTAGCGCGGACGATCTGGGCCGCCTCTTTACCACGAGCACGCTCATCAGCCGCCTCACGTTCACGCTCGGCCTGCATACGCGCAAACGTTGCGTTGAGGTTCTGTTCAGGCAGATCGGCCTTCTTGATGCGTACGTCAATGATGTCGACGCCCAGGTTAAGCGCATCGATCCGGGCTGCGTCGCGGATACGGACCATCATCGCCGCACGGTTGGTGGACAGGATGTCGTTTGAGCGGACGTTACCGACCACGCCGCGCAGGGCCGTGTTCAGAATTCGGCCAAGACGGTCTGCACCGGCCTGCTCTGCGCCGCCGCCAACCGCCAGGCGGAACTTGACGGGGTCAAGGATGCGCCAGCGTGCGAAAGCCTCAACCACGAGACGTCGACCATCTTCCGGCGTAACCTCAAGCGGCGCTGTTTCCAGCGGCAGAATACGAGCTTCATAGTAGACCACGTTCTGAATGAACGGGATCTTGAAGCCAAGGCCGGGGTCCTGCTTGACCTCTTTAACCTGGCCGAACTGAAGGACAATCGCCTGCTTTCTTTCATCAACAATATAGATCGAGGAAAGCGCAAGGAATGCGATGGCTACGATCGCACCTATGACAATGTAACTACGAGACATTAGTTTGTCCCCTTTCTCAGCTCGTTCAGCGGCAGGTACGGCACAACACCCTGCCCGCCCTCTTCGTCGATGATGATTTTTTCGACGCCGCCGAGAACACGTTCCATCGTTTCAAGATACAGGCGCTTTCGCGTCACTTCAGACGCTTTGGCGTACTCATTATAGACAGCGACAAACCTTGATGCTTCACCTTCGGCTTCATTCACGACCCGGGCGCGATACCCTTCAGCTTCTTGAAGCACCTGCGCACTTTCACCACGCGCCCCGGCAAGTTTCTGGTTAGCATAGGCGTCGGCCTGGTTCTGAGAGGTCGACCGTTCCTGTTCAGCAGCCTGAACATCGCGGAAACTGTCGATAACTTCCTGTGGCGGATCGGCCCGGTCAAAGTTGACCGTCACGACGTTCACGCCGCTTTCATAGCTGTCGAGTGTCGTCTGGATAAGTTCCTGAACTTCGGCGCCAACAGCTTCGCGATCCCTGTTCAGGATCGGCGCAAGGTTTGACCGGCCGATAATCTCACGCATTGCAGATTCAGAAACCGCACGAATGGTTTCGTTCGGGGCTGCGAGATTGAAGAGAAACTTTTCCGGATCTGAGATATTCCAAACGACCTGGAAGTCGATGTCGACGATATTCTCATCACCAGTCAGCATCAGGCCTTGATCAGCGCCGCGGCTGGACTGGCGCTGGTTGACGCCAATGTCGATCGTATTCTGGCTTGTCACGGGAAGAATTTCCGCCGTCTGCACGGGCCAGAAGATGAAGTTCAGACCTGGTTCGCCAGTGCCTGACTGTTCACCAAACAACAGAACAACAGAACGTTCCTCAGGCTTCACAGTGTAGACTGAATTCCAAAGATAGAAGCCAATCAAAGCAATGCCGATCAGAAGCCAGCCGCCACGGCCTAAGCCTTCGCCGCCGCCACCTTTGCCGCCACGACCACCACCGCCGCCACCGCCAACGATTACTTTCAGGCGCTCACGGCCCTGGTTCAGGATGTCTTCGATGTCTGGTGGGCGATTTCCACCGCCACCGCCACCGCCGCCACTGCCGTTTCCGCCGCCCCATGGGCTGCGGTCGCCGCCTTTGCGTCCGTCGTCATCTCCGCCGCCCCAGGGGCCGCCGCCATTGCTGGACATGGGCATTCCTTCTTTCTCCTGCGCCGGGCCGCAGCCCACGCTTGAATGTATCCTGTTCGAGGACTTAGACCGGGGTGGCCATGGTAACAAGTTCTTCCGCCGCAGTGGGGTGAACAGCCACAGTCCGATCGAAATCTTCTTTGGTCGCGCCCATCTTCACGGCGACGCCTGCCAGCTGGATCATTTCACCCGCGCCATGGCCGACAATGTGCACGCCAAGAACGCGTCTGGTGTCTTTGGCGACGACGATTTTCATCAGCATCTTTTCGTCGCGACCCGATATCGTATTGGCCATCGGGCGGAAGGCGGCGCGGTAAATTTCAACCTCGCCTGCCTCACGCGCCTCTTCTTCGCCCAGACCGACAGTGCCGATCTCTGGCTGGGTGAAGACTGCCGTCGCGACGTCGGAATGGTCTGGCTTGGTCGGGTTCGCCTTAAAGACCGTTTCGACAAACGCCACGCCTTCGCGGATTGCGACTGGCGTCAGGGCCATGCGGTCGGTGACGTCGCCAACAGCATAGATCGACGGTATGTTGGTCTGGCTAAATCCATCAACTGCGATGGCGCCGCCTTTGGTCATTTCAATGCCAACAGCCTCAAGGCCAAGGCCCTTGGTCGCGGGTTTGCGGCCCGTGGCGTAAAAGACCAAATCCGTTTCAACTTTGTCGCCGTTGTTCAGCGTAACCGTGTACGGCCCCGCACCTTCGACGCTTGCGACGTCCGCGCCGTAGCGGATGTCGATGCCTTTGTTGATCATCTCGGTCGAGACATGTTCACGAACATCATTGTCGAACCCGCGCAGGATCATGTCGCGGCGATAAAGCTGCGTGACTTCAGAGCCGAGGCCATTGAAAATGCATGCGAACTCACAGGCGATATAACCGCCGCCCACAACCAGAACCCGCTTGAGCAGGGATGGCAGATCAAACACTTCGTTCGATGTAACTGCGTGTTCCGAACCCGGGAAATCTGGCACGAAAGGCGCGCCGCCCGTCGCTACGAGGATATGTTTCGCAGAAACGGTCCTGTCTTCGCCGACAATGCGGACGTCATGCGCGCCAACAATCTCGGCGCGACAATGGAACACCTCTGCGCCAGCAGCTGCGACGTTCTTTGCGTACAAACCTTCAAGTCGCATGATTTCCGCATCTTTCGCACGGATCAGCTTGGCCCAGTCAAAGCTGGTTTCGCCAACCGTCCAGCCGAAACCGGCGGCATCTTCAAAGGCTTCGGAATAACCTGACGCATAGACCAGCAGTTTCTTGGGAACGCATCCGCGGATCACACATGTTCCACCATAACGAAACTCTTCAGCAATCGCGACTTTCGCGCCGGTTCCGGCAGCCAAACGAGCAGCGCGTACACCGCCTGACCCTCCGCCAATTACAAAAAGATCATAGTCGAATGGGTCTGACATGCGGCCTCCACCAGCGTTTTGTTGCAAGCAATTTAGGTGCGTCCATGAACGAGCGCAATGAGGATGGCCGAAACCTCAGACTATATCGTCAAACAGGTTCTGATCTGAATCATCATCTTCGCGTTTTCGCCGTGTTTTAGCGGATTCTGGCTTTGTCGGGCTTTCGTTTTCGATCTCTGGGATCACTCTTGCACCGCCGTCTTCCAGACCAATCACAATAGCGTCAGCGATGTTAACGAAAATGCCGTTCTCAACCACGCCGGGAATGCGGTTCAACAGCGCCGATAGCTTTGCTGGCGATCCGATGCGGCGCAAGTGCAGGTCGATAATGTAATGGCCTTCGTCCGTGACAAAAGGTTCATCACGGTTCAGCCGCAGCGTTGCTTGCCGCCCGGCGACATCAGCGCTTTCCAGCATCTCTTCGACAATGGCTTTTGTCGTCTCCCACCCGAATTTGACGATCTCAACAGGTAGAGGGAAAGCGCCCAATTGCGGCACTTCCTTACTGGGGTCAGTAATCACAATCATCTTATCAGAAGCAGTCGCGACGATTTTTTCTTGCAGCAGCGCCCCGCCGCCGCCTTTGATCAGGCTAAGATCGGGGTCAAATTCATCGGCCCCATCAATTGTCAGGTCCAGCCAACCCGCTTCGTCCAGCGTCGTGATTTTCAGGCCGCATTCCTGCGCAAGATCAGCGGTGCGCGTCGATGTCGGCACACAGGTGATTTCAAAGCCGCCTTGTCGTGTGCGTTCGCCAAGCAGCTTTACAAGCCAAGCAGCGGTGGAGCCTGTTCCAAGACCCAGCCGCATGCCATCTTCAACAAAACACAAAGCCCGCTCAGCTGAGGCTTTCTTCGCCCTCTCACCAGCGCTCATCGAAGCATCCATGACGCGATCTCCCTACCTTTACGCATTTGAACCTTACATCGGTTAAATTGCTGATTGAAACAAGGCGCCCTGCGCCTGCAAGGCGTCGCGTGCATTGCCCGCATTCAAAAATACAATGGCGCCGGGGCGGTCAAAACCAAAGGATTGCCCGGGCGCGGCAGCTTCATTCGATACGCCGATCTGCGCGCCAGCCTCCATCCTCAAACCATCAACCGGGTACTTTAGACCGGCGCCACCAATGGCCCGGACGGTTCGCATCGGGAAGATAGAAATCCGCTCACCCACCTCAAGCGCCAGCGAAACCCCGCAATGCGCTGCAAACGCAACATCACTGTCACCGATCAAGACAATCGGCCGGGGGTCATTGATCAGCGTATGCAAAGCGGCCAACCCGTGGTCCTGTCGCCCTCCCAGAAATCCGACACACACAAAGAACGGTGCATCAATGCGGGCAAGGCACTTCTCAAAGTCTGTGCTTTCCTGCTCGGCCACATGCACCAGATTATCACCCAGTTGGGCGCGCCACTGGTCCCGGTCTTTCAAGGAATCGAGATCGCCTATGATGGCGGAGGGAACCAGTTCCCCCCCCACCAAATGGTTCGCACCGCCATCCGCAGCGACCAGATTCGGCGCCAGCACTACGGCGTCAGAAATCATGCGGGGCGTCGCAGGACCGCCTCCAAGCAAAGTTACGCCTTGATCTGAAGTCAGGATTTTCTCAGTCATTCCCGTCGGTTCTGTCGCCTGTTCACTGTTTCGTCAATTCCACGATGCCCCATCGCGGCCTAATTCACGCCAAAGTTCCATGAAATGTTAACTTCTACGCTGCTTGACTAGAGCGAGCGTTGGGGCCACCTTTTCCCCGTGCAGGGTGTGGAGCATAGGAGTATGTGTGTTGAGTGAACAGCGTTTGAGCGTCACGTTTGGTGCGTTTTCGTGTGACGTAGTAGGGTACGACGATCCATTCTCAATTCTGAACCACGTCGCAAGTCTTTTCGGTGACATCGCTAAGTCCAATCCGGCCTTCGGCGCCGGTGAGGTCCGTATGTCGGATATGGAACGCGCGCGCGTTGCCGCCGGATTTTCTGATCAGGCATCCCGCATTGAAGAACTGGCGGACCAATCAGCCGGCAACGGCTTGCGCTACGTCGTCACCAACACGGAAGGTGAAGCGCAGGAACCCGCGCCAATCGAAGAAGAACTTATCGTAGCCGCTGAGGCCGATGATGGGCTTGCGAGCGGCGATCTGGAACTGCGCGATACACTTGAAGCAGCTGAAGCCGAACACCCGGCTGCAGATCTCGGAACTGTTGCGCTGGACATCGCACCTGGGGCGCAACCCGAACCGGTAGTGGCTCAAGCTGAGCTGGCCCCTGAAGTAGCCGAAGTTGAGGTGTCACCAGAAGTAGAGCCTGCTGCCGTCGAAGAAATCCAAGAAACGGCTGAGATCGATCTGGAAGAAGACCAGACTGCAATCATCGAAGCAGCCGCGGTGACTGAAGCATCTGATACAGCCCCAGAAGAAATCGCGCCAGAAATCGATACCACTGCGGCGGAAACCGAAGTCGCCATTCAAAAGTCGGTCAGTGAAGTCATGGAAGAGATTTCGATCTCTGAGGCAGTCACAGACGATGTAACAACCACTGTCACAGAAATCGATACCGCAGCAGAAGCCCCGGTCGCCGAGGACGAGGACGAGGATGTTACGGCCACTATCGTCGCTGCGACCTCTGATGAGGAACCGGAAGCAAAACCAATCCGCCGTCCCCTGCTGCTGAATGTTCCGAACAAAAAAGCAGACGAAGCGCCAGTAGCCGAGGCGCCAAGCGAATCTCTTCAAGCGAAGAAACCGCGCGTCACGGTGACGAAACTTCCGCTGCGGCCAGCAGAACGCGCAAAAGTCGCTGACCGGCCCGCCGCTGTCAGCAACGCAAGCCTGACATCGGTTCAGAAAGTTGAACCTGTCGTCACACTGAACACCGTCATCACCGACAGCGCAGATGAAGCGCCCAGACTATCACGCGCTGAACGCGTCAAAGCGCGAATGGACAAGCGCGATTCCGAAGATGAAGGCGATAACTTCCTCTTTGCGGATGTCGATGGCGTTGAACAAAGCGCTGACGGTGGCGAAGCCGTCCGCGCAGTCGCTGATGAGGTAGCCAGCAAAGTTGAAGCACCTGTCGTAGTTGCGTCTCAACCTGACGTCGAAGATCTCAGCGAAAGCGAAAAGAAACAACGTTGGTCATTCGCCAGCCTCCTTGGGTTCGGCAAAAGCGCCAAATCTTCGAAAGAGCCTGCTTCAGCGCCAGAGGCACCCGTGCATCGAACCGAACCGGAACTAAGCTACACAGGCAGCACGGACAGTTTTGATCGCCTACGCGAATCGGTTGCAGCCGCAATGCCAGCATCCGAAGAGCCTGAGGTCAGCTTTGGCGCGGCGAAATCTGATGCGCAGCCTGATAGCACCTCTGAAGCTATCGACTATGACGATGAAACATCGCCTACCGTCTTCGCCCGCCGGGTTGGCGCGAAGACGTTGCAGGACCTTCTTGAAGCATCCGCAGTTTACATGGACACGGTCGAAGGCAAGTCGCGTTTCAGCCGTCGTGATGTCATGCAGACCCTGAATACGATTGGCGCAGACAAAGACTACACGCAGGAAGCGCGCCTGAAATCATTCCGCAAGCTTCTGACGACTGGTTCGTTGGTGCGTGTGGATAATGGTATGTTCACCGTCAGCCAGGCGACACGGTTCGGGTACGAAACTCAGCTGCAGGCCTAACGCTGGATTCTACTGATTTAGCTATTTGGAAGCGGGCCGTCTGACTATTCAGGCGGCCCGTTTTCGTCGGGATCTGCTTTACCAACCCCTTTAAAGACAAATTTGAACGGCAAGGCCCATCCGACGCCAAGCACGACATAGATCAGCAATTCCAACAAGAAAGGTTGTCTTGGCACGCTCGTCATGATGGATACAGCAATGATGATGAACAGGGGAAGCCACACCAGTAGCAGCACCAGAGACAATCTGCGGCGGGACTTGTAGCTAAGCGCCATTATTCTTCCTGTTCAAGTCAGTTCGATCAGTCGGCAGGGGTCGCGTCTAGTCAGAGAACGGGTCAGTAACGAGGATCGTATCATCACGCTCGGGCGAAGTGGATAGCAGCGCAACGGGGCACTCAATCAACTCTTCAACCCTGCGCACGTATTTGATCGCAGCCGCTGGCAGATCTGCCCAACTGCGCGCGCCTTCAGTGCTCTCCGACCAGCCTGGCATCGTCTCGTAAATCGGTTCCACGCGTGCCTGCAGGTCAGCTGCTGTAGGCAGATGATCCAGAACCTCATCGCCCAATTTGTAACCGCTGCAGATCTTCAGTTCTTCAAACCCGTCCAGCACGTCCAACTTGGTCAGCGCGATGCCGGAAACCCCACTTTGCATGCAAGTCTGGCGTACCAGAACTGCATCGAACCACCCGCAGCGACGTTTGCGACCCGTGGTGGTGCCAAATTCATGGCCCCGCTCACCCAGCCGCTGGCCATTGTCATCGTCAAGTTCTGTTGGGAATGGGCCTTCGCCCACACGGGTCGTATATGCTTTCACGATCCCCAGAACAAAATCGATTGCGCCGGGCCCAAGACCCGAACCAGCTGCCGCCTGCCCCGCCATCACATTCGATGATGTAACAAAGGGATAGGTGCCAAAATCAATGTCCAAAAGCGCGCCTTGCGCCCCTTCAAACAGAATGCGTTTTCCCGCCTTCCGTTTTTCGTTCAGTACCTTCCAGACAGGTCCGGCATAGGGCAGAATTTTCGGCGCGAGCGCCTTCAGAGACGCTATCAACGCATCGCGATCAACTGCCGGCATCCCCAGGCCGCGCCGCAACGCATCATGATGCACCAGCGCGCGATCAATCCGCGTTTCAAGCGTTGCCTCATCCGCAAGATCAGCAACGCGAACTGCCCGGCGGCCCACCTTGTCTTCATAGGCAGGGCCAATGCCGCGCCCAGTGGTGCCAATTTTCGCTATGGAATTCTGGTTTTCACGCGCCCGGTCCAATTCGCCATGAATAGGCAGGATCAGTGGCGTGTTTTCAGCGATCATCAGGCTTTCAGGGCTGATTTCGATATTCTGCGCGCGGATTTTTTCGATTTCCTCCAGCAAATGCCAGGGATCAAGAACGACGCCGTTGCCGATGATCGACAGTTTGCCACCCCGGACTACGCCCGATGGCAGCGCGTGCAGCTTGTAGACCTCTCCGTCAACAACCAGCGTATGGCCTGCGTTGTGGCCGCCCTGAAACCGAACGACGACATCCGCACGTTCGCTCAGCCAATCGACCAGCTTGCCTTTACCTTCGTCACCCCACTGGGCGCCGACAACCGCGACATTCGCCATTAGTTCGCTCCGTCTGAAACCGGCGAACTTATAGGCGCTACAGGTCCTGTGCGAAACCGCGAAATGGTCGCGGTGTCAGGATCTCAGACTTTCGAAAAGGTCGACGTCTTTCAGGCCGTGTACGATCTCAGCCGTTTTGGCGACAGCGTCGTCGATTTGCTCATCCGTATGGTCGGATGTCATGAAAAACCGAATGCGCGCCTGCTGTTCTGGCACCGCCGGAAAGATGATTGGCAAGGCGTTAATGCCTGCTTCATAAAGCTTGTCAGCGGCTACAACAGCACGCGGGCTGTCGCCGATGATTACCGGCGTCACCGCATAGCCTTCGGTCAGACCGATATCGAGCCCAGCATCTTTTGCCTTTTCACGAAACCGCTGTCCGTTGGCATGCAGTCGGGCGACACGTTCAGGCTCATCCAGCATTGCACGCACCGCTGCAGCCGCCGTAGCAGCCACAGGCGCTGACAGTCCAACCGAAAAGACAAAGCCGGGCGCCTTGAATTTAAGATATGTGACCAGGGCCTCTGACCCGGCGATGTACCCGCCACAAGACGCGAGCGTTTTTGAAAGCGTACCCATCCAGATCTCAACAGATCGGGGGTCCACGCCCTGCATCTCAGCAATCCCGCGTCCGGTTTCACCCAAAACGCCAAATGCATGCGCTTCATCCACCATCAACCACGCGTCGTGATTACGCTTGATCTTCACGAATTCTGCCAGGTCCGGGAAGTCGCCATCCATCGAATAGAGGCCTTCGATGACGATCAGCACCCGTTCATATCGGCCCCGGACACGCGATAGCGTCTCATCAATCCAGCCGAAATCATTATGCGGGAAGGTCAGTCGCGCCGCGCCAGACAGGTTGGCGCCTTCGGCGATTGAGTTATGGATAAGCTGGTCCATCAGGATCAGGTCCTTGGGACCCAGAAGCGCACCAATCGTGGTCACGTTTGTTGCGTGGCCGGACACCATCGCAACAGCATCATCAACACCGTATGCGTCTGCAATCGCACGCTCAAGATCGACATGATAAGGGCGCTCGCCACCGACAAGGCGACTGGCGTTCGCAGAGACGCCCCAAGTCGTTGCGGCCTCAACCGCCGCAGCGCGTACGCTTTCGTGGCCGCTTAGACCCAGGTAATCGTAAGAGGCGAAATTGATCCGTTCTTTGCCTTCCATCATACAGACCGCACCATTACGGCTATCAATGGTGCGGAAAAACGGCGATGGCACGCCAAGCATGTGACCAGCCGCCTGAGTAAATCGGATTTGTTCAAACGCAGGCAGCGTCGAGAAATCGAACGACGATGGCCCGTCTTTCGATCCCCTCTTCGTATCCGGCCCCGGTTTAGACGGAAATTTCAACCGCGCATCGCGCACTTGCCGCAATCTGTCTACCAACGCCGAACGATCTCGTCCGCCGCTTTTCATCTCGTCCTGATCGCCCACGTGGCTGTTGTTCCTAACTGCTCTTCAGCTTTTCTGCCTGTTGGACGATCTTTTCATAGACCACCTTCTCATCTTCAATAGCGCCTTCCGTCACATGTTGCGCGGAAAGTTCGCCAACAATGCCATCGGACGCCTCGCGCGGTTCGCCGCTGCGCGTCTCATCCAGCAACTTCCTCGCCAGATCAGATAGACCGACACCTTCCGAAAGCGACATCAAAGGGAGATTGGCGCCAACACGTTCTTCCACCGCCATCTTAAGATCGACGGCCATCAGGCTGTCAAAGCCCATTTCCGTCAATGGGCGGCGCGGGTCCAGCTCACTTGCTGGCTGGCGCAGAATGCGCCCGGTTTCAGCGGCAAGCAGGTCAATAATGACTTTCAGCGCCGCCGTGTCATCAAGACCTTCGACAAGTTCACGAATATCAACGGCGCCCGTTGCATCGCCAGCCACATCGCGCGCCTGCTCAACCGTTTCGAACAACGGCGTCTGGAGGAGGGGGAGCTCAGCCCCCAACTTGCCCCAGCGCATCGGCGCGATGGTGATTGCACTATCAGTCGCGGCAGAGGTAAGGAACGTGTCCAGCGCCATCAATGCGTCCGTGGAAGACAACAATCCCCCGCCCATGCGGCGTTCCAAAAGATCGCGCGTCTGTTCTTCGCGGGCAAGGTAACCGATATCGGCGATAGGCCCCCACCCGACTGCAAGCCCTGGCACGCCAGCCTGACGCCGCGCCGCCGCAAGGCTTTCAAGATAGACATTCGCCGCCACATATGGCGCCTGCCCAGGGTTGCCAAACAGTGTCGTGACTGAAGAATACATGATGAAGTGATCAAGATCGATCTCGCGGCTGGCCTGATCGATCAGCGCGGCGCTGGCAATTTTCGGCTTCATCACCGCTTCGATCCGCGCCGGATCAAGCGAGGCGAACAATTGATCATCAAGGCTCATAGTGGAATGGATAATGCCTTTCAGAGGCGTCCCATCGGCCGCAATCTCGGCAAACAGGGCTTCAACGTCACCAGGCTTGGTCGCATCGTTGCCAACCATTTCGATTGAAACGCCGGATTTTCGCAGCGCTGCAATCGTCGCGCGCCCGGTTTCGCCTGTAGCGCCAGAACGACTGGTCAGCCACAATTTCTGGACGCCCTTTTCGGCAAGCCATTCCGCCGTCGCCAGACCGAACCCGCCAAGGCCGCCAATGATCAGCCAAGCGCCGTCGCCGATAGGCTTCGCCTCTGATGCCTGCAGCGTCGGCAGGGATGGCGGACGCACAATGATTTTGCCGACATGGCCGGACTTCTGCATCATGCGGAACGCGTCGACGATTTCCTCTGCGTGGAACACCTGACAGGGCGGCGGCGTGTAATCGCCATCGCGGAACCCTTCAGCGAGATCAACAAACAGTTTTTGCGCAATCTCAGGCCTAGATGACAGCAACTGATCCACATCAACGCCAAAATAGGACAGGTTCCGACGGAACGGGCGCAGGCCTATCGGCGCGTTGGCGTAATAGTCGCGTTTGCCAAGTTCAATGAACCGGCCAAACGGGCGCAGGCAACCGATGGAACGTTCCATCGCTTCACCGAAGAGAGAGTTCAGAACGACATCGACGCCAACGCCTTCGGTCGCCGTCATAACTTCATCAGCGAATGACATGGAGCGGCTGTCGAACACCTTTTCAACGCCCAGCGCCGTCAGCATCCGCCGCTTCGCAGGTGACCCTGCAGTGGCGAAAATACGTGCGCCAATCCTACAGGCGATCTGGATCGCTGCAAGGCCAACGCCGCCGGCGCCGCCATGGATCAGGACAGTGTCGCCCGGCTGCAGTCGCGCAAGTTCCACCAGGGAATACTGTGCAGTGATAAAGATTGTTGGCGCGGACGCTGCAGTGTCAAAGTTCGTCCCATCCGGTAACGGCGCCACAGCCCGAGCCGCAACCGTCATGTGCGTTGCAAAACTGGCAGGGCCAAAGGCGATGACTTCATCCCCTACGCTGCGGTTTGAGTTTGCGCCGGCGCGCACAACGACGCCTGAACATTCCATACCAAGCGTGGCGCCGGCGAAGCCATCTTCCAGCGCTTCTTCAGGCAACAGACCCTGCGCCCACATCACATCACGAAAGTTAAGGCCCGTAGCCCGGACTTCGATCTCAACTTCTTCGTCCGCTGGCGCGCGACGCGCTACCGGTGTCCAGGCAAGACTGTCGAATGAACCTTGCTGCTGAATGTGCAGCACTTTTGCAGCATCGTCGCCAGCGCGCAGCAATGCTGCGTTTTCTGCGATGTCGCCTGCCGCCTGAACACGCGGCGCAAGTGCCCGTTCCGCCGAAAAGATCAGCTCATGTTCGAGGCGCGGCGACGAAAGTTCGCTGGCCAAAATCTCAGCCATTGCTTCGGCTGACATATCCACGGCGAAATCCGCCAGTCTGATTTCAGGGTTGCCCGGCTCATTAGCCAGAACCCGGCCAAGACCCCAAAGGGCGCTTTCTGCAGCGCAACGGGCATCAACTTCGACGCCAGCAGGCGCGCCGCCGCGGGTGATCAACCAAAGGCGCCGCGGCGCGGCATGTACCAACAACCCGTGAACGACGGCGATCCGGGCCTGCGCACGTTCCATATCCTCGGCGCTGTCAGCGAAAAGACCGGCAAGATAAACGGCTTCCCATTCTTCATCGTCTTTATGCTGCACATCGTCAGCTGATGAGACGCGAACCTGACGACCGACCGCAGCCATGGCCGCTTCCAGCTCTTCAGCTGCAGCAAGACTGCGGGCGCCGCCATCATGCAGAATAAAGATCGGCAACGCCTCTTCTTCACTGATCTCGGCGCGCGAAATCTTCTCAGGCGCTACAGCAAAGATCAGCGACGCTTCGACTGCAGGATCGCTTAGGGGAACCGCGCCGATACTGTCCATCCGGTCTTCGGTTAGGATATCAATCCATTCATGCGCTGTTTTACGGCGGCCAATTGGCGCTTCTGCCGTCAGCGTTCCAGTCCACCAATCCTGCGAAGTGCCGTGCCTGAGGTCAGACAGAAGATCAAGCGCTGGTTCAGCCGCAAGAAACAGCCCACCAGACGACAAGGCCGCCACAACGACGCCAAGCTGATCATCGCCAAGACGGGCCAGGCCATCGCCCACCAGGACAAGATCATATGATGACTTGGAAAGGACATCCTCCATCTGTGCGACGCGCAGACAAGGGTGTGATTTAGTCCGTTGCTTGACGCCTTCGACCACGCCTTCTTCAGCGTCAGTCACAGTCAGGCGTGCAAGGCCCGACTGGCGGCACAATTGATCAATGACTGATATTGGCGGCGCGCCAATCATCAGAATTTCAAGACGACGCCCTTGTGGCCAGCCACCTATTGCATCCAGCGCTGCTGTTTCAATCGCTTTCCAGATCGCCCGACCAGCAGGTGAGATATCAACCTGCGTCGCGGGTACGGGCGCCTCATGCAGGCCATCAGTCAGCCGTTTGGGCAGCTCACCTTCAAGCTGTAGCAATGCCATCAGATCGGGCGCGCGATCAGGCGCTTCTTCTGTCAGGGCGAGGATCAGTTCATCCACTGGTGGATAAGGGCATTCTTCAGCCAGAATGCCGACGCCAAGATCTTCGGTCTCGAACACTCCATCTTCTTCCAGCGCCAACATCGCGCGGGCCAGCAAAGGGCGCGCAGTATGCGCAAGATCGATGGATGACAGAATGCCAAGCCGCCCGTCTTTATCAGCAAAGCGCTTTGAGATGTCCCACGCCAGACGGCGCGATAGCGCATCAACCAGCAGCGACCCTACATCAGGCTCTGGCGGTTCGGCGCCACCCAAGCCCAGAATGTTAAGTTGAGCAGCAGGATCGGCCCAACCTGTCGGCGCTTCGACGCGATGGTCAGCATCCGCGAGAACGCGGCCAGCTTGCCGCCAGAAACGTTCGCCACTGCGCGCTGCGCGGGTGAGAGCAATAGCCTTCAATCTGAGCCCTGTTATTGAGGCCACAACCGCGTCGTTGGCGTCAATAAGGTCAATCTCAGCCTCGGCGCCCCGCGCCGAGAGGCGTGTCAGACGAACTTCGGCCCGGGTGATTTCAGCGCCCAGATTATAAAGACGTGCAAGACCAATCCGTACAGGCAAGAAGCTGGTGCCTTCGGCAAGCCCAACTTCAGCAGATTTCTTGCCGATCAACGGGAACACGGCATGCATCGCGGCGTCAAAACTGGTCGGATCAAGTTTCAGATCCAGGTTTGCAACTGAAGATGGTGCCAGTATCGCATCAGCAGCGATGTCATTGGCGCGGATCGCCTTGATCCGACGGAAAGCGGGGCCATAGGCCAGGCCGCACGCATCCAGCATCTGATACAGCGGCTTAGCAGCTATTTTCTGCCCGCCCTTCATAGGCACATCGGTTGCTGGCGCCTCAACAGGGGTTTTGCGCACAACGCCAAAGGCGTTCAGCCCCCATTCGCCCTCAGAAAGATGGCGGCGGCTTTCAATTCGAACAGCGCCTGTGCTCGCGTCAAAGCTTACCCGTGCATCGACGCCTTCTTTTTCATCGATGACCATAGGGCGAAGGATTTCAAACTCAGCCACTTCGGCCAGGCCGAATTCTTCGCAACCCACTGCGAGCGCCATTTCCAGAAAACCTGCCGCCGGGAATACAACGGCGCCGTCGACCTGATGATCTTTCAACCAGGGTTGCGTTCTGACGTCGATAACCGACCGCCACGACCCTTCGCCCGCCCGAAGGCGCGCGCCCAGAAGCGGATGCCGGGATTTCAGTCCAAGAGCGTCAACAAAGGCTGAGGTCTGCTCAATCCGATAGGTTGAGTTGCGCCAAGGGTAGCTTGGCAGGTTTCCGCGATACGTCGCAGGTTCGCCAAAGTACCGCTCAAAATCCAGTTTCGCGCCGAACGTAAGTGCGCGGCCGGCGATGCTGGCGGCAGATGGTTCAACCCGGGCGTTCTGTTCCAGTGTTTGCATGACAGAGGCGCCGATGCCCAACGTCGACAGCGTGTCCGAGACGTAATTCTGAAGCACAGGACGCGGCGCAATTTCGACAAAGACACCGCAGCCCAGCTTCACCAACGCATCGACCGCCTCACGGAATTGAACCTGCTGACGGGCGTTCCGCCACCAGTATTCCGTATCCAACGCCACGCCGGGCGCAACCCGCCCGCTGGTGGATGAGACATAGGTCGCATGACCCGACTGTGGCTTCAGATCGCTAAGATCAGCGATCAGTTTGCCCCTGATCGGGTCGATCCCAGCGCTATGGTAGGGATAGTCGATATCCAGCAGCTTCGCAGCCACCCGCCGCTTACGAGCGAACTTCGTAAAGGCCTTAAGCGCCTCTACTGGCCCGGCAATGGTCGAAGATCGCGGGCTGTTGTCTGCGGCGATCGAAACCGAACTGTCGCCGGTTTCGGCGCTGAATTCGGCAAGCGCCTGTTCCAGCGGCTCAACCCCCGCCAAGACAGCGGCCATACCACCAGTGCCACGCATTACTTCAAGCGCAGTTGATCGGGTCCGGATCAGATGCACGGCGTCAGGCAAAGTCAGGATGCCCGCGCACCACGCCGCGGCGACCTCACCCACAGAATGGCCAGCAACGGCGTCTGGACGCAAACCTTGCGCGGCCAAAGTCTTAACCAGTGCGACCTGCACCGCGAAGAGGATCGGCTGGGCGACGCTGCTTTCGGCAAGCGCCTCGCCCAATCCTTCACTAACCAACTGCTCGCTCAGGTCGATATCCGACCCTTCGGCGAACAACTTGCTTACTTCGCCAAAGGCCTTCCGGAACACTTCGTCGTCTTCGTAAAGCGTCAGGCCCATACCTGCCCACTGCGAGCCATTGCCGCCAAACAGGAACGCAGTCTTATCGCCACGGCCAACTTTTTTGCCCGTGATCACTGCGGGCGAACCTGCATCCGTCAGATAATCTGACAGCGACGCGGCGATATCTTCACCGCTGTCACCAAGTGCGACCAGTCGATGATCCAGCGCCTCACGCCGATACGCAGCGTTGTTGATCAAGGTAGCGGCCTCTGCCGCCAGCGCGTCTGTCAGGCGATCCCGCCATAGCGAGACGAGCGAGGTAAGGCTTTCCTCAGACGCTGCAGATAGCGTCAGCGCACGAGGCGACGGCGCCGCAACTTCGCGCTCATGTTCGTTATCGTAGGGCTGGCGCAACATCACGTGTGCATTCGCCCCGCCAAAGCCAAACGAGCTTACGCCAGCCAACCAGGGTTCATCGCGCTGCGCCAGATCAACCGGCTTAACAGCAACCTCAAGGTTGAGATCATCGAATGGAATATTTGGGTTCAGTTCGTTTACATGAAGACTGGCGGGGTAGACGCCCTTTTCCAGCGCCATCTGAGCTTTCAGAAGACCGACCAGACCTGAGGCAGGCTCCAAATGGCCAAAGTTCGACTTTACGGACCCGATCGGTAGGGGCGAAGCCCGATGGCGACCGAAAACTTCGCCAAGCGCCGTCGCTTCCATCGGGTCGCCAACCGGGGTGCCCGTGCCATGCGCCTCAACAAACGCCAGATCATCAGCGTCGAACTGCAATTCGCGCATCATCTGACGCAGCAAATCGGCCTGCCGGTCAGGTGACGGCATCGCCATACCAACCGTGCGACCATCAGAATTCACGCCACTGCCCAACAGCACGCTGCGTACCGGATCGCCCGCATCCTGCGCCACATCCATCCGCCGCAGCACAAACGCAACCGCGCCCTCAGACCGGACATAGCCATCTGCGCTGCTGTCGAAAGCTTTGCACAGCCCCTCTGGCGACAGCATCGTCGCACGTGAGAAGCCAACAAATGCAGCAGGCTGCAGCAGCGCGTTCACGCCGCCAACAATCGCCGTATCGATCTCACCCGCGCGCAGCGCCTGAACCGCCTGGTGCATGGCGTAGAATGAGGATGAGCATGCCGTATCAACCGTGAAGCTCGGCCCCTTCAGATCAAACAGATACGAGATCCGGTTCGAAATAATGGAAAGCGTATTGCCCGTCATGAACTGGCTGTCGATCGCCGCCATATCGCTGAGGAACCGCCAGGAATGGTCCGACGCGGAGGCCCCGATGTAAACGCCCGTCTTGCCGTCAGACAGCGTACTTGTGGTCAGCCCTGCATGCTCCACCGCTTCCCAGACCGCCTGCAGCAGGATCCGCTGCTGGGGGTCCATCTGCACAGCTTCGCGTGGGGAAATGCCAAAGAACCCTGGGTCAAACCCCCAGATGTCATCCAACTGACCGGCCGCAAACGTATAGGACGTGCCAAACGCCGCCTTGTCGGGGTTCAGGAACTGATCATGCGACCAGCGATCCGCCTTTGTTTCGGTGATCACGCAACGGCGGGATGTCAGAACTTCCCAGAATGCGGCGGGGGAGGTCGCTTGCGGTAACTTACACGCATAGCCTGAAACCGCGATATCATACCCGAGTTTGGTGTACTGTGGCGTCATTTGATCATCCTACATACCGACACGACGGTCTGAACTACATTAAGGTGTTGTGCGCCAATCATTTTTTGGCAGCTTCCCTGCAATCTTATGAAATGATTGCGGCTTTCAGACGTCTTTGACCTTTTATGTCGACCGCCCAAAGGCATTCTCTCTCATATTGACTTATGTGTGCTGCCGTAAGCCCACATCAGAATACCCTAAGCGACCTGTTTTACGAGGAAAGATCAAGTCGGGCGCCCCCTGCATCTGACGCTAAGATCTGGCCTTTTTCGTGATTAGCTCAAATATTGCTGCAATTCGGTACTATGAAACCCCAAATCTTAACGGACCTCTCCCTCAGCGTGCGCAGCGCAACGGTTCACGCAACAGGGCAAAACCGCCTGTATCCTCGGGATATATCCCCCAATCCTGAGGTTCCCATGCACAACATTCGCCTGATCCCGCTTGATGATATCGCCGACGATGCGCTGATCCGCGACCGGTCTCACCTGAACGCTGAGGCGCTGGCTAAGCTGAAGGCATCGCAGAAAACGAATGGCCTGCGTTTGCCGATTGAGCTGATCCCCAATGAAAATGGACGCTCAGGCGACCGCCCCTACACGCTCCTATCTGGCCTCCGCCGCATCACCGCCTGGCGTGAACTGGCGACGGAGGGTGGCGCCAATACCATCCCCGCCCTTGTTCGTGAGCCGATGGAGGTGGCTGAGGCGCTCGCAGCCGTCGTCGAAGAAAACGAGATGCGGGAACCGCTTTCAGCGTGGGAGCGGGGACGTATCGTCTGGATAGCCCATTACGAGGGCCTGTTCGACACCGTCGAAGGCGCCGCAAAGGCCCTCTTTCCCGCCGCATCCCGCGTCAAACTCAGCCGCATTCGCGCGATTGCAAGGGCGGTTGAGGCGATGGGCCACGCGCTGACCGGCCCGGAACTATGGTCCCTCCGCCAATGCCTCCGCCTCGCGTCCGCCGTGCGCGCAGGCTTTGCGCCGGTGATGGAGGCTGCACTGGCCAGCGACCCCAATGCGCCCGCAGACATCCAGTGGCGCATCGTGCTGGCGTATCTGGAGGAGGCTGAAGGCCTGCACGAAGACGCCAAACCCATCGGCACGCGCCCCGTGCGGCTGGCGAGGCCCCGGCGCGGGTTGGAGATACGGCGAGAGAAAACCAAAGCCGGATGGTCGCTGCACTTCGCCGGGCAGATGGCGACGGATGGCTTGATGGACTGAAGTGGTCCCATCTTTTCGGACAGTTTTGTAGCGTTTTTAAGGTGTATCGGGTTTAGGTTTCATGCTGCTTTCTTGTCTTTCAAGCCCGCCCAATATGCGTCGTCCGGTGTTTGCCGATCAAGCGCGGAATGCGGGC
>CALKOT010000018.1 GCA_938092015.1 uncultured Paracoccaceae bacterium
AGCCGCATGTTCCGAAGCACTGCACCATGCACAGTTTTCGCCACTCCATGCGTGACAGACTTCGTGCAGTGAATTGCCCTACTGAGTTGATCGATCAGATAGGCGGTTGGTCACACGATAGCATCGGTAAGAATTACGGGACTGGTTATCCGCTGGAGCAGTTAGCACACTTCTTGTCCAAGGCGTGTGAGCTTAGATGACAGGTTAGATCATCACTCTAGCCATGCTCAAAGACGAGCTATTTGAATTACTGAGTGAGATCAAACACTTGCTGGACTACAACGTGGTCCATTTCGCGTGTACTTGGTGCCCAGGAGAGGACGCTTGGCAAGGGCCGTCACGATAACGGCAACCTTTTTCGCCATTCCCCGAATTTTCAGTCGCTTGTGAACAAACACACGCCTTTTTCGCGAGTTTGCGAGGAATCGCTGCGCCTTTTGCGAATCTTCCGCTAAGGTAACATCAACATTAGCAATATGGACGCTCTGAGACGTCCGTTAGCAGCAGAGGGGGCTACTATGGCCAAAGCATCAGATCTCTTTATCGAATGTCTCGAAGCGGAAGGGTGCGAATACGTTTTCGGCATTCCCGGCGAGGAAAACCTGGACTTCCTGGACAGCCTCAGCCGGTCAAAGAAAATCAAGCTGGTGCTGACGCGCCATGAACAGGGCGCAGGCTTCATGGCCTCTGTCTACGGTCGTCTGACCGGCAAGACCGGCGTCTGCGTTTCAACGCTTGGCCCTGGCGCCACGAACTTCACCACTGCCGCCGCCTATGCACAGCTCGGCGGCATGCCGATGATGATGGTCACTGGTCAGAAACCAGTGAAAAAATCGAAACAGGGCCGGTTTCAGATCCTCGACGTCGTTGAGATGATGAAACCGATCACCAAATACGCGACCACGCTGGTTGCAGGCGACAACATCCCATCACGCATCCGCGAAGCTTACCGCATTGCTGAGGAAGAGAAGCCCGGCGCCGTGCACATCGAGCTGCCTGAAGACATCGCGGATGAGCAAACAGATGAGCGTCCGATCCCAAAATCAGCCGCCCGCCGCCCTACGCCAGAGGCAAAGTCGATTTCTTCCGCACTGGAAAAAATTCACAACGCCAAATCGCCGATCATCATCATCGGCGCTGGCGGCAACCGCAAGATGACGTCGAAGATGCTGACGCGCTTCATCGACAAGACCGGCATCCCCTTCGTAACCACCCAGCTTGGCAAAGGCGTTGTTGACGAACGCCATCCCCTGTTCATGGGCTGTGCTGCACTATCTGCAGGCGACTATGTTCATCGCGCGATCGAAGCCGCCGACCTGATCCTGAATGTCGGCCATGACGTGATTGAGAAGCCACCCTTCTTCATGAAAGAGGGCGGCGCCGAAGTGATCCACATTTCCTACAACACGGCTGAAGTTGACCCTGTCTACTTCCCGCAGGTTGAGGTGATTGGCGACATCGGCAATGCGATCTGGGAACTGAAGAACGGCGTCAATAAAGGTTCAGAAGCAGGCTGGGACTTCACCCGTATGATGGCGGTTCGTGAATATCACGATGCGAATATCCTTGAAGGCACGGACGACACCCGCTTCCCGATCTACCCACAGCATGCTGTGAAATGCGTTCGTGACGCGATGCCTGATGATGGCATGATCTGCCTCGACAACGGTGTCTATAAGATCTGGTTCGCCCGGAACTATCGCGCCCATCAGCCCAACACGGTGCTGCTGGATAACGCGCTGGCGACGATGGGCGCAGGCCTGCCATCCGCAATGGCGTCCCACATGGTTTACCCGGACCGCAAGGTTCTTGCGATCTGTGGCGATGGCGGGTTCATGATGAACTCACAAGAACTGGAAACAGCCGTTCGTGAGAAAATGAACATCGCGGTTCTGATCCTGAACGACAACTCATACGGCATGATCCGCTGGAAACAGGCCAACATGGGCTTCATCGACTGGGGTCTGCAGTACTCAAACCCTGACTTCGTGAAGTACGTTGAAAGCTATGGCGGCATTGGCCATCGGGTAGAATCTGCGGCTGACCTGCCGAAGATCCTGAACACCGCGCTGACCGAGCCAGGCGTTCACCTGATCGATTGCCCAGTGGATTATGTCGACAATGACCAGATCCTGAACATCGACATCAAGAAACACTCAGCGTCCATCTAAGGCCGCTGATAGCTGCGAGGGGCCTTCGGGCCCTTCGCCATTTCTGACATTCCACATACTGAGGAGGCCGCCCATGTCCGCGCTTCAGGCAAAATACCCATACTATCTGAACAACAAAGCCGTGTACGCCAACGAGGACCTTGAAGTCACCGACAAGTACACTGGCGAAGTCGCCACGCGCTGTGCGCTGGCTGACGTCAAGGCCATCGATGAAGGCATCGCAGGCGCCGTGCGCGCGGCTGAGCCTATGGCCACGATGCCGTCTTATGAAAAGAAAGCCATTCTTGAGCATTGTGTAACTCGGTTCAAAGAACGCTTTGACGAACTGGCGATGGCGCTCTGCATCGAAGCAGGCAAACCGATCAATGATGCCGAAGGTGAGGTTACCCGCCTGATCGACACCTTTCAGATCGCCGCTGAAGAATCGACCCGCATGCATGGTGAGTTGCAGGCACTTGACATCTCGCCCCGCGCTAAAGGCTATCAGGGCATGTGGAAGCGGGTACCAATTGGTCCCTGTTCTTTCATTTCGCCATTCAACTTTCCGCTGAACCTGGCGGCGCACAAGATCGCACCAGCGTTGGCCGTCGGCTGCCCGTTTGTGATGAAGCCAGCTTCCCGCACACCACTGGGCGCCATTATCATGGGCGAAGTTCTGGCAGAGACGGATCTGCCGGAAGGCGCATTCTCGATCCTCGCCTGCTCTCGCGATGGCGCTGATCTGTTCACCGTCGATGATCGGTTGAAACTCTTGTCCTTTACCGGCTCACCCGGCGTTGGCTGGGACCTGAAGGCGCGCTGCGGCAAGAAGAAAGTCGTTCTGGAACTTGGCGGTAACGCGGCGGTTGTGGTCGACTCTGATACCAAGAACCTCGACGATGCAGTTACCCGCATCATCTTTGGCGCCTTCTACCAGTCAGGCCAGTCCTGCATCGGCGTTCAGCGCATCATGATCCACGAAGACATCTATGATGAGATGAAAGCCAAACTGGTCGCCAAAACCGCGACGCTGATCAAGGGTGACCCTAAGGTTCGTGAGACTTTCATCGGCCCGATGATTTCAGAGAAAGAGGCCACCCGCCTGCATGGCTGGATCGAAGCTGCCCAGGCTGCTGGCGGCACGCTGCTATGTGGCGGCACGCGCGACGGCGCAATGCTGGACGCCACGCTGATGGAGAATGTTCCGCTGGATCAGGATCTCTGCGTGGAAGAGGCGTTTGGCCCGGCTGCTGTTCTTCAGAAGTTCTCAAATTGGGATGACGCCATCTCAATGGTCAACGACAGTAAGTTCGGCCTGCAGGCAGGCATCTTCACCCGCGATTTCTACAAGGTTCAGCAGGCGTGGGATAAGATGGATGTTGGCGGCGTCGTGGTCGGCGATGTGCCGTCTTACCGGGTCGACAACATGCCATATGGCGGCGTGAAAGATTCAGGTATGGGCCGCGAAGGCGTCCTGTTCGCGATGGAAGACATGACGGAAATCCGCAATCTGGTGATCCGCCAGCCACCTGAATAGGTCCATCACATTACAGTTTGGATGGCGCTGCGGCTGACCGCAGCGCCATTTTTTGTGGCGGATATGCGCCAAAGTTGATTCGTCACATTCTCGATATAACTGGTTGCATTTTTATCGCAAAACACGCTGAACGGAAAAAGCAAACCTTATCAAAACGTTAACAATTTGACGCCAATGTTAGTGTTTTGTTAATCAACTCACCTTTCAGTGGAGGAATTATGATCAGGATTTCAAACAAATCTGAAATTCTGTTAAGGTTTCTTTTTGCGTGGGCGAGGCTGAAATGTGTGGCGACCGATGGTGAGCACGCTTCCGATTATCGATATTTCCGCGCTTGGCGGCGACGATACGCGTTTGATCCGTGAGGCTGCAGATGAAATGGGCCGTGCGGCCCGCGAAGTAGGGTTCTTCTACATCACGGGCCATGGGGTAGACCTGAACCTCATCGAACATGCCTACAAGACGGCTGAGGCTTTCTTCGCCCTGCCAGATCAGGTCAAACGCGCATCCTATATCGGCGACAGTCTGAACCATCGCGGCTATGTGCCCTTTACGGAAAAGGGTGATTATGCGGACGAGGTAAACCGCAATTACGAAGCCTTCGATCTTGCGCTCGACCTGCCACAGGATGACCCGGACTATCTGGCTGGAAATCTGCTTCTGGGCCCGAATGTCTGGCCAATGATGGATAGGTTTAAAGAGACCGTCTCAGCCTATTACACTGCGATCTCTTCGGTCGGCATGGCGATCTGCTCTGCATTAGAGCTGCATCTGGACCTAATACCGGGCGAGCTGACCCGCCAAATGTCAAAGCCGATCTCGCAGCTTCGTCTCCTCCACTATGTTCGAGCGCGGGCGACGACAAACAAGCATTCGGTCAACATGGGTGCGCACACCGATTACGAATGTCTGACCTTGCTGCATCAGCGCCAAAAAGGTCTGCAGGTGATGACGCGCAACGATGTATGGATCGATGTGCCAGTCATTCCAGAGGCGTATCTCGTCAACATCGGCGACATGATGCAGGCTTGGACAAACGGCGCCTTCAGATCCACCCCGCACCGGGTCCTAAACCTTAGCGCGGAGCGATACTCCATGCCCTATTTCGTCGCCGCAAACCATGACGCCATGATCAAACCGTTCGATAGTTTGATCAACGCCGAAAATCCGCCGCAATATGAAGGCTTTTTGGCCGGACTACATCTTGAACGAATGTTGCTACGCGACTTCCCCTACCTTAGGCAGAGGCGTGGCGACCGAATCTGGTCAGCCCAACACGATGAACAAGGCGCCGTTTTGAACCCCTTCGAAAAACGCATGAACCAAGGGGCCGCATGAATAATGCCCAATCTTGAAAGCATCGTAGCAGTCGTTCTGGCGGGCCTGGCGCTTAGCGCTACACCGGGACCTTCCATGCTTTGCGTTCTTTCACGCAGTGTCAGGCAAAGTCGGGCTGCAGGCCTTGCTTCGGCCATCGGTCTGGGGTTGGGCGGCGTTTTACTGGCAGCAGCGACAGCCCTTGGGCTTGCGGCGGTCCTAAAACAAACGGACTGGGCGATCGATATTTTGCGCATCGCCGGTTCAATCTACCTTGCCTATCTCGGCGCCCAGATGATCTAGGAAGCGCACGTCGCCACGCCCCAGAAACTGTTTGTTGAGAATGTGCGCAGTAGCAGCTTGTCATCAATCATCTGGCAAGGCGTACTGGTTGAGTTTCTCAATCCCAAAACCGTGCTTTTCTTCGTATTGTTCCTGCCCCAATTCGTTGAGGCGAGCGGCGGTTCGATCACCAACGACAATGTAACACTTCAACTGCTGATCCTTGGGATTTTGGTGCCGCTTACCGTCGTGCCGTCTGATCTGATCGTTGCGTTCATCGGCGGGTCCGTGGCACAGGCTGTGAATGAAAATCCTATGATCAGAAAATATCTCAGCTGGTTTGGCGGTCTGACACTGATCTTCATCGCCGCTAACCTGCACTTTGGGCTCATCTGACAGGGTCAGCGCATCGTTGAGATTAACACAGGCGTCAGGTGCGCTTCACAACTACTTACGGTTAGAACATTAAGCAAACTAATTGTGGCAAGCACAGCTTCGTCGCATATAAATCAATGACTTAACCTCCCTTTCACATGTGAAAGGTTTTGCCACCGACCGGATCCGCAACCTGAGTATGATCAGGCGGCATCCTCTTCGGCCGCCACCCAATCTGCCCACTTACGGCGCAGATGCATCAGATCCAGCGCCGTATTCACCTCAAATCCTGCTTCAGGCTGCGGTAGAGTGATCAACGCTGCTGAAACGCCCAGAAGCTTCGCAGCCTTCGTCTCAACTTCCTCGACAGAGGGCGTCCGAAGTCGCCATGACATTGCAGATAGCAGCATTTCAGCTGGGGGGTGCCGCTTTTCAGCCCGCGCCAGCGCAGCGAAAGCAGGCTCAGGTGAGGCCGTCGCAATAGCAAACAGATTGGTGCTGACATAACTGGCGTCACCAAAGACGAACCCTTTGCGCGGCGGCGCGTCTGGTGTCGCTTCGGCTGAGGTAAGCGGCGAAATACCAGCAGACAATTCAGCGCCACTTTCAGCGCCATCCAGGAACATTCTCAAGATATCCGGGGTCAGCATGGCCGCGTCACAAGTGGTGACCAGCAAGGGCGCGCCAACTACGGTAAAGGCCCGTTGCATCGTGTCAGTGATAGTCTGCCCTGCCTCAATCACATCCCACGGGCCGGCGGCCAGGGCGGGCATGTCTGGTGCGGCTGCAACGATGATCCGCCCTATTCGACCCTCGTCCATCATCGCGCCCAGCGCCGCGAGCGGAAAGTCGATCAGCTTGCGGTCCCCCACCGGGGCCATCGCCTTGAAAGGCGTAAGGCCCGCGCGAGCGACCGGGTTCTTCGGGTTCTGATCACCCGCAAGAACCACGGCGTTCCACATCATCTCAGAGACTTTTCATAGAGGCGATAGATCTTGGCTATCTTGCCCCCGATCATTTCGATCATTGATCGCACAGATTTGTTGTCTTCCAGGATCCAGCTGAATTCCAACGCTTCAATCCCCCGCTCCATCACCCTTTCCTCCGGTGAATAGATCAACATCAAAGGCAGAATTTTCGACGCAATGCCGTCGCCAAGATCAGGGGACATACCCATCAGGGGCACGCGGGCCGTCTTGATATTCCCGAATTTCAACCGCCACAGCAGCTTAATGACATTGAAGGGAAAAAGCCGTCCTTTGAAGTCGGCAATCGCCTCATTGATATTTGGAAGCAAGGCGATGAACCCGACCGTTTTGCCATCCAGTTCAGCAAAACGAACAAGCCCTGGATCAATCAACGGCCGCATTTCTTTCGCCATCGCGTCAATCTCAGCCTGGGTAAAGGGAACGAATCCCCAGTTTTCCGCCCATGCTTCGTTGAAGATGCGGGCGATATGCTCAACTTCTTCGGTCCATTTCTTCAGGTTGACGGGCCGGATGTGCAGGCCTTCCGGGGCTTGCTTGAACAGCCGTTTTGGGCGTTCGGGCAGCCCATTCCGGCAATCAAGCCGATAGGCGAACAGATCGCGCCCCTGCGCCAGCCCCCAACTTTCAATCATTGCACCCAACCACGGGGCGTCATGTGGCATTAGCAAGAAGGGCGGGCTGTCAAATCCGTCGATCAACAGTCCGGATTCGTGATTGATGTTCAGCGTGTACGGCCCGCGCATATGGCCCGCGCCCTCTGCCCGCAACCAGGCTTCCGCGCGATCCAAAAGCGCGTGCACGATCGTCTCATCGTTCAGCGCTGCCAGGCCGCCAAACAGGCCGCAAACACCATCATCCACTTTTGGTGAGAGATCATCGATCTGCGCGCTGATCCGGCCCACCGGCTTGCCGCCCTGCCACGCAAGAAAATAGGCAGCGCGACCATGCGTGAACCATGGATTCTTCTTTGAGAAGAACTCGGCGCGTTCAAAATGCAACGGTTCGACCCAGTGAGGGTCATCCTTCAGGATCTGGCCAGGCAGGCGAATGAACGCCTTCATGTCAGCCTTGCCGGCGACCTCGCGAATTTCGATGTCAGACATGGGTCCCCGCCCCTTTTCTATTCCTCAAGCGACACAAGCATCCAGCCGCCAATCGCGCTGAACAGGGCCAGTGCCCCAAACGCCGCCAACAAGGGTGGCATGTTGCCCGTTTCGCCAAGTGACGCGAGCATACCGTCAGTCAGAAGAAAGCCAAACCCCAGAACAACTGACCAGACCGCGCCCTTACCAAACCCGCCAGAGCGTCGCATCCCGAATGCAGCGGGCGCGGCAAGCAGGATCATTAACAATGGCACCGCCCATGCGGCGTATCCACGGTAGAGGCGCACCTGATAGAACGTCTCAGACCGGTTACCAGCCCAATCGCCTTCAAGCATCTTCGTAGCAATATCACCTGCGATGGACCTGCCCGGTGTCGCCAAGGCGCGAACGTTCGCGGGGGACAAAGGCGTCTCCCACACCTGTCCGCTGATATCGACTGTCTGTGACTGGCCGGGCGTAAGGCGCGTTGCATCTTCCAACGTCCAGGCGCCGCCAGCATAGCGTGCGACACGCGCGTCAGTACGGGCGGTCATCCGGCCAGCGCGATTGGTCTCGAAAATATCGACATTCACCAAAACATCGCCGCTGGGTGAAGACGCTGCAGCACGGATTACACCAGTGGTCGTACGCGCCCAGAATGATCCAGCGCCGCCAATCGGCTTTTCATCCAGCCAATTGATCAACGCCGCCTCCATTCGGGGGGCGACGCGGTCAGTCAACAGATACATGCATCCACCCAACACAATGGCCAACGGGACCAGAGCGCCGAGGATACGATATGTGGTCGTTCCCGCTGCACGAAAAATTGTAAATTCATTGTGGCCCGACAATGAAAGGAAGGCTAATACAGGCCCGATGATCGATGCCACCGGCAGCACGACAGTCAGAATCAGGGGCGCGCGGAGGATGATATAGCGCGCCATTCCACCATCACCTGCATCAAGGACAACTGCGGCGCTTTCAACAAGATCCAGCGCCAATGCCAAACCGCCAAGCACAAGCGCCACCGCCAGTATGCGTAGGAACACGACACGAGAGAGGTGCTTGGCGAGGATCATCAAACAGCGTCCTCATCCGCGCGCCCGAAAGCGCGTCGAACATATGCCTTGAGACGAACGATGCCATGATCAAACCAAACGAACATCGTCTGCGCTGGCGATCCCGACCCCTGACTGGTTGTGCTGACAAACAGCCAAAGCCCGATAGCGAAATAGATGGCGCAAAGCGTCCATATCCCTACCCCCGCTGGCACATCACCGCTGTTTTCCATCGCCTGCATGACTTTTGTAAGGTTTTGGAAGACTACAAGAAGCGCAATGGCCACGACCACCCGCCGCCAGACAGGCGATCTTTTGCCCGCTACAGCCAGCGGAACAGCAATCAAGGGCACGCCGATCAGCGCAAGCGCCCTGACAAGGCGACCAAAGAACTCAGACGCATATCTGGGCTCTATCGGCAGGTTGTCCGCGCCCTGCATTCGGGTCCAAAGTTCACCCATTGTGAGTTCCCTCTCTGACCCTCCGCGTGCGCGAAATTCCGGGGTTTTGATGTCGAACGACCGTTCAAGCATGACGCTATCGAAGGTTGCAGAAAGCTCTCCCTCATCCTCACCTATGGACACGGCGACGCCATTTATCAGACGAAGACGAACAATGCCCGCCTCAGGATTAGGAATGAGGACACCACGCTCAGCCGTCAAAATCCGTTCGGATGTGTGTGCTTCCTGCAGGACGAACACCTTTTCAAGGAAGCGGCCGGTCGGATCGACATCCTCAGCTGAGATTGTCATGCCTTGACCAGCATCGAGAAACACACCCGCCTCAACGCGTGCATCCCAGGCGGCATTGATCAATTGATGTCGAACATCCCTGAAAGCATAGCGACTATAGGGTTGGGCGTACCCAAACAGGGCGACCGAAAGAAACGCCAGCAACACACCGCACAAGATAAACCCAGCGCCTATTCTGCGAATGGACAGGCCCGATGCCTCCATAGCATCGACTTCATTCTCAGAACTCAGCGACGCCATCACGCCAATGATCCCAACTGCAAATGCGGCTGGTAGCGCCAAGCCAAGGTAATGCGGGACTAGGTTAAGCGCCATTGAGACCACCAGCCCCAGCGGTGCGCCTTTGCCTGTCAGCAGCTCAAACAACCGCAGCACCCGTTCAAGCAACAGCGCACTTAACGTCACCGCCAAAGCAGCCATCATCGGCCTCGCCATCAGGCGTAAAAGATAGCGATCTATCAGTTTGATGGTCACAGCATGCCTCCGGTCGGCAACGCGCCGCCCTCCTCCGCTCTAGAGAACCGATGGGGACCGGGCAAGAAAGCCCTTTGTGAACACGCGTTATTCTCGCAGATTGAAATGTGTTGAAATACAATTTGGAGCAATGGCGACTATATGAATATCGCCCGTTTAGGCTATAAGCACTGCGCTGCGCGACAGAAAGTTAGGGGTGCTCTCCTGTTGCGTGTGAAGGTAAAAGCAACGTAATGCGAAATTGGGCCCAGCTAGAAGCGCGTCTCGCCGAGGTTGAGGATCGCCTCAGCGCCTCGGAAGAATTGTTCGCGATCATCAACCGGTTCGCCGTCGACATCATGAACTTTCAAACGTCATCCGAGTTGATGTGGCATGTCGCCCGCGAAGTCGTTGGAAATATGGGATTCCACGATTGTGTAATCTACCTGACGGATCCACTGGGACATTATCTACGCCAGGTCGCAGCGATTGGTGCCAAGAACCCTGAAGGCGACGATATTCTAAATTCGCTGCGCATACGTGTCGGCGATGGCGTCACTGGCAAAGTTGCACAGACGGGCCGCGCGATCATTATCGATGACCTAAGTCTTGAACCATCCTACATCCCTGATCTTGAACCCGCGCTGAGCGAGATCTGCGTGCCAATGATGATCGACGAAAAAGTTGTTGGCGTCATTGATAGCGAAGAAGCACGCGCAGGCGTCTTCACAGCGCGCCATCTTGATGTTCTATCCACGATCGCCGCCATGGCGTCAGGCAAGCTGAAGCTGATCCGCGAGGCGGAGCAAGCGCAGCTGAGAAACAGAGAGCTGGAAAGAACTAGGGGCCGCCTCGAACGCGCGCGTCAGCAAGCGGAAAGTGCGAACCGGGTTAAGAACGCGTTCCTTGGCACCCTTAGTCACGAACTGCGCACGCCAATGAATGGCGTCATCGGCATGGGCGAACTTCTTCTTCATACCGATCTCAACGAGAAGCAGGAAAACTTTGTCACAGTCCTTTTGGCGTCAGCAAAATCACTTACCGGATTGGTTGACGATCTATTGGACATCTCGATGATCGAAGCGGGTGAGATGCGCTTGTCTTTGGGATCTCTGAACCTTGTTTCAATGGCTGGCTCAATGGTCAGTGCATTCGAGGCTACAGAGATTGCCCAGCGTGTAACGCTGAACCTGGACTATGACGCCGGTCTAGATGGAAACTGGTTTGGTGATGAAAAACGCATTCGTCAGGTGCTGAGCAACCTCGTGAACAACGCAGTCAAGTTTACCGACGAAGGTGAAGTTACTGTGTCCATGCGGGATCAGGGCGCCAAGGTTCGTTTTGAAGTCCGGGACAACGGACCTGGAATCCCAGAAGACAAACTTCAAGCGATCTTCGACCGTTTTCAGCAGGTCGAAGAGCACGAATCCCGCCGCCACGGCGGGGTCGGCATCGGGTTGAATATCTGCCGCCAACTCGTCACAGCCATGCGTGGAAGCATTGGCGTAGAAAGCGAACTTGGAAATGGTGCGACCTTCTGGTTTGAAATTCCACTTACGCGGGAAGCAGTGGCTGAGACAGCCTGAAAGTACCGTAGTCCTCTAAGCCGTTCGATTTCGTAATACGGCGTCGCCGCATATGAATATCAAAGCCATCAGCGCATTTTTCAATCTCAAACAATCGCCATTCGGCGGGGTGATCGCGCCAACCATGCCCGATTGACGCTGATGGCGCACCGATCACTGGCGTACGCCCGTCACATGTATCAATCCAGCTGAGTAAAGCCTTGTGATTATGCCCGTGAAGAACCAATTCCGCCCCATGCTCAGCCAAAACGCTACGAAACGCATCTGCATCCAGTAGACGTTTACGGGGCTTGCAGGGACCCGAGGGCGGGTGATGTATCAGGATTACGCGGCACAAGCCTTTCGTTGCCTGCAGCGCATTCCCTAACGCTTCCAATTGCGCCGCGCCCACTCGGCCTTGGGCAAATAAGGGCGGTGTGGATACAGAAGTTGATACACCTATCAGCGCAATTTCGTTCCGTCTGCGTATCCATGGATAGCCAGTAACGCCATCATCTCCGGTCGCGAACCTGGCAAAGGCGGCGTCACGTTTCGCCTCGACATTCTTCAGAATCGCTTCATGATTACCCGGCACAAAACTGACGTCTTGAGGCGCGCCAAACCGATCTATCCATGCGGCGCCGGCCTCAAATTCCCGTGGCAGACCAAAGTTCACTGTGTCGCCGGTAACGGCTGTATGATCAGGCGCATGAGCGACAAGGTCTGCCGCCAATGCCTCTGCAACTTCAACTAAATGCGTACGGCGACGCTTCCTCGCCCAATTCAATGCACTGAATGCGCGTTTGCTGATAAGCTCACCCCGGCGCAAGCGGCCATGCAATGGCAGGTGGAGATCTGTGATGTGCGCTAGGGTGGTCATTACTTGCTCCTCATCCGACGACCTTATAGGGCTTGGGCCGGGTTTCGCCAGCGTGAGGCGTCATGGCAGCAAAGATTGGTTATATCCGCAATGCGCGGTCGACTGGTGGTGGGTCCGCGCCCCCAGCATCGACCGATCTGCTGGTCTACGCGCCATCGAACTTCGATGAGCTTGAAACAGCATTACATGAGATGCAGCGGGCAGGCGTAGAAACCCTGATAATAGACGGCGGCGACGGGACAATTCGTGAGGTTTTGAGCCGATCACACGATATCTGGCCGGCGAATGGGCTGACTTATGCAATAGTCGCCAACGGAAATACCAATCTCATCGCCCGAAGCGCTGGCGCTTTGCCACAAGATGACCCCGTCAGTGCTATTCAGCGAGGTGGGCTTTTGGAAACGCGCATACCAGTGCTGAAGATAGACCGAAAAGGGCATCCCTCTTTACGAGGGTTCATCATGGGCGCTGGCGCGTACGAAACGGCGACGCGAATTGCACAAGAAGAGATTGCCAGTCGACACGGCTTGCAGGTCGTTCTGACAATCTTGAAACTGATTTTCAGCCGTGGGCTACGGAATGGAGACGTCTTTACTGTTTCTCATGACGGCACAGCCGCAGTCACTGAAGCCAGAATGCTGCTTGGCTTATCCAGCTTGCCTGGAAAACTGATTTTCGGGCTCGAACCATTCTGGAACACCGACGCCGGTCCGATCCGTTGGTTGGATATCGCAGCAAATCCACCTGCCCTTCTACTGTCAGCACCATTTGTCGCCCTTGGAAAACCAAGGCGCTGGATGCGTCAGAGATACCGGTCAGGATCGTCGCAGATGGTTGAACTAACGCTCTCGAACGACTTAGTGATAGACGGAGAGCGTTTCGCACCCGGATCCGATGGAAGGGTGTGCGTCACCGCCGCAGAGACTGTTACATTCCTAACGCCCTGACCTTCTCGACTTCGCACCTGCGAAATAGTATAAGACAGGCGATCAACAAACGAGACGAAATCGATGTCCGCCGCCGAAGAAGTAAAGTCAGAGAAGCCTAAAAGCCTGAACAAACCCATCCGGAAGCGGGTGAAAAAGTTCGGTAAAATGATGACGCGTAAGATCGCCAAGATCCAGTCGCGGTCCAGTCTGGTGCCGGATACGCCGTTCATCGACAAATCCCACTTCCCCTTCCTTGAAGAATTTGAGGACAAGTGGGAGGTCATTCGCGATGAAGTGAAAGAGGTTCTTAAGCACCGGGACGACATTCCAGGCTTTGAACAGATTTCTCCCGACCAGCACCGCATCGCAAAGGCCCAGCAGTGGAAGACCTTCATTCTCTTCGGCTTTGGTAAACAACTGGAAAAGAACTGCAAACAGGCGCCGGTAACAGCAGAACTGCTAAGCCGCGTGCCAAACGTTCAGACCGCTTGGTTTTCGATCCTCGCGCCCGGCTATCACATTCCGGCGCATACGGGCGTTACCAAGGGTATCGTACGATCTCATTTGGGTCTGATCTTGCCGGAAGCGCGCGAAAAGTGCCGCATACGCGTCGATCAGGAAATCCGCGCGTGGGAACACGGCAAGGCCTTTGCCTTTGATGATACGTATGAGCATGAGGTCTGGAACGACACACCAGATGAGCGTGTCATACTGTTATTCGATTTCGATCGCCCGATGGGATGGGCCGGCCGGGCACTGAATGCAACGCTGCTTTACTTGATGAAGTTCACGGCATTCTATCAGGAACCAAAGAAAAACCTCGCCTCGTTTGAAGACCGGTTTGAGGCTGCGACACGCCGTGCTGACGAAAACCTCGAAAAGCTGAGCGAATAATCCCACATGGCGGATCAGGACCTGATCCGGTTCATCGAAGCCGAGCTCTCAGAACCAACATTCCCAGAAGCGCACACCTTCGCCGCTGAGATTGGCGCCCGCCCAGGTGTGGCGGCTGTTCTGTTTTATGGATCATGCCTGCAGCGCAGATCAGCCGAGGGAATGCTGGATTTTTACGCTTTGGTGGATACGCCTTCTGGCTTTGGGCAAAGAAGTCTGATCGCATGGCTCGGCCAGTACCTACCCCCAAACGTTTACCCTGAAACCTTTGGCGATCTCCGCTCAAAAGTCGCTGTTGTGACAATCGATGAATTTCAACGCCATATGGGCGCAGAAATGCTTGATACAACGTTCTGGGCCCGCTTCTGCCAGCGTGCGGCGTTAGTTTGGGTGAGAGACGAGGCAGCCCGCGCCACCGCAGTGCGCGCCGTTGCAACAGCCGCAGAAACAGCGGCCCAGTGGGCAGGGCATCTGACGCCCGGCGCAAACGGTCCCAACGCCTGGCGTGCTCTGTTCACCAAAACCTACAAGATTGAAATCAGGGTGGAAAAGCCCGGTCGCGCCGCCGATATCGTCGGCTCCGACGAAGCCCGGTTTGACAAATTATGGACGCTTACAGCTTCAGCAAGAGAGGGTTCACCGCCTATGGGTTCTTGGCGCCTGCGATGGTGGGTAGGAAAGGTTTTGCATGTCTCAAGATTGCTAAAGGCCGCCCTCACATTTGAAGGCGGCCCTCGCTATCTTCTTTGGAAGATCAAGCGGCATCGTAGCCGCTGACCATTATCCTTTAGCGGCTGAAGAGCGCTGCTCTTCCTGAACCGGCGCTTGAACAGGTTTCGCCTGCATGTTGCCACCAGTTACAATCCGCAGTGGACCCTGCGCTTCAGCCAACCTGCGACGGTCAGCTTTGTTTGCCGGGATCAGATCCAGATCTGCACCAACCTGCGCGAACACATCCAACGCTGTCGCAATCTGGTCGCGCGTATGCGCAGCTGAGATTGACGAACGGAGTAGGCTCAGCGCGTTTGGCGTCGATGGTGGGATAGCGATGTTGGTGTAAACACCAGCTACCATCAGCGCATTCCAGAACCGCACAGCAACTTCTTTGCCGGGCAGCATGATCGCAACAACGGGGCTGACCTCTGGCCCAAGCTTGAAGCCAAGCGCCTCAAGACCATCAAACAGGATCCGCGCATTGCGCCACAGACGGTCCCGCAACTGCGGGTTTGCGTCGATCTGATCGAAGGACTGCTGCGCCGCCGCGATAACGGCAGGCGGCAGAGACGCCGTGAACATGTACGGACGAGAGATTGAGCGCAGCGCATCCAACCCCGGATGATCCGAGACACAGAAACCACCGACCGTGCCGATAGATTTTGAGAACGTGCCAACGATAAAATCGCAATCAGCTTCGACATCGTCTTGCTCACAAAGGCCACGACCTTTTGCGCCCATGACGCCAAGCGAATGCGCTTCGTCGACCATTAGGTAAGCGCCGTATTCTTTCTTAACCGCAACAATCTCTTTCAACGGGGCGCTGTCGCCCAGCATTGAATATATGCCTTCGGTTACGACAATCTTGTCGCCCGGACGATCCTGCAAACGCTCAAGCTTTTTCGCGAGGTTATCTGGATCGTTGTGGCGGAATCGGATCACTTCAGCGTCCGACATACGGCACGCATCATAAATCGAAGCATGGCTGTCAGCGTCGATCAGAAGCTGATCGCCCGATTGGGCGAGCGCAGAAATCGAACCAAGGTTCGCTGTGTAGCCAGTCGAATATACCATAGCGCTGCGTTTGCCATAGAAATCGGCTACGCGCTGTTCAAGCTGCTTATGCAGCCCATAGGTGCCATTTGCGATGCGGCTGCCGGTCGTGCCGGTGCCATACTGATCAATCGCGCCTTTCGCGGCGGCAACACAGCTTTCATCAAACGTCAGGCCAAGATAGTTGTTGGTGCCAAGAAGGATCATCTTCTTGCCATTAAGCTCTGCCTCAGTCGGAGACGTCACACGATCAAACTCAAGTGAGGTTGGATCACGCCCCAACGCTTTCAATGCGCCGAAGGACTCTTGAATCTTCTGTACTTTGTCTTCGAGGCTCACACCGCGCTCCTGATATTCACGACGTTCAGGCGGTTTCTTCCATCAGCCCATAGATCGCATCGGTGAGTTGGCCCACCGTTTTCACGTCCGAAATCCGGTCCAAGGGAACCGTGATCCCGAATTCGTCTTCAAGTTCGAAGACGAAATCCATAACACTGACTGAATCAAGGCCAGTGTCCGCAACTATATTGGTGTCAGCCGTAAGAGTCAGATCGCTTTCGATCTTCTCTCCCAACAGCCGAATGATGTCGCCCTCAACCGATGCCTTTGTCGCCATTACGTCCTACTACTGTCCCATCGCCAGATCCCAACCGGCGGTCTCGATCAAAGAAGCCTTATTATGTTTGCTGCTATGCTGCGGCTTTTGGGTTGGCCCCTTCTCTCACGAACCCGATATATGCGGCTTAGGCGCCCGAAATTAAAGGAAAATTCTGTAACTGCTCACATATCTTGCAACATGAAATGATCGCGTGATGAGAAAAAGATATTTTTTTTCAACATCTTATCAAATTGATAACTGCAAAAGCCCGTTTGGCGTGTCGATTTATGACAGCAAATTTACTGATGCGTTCGTCGATTTTCCACGTTTAAACAGTAACCCGGGGCGCAATCCCTGCCATTTATGCATTGCCAAGATAGATTCTAAGATCGCGTAAAGTAGGTAGAATCTCTCGCAAACGCTCCCTGCCAAACTCTTCCGTAACGGTTGCGAACACCGGCGAAACGTCGGCAATGGCATCTTCCCGCACCCGCATTCCTTTAGCAGTTAGGGAGACGAGCTTGCGGCGCTTATCGCTCACATCGTTACGAACTTGAACGCAGCCAAACGCTTCAAGTCTGGCGATCGTATTCGTCATCGCCCCTTTGGTAACCTGAAAAACCTTAGCCAGCTGTGCTGGCGACTTTTCGCCTCCTAAATGCGAAAAGTGATTGAGCACGGCAAAGTGAGACACCTGCAATCCCTTAGGTAGCGCACGTTGAATGCGCAGTGTCGCTAATTGCTCAATGATCCTGATTTCTGTGAAAACGGTGAAGGTGATTGGGTCTTCGTTCAAGCGCATTTTCGAACTACTCCAATTTAGTTCAACGCTAAATGATTAAGATTCCAGCGTCAAACGATCACGGCCCGACAATGGCTTGCGCTCCTACCAAAGACGGAACGCGCTGACGCGCCCCTGCAATTTCATCAAGGTCGAGAATAGCGGAAACAACCCCGGGGGCGTCACCCCCATCAGCAATGACCTCACCCCACGGAGAAATCACCAATGAATGCCCCCAGGTTTTACGTTCTGGCCCCCGCCTTGCTGAGTGAACGCCACATTGGGCAGGTGCAAGGACGAAACAACCAGTTTCGATCGCACGGGCGCGTAACAACACTTCCCAATGCGCCGCACCAGTAGGCCGTGTGAACGCAGAGGGGACTGTGAGAATCTGCGCCCCTGCCCGCGCCAGTCTGAGGTATAGGTCCGGAAATCGCATATCGTAGCAGATGGTCATGCCAATATTGGCGATAGATGTCCGCGCCAGCGTAGCCTCGCCGCCTGGCCGGTAACCGTTCGACTCGCGATAGGTCTCTTGCGCCGTCGGGATTGAATCGAACATGTGGATTTTATCGTAACGGGCGACGGTCTCGCCGCCCGGGCTTATCAGAAACGACCGGTTGCTAAACCGTCCGTCCGGGGCACCCTTAACTGCCAAAGATCCAATTAGAAGCCAGACGCCGCAATCATCAGCCACTTCTCGAAGCCGGGCCAAAGTTGGGTCCCCGCTTTCCAGATTCAGCTTTTCGTTCTGCCGGGCACGGCTCATGGAAACCATGTTGGTGACTTCTGGCGTCACGATTAGCTGTGCGCCGCCAGTGGCAGCTTCGCGTACATACGCCTCAGTTACCGGCAGATTTGCTGCCGGATCGTCCGTGGAAGACAGTTGCACGAGCGCAATAGGGAGTTTCGTCATTTGTTTAGAATGACGGCGTGGCCAAAGCCTTGCAAGTCAGGCGGCCAGCATCCCGTCGAGGCGCCCAGCGCGTTCCAGGTCATAAAGGTCGTCGCATCCGCCGACATGTGCGTCGTCGATGAATATCTGCGGCACCGATCGTCCACCATTCGCACGGGACACCATTTCTGATTTCTTAGATGGATTCATCATCACATCAATTTCAGTATAACTGACGCCCTTTTTGTCCAAAAGAGATTTGGCCATACGGCAGAACCCGCAAATCGGGGTGGTGTAGATTTCAACGGGCTTCATAGCGGACCTCTTCTAGCAACTGTGCCTTATCTATGATGACCAGTCGGCCCGCGCAACTCGCGCCATGACCAGAACGTTGACTTCTGCGGCGCCAGCCTGACGGCACACCTCAGCGCATTCTGACAGAGTAGCGCCAGTAGTCATGACATCGTCGACCAGCAGAATTTTGCCGCCGGGCACGCTGCCTTCCCATTTTGGCGCGACAGAGAAAACGCCTAAGACGTTGTCCATTCGCTCAACCCTCGTCTTGCCGTCCTGGGTAGCCGTTGCTCGTTTCCGCATAAGAAGGTCCGGGGCGAAAGCGTGAGGTCTGCCTGCATGCGTGGCGACAGATCGTGCAAGCTCTCCCGCCTGATTGAAGCGCCGTTTGGCAAGACGCAGCCAGTGCATTGGCGCTGGCGTGATCAGGTCGGCGGAGGTGATCAGATCTGCCCCCGCCCTGTGCATCCAGCCAGCCGCAAGGGGGGAGATATCCAGCCGGTCACCATGTTTCAGCGCCAGGACCAGCTTGCGGCCAACGCCCTCGTACAGCACGGCAGCGGCGCCACGATCCCAAGCGGGGGGATGATGGACGCAAGCATCGCAAATCCCATCCGGTCCAAGATCGCCTTTCAGCGGGGCGTTGCAAAACTTACAGAGATCTCCCGACAGAAACGCGATATCGCGCCAACAATCGGGGCAGACGCCGTTTGCGGCCTCGATCTCTGACCGGCAGGATGGGCATTGTGGTGGATAGATGAACTCCATGGCCATTCGGCCAGCATGCGACAGCCAGCCTTTCACGCCGCCACTGGTAGCGCTATATGAGCCTAAGTTCACCGAAGGCTGATGATGATGTCCGAATTGTTCGACCATAGCGCCCGGATCATGCGGGCAGCTCGGGTTAAAACGACGTTAAGTCGCGCTGATTTCCTTCTGGACCGCGTCGGCGAAGGGCTTGCTGATCGGCTTGATGATGTGAAGCGCGACTTTCCGAACGCGGCCGTGCTTGGCGGCGCCGGTGTGGTCGCGGCAGCGTTGCGCGGACGGGCCGGGACCAATCGGCTGATACAGATAGAAGACTGTCAGGCGATGGCTGACTTCGCCTCGCAGATTGTTCCGGAAGCGGACATTCGCGTCTCGCCATCGGAAGAACCGGACCTTTCGCCCGGCCAACTGGACCTGATCGTAGGCGCCCTGACAATGCACCGGCTGAACGATCCAGTGGGCCTGCTCACTCAGATGCGGCTGGCGTTAAAGCCTGACGGGCTGGCGCTGATCACCCTGTTCGGCGGGCAAACCCTATCTGAACTACGGGCCAGCTTCGCCGAAGCGGAGACGGAAGTTGAGGGCGGCATTTCCCCCCGCGTCGCACCTATGGGAGAGGTGCGGGATCTCGGCGGTCTTCTGCAACGAGCGGGATTCGCGCTTCCGGTTGCAGACGTTGACCGGTTCGACGTCGCCTATCAGACGCCATTCCACCTGATGCGTGATCTAAGGGAGATGGGTGAGAACAACGCGCTGATCCACCGCCGCAAGTCCTTTACGCGCCGTGCGACCATGATACGGATGGCTGAGATATACGCCGCGAACTATCCCACCACCGATCACACTGGCGAAGGGCGGGTAAATGCCAGTTTTGAGATCGTTTACTTGACGGGCTGGTCGCCCGACGCCTCCCAGCAACAACCCCTGCGTCCCGGTTCGGCCAAATCAAGACTGTCGGATGCGCTGGGGGTTCCTGAGACATCGGCAGGTGAAAAAGCAGGAGAGTGATCAACGGCCCTTTGATCCTTCGCGCGGCTGAGCTAGGTAGCCCCCAAGGAAGTGGAGGAGCGTAGGTATGAGCGACCAAACAATAGAAAATCGTCTGGCGTTCGCCCCCGGCGACCATCCGCCAGTGCCAACCCGCAAGACCGGCGTCCTTCTGGTCAACCTCGGCACACCGAACGGAACGGACTACTGGAACATGCGCCGGTATCTGCGCGAGTTTCTGTCCGACACCCGCGTCATCGAAGCGCCGAAATGGCTGTGGCAACCGATCCTGCACGGGATCATCCTGACGACGCGGCCTTCGAAATCCGGCGAAGCCTATGCTTCGATCTGGAACAAGGAAAAGGACGAAAGCCCGCTTCGCACCCACACCCGCGCGCAGACAGAAAAGCTGGCCGCCCGGATGGCGGCGAAGTATGGCGACCAACTGGTGGTCGACTATTGCATGCGCTACGGTGACCCTTCGACAGGATCCGTCATTCAGAAAATGCATGATCAGGGCTGCGACCGGATCGTGTTCATGCCGCTTTACCCGCAGTATTCTGCGACGACGACAGCGACGGCGAATGATCAGGCGTTCCGACACCTGATGAAGATGCGCTGGCAGCCTGCCTTTCGGACCGTCGCGGCCTATTACGATCATCCGCTCTACGCTGAGGCATTGGCCCAATCGGTCGAGACGGCGTATGCGGCGATGGACAGCAAGCCAGATGTGCTGGTCGCGTCCTATCATGGTCTGCCAAAGGAATACCTCGACAAGGGCGACCCATATCACTGCACCTGCCACAAGACGACACGCCTGATGCGTGAACGGCTTGGCTGGGCGCCTGAGCTGATTGAAACGACGTTCCAGTCGCGCTTTGGCCCAAAAGAATGGCTGCAACCCTACACGGTTGAGCGTGTGGCCGAGCTTGCCAAGGCTGGCAAAAAGCACATCGCCGTCATGGCGCCCGGGTTCTCATCTGACTGCGTCGAGACGCTGGAAGAGATCAATGAAGAGATCAAAGAGGCGTTCGAAGAAGCTGGCGGTGAGCGGTTCGATTACATCCCCTGCCTGAATGATGACGAGGCGCATATCGACATGATCGAGGCGATTGTCGAGACGGAGCTTGCCGGCTGGGTCTGACCTTTCGGAAGGCGTTTGGGCGTGAGTTGTTCGACGTAGTTTGAAAAGCTTTCACATGTGAAAGAAATCGTAAGCTATTGATTTATATCGGCGTCAGCAAGGATCGCCACAATTTGTTCCTGTTTTACCCCAACCTCCAGCGCTCAATGACATTAGAAACATTCGTCGTGCAAAGTGTAGGATCGGCCTGTGGCCGACCCTACCATGCCTTTAGAAGGGCAGCTTCATGCCCGGCGGTAACGCCAGGCCTTCGGTCACTTTGCCCATCTCATCCTGCGCCGCTTCGGCAGCTTTCGCCTGAGCATCCTTGATCGCCGCAACGATCAGATCCTCAACGACTTCCTTGTCATCAGGATTGAACAGGGACGCATCAATATGCAGGCCAACCACTGAGCCTTTCGCAGATGCAGTGGCGGTCACCATACCGGCGCCAGCCTCGCCGGTGACAGTGATGTCCTCCAGCTTTTCCTGCGCTTCCTGCATTTTTGACTGCATTTCCTGGGCTTGCTTCATCAGCTTGCCCATATCTCCAAGACCTTTCAGCATTGCACTCTCCTCTATCGAACTGTGATCAGCTTGAACCATGTATCACTTCGAAAGGCGAGGGAGCGATTGCGTAGCAAACGCGTTCGCCTTTCGAAGTGATCCAATGCATCCGCAGTTCGATTAATCTGAAAAGGGATCGACCGGCGACCAGTCGTCATCCAGCATATCGTCATCTTCTTCGGGCGGCGGGGGGACATCTTCCTCCATCGCCGACAGTGCGCGTACCTCGCAGATTTCTGCGCCGGGAAAGGTTGTCAGGGCAGCGGCGACCAGCGGGTGGGCTGATACCTCTGACTGCGCATCATCCTCAGCTTGCTTGCGGACTTGCGACACCGTCGGCTCGCCGCCTTCGGACACGACCGAAATCATCCACCGTGCGCCGGTCCATGCGTTCAGTTTGGCGCCCAGCGCCTGCGCCAGATCGTTTGGCGCGCCGGGGGCCGGCTGAAAGTCGATCCGCCCCGGTGCGTAATGGGCGATACCGACAAAACTTTCGACATCCGTCAGCAGCTTCATGTCCCGCTTTTCGCGGATCAACGCGATGATCTGGTCAAAGCTTTGGTATTCGACCAGCGCCGAAACCGAGGCGCGCGGCGCTGGGTCAGGCTGGTGCGTCGCTTGGGGCGCGGCGCTACCCTGCGCGCTGACCTGCTGACCACCGCCGCCCCCTCCGCCGCCACCACCTGACGGCGGCACGGGGCGCGGGCCGGTTGGGCCATCACCAGTCAGCTGGCGCACGATATCTTCCGGCGTTGGCAGGTCGGCGACATGCGTCAGACGGATGATCGCCATTTCCGTCGCCATCATGGCGTTGGGCGCGCGCGAAACTTCCTCCAACGCTTTCAGCAGCATCTGCCACATCCGCGTCAGCGCCCGCATTTGCAGGCTTTCGGCCAGTTTCAGACCCCGATCGCGTTCATCCGCGCCAATGGTTGGATCATTGGCATTGTCGGCGTTGATCTGGACGACGCTGATCCAGTGCGTCAGTTCTGCAAGGTCCTTCAGCACCGCCATCGGGTCGGCGCCGTCAGCGTATTGGCGGCCTATTTCGGTCAGCGCGGCGGCGGCGTCGCCCTTCATAATGGTCTCGAAAAGGTCAATGACGCGACCCCGGTCGGCGAGCCCCAGCATAGCGCGCACCTGATCCGGGCCGGTTTCCCCTGCCCCATGCGCAATCGCCTGATCCAGCAATGAAAGGGCGTCGCGGGCAGAGCCTTCTGAGGCTCGAGTGATCAGCGCAAGCGCTTCTTCTGCGACCTCAGCGCCTTCCTTTTTGGCGATGCCCTGCAGGAATTCGATCATCACTTCGGGTTCAATCCTGCGCAGATCAAAACGCTGACAGCGAGAAAGGACTGTGACAGGAACTTTGCGGATTTCGGTCGTGGCGAAGATGAATTTGACGTGCTCTGGCGGTTCCTCAAGCGTCTTCAACAGCGCGTTGAACGCGCTGGTCGACAGCATGTGAACCTCGTCAATGATGTAGACTTTGTAGCGCGCGGATGCAGCGCGATAGCGGACTGAATCGATAATCTCGCGGATATCGCCGACGCCGGTGCGGGACGCGGCGTCCATTTCCAGCACATCTACATGGCGGCTTTCCGAAATCTGCTTGCACGGCTCGCACACGCCGCAAGGCGCAATCGTCGGCCCGCCCTGCCCGTCTTCGCCAATGCAATTGAGCCCCTTGGCGATGATCCGCGCCGTCGTCGTCTTGCCGACGCCGCGCACGCCGGTCATGACGAAGGCGTGGTGAATGCGGTCGTGTTCGAACGCGTTCTTCAGCGTTCGCACCATCGCTTCCTGCCCGATCAAATCGGCGAAGGTTTGTGGGCGGTGCTTTCGGGCCAGAACCTGATAGCCGCCCTGGTCACCCTCATCGGTGCTGGCGGTGGTCTGGGCTTCGTCTGACATGGGCGCTCGCACTAGTGGGATTCGGTGGCTGGATTCGGTGTCATTCAAACTAGGGGGCTTTCGGGGGCGCGGCAACGGCGGGTCATCGCATCATGTGGTGGCCATGCGCACAAAAATTCGGTGGCGCGGCGGCCTTTGGCGATTTAGGGCTAAAGTGCAGTAGTAGGAGCGCACGAATGTCTATCCTTTGCCCAACAGATATCTACGGAACAGTGACGTTTCTCGGCGTTGCCGCCGACAGTGAAAAAACCCTCAGATCTGAACCACGTGATCAGCTGGAACTGACGCATGAAGGCCCTGTTGGTGAAAGTCATTCCGGCCAGACCCGCCCGTCCTGCGTTCGGGTCAAACTACAGTATCCAAAAGGAACAGAGATCACGAACGCGCGGCAGGTATCAGTGCTGAGCGTTGAAGAGATGGCTGAAGTTGCCGCTGCCATGGGAATTGACCGCATCGAGCCGGAATGGACGGGCGCAACCATCGTGATGACCGGCATTCCAGACCTTACCACCCTGCCCCCGTCTTCGCGTCTGGTGTTCGACAGCGGCGCGTCGATTGTGAATGACATGGAAAACGGCCCCTGCAAGTTCGTCGGACAGGAAATTGAACGGGAATATCCTGGCAAAGGGTTGTCCTTCCCCAAACATGCCGTGCGCAAACGCGGCATCTGCGGCTGGGTCGAACGCCCCGGCATGATCAGCATCGACATGAAGGCGCGCCTACATACGCCGCCAAAAGTCACTTGGGATCACGCATGAACTTTGCCGCCCCGGTTGCTGCGCAGATCATCATCTCAGTCACCAGCGCAGTGGCGTATCTTTTGTTCTACGTTGGCAAACCACCGTCCCTGAACCGGACCATCATCAAGACGCTGTCTATCGCCGCGCTTGCGGCCTTGGCGGTGATCATGGACGGGCCGCTTTTACTGGTGGCCGCGCTGGCCCTCAGCGCGCTTGGCGATCTCTTTATCTCGCGGGATGGCGAGGCTGCTTTCCTAGCTGGTCTTGGATCTTTCCTGCTGGCCCACGTCGCCTATGTCGCCCTGTTCTGGCAGGTCGTCGGTGGCGCCGCCGCCCTATCCCCTATCTTCGCGATAGCGTTCGCAATCTACGCAATTGCGATACTGAGATGGCTATGGCCGCACCTCGCTGAGATGACGGCGCCTGTCTGCGCCTATATCGTGGTGATCTTTGCGATGGTCGTCACCGCCGCCGCCGCGCCGCTGGCCCTATGGCCAATCATCGCTGGCGCTGCCCTGTTTGCACTTTCTGACAGCGTTTTGTCCGCAGAGACATTCGTATTCAAAGACAAGCTCCGCCGCTGGACCGCGCCTGTGATCTGGTCGACCTACTACGCCAGCCAGGCCCTGATCGCGGCCGCGTTCATCTGCCCACATTTTTCGGTTTAGACTGGCAATTATTCTTCGCTGAACGACGGATCAAACCCTTGCGGCAGCATCATCCGAACCGTCGGCCGATCTGGCAGGGTCCGGGCTGAAATAACCAGTTCGTTTGCTGGTTCGAAGACAATCTCGAAATCGGTCGACATGCCTTCGAGGAACGAGGCGAGCGAATGCACGCTCCACGCATGCATCGGGATGACGATGCGCGATTTGAGGCGTTTCAGGATGCGCACCATCGGCTCTATCGCGATGGTTTGCCCGCCATCGACCGCCGCCATCACCACATCTAGCCGCCCGATCTGGGTATAGTGCGCTTCGGTCGGTTCGTGATGCAGATGGCCGAGATGACCGATGCAGAGGCCTTTGTATTCAAAGACAAAGATCGAATTGCCGTGTTCTTCCCATCCCCCTGCCCAGTCACGGATATCGGTGGGAATGTTGCGAACCAGCATTTCGCCAAGCTCTACCCAGTGATCTGCGGGAACGCCTTCTTCGGTCTTCCAGCCGCGCAGTACGTGCTCAACATCTTTGTGGGGAAACGCCGTCCAATGCGTTTCATGCGCGTGGTTCATCGTCACCGCATCCGGCACGCCCGCCGGGCCATGCCCGCCGAAGTAATCGGTGACGGCGGTCGCGCCTTCGCCGGTTTCGATCTGAAATGCAGAATGGGCGACATAGACAATTCGCACCTGATCAGGGTCCAGCCCGGCGCCGGGCGTCGCCGCGCGCCAGACGGTCGGCGTTTCGTTCTGCGAAAGCTGGATGCACTGCGAGGCCAGCGCCGGGCTGGCCAAAAGGCATAATGCGAGGGCAAGGCGGAACATAGGCGGCGCTCCTGCAAGGTTGGGTTATCTGAAACTATAGGCCAAGTTTGCAGGTGTTCGAGAAAAACCTTTGGTCAGAACTGCCAGGTCACCATCTCACCACGGGTGACTGGCCGCCATTCATCCAAAGGCGCAAGGTCAATATGGCGTTTTGAACTTATGATTTCTGCGTTCGGCCCAACCCAGCGCCACATCGTCAAAAAATCAGTGAATGGCGATCCGACGGGGTGCCAGACATATGTCGTCAGCCGGTCCGGCCCCTGCAGGAAGAACATGTTCCCGCCGCGCGAACCGTCCTCCAATGCATCCATCTCTTTGGTGAGCGCCGCGCTGTCGTTCAGCAAGTACTTATTGGCGAGAAGGAACGCGAGGTAGTCTTCTGAATCGAAATCAGACGCCTCCAATCCAAGCCGTTTGTGCAGCGTTGGAAGATAGCCGTTGTGCATCAGATGGTGCGAGGCTGCATCCGATGTCAAAGGATGCGTGAACCGCAGGCCTGCCTTTTCTTTCAGCGTAGCCTGCCGGGCGTGGAGCGCCAAAACCTAGGTCGCCCCTGATATTTTGGCGCTTGATCGTCCTGAACATGCGTAAGGGATCTATGCGTTTGCGGTCCGCCACGCGCATCAGCCCACATCGCGCCCCACCCATCGGGGTGAAATTTGCCTTGCGTTTCATGTTCTGCCGAGTATCCGCAACTCATCAACTGGCAAGCGCGAAATATCGCATCCAGGTCGAAATCACCGCGGGCCGCAATCATTCTGCACATTGGAAATCCTGTTTAGATTGGCCGCGCAAAACCGCGTCAGTCTTTATCCACCGGCGCGCCAGATTCACGCCATTCCTTGAACCCGCCAGCAAGTTGGGCCGCGTTTTCCAGCCCCATTTCCTGCAGCGTCTTCACACTGATCGCTGACCGCCCCGCCCCGGCGCAGAAGAAGACCAGCTTTTTGCCAGAGGCGAAGATGTCCTGATGTAGCGGACTGGCGGGGTCGATCATGAATTCGAGCAGCCCACGCGACGCTTCATATGCGCCGGGGATGCGGCCTTCGCGGGTCATCTCGCGCGTATCGCGAATATCCACCAGAACGAAGTCGTCATCATTCATCCGGGCCTGAGCTTCGGCGACTGAGACATTCTCAATCTCAGCCGTCGCTTCCTTGACCATGTCCATGATCGACTGAATGGGCATCAGTCTTTCTTCTCAATCGGCGCATCGGCTTTTTTCCAGGCGCCAAAGCCACCTTCCAGCTGCGCGGCGTTTTCAAGCCCCATGTCTTGCAGTGTTTTTACCGACAGGGCGGACCGCCATGCAGAGGCGCAGAAAAACACCAGCTTCTTGCCAGAAGCGAAGATTTCCTTGTGATACGGACTGGCTGTATCAACCCAGAATTCCAGCATACCGCGGGGGGCATGCATGGCGCCAGGAATGCGGCCTTCGCGGTCAAGTTCGCGCGGATCACGGATATCGACCATGACAAAATCATCGTCATTCATTCGGGCCTGCGCATCGGCGACTGAGATGTTTTCAATTTCGGCGGTCGCAGCAGCGACCATTTCTTTGACGGGTTTGATGGGCATGTGACCCTCCTGTTTAAGCGTGTTTGTTATGCGTGACGGCCCGCGGCGCGGCCTGAGAATATGCAGCCCCCAAGGAAGGTTCCTTCCAGGGCGTTGTAACCATGATATCCGCCGCCGCCGAAGCCGGCGACCTCTCCCGCGGCGTAAAGTCCCTTGATGGGTTCGCCGGTTGAAGACAGGCATTGCGAGGTCAGATCGGTTTCCAGACCACCCAGTGATTTGCGGGTCAGGATGTTCAGTTTGACTGCGATCAGCGGGCCGTTCTTTTCATCGAGTATCTTGTGAGGTTTCGCCGTGCGAATCAGCTTGTCGCCCAGATACTGACGGGCCGCATACAGCGCAATCACCTGGGCGTCCTTGGCAAACTTGTTGTCAATCTGACTGTCGCGTGCTTCGATCTGCGCCCGGATATGCGCCTCGTCCAACAGGCCGCCGCCCGCGATCTGGTTCATGCCGTTGATCAACGCTGTGAGATCATTGGCGACGACAAAATCCTCGCCCTTTTCCTTGAACGCCTCAACCTCTGGCGTGGCGCCTTTGCCAAAGAGACGGCTTTTGATCACTTCGGACCATTTTTTTGATGTCAGGTCGGCGTTCTGCTCAGACCCCGAAAGCGCGAATTCCTTTTCGATGATCTTCTGGGTCAGGATGAACCACGAATAGTCATGACCCGTTGAGGTAATCCGTTTCAGCGTGCTCAATGTGTCAAAACCGGGCAAACACGGCGGCTCCAACCTTTGGCCCGTTGCATCGAACCACATCGACGATGGCCCGGGCAGAATGCGGATCGCGTGTTTGGGCCAAATCGGATCCCAATTGTTCACACCCTCCACATAATGCCACATCCGGTCGCCGTTGATTGCGTTGGCGCCCGCCTCCGTCGCAACGCCTTGCATCAGACCATCAACATGATGTGGCACGCCGGAAATCAGGTTCTTGGGTGCACTACCAAGTCGATCAACTGGCCACGCCTTGCGCACCAATTCATGATTGCCCCCAATGCCGCCTGAGGCGACGATGACGCTGTCGGCGGACAGGTCAAACTCACCAACAACCTCTCGGCTGGATTGTTCGCCACGCTTTACCGGGTCGCCCTGCAGGATTTCACCTTCAACGCCGGTGACCGCGCCATCGCGGGTAATCAGTTTCGTCACGCGATGGCGAAACCGCATGTCCAGCATGCCTTCGGCGGCCGCTTTACGCGCTTCGCGTTCATACACCTCAACAACGCCGGTCCCGGTGCCCCACGTGACGTGGAACCTCGGCACCGAATTGCCATGACCGTTCGCATTTGATCCGCCACGCTCAGCCCAGCCAACGACCGGGAACCAGCGCATGCCCATCTGGTGCAGATCAGCGCGCATTTCACCGGCGGAATATTCCAGAAACGCATCGGCCCACTTGCGTGGCCATGCGTCTTCATCACGGTCGAACTGGGCGGACCCAGCCCAATCCTGCTGCGCAAGCGCGAGGCTGTCCTTGATGCCCATACGACGCTGTTCGGGGCTGTCGATCATCATTAAACCGCCCAGCGACCAGAACGCCTGACCGCCTAAGTTCTGCTCACCTTCCTGGTCTAGCAGCACCGCTTTGCGACCCCGCTTCGCCAGTTCCACAGCCGCGGCGAGGCCTGCCAGTCCGCCGCCGATGATTATGACATCTGTGTCGCTCATGCCTTGATCCACCCGTCCAAAAATTCTGTCCGTGACAGGCCTGAAAACCGTCTTTGCCGTTCCAGTTCAGCCTCCAGCCGCGCTTGCCGAGCGGCTGACAGTTTCACCTTCGGCTCTAACCACAGCCCTTTCACGATAAGCGCATCTTCGGCCCGATCCGTTTTCATGTCGATGCGCCCGATCAGCTTATCACCCTCAAGCAGGGGGAAAACATAGTAGCCGTATTTGCGCTTTGGCTCCGGCACGAAAACCTCGATTGTGTACTCAAACCCAAACAATCGCTGAGTGCGCTTTCGGTCCCGGATCATCGGATCGAAGGGGCTGAGTACGCGGATACGCGCAGGGAGATATGGCGCATCTTCTTCCAGCAACTCAGGCTTCGCGAGATGTTTGCGAGGCGTACGATCCGCGCCTTAAATTTCCACCTCGACCAGCGAATTTTGCTTCGCCGCCCATTCCTTTGCCTCAGCGGGTGAGATTAACGCCCAGAACTTCGCCAATTCCCCCGGCGTCGCGAACCCCAACCGATCCATCGCCGCGCGGCAGGACCAGTCGATCAGCGCGTCGCGGTCATGATCAGCCTCGCGGTGCTCCGCCGGAATGACATTCTCAGTTAGGTCATAAACCTTCTGAAACCCTTCGCGGCGACAAATGCAAAGACCGCCGGTGCGCCACAGATATTCAAGCGAGGTTTTCGATGGGTTCCAATCCCACCACCCGCCGTTTGACCGTTTCTCATCGGTCCCCATATCCCGCGTCAAAGTCGGGCCACGCTTGGCGATCTCAGCCAGCACATCGCCCGCTTGCTCCTTGAACCCTTCACGGCCCCAACGCCCCCAGGCCAACTGGATCGTATCCGCCCGATGCGGGAACGCCGCCGCCCAATAGGAGAAGAACCGCGATGGAATGATCGAGGCGTCGTGCGTCCAATTCTCGAACAGATGCCGATCCTTTTCGACGAGATCTGCGAGATGCTTTTTGCGGTACGTTTGGTTACGCGCAAACAGGATCATATGATGCGCCCGCTCAACCGTCTGGATGCTATCAACCTGCACAAAGCCGAGGCGGTTGATGACGTCCAGAAGGTCGTCTTTCGTCTGCCGCCCCGTAGGCGAATGGGACAGCAAATGGCGCTGCATAAACAAGCGGCGGGCAGTGCGGTTTGGGATGCGAGGCGTCATAACCGCGAAGGTAGCGGCGGGCGCGTGGGGCGTCTATGCAGATTGTTGCAAAATGACAGGTTAGGCTGTCCGCTCCTGCCATTTTGCGTAGTCTATTATCAGGTCCGCCATTTCGTCTGGCGCAGGCGCGCGCTGGTACTGCCGTGGGGCGCTAGGCTGTACCCATGGCAGTTTTTCACTGAGGAACACCTCGATAAAAGGCGGGTACGATTTGAGACCCTCAAACAAGGTCATTCGCAGGTTCACCACGCTTTCCTGCCCTGGTAGTTCCGAAAATAGGCAGCTTTTGCAATGCGGGCAGTAGTAATGCGCGGGGCCGGTTTGCAAGCCGCTCAGAACAGGCTCGCTCGTGATCACCCGAAAGCCTTCCGCAGGCACTTTCGCGGTCAAGGAAAACGCGCTCGCCATCATTTTCTGGCATCCGTCGCAGTGGCACTGGAAGGTCAAAAGCGGCTCTGCTGTCAGTTCCATCGTTATCCGCCCGCAGCGGCATTCACCTGTCGTCTCCACAATGTCTCCTCTGGGTTCGCAAACCGACCGCAGACGCGCCAACGCCCGCGACGGCTCACCGCCCGTTCATCATCTTTGTTCGGAAAATATCTCCGGCAGAGCCTTCGCCCGTCAGGGAGAAATCAGAGCGGGGGAATCCGGGCCACAAAGTGACCCTTCACGCCCTGCGGCCATTGACGAAACGGAACAGCGCCCGTTTCAGAAGCAGCATACCCCTGAGCGTATTCGACTATCGCCTCAGCAGCCTCAGCCGTCGGGTCGAACTTGCCCAACACATAGGTCAGCTTGTCCTCAGCGGATATCGCGATGTTACAAGCCCTCTCACAGCCCATCAAGCACGAGACATGGCGCACTTCGACTTCCGTCGCCTCGGCGGCTTTCTGAACTTCAGCAAGCAGGGTTTCGCCGCAGGATGGTTCTTCCTTCAGCTCTTTACGGGCTTCGCGGCGGCAGGTGTCGCAGACTGTGATCGTTGTGCTCATGGGGGCGGAGGTAGTCTGGTTTGGCTTTGGGATCAACATCAGCGGATCACGTTCAACGAAAGTTTCAACTTGCCGCGCGCCTCAGGCGCCATATGGCGGTTCAATCGTTTGTTCATCGCGCCGAACCCGCCGATGATGATCAGGGTGAAAACGATGAAAAACGCCGCGACGATAGGATAGGCGACAAACGGGTTGAACGTCTTTTCCGCGAGATATTGCGCATAATAGAGGGCATCACCCGCCTGCCGCCACGCTGGAAAGCCTGACAGAAATACCAGCGTCGTCGCATGGCCCATGAATATCGCCTCGTTCGTGTAGGACGGCCACGCAAGGCGCAGCATGGTGGGCCAGGTAACGCGCCTGAACTTCTGCGACGCGTTCATCCCAATCGCATCCGCCGCTTCAAGATCGCCTTTTGGCACGTTCCGCAGCGCGCCATAGAAAATCTCGGCGGAATAGGCGGATGTGTTCAGGAACATCACGATCAACGCGCCAAGCCATGCGCGCGTGAACCAGCGGGTTTCGACCGTTAGTTGGACGAACCCAAGGTCGATGTCTCCCGCAACTTTCGGGATAAGCACAAACGCTTCGTAGAACAGGAAAAACTGGATGAAGAGGGGTGATCCGCGGAAGACGAAGATGAACGTCTTGGCCGGGATAGACGCGAGCGGGTTGGATGAGGCCTTGCCCAACGCGATCAGCGTTGCGAAGCTGAACCCAGCGATCAGCGCCAGCACTGTGAAGTAGACGTTCCAGATCATGCCTGACCCGATCAGCGCGATCTGCTCGCACAGCGTGATATCGGCTTTGGGCAGGATACGCTCACCATAGCCAAGCGAACGGAATGCGTAGTTCGAAAAAGCCTCAGCGCAGCTCATATCGCGACCCCGGCGCCAAAGCGGAGTTTCAGGCGGTCAAAGACCTTTTCGCTGATCCATGTCAGGAACAGGTAAAACACCAGCAGCGCCAGGAAATATCCCAGCCGCCAGTCAGTGTGCGGATAGGCGAAACGTGACGTCTTGGCCCCGCCAAGTTCCCGCGCCCAATAGACCACATCCTCGATGCCCAGAAGGAACAGCAAGGGCGTCGCCTTCAGCAGGATCATCCATAAGTTTGAAAGGCCTGGCAGCGCATAGCGCCACATTTGGGGCGCGTGAATGCGGGTGAAAATCTGGCGTTTGGTCATGCCAACCGCCTCGCCGGCCTCAAGCTGGCCCTTGGGCACCGCCTTTAGCGCGCCGTCGATCACGTTCGCCGCAAAGGCGCCGAAGACGATGGCGAAGGCGATGACGGCAAGGATAAATCCATAAGCGTCATGCTGCCACTGCGGGGCGGCATTCAGGGGTAGCTTGGCTATGTCGCAGACAACGAAATCATTACCCTGCCAGATCGGGTCGGTGACGTCCGAACACAGCACTTTGTGGCGGATCATCTCGAACACCTGATCGAGGGCAATTGGCACGAACATAAAGAACACAATGTCTGGCACGCCGCGCACCATGCTGGTGTAGCCCATGCCAACCCAGCGCACGGGCATCAGCGCGGACCGTTTCGCGACCGCGCCGCCAAAGCCAAGCGCGAGGATGCAGGGCGTGACGATGGCTAGCAGCAACAGCACCGTGAAGACGCTGGTGTAGAGGTTCATGTGCTTGACCGTTGTCAGGTAGCACAGCCACCAGTTCAGGCCTTCCAGAGTTGATGGATCAGCGCACATAAAACCCCCAATAGCTTTCCGCCTTCAGTCAAAAAATCATGTCGACAAAAGCCCGAGAGCGCCGCAGGCGTGGCAGGGTTTTGGCGATGCAATTCCAAGGCGGAACGCTTCAGTGAAAACGCCCTCCCCCGGAAGGAGAGGGCGCAATTCAGATCAGTAGTTGGTGACTTTGCCGTCAAACCATTTGGCGATCAGCGCGTTCAACGTGCCATCCGCTTTCATGGACGAGATAGCCGCATCCAACTTGCCTTTCAGCTCACCATCGCTTTCGCGAACGCCGATGCCAACGCCGCCGCCAATGGCGACGTCCGGGCCAGTGAAGACCAGCTCACCACCGGAATCCTTGACAATGTCGGCAAGGAAGCCGCGGTCAGCCAGAACAGCATCCGCTTCGCCGTTTTTCACAGCGGCGATGGTGTCGTCTGGCGAAGTGAATTCGACCAGCATAGCGCCGCTTTCAGCGATGTATGACGCCTGAATGGTCGAAGCCTGCGCTGCGATTACGCCGCCATTGAAATCCACATCAGCGCCAGCCAGCGCAACATAAGCGGATGGGTCTGGTGGGTAATATTCCTGCGTGAAGTCGATGACCTTGTCGCGCTCATCCGTGATCGACATGCCAGCAATGATCGTGTCGTAGTTGCCGGAGACGAGGTTCGGGATGATGCTATCCCATTCGTTCGTCACCCAGGTGCATTCCAGCGCTGCGCGCTTGCACAGCTCATCACCAACTTCACGCTCAAACCCGTCGACCTGACCGGCGTCGTTGATGAAGTTGTACGGAGGGTACGCGCCTTCGGTGCCCATGCGGACCGAATGGCCAGCGGCAGACACGGCGCCTGCCGCGAATACGCCCAGCGCCAGCGCGCCGAGGAAGGATTTCATGTTTGTCATCAGAAGCTCCTGTTACTGATTGATTAGAGGGCGGATGCCAGAAACGCGCGGCACCGCTCTGATTTCGGGGCGCCAAACACCTGTGCTGGCGGCCCTTCTTCCTCCACTAACCCCTGGTGGAGGAAAATCACTTTGTTCGACACTTCGCGGGCAAAGCCAATTTCGTGCGTCACCACAATCATCGTGCGGCCTTCATCAGCGAGGGAGCGCATGACTTTCAGCACTTCGCCGACCAGTTCGGGGTCCAGCGCCGAGGTCGGCTCATCGAACAGCAACGCCTTGGGCCGCATCGCGAGCGCCCGCGCAATCGCGACGCGCTGTTGCTGGCCGCCTGATAGCTGCGATGGATACATCATGTGCTTGTCGGCGATGCCGACCTTAGCCAGCACATCCATCGCCTCGTCCTTCGCCTCAGCCTTGTCGCGGCCAAGCACGCGAATTGGGCCTTCGGTGACGTTTTCCAGCACCGTCATATGGGCCCAAAGGTTGAACTGCTGGAAAACAAACCCAAGCTGGCTGCGCAGGCGCACGATCTGTTTCTGGTCGACCTTTGACCCTTCGATCCGTACCTCTTCGCCATCCAGCACGATGCGGCCCTGATCCGGCGTTTCAAGGAAGTTGATGCAGCGCAAAAGCGTTGATTTTCCTGACCCCGACGAGCCAAGGATAGAGATCACATCGCCCTGATACGCCTCAAGCGAAATTCCCTTGAGGACATTCAGATCGCCAAAGCTTTTGTGAATTCCCTCAGCGATCAGCGTCGCGCTGGAGGTCATATGGTCACCCGTTTTTCGTTAATCTGAGTTAGGGGCGGGAATCGCAGGCGATTCAAGGGGGAATACAGGGAAACCCGGCACCAAAGTCGCGCTCAAGATAGAAACAGGCAGGATTTCCAAATTCGCCTTATCGAATTGCGTAGAAGCGGACCCAACCTGCGCCATTGGAATGGGCGACCATCGCGGCCCTACGGCTACTGGCAATCGCTGCCTTTAGGTGTTTGCCGCCGCCTCAATGCGCTCAACTGTCGTCAACAATTACACTACCCTTCGAACCGCAACCTTACCTCGCCGCCACCAAGCGCAGAATCCCCAACTTCAAACGCCGCGCCAATCCGCCTTGCGCGATCCGCCATGGTCTTCAGCCCATAACCAGCCGCAGCCGGATCAATCCCGCCACGTCCATTGTCACCAACTGCAAGGCTTATCGCCGCGCCATCCCGCGTCAGCGATATTCGGATCACATCACCGCCCGAATGCCTCATCGCATTGGCGCACGCCTCCTGCAAAATCCGATAAAGTTACAGCGTCGCCCCAGTCTCCAACCCCGCCAGCCGTACGGTCCGGTCAACGCGCCAGTCCAACGCGAACCCGGCGGACGTCATTTTTGGTTCAACCGTCTGGCGAAACCCCGCCAATGCGCCAATCAAGTCATCGCTGACGGCATCCAGCGCATTCACGATCAATCGCAGCTCATCCACGGCGCCATGAATATCTGGCACAAGATCGCGGGCGGGTCGGTCGCCATCTTGCGCATCCGCCGCCAGCCCCAGCAACCTCGCGCCGACGCCATCGTGCATATCAGCCATGATGCGCTGGCGTTCTTCGGCCTGCGCAACCATGCGCGCCTCTTCCTGCCTACGGGCGTATTCAGTTGACAGCGCGGCCTCTTTCTTAGCCAATTTGCGGTCGAGCACGGTCGTCAACCGTGTCATCGCCTCGAACGCTTCGGCCATCCACGCAGCGCCTGCAGCAGCGATAATCACGAAGATGAAGATTGGAAACGAGGTCGGCAGATAGGCCCTCAGGCCAGTTCGATTCAGCCAAAGGTCCACCGTGAAGATCGCGATGGCGGCCAGAAACAGCGCGATCTCCCAATACCGCGACGGGTCCACACGCCGGGCAAACTGCACAAGCCTCCACAGTGCATAGGCCGTCGCCACAGCCTGCAACGATTGGAGGAAAGCGACGGCGTTGGCGACGCCGTCGCCCCCCTGCAACAGCAGCCAGATGAACGACAGGCCCGCCACCAAAAGACCAACCATCGCAATTGCATTCAAACGCGACCGTCGATCGCCCGTCCAGGCCCCGACAAAGGCGGTCGCCGCGGCCATGAAGATCAACGATAGCGGATAGCCCAGCGTCCAGCGCGCCCAATCGCCAAGGCTGTCGATCAGCAACACGATGTGGAGATTGTAAGCCATCGACACCGCCATCAGCGCGGTAAACCAGGGCAGAATGTCACCAAAGTTCAACCGCCTATAGATCACCAGTGTGAGGCCAAGTATCAGCGCACCGACGCCGGTCGAAATCCGCGCCAGATCGTGCTTCAGAAGCCGACGCCAGACATAGGCGTCATAAAGCTGATCGGCGTCGCCGACATAAAGATGGGCCAGCGATTTCGCGTCGCTGTTGGGGTGGTTAGCGATGACGAGATAGGCGCCCGTCTCGCAAGCCGCTGTCATCTTCAGGAAGATTGGCGTCATGTATCGGCGGGTGTGCTGGTCGCCTATCCGCCCATTTAGATCAACGACGCCATCGCACCAAAGCGCGACGTTGGTCCCGAACTGATTGATCAGAATTGCCCGATCGGCTGGACCTTCAGGCAGGCTGAGAAAGACATATGCATCGCCAGCGCCATAGTCCGCGTTTACCAAAGCCTCAGCGTAAGTCGCTTCTTCTGGCGTCAACTGATCAGAAACCGCGATAGGCACCGTCATCACTCGCATATCTGCAGGCGGGATGCTTGCAATCAAGATCGCCGCAAACCCTGCTGCTGCCGCCAGCGCGAGGGCAGCCCAGATAAACGCCAGGATCTTACGCATCACGCTCAATCGTGATCACGCCCTGCTGCAGCGCGTTTTTCACCGCCTCCCCCCGCGAGCGCGCCGAGAGTTTCTTGTAAAGTGAACGGACATGGAAGTTCACCGTATGCGGCGACAAGTCAAACTCTCGTGCGACCTCTTTGTAACTGGCGCCTGCCGCCAACGCCTCCAGCACCTGGCGTTCGCGTTTGGTCAGGATGTCAGGCGCAGGTTCTGACGCGGGCGTCTGCAATCGGCGCAACAGATGGCGGGCGATGGCCGGGCTGATCGGCGCCTCGCCTGCCAGTACATTTCGCACAGATTGAAGCAAGTCGATGTTTGGGTCGCCCTTCAGCACGTACCCATCCGCCCCGCCTCAATCGCCGCAACTGTCGTGCGCTCATCCCCGAACATCGTGACAACCAAAGTACTGACGCTTTCGAAGCCTTGCGCCGCTGCAATCAGGTCGAGGCCGCTGTCTTCGCCCAAGTGCAGATCGACCAACACCAGATCAGCACCCGCTAACAGCACCAAACCCTCCGCCAGCGTCGGAACAGCAGCGACCAGGGCCATATCTTCAGCCGCCTCAACGGCGCTCGCCATAGAGGTGAGCGTTTTGGGGTGATCTTCCACAATAAGGACGCGTGTTTTCATGTGACCTTCCTCACAGACGTCATGGGCTTAGTCTGCAGGCCCGCAAAACCCAGAAAAACCTACTTATTCTCGCAGGTATCACAATCCCCGCCCAGCGGCCCTTATCGCATCACCAATAATGCAAGAGGAGGCGCAAGATGCCCAGCAACACAATTAACGGCAATGGCCAGGACAACAATTTGATCGGCACCGCAGCAGACGATTTGATGCGCGGGCGACGTGGCGATGACACGATGGAGGGCGGCCTGGGCAATGACACAATCAAGGGCGGTCGCGGCGATGATCTGATGAAAGGCGGCGAAGGGGAGACGATTTCTGCAGTCATATTGTTCGTGGACTTGGTGAACTATACTGCAATGTCAAATTCCCACTCAGGGACCGAAGTTATAAAAGTGTTGAATGTATTTTATGATATTAACGATACTGCTGTGGTGGCCAACTACGGCGAAATTCTGAAATTCATTGGCGACGGCGCTTTGATCATCTTTTCAGTAGTCGATGATTTAACCGCACTGGAAGCAGCTGCACAAAATGCTTTGAATACTGTTGCAAGTTCAAAAGCCAAAATTGAAAGCCACAGCAGTGACACACCAATCGAATTTCGTGCCTCGCTCCATATTGGAGAAATATTCTATGGAAATGTCGGTAGCCAAAACCGCCTTGATTTCACGGCAGTTGGCCCTGCCGTTAATCTGGCTTCGCGCTTGCTAGATCAAGCGAGCATTTTAAATGTGAAAACTGTATGCTCGGAAAAGTTCAACGCTATCACAAGCATTGTTGTCGATACTGGCACAAAGTGCGATTTAAAGGGTTTCAATGAAGCCGTTTCGGTATTCGTTGTAGAGTAGTCGCGCAGGTGCGCAAATTAACGAAAACAGACATTCATGCGTTCTGCAACATTGGTAAAAGTTGGGCTCGAAGCGGCCATTCAAACTTCAACAAATCCTCACAAATCAATCTCCACCACTCCATCCGGTTCAACAGCCCGGCTTGAGCACAGCATCATCGACGTCGCCCTCTCTTTCGGACCAAGCACAAAATCACGGTGCTCAACTTCGCCTGAAACCACCCCGCATTTGCACACTCCGCAAATTCCGTCCGAGCATTTTACGTCAACATGGATGCCCGCAGCAGCAAGCGCATCGGTCGGGGTCTGATCGGCGGGCACGAAGACCTCGCGCCCGGACTTCGCCAGTTTCAACGTGAAGTCATGGTTCACCCAATCCGGCTGTTCGGGGACTGAGAAATACTCACGCTTCAACGCCTCCTCCGCCCAGCCTTGCCTGAGTGCTGCTTCGAACACGCCATCCATGTAGCGGTCCGGGCCGCAGGTGTAGAGGCGCCAGCCGGCCTGCACGCCGCTGAGCACCTGATCGAGGTCCGCTCGCGTATCCTCATCCGAGAAATGATAGTGCACTTTGTCAGCCCATGGCGCGGCTGCGATGTCCTTGAGATACCCGGCGTTTTCACGTTTTGAGCATGAATAGCGCATCTCAAAATCAACGCCCTTGGCATGCAGTTCATGCGCCATCGAAATCATTGGCGTGATCCCGATGCCGCCGCCCATCAGGAAGTGCTTGGTCCCTTCTGGGTCCAGTCCAAAATGATTGATCGGACGGCCGATCCAGACCTTACGGCCCTCGTTGAAGATCCGGTGCATAAGCTTTGATCCGCCCCGCCCTTCATCCTCACGCAGGACGCCGATCTGGTATTTCGACGGGTCAGCAGGGTCGCCTGATAGCGAGTACTGTCTGAAGAACTCTGGGCTGACCACGACATCGATGTGCGCGCCCGCTTCGACGGTGGGCAGCGGTTCACCGCTTACTGTTTCCAGTTCATATTTCGTGATATCAGGCGTCATCGCCTCTGCCTTTGCGACCCTCGCCTGGATTACCGGCGGCGGACCTTCGGGCATTTTGAACTCGTGGCGCGGGGCATTGTCCGGCGCGGCGCGATATTCGTCCGCCGTCACCATGCTTTCATAGGCTTCTATGCCCTGTTCCCGGTCCATCGGGAAGGGAAAGGGGAATGGCGGCGGGGCGAGGTGGGCGGGATATACGGCTAGCGTCTGGTCCTCGTACTGCAGGTCCAGATCGGTTTGCAGTCCCCGCGCGTTCACCTCTTTTTCGGTCAGCGTGTAGGGGCCTTCATTGAGCATTTCGAGGTCCCACCACCACTTCTTCATCTGGTTCAGCCCACCTTTCCCCAACTTGTCATCCAACGCGGCGAGGTGTTTGGCGGCGGATGGGAAGTTCATCGCAGCCCAGCGGAAGGGCTTTTCTGCAAACAACCCCTCAAGGTTCCACGGGCAGGTCTTCATGCACCGCCCGCACATCGCGCCATTTTCGACCGTGATCCGGTACTGCGTGCAGCGCTGGCTGTCAGATTTCCAGATCTCATAGCCGTTGAACATCAGCTTTGGCCCGGCGGTGATCGCGCCAGACGGGCATTCACGGGCGCATTTTTTGCAGCTTTCGCAGAAATTCTGCATGCCGAAATCGATCGGTTTATCGTGCGCCAGCGGCATGTTCGTCGTGATCGCGCCTGACTTAAGACGCGGACCTAGGAAAGGATTCAGGATGACCTCGCCGATCCGCGAAACCTCGCCCAGCCCGGAAAGCAACAACAGCGGAGGTTGCAGCACCTCCCCATCCATCACCGTATGAATGCGCGCCGAATAGCCCATGTTGCGGATTTGCTTGGCGACGACGCCGCCGAGCAGCGCGAACCGCAAGTATGCGCGCATCGACTGGGCGCAGGCGACCCAATCGTCGCCGGACGCGCCATCCATCGTTTCGTGCCCCTGGTCGATGATCACTGAGATGGCGTTCTTGTGGTAGGGGTCCAGCACTTCACCCGCTGCATCGTGACTATAATACGTCCAGTCCGGGCAACGGCTGATCCCGACGGCATCTGAGCCAAGGTAATAGAGCGCCGCTTTCACCATTTCCGCATTGCGGTCCGGGTCTTGCGCCGACGTATCCGGCTCCCCCCAATCGCCATCCTGCAAAAGAATGTGCGCCCCAAGCGACTGGCGGTAGGAAAATGCTAACGCGGATTTACGGACATAATTCCCCATCTTCGCGCCGTCCTGCACGTTCTTGCCCATATCGCCAAACTGGGCGCGGGCGAACATGTCGGTGCGTTTGGGGACGCGGGCGACGCGTGCCTCGTCTATGTACGTCGTCGGCTCATCAACCCGCTTCAACGTCTCGAACGGGTGCGCGCCGTCGGCGTAGTTGCGGGTTTTGAACGCCTCCTGATTAATCGCAGACTTGGCGTGGCCTTTGCCAAACCACCAGCCCGGGCCGTGGGATTTCAACGATCGCTCACCGGCCAACGGCTTGTCCGGCGCAAGCTCAAACATCGTCGTCACCGCCGTCACGCCGAACCGAGCGCCCAGATACGGGTTCATCAATACGCCGTCCACCAACTCACCCAGCCCCGCGGCGACGCAGAGTTTGTTGAGGTCAACATCTGACGCAGCGCGGGTATGCCCACGCGCCTCCCACCCCAGCAGCCTGATATAATTAGAGATAATCGCCTGCGCCTCAGCCCCGCGCAAACAGGCCCGTTCTTCCTGGCAGCCCATGATCCAGTCCGCGCCCGGCTCGTCCCGTTCGGGATCACGAGGGAATTCGTGCAGGAAGACCAGCGCATGGGTGTGGTGGGTGACCGAGGATGGTGGCCGCGCCATAGCCTCCTTCAAATCCGCCATGATCACATCGACGCCCGCCGCGAGGGTTTTGGTCTGGCGGGTCTGCATGTCTTCCGCCAGCCGCGCGACTTCTGGGTTCACGACAGGCGCATCAAGGAACATTTCCGGCGTCAGCGCACACACGCCGGCTTGTGACGCATCGTTGTAGTAGGCGAATGACTTCAGATGGTTCGCACGTTCCAGCGGATCTTCGGGGATCACACCGCGTTCGCGCTTCACCAGCCCCTCGCGGATCGCATCCAGCGTCGCCTGAAATTCTGTCATCGCATTGACCAGCGATACAGGCGTGTCCTTTCGCCGAAACACCAACGGAGTCATTGGGGGAACAGCGCTCAGGTCAGACGCCTTGTCCGTCCGGGCAAGTGTTTCCAGCGGATAAGGGCCAAGGTGAAACGGGCGGTCTTTGTAGGAAAACAGGCGCATTTTACAGCCCTTTCAACGGGCTGGCGTCGCCCTTCATCAGTTTCGTCACGATTGCGTCTAGCGCGGCGAATTCCTCAGCCGATAGTTGGGCGCGCAGATGCGCTGCATTGTCCTCAGCCGCCGCTGTGCCGCCCGCCAAACGCACGCGCCCCAGTGCGGTGATCTCAATCGCCCGCGCCCTTGCATCACCAGCGGCGAGGCGGCGGGTGATCAGATCCTTCGCCTCCATTTGCCCGATGACACGAGAGATTGCGGCCCGATCCACCCCGATGAAATCGGCGATGTCTGACGGGCGAGACAGGTCTTCGTATTCCAATGCGCAAAGGACACACCACGCGAGGCGCGACAGGCCGTGTTCGGCAATCATCCCCTCGAACCGCCTTTCATTCAGGCGCGCGACGTAAGTCATGCGATAGCCGAGGCTGCGTTGAAGATCGTATTTTGTTAACGTGTTTATAGTTAACTATGTTAATTAAAAAGCGACTTTGTCAATCATCCATTCGCCGGGTAAATCCAGCCGCTCTGCTTTGCTTCTGGTTCGACTGCGCTTACCAAGGCCGGGACAGATTCAGCCTCAGGAGCCTTCCCCATGACCATCCCCCAAAACATCGCCGTTTTCGGCCTCGGCTCCATGGGCTATGGCGTTGCTTCTTCGGCCCTTCGCGCTGGTCACAGGGTCCACGGATTTGACGTTGCAGCTGCACCGATGGAGCGTTTCCTGGCAGAGGGTGGCTCGTCAGGCGCAATAACCGACGTCGCCTCAACCCTCAACACCGTTTTTGTCGTCGTCCTTAACGCCGCCCAGACAGATGCAGTGCTGTTCGGCGATAACGGCGTTGTCCCGATGCTGAAACAGGGCGCACTGGTCATCGCTTGCGCCACAATGCCCCCTGAATTCGCCAAGCAGATGGAGGCGCAGTGCAATACGGCAGACGTCCACTATCTCAACGCGCCGATTTCAGGCGGATCAATCAAGGCCGCGAACGGCCAGTTGTCTTTCATGGCTTCAGGCACGCCAGACGTCTTCAGCGCCGCCCGGCCAGCGTTGGAAGCAACCGGTGAGACCGTTTTAGAACTGGGCGACGCCGCAGGGGCAGGGTCCGCAATGAAAGCCGTGAACCAATTACTGGCGGGCGTGCACATCGCAACAATGGCTGAGGCGCTGACCTTTGGCATGACGCAGGGCGTCACACCGGAAAAGTTCGTCGAAGTCATTTCAAAATGCGCCGGGACCAGCTGAATGCTGGAAAACCGCGCGCCGCATATCGTGGCCGGGGATTACACGCCCCATAGCTCCGTGAACATCTGGCCCAAGGATTTGGGCATCGTGCTGGACATCGCTAAATCCGCCAGCTTCAGCGCGCCCATCACGGCGGCGGCGCTGCAGCAATTTTTGGCGGCGGCGGGCAGGAGCCTTGGGGGTGAGGATGATGCGGCTGTCGCCAAGGTTTATGCGCGGAATGCACAACTAACGCTGCCAGGGATGGAATGAAGCGGGTCTACCGAACAGCATAAGCACGCCCTATGCCGTCGCCACGCCACTTCCCCACTCCGCCGCCCCATGGTATCGCCCGCTCATGCGCCTGATTGTGACAGCAATGAAAAACGAAGGTCCCTTCATCCTTGAATGGGCCGCCTATCACCTGTCCATCGGATTTGATCAGTTTCTCGTCTACACAAACGACTGCGACGACGGCACGGACGCCATATGGGAACGTCTGGCTGAACTCGGCCACGGCGCCCATGTCATCAGCGACAAAATCAAACAGCGCGGCATTCAGAAAACCGCCCTGATGCGGGCTGACGATCATCCACTAACAGCGCAGGCCGAATGGCTGTCATGTCTCGACTGCGATGAATTTCTGAACATCAAACACGGGCATGGTCGCCTGGATGACTTGCTGGGCCACAGCCCCGAGGCGCACCTGCATATCATCAGCTGGCGGCGGTTCGGCGCTGCAGGTGTGATTGGCTATGATGACAAGCCAGTGACCGAACAGTTCACCCGCGCCATGCCGGAAAACTGCCCGTTTCCCTTCCATAATTACGGATTGAAAAGCATCTGGCGCGCCGATGCGCCTTATGCGCGGATCGGCGTCCACCGCCCGCTTGATCCAGACCCTGCAAGACTTGAAGATATCAAAGTCGTCAACGCCGCCGGGCGCGAATTACCGATGTACTGCGACAAACGCCTGTGGTTGTTACCTGAAATTGCCGGATTTGAAGGCGCGCAGGTGAACCATTACGCCCTTCGCTCAGCCCAGTCATTTCTGGTAAAACGCGACAGGGGATTGCCTAATTCGAAGGTCACGGATCTGGATCTGAGCTACTGGGCTGAGCGGAACTTCAACACCGTTGAAGACGTCTCAATCGCCCGACGCCAACCTGAAATGCAGGAAAAACTTGCAGAACTGATGGCAGACCCGGTGCTCGCTGACCTTCACCACAAGGCGACACTTGCACATCGTCAAAAGATCTCGGATCTGATGCAACAGCCCGAAACCCTGAAGCTATTCCTTCAGCTTATCGCGACAGAAACCGGCGTTATCTCGCCCGGCATGGCCCGGCGCCTGAACCCGTTGATCGCCAAAAGCTGGGAAGCTGATCGCGCCCGCAAACGCGCCGAGCGTAAAGGCGGCGCCTGAGCCCATGCTGCGACACGCCTTCGCCCTGATCATCTTTGTCGCCGCTGGCATCGCCGCCACAACGCTTGCGCCCCGGCTCGCGGCTTTGGCCGAAGCGCGCTATGCCGCGCAGGTCGACGCGGTGCTACAGGCTGGCGGATATAGCTGGGCCCACAGCGCGATTGACGGGCTAGAGGTCAACCTTTCAGGCCCCTCCCCTTCGGCAGTCGCCAAAGCTGAGGCGCTAACGATCGTTAGGGCAATCTCACCCGTTTTGACCGTCACCAACGACATCTCAGAAGCCCCCAGGGTCACGCCTACAATCATTCCACCGCGACTGGAGATATTGAAAGGCCAGGACCAATTGATCCTAAACGGCGCCATCGCAAACGAAGCGATGATCGCTGACCTTAAAAGCGATATGTCGATGTTGACCTTCGGCGCCTCTGGTTTTGACATTGACTGGGCGGCGACCGAGCCTGTCCTGTCAAACATCACATCCACCCTGCGCCATGTCAGGATCTCTGTGGAAGAGGCCGCCATAACCATCGTGGGCCTTGCGGAAACACAGGGGGCATTGAGCGCAGTTGAGCCAATGGTTCGCCAGCTAAAGACGCTTGGCTGGACGGTTCAAACAAGCATCGAAGCGCCGCCGACAGCCTTGCAGGACTTCCGCGTGACCGCATCTAAGTCAGAGGGCGCAACAAACAGTGTTACCTGCGCTGCGTCGACCCCAGCAGGCACTGCCAAAATCAAAGCCGCAGCAGAAATGCACCTTGGTTTCAACGCGACGTGCAAGATGGGTGCCGGCGCCCCCGGCGATGCGTGGGCCGATGCCGCTGAAACCGCCATCAGCGCGATCGCTGGCCTTTCCACTGCGGAATTGACGCTTTCGGGCAAAGTGCTGCGCATCACTGCCCTTCCGCCGAGCCCACCTTCAGCCGTTATTGCACTGAAAGACGTCCTATCAGCAAATTTGCCAACGGGTTATCGGATCTTGATTGACGATCAAACGACGAAAGAAGCCTCCGTTGCAGCGTCGCCCTTCAAGCTGACGGTCGATTGGCCGGGCGGAGACACGGACATCGCCATAGCCTCAGCCCAATCGGGCGACGGCTTGCAGCGCGCTGCCGGCAGTCTTGGCGCTTACACCCGCGCACTGTTTCCCGGCGCCAAGGCGACGTTTGAGGCGACAGACGGCGACTCACTGCCAGAAGACTGGCGCCGCATCACCCGGGTTGGATTGACGGCGCTCAGCAAACTGACCCGCGGGTCCTTGACCATCAGCCTAGGTAAAATCAGCCTTACCGGCGCGGCCGCACAGCCAGAAGATATCACGCCCGCCCACAACGCATTGTCTGCGGCGGGCGACGCTTGGCGCACCACTTCGCGCATCAGCTACAATCCCAACATCCTCGCCTTGGCCCAGCCTGTGCCACCGACCAAATGCGCCGATGAAGTGGCCGGCGCAGTCGCCGATGCGCCCCTCAGCTTTCAGCCAGCGTCAGCCACGCTTACGGCATCAGGAATAGCCGCCGTCAGGCGTATCGCCGCGCTTCTGACACGATGCCAGGATGCGAGATTCGAGATCGGCGGCCATACCGATGCGCAGGGATCTGAGGCGGGCAACCTCGCCCTGTCGCGTAGCCGGGCCGAGGCTGTTTTGACCGCCCTGATCGCCGCCAACGTCCCGCCGGGCCACCTGATCGCCAAAAGTTATGGCGAAGCCCGCCCTATCGCCGACAACGCGACAGCGGTCGGCCGCGCCCTGAACAGGCGCATCGAATTCACCCTGATCGAGGATGCGGAATGACCGAACAGGACCTCGCCCTTCTTATCGCCGCCGCCCTTTTTGCCGCCTTCGCCCTCGGCTGGGTCGCCCATTGGCTATGGAGCGTGACCACCCGCAAACGATCCCCCGAAGCTTTGCGGGTCGAGGCGATAGCAGCCGACCTCCTCCAGGCGGAGGCTGAACGGGACGCCGTGCGCGAAGCAAAGGCGGAAACCGAAACCTCCCTCTCCACCGAGTTCACGGCTCGCGAGCAGAAGCTAGAGGTTAAACTAAGGGAAACGGAAGCAGAACTAGCCGCCACAATGGACGGCCTGCGCGCCGCGCGTCAGGAACTGATCGACAAAAGGTAAAGCGTTACTTCGCCCACCGCGCCGCCGCGTCATCATCCGCCTCACGCGCATCAACCCAGCGCGCGCCCTCGGGCGTCTCTTCCTTCTTCCAGAACGGCGCACGGGTCTTGAGGTAGTCCATCAGAAACTCAGCCGCTTCAAACGCCGCCTTGCGATGGCGGGAGGCTGCAGCGACCATCATGATATTCTCACCCGGCATGAGCCGCCCGACCCGGTGGATGATCAGCGACGCGCTCAGATCCCAACGCGCACACGCCTCCGCCTCAATCTCTTCCAGCGCGGCTTCGGTCATGCCCGGGTAATGCTCCAGCATCATCGCGGCCACATCGCCCTCGCCACCCCGAACAATGCCCGAGAACGTCACCAACGCCCCCGCATCACCCGAACCGCGCAGGGCCGCAGCCTCAACACCAAGATCGAAATCTTCTTCCTGAACCCGAACGGCCACTAGAGCGAAATCCGATCAGATTGCATCAGATTTCGCCTTTGGCCCCGGCAAAAATCTGATTCACCTATTTTTAATGAATCGGACATCGCTCTAACCGCCAGTCATCGGCGGGAAGAACGCAACCTCTGTCGCGCCCTCCAACGAAGCGTCAAACCCCACCACCTTCTGATCAACCGCAACCTTCACCGCCGAGACATCCTCAAACGCCGCCGCATGCCGGGCCCCTTTGGCCCGTAACGCCTCAACCAGATCGGACACCGTCGCCAGCCCAGCGCCGTCAACTTCCTCGCTGGAAATCGCGGTCTTTTCCCTGAGCCAGGCGAAATACATCACTTTCATGCGTCATCCTCCTGCGCTCTGATATAGGCGATCCCCTTCTGGAAGTAATCCCACCCGGTGATCACAGTCAGGCCAGCGGCGACCCAAAGCAGCGCATAGCCGAGATACAGCACCAGATCCGTCTCCATCGACCCCGCTAGAAACAATAGCCCCATGGAGAATAGCTGCGCAGTCGTCTTCCACTTCGCCAGCAGCGTCACATCCATGATCTCAGCGCCCTTGAGGTATTCGCGAAGGCCGCTGACCATCACCTCACGCAGCAGGATCAGGGTCACGGGCACCAGCACAATCCAGACCATCCCATAAACCGCCATCAGAACCGCGCCCGCAATCGCAACCATGGCCTTGTCGGCGATGGGGTCGAGCATACGCCCGAAACCGCTGGTCTGGTTCCATTTCCGCGCGAGATACCCATCAAAGAAATCCGTCGTCGCTGCGATGGAGAAGAGCCAGAACGCCACCCAGTTCGCAAACTTCGGATCAAACGTGAGGTAAGTGAACGCGACCAGAGGGGCCGCGATGACGCGAGAGATCGTGAGGACGTTTGGGATGGTAAGGCGCATGGGCTGGTTGTGCGGGATGGGGTTTGGGGGGTCAAGGGCACTTTCAACTTCTGCTACACACCGTCAAGCAGGACACAGAAACGACCATCAAATCATTAATCTGAAAGGCCACTGTCTCTTAGGAACTTAGTCGAGAGCTCGACGCGATGAAACTTCCACCTACCGCTTTTGAAATTATCCCCAACTGATATCAGCGCTCCCCGTCTACGCTTTCCATCGTCTCCCGGTCGGATCTCTCCAAATTGAGAGATCAGCTCGAGCAATGGTTCATAGAACGGCTCATAGAATGTATTCGACTTATCAATTGCTTTTCTTATCACTCACACAATCTGTATGTCATAGTCTAGTCGCCTGTGATTTTCGCATAAGCCTATGGATCCGAGCAGATAATTCAATTTTTCAAGTATAGAGATTAGCAAGGTTTGGCCGGGGGTCAGCTCAAAAGCTTGCGATTTCTGACGCACGTGCACGCGAGGGATTCCTTTGCTGACTCCGATGTGGTTCGATCCCATTGTTGAGATTGAACATTGAGGTTCGTGATGCGCCCGCAAAAGCTAGAAACACCAAATGGCGGTTCAGTTCCGCAGTGCCCTTGAGGC